>CALVHD010000006.1 GCA_944327245.1 Candidatus Gastranaerophilales bacterium
TATTTAGATGAAAATCAAAACTGTAAACCTTGTACAGATAAATTTTCTAATTGTTCAAGTTGTACTCTTTATCAATGTAATGGTTGTAAAGATGGATATATTTTGACAGATCCCACATCAACTACCCCATGCAGTAGTTTTACTTGTTCAAGTCCTGATTTTATGCAGATTGGAAACCTTTGTATAACAAAGAAAAACATGGGGGATAGCACAGCACTAACTATACCAAGTGGAGTTAATGTGGTTGGCGAAAAAACAAACTGCAGTCCAAGCAGTTCAAATTTATGTTGCTGGAAAAAAGTAACATCATCCCCTTGTAACAATGAAAACGGAGGAAGTTATTCTGGTTGCAATAGAACAGTTTGCGATTGGTGGGCTGCAGACTACACATGTAAAAATTTCAACGTAGGTGGTTATACTTGGAGGTTGGCAACTAAAGATGAGATGAGTAATTGGGCACTAAATTCTCAAAATAAGGGTACAAGTGGTCTTCAGCTTTGTGGATATTATGCCGGCTATGGTTCAGCACAATGTGGAAGAACAGCGTATTGTTATGGAGCAATAGACAACGAATGTCACTTTCATCATGTCTGGAGTGGCGATAAATCAAGTGCAATTAATGCTTATATATATGACATTTATGATACAAGATGGACACTTAACGGATTTCAGATAAATCATGCTGCATCAACACGCTGTGTAGCTACAATGCCCCAAAGTTGTGCTCAAAGAATTTCCGAAGGATGTTTATCTTGCGAAGGGAATAATTGTTTATCTTGTGAAGATGGATATATTTTAGAAGATGGAAAATGTAAAATAGATTGCGCAACGAAATTTGGTACAAACTGCACAGAATGTACATTATCAAAATGTACAGCTTGCGCTGATAAATATAAATTAAGTTCAGACCCAAGTGCCAATCCGGCATGCACAGGAGATGTTTTTATGGAAATCGATAATTTATTAGTTACTCGATTTAATATTGGTGACCATCCCGAATTAGTAATTCCATCTGGAGTTATAATTGTAGATATCAACAGTTCATGTAGTTCTAACAGTTCAAACAGATGTTGTTGGAAAGGAAACACGTCAGGCACAATATGTGATAATGAAAATGGTGGTGAATACTCTGGATGTAATAGAACTGTATGTGATTTTTATGCTGCAGAATATATATGTAAAAATTTAAATTATATGGGAAAAACTTGGAGATTACCGACAAAAGCAGAATTGAGCCAATTTAGCATGTATTCAATTGGACAAGGAGTAAGCGGGCTTCAATTATGTGATACATATTCTGGTTATTCATCAGCTAGATGTGGCGGTTCAATTATTTGTAAAGGTGCATATGCAGATACTTGTAACCCAATGACCGTATGGTCCGGACAATGGTATGATTACGGTTCAATTAATAATTACTACTTACTAAAAGGTACATGGTATTACAATATGCACTATCCTACAATAAGCGCTTCTGTTCGTTGTGTCACTAGTATATAGATAAATTTATGTTATTTTTTGTGTTTTGATATCGTGGGAGTAAATTTTACTCCCTTTTTTTAAATGCGCGAAGCCAGTGTGTGAAAATAAAGACAAGCGTTGAGCTTGGCGCAAAGCACGAAGTGCTTACTACAGCGACGTTTCAAATTTTTGCCGTAAGGTGAATATGACAGGCGGAAAAATACGTAAAGCCTGAGTGAAAGCCAAAATTATAAACCGCTCAAAAATAGTAAAAAAAATATGTCCGTGTTAAACTATAATTACACTTTAGAAAAGGAATTCGCAATGCAAATTAGCAAAATTAACAACACTACGTATTTTACTTCAAAATTTTTTAATACATATTCAAAAAAAGAAACAGACTACTACAAAAAACCACCTATTGATGATTCAGAAAAAACAACACAATATTTTTACGACATAGACCGAAAAATGGGCTCAATTCCGATTGGTTGGGGACACATTTTCAACTTTAGCACACAACAAAAAAAAGATTTTGCCAATCTTATCAGCTTAACATTCAAAACAACAGATGATGAACACCCTTATTTACCAAAAGAAGACATACAAACCGCAGAATATGCAATGTCTGATTTTGAAGCACTACTTAATACAAAAGGAATATTATCAAAAGATGAAAAACAAAAAATTTCAGACAAATGTTTAGGAAGTTTTGAACTTGACGAACTCGACAAAATTCATTCAAGATTCAAACAAAAAGAAGAAAATGCAACTAATAATTTAACATTTTTAAAAGTTTTGACTCAAAAAGAAAATCAAAGCATTTTTAATGCAATGAGCCCCAAAACAATAACGGCAATATTATCAGAAGAATATTTAGACTTTGATTACTATATGAATGCTCTTTCAAATCTAAAAAATGACAAAGTTCTTGAATATCCTGAAGAAGAAAGAAGAAATACAATCCATATTTACTTAACCGGAAAATCTCTCAATAACAACGATAGCGTTGAAACATATGATAAAAATACAATAGATTAACTACTCTTCATTCAAGGACAAAACCGCCATAAACGCTTCTTGCGGAATTTCAACTCTTCCGACTGATTTCATACGTTTTTTGCCTCGTTTTTGTTTTTCCAAAAGTTTTCTTTTTCTTGAAATATCGCCGCCATAACATTTATCTAAAACAGATTTTCTTAAAGCCTTTATGTTTGTTCTGGCAATAACCCTGCCGCCGATGGCAGCTTGAATTGCCACTTCAAACATTTGTCTTGGGATAATCTCTTTTAGTTTATTTGTTAATTTTTGACCAATATTATAAGCACTATCCTTATGACAAATTACAGAAAGCGCGTCTACTATTTCATTGGCTAACAAAATATCCATTTTAACAAGGTCAGATTTTTTATAATCACAAAATTCATAATCAAGTGAAGCATAGCCTCTTGAGCGAGATTTCAATTGATCATAAAAATCAGTTATGACCTCAGATAATGGTAATTGATATTCTAAATTTACCCTAATATCATCAATATATTGCATATTAATAAATATGCCTCTTTTATCTTGACACAATTCCATCAAAGTACCTACATAATCATTAGGAGTAAAAATATTTACTCTAACATATGGTTCTTCAATATATTCACGATACTGCGGAGCAGGAAGTTCGGCAGGGTTGTCAATTTCAACCATTGACCCGTCAGTTTTATAAACTCTATAAATAACAGATGGCGCTGTTGTAATTAACGATAGATCGTATTCACGCTCAAGCCGTTCTTGAGCGATTTCCATATGAAGCATACCCAAAAAACCGCACCTAAAACCAAAACCAAGGGCATTCGATGTTTCAGGTTCATATGTTATAGAGCTATCTGACAACTTTAATTTTTCAAGCGCTTCTTTTAATTCTTGATAATCTTCATTATTTACAGGATACAATCCGGAAAAAACCATGGGTTTAGCTTCTTTATAGCCCTCTAAAGGCTCCTTAGCAGGGTTTTCAACATGGGTTATGGTGTCACCTACAAAGCGGGTTATTTCTTTTATAGAACCTGCAAAATATCCAACTTCACCTGTTTTTAATTCATTAACTTGGTTTCTGTGCGGATTTAAAAATCCAAGTTCAATAACTTCAAATTCACGGCCCGTTGCCATAAATTTAATTTTATCGCCAAGTTTTATTGATCCGTCTACAACCTTAAAAAAGCAAATTGTACCCAAGTAAGCATCATACGCACTATCAAAAACCAATGCCCTTAAAGGTTTATCAGAGGTATCAATTGGCGCGGGAATATATTCAATTATTGCTTCCAAGACATTTTCAATGCCTTGTCCTGTTTTTGCGCTCACAGGAATTGCCATTGAAGCGTCAATGCCTAATACATCTTCAATTTCTTTTTTAACTCTTTCAACATCGGCTGAAGGTAAATCTATCTTATTGATAACAGGAATTATTTCAAGATTTTGTTCCATTGCAAGATAAACATTAGCCAAAGTTTGAGCTTCAACACCTTGTGTGGCATCAACAATCAACAACGCACCCTCACATGCAGCAAGAGAGCGAGAAACTTCATAAGAAAAATCAACGTGCCCCGGAGTATCAATTAAATTCAATATATATTCTTTGCCATTTTTTGCTTTATAGTTCATTTTTGCGGCATTTAATTTAATTGTAATGCCTCTTTCACGCTCAATATCCATGGTATCGAGCAATTGATCCTGCATTTCTCTTTTTGAAATTGTATTAGTTGCTTCTAAAAGTCTATCAGCCAAAGTAGACTTTCCATGGTCAATGTGTGCTATTATGCTAAAATTTCTAATATTATCAAGTTTTTTCATAAGATTTATTATACAATAAACATAAGTTAATAAAAATATTTTTTCATGCTTGAAAATTATTTTTGAGCAACGTAAAATAATTACTATAAGATATTATCACTAAAAGGGAAGAACAATGAAAAAAGGTATTCACCCAGATTACAAAAAAACAACTATAAAATGTGTATGTGGAAATGAAATTGAAACAGGTTCTGTTGAAGAAAACATCACAGTTGAAATTTGTAACGCTTGCCATCCTTTCTATACAGGAAACCAAAAAATTCTTGACTCTGAAGGTAGAGTTGAAAGATTTAAAAAACGTTACGAAAAAAAATAGTTGCAAATTAAATTTGGCTGGCTTAATACCAGCCAAAAATTTATATAAACTTTTGTTTGAATTAGCTTGTGGGAGTAAATTATGCCAAAAAAAGAACTTGATGTTACATTAATTTCAATACCTGAAAATCTTTTGGATGTAATTTATACCGCATGCAGAACTTGTTATAGCCCTGATGGCGCTGTTGACATTTATAAAAACATCACAGATGACAAAGAAAAAAAATTAAATCTAATTAAAAAAGTAATCTCATCAGGACACTATTCTACAATTGAACATATACAAGTTACTTTTGCTATAAACAATATTTCAAGAGCAGCAACGCATCAACTTGTTCGCCACAGACATATGAGCTTTTCGCAAAAATCTCAAAGATATGTCAAAGAAAAAGGCGAATTCGATTTTATTGTTCCACCAGCAATTGAAGCAAAGAAAGATTTATATCAAAAATTTTTAAATCATATGGATTTAACTGCAAAACTTTATCAGGAATTTCTTGAAAACGGAATTAAAAGCGAAGATGCAAGAGCAATTTTGCCCAATGCAACAACAAGTTCGATGGTTGTAAGTCTTAATTTAAGAGAATTAATCCATCTTGCAAATTTAAGACTATGTACAAGAGCACAATTAGAAATCAGATTAGCTGTTAAAAAAATGTGTGCACTTGTTGAAGAAAAAGAGCCATGGCTTAAAGAACACCTTGTTCCAAAATGCGAAAGACTTGGCTATTGCGACGAAGACAAATCATGTGGAAGGATGCAAACCAAAAATGGATAATTCAATGTTCGAAAAAGTTGAAAAAATCGAAAAAAAATACCAAGAACTTGGCGTTACTTTATCAAAGCCTGAAGTTATCCAAGACTATGAAAAATTCCGTGATTTGTCAAAACAAAGAAAAACCATGGAAGAAACTGTTAATATATATTACCAATACAAAGAAGCTGTTGAAGCAATTAAAGAAGCAAAAGAAATGCTCCATGGCGAAAAAGATACATCAATGAGAGAATTTCTTAACAATGAAATAACTTCAAACGAAAATAAAATTTCAGAATATGAACACAGACTAAAAGTTCTTTTGCTGCCAAAAGACCCGATGGACGAAAAAGATATTATGCTCGAAATCAGAGGGTCAGCAGGCGGTGATGAAGCAAACATTTTCGCTGGCGACCTTATGAGAATGTATTTAAGATATGCCCAAGCAAAAGGCTGGCAAACAAAAATTTTATCAATAAACGAATGTGAAGCAGGCGGCGTATCTGAAGTTGTTATTTCTATTAAAGGCGGGGATGATATTTATTCAAGATTAAAATATGAATCCGGCGTTCACAGAGTACAAAGAGTTCCACAAACGGAATCTCAAGGAAGAGTTCATACATCAACAGCAACGGTTGCAGTTATGCCTGAAGTTGATGATGTTGAAATTGAACTTAATATGAATGATATTGAAATAACCACGGCTCGTTCAGGCGGTGCGGGCGGTCAAAACGTTAATAAAGTTGAAACAGCAGCAAGGGTTTTTCATAAACCAACAGGAATTATGATATTCTGCACTGAAGAACGTTCTCAACTGCAAAATAAAGAAAGAGCTTTGCAAATTTTAAAAGCAAAACTTTACGATATGGAAGTACAAAAACAAATGCAAGAAGTTACCGACTTAAGACGTTCTCAAGTAGGCACAGGTGACAGAAGCGAAAGAATTAGAACATACAACTTCCCTCAAGGCAGACTAACAGACCACAGAATAGGTCAAAACTTTGATGTTAGAGAGGTTATTGAAGGCAATTTAGATAAATTAATTGATATGCTTACTGAATATGACCAAAAATTAAAGCTTGAAAAACTAGCTGAAGTTGATGAGTAATAATCAAGCAATTTTTTAATTTTTTTATATTGAGAATATATCCTTAATATCTTGATAAGTTAGCGATTTAACAATATTTCTGTCTATTGAAATTACGCTGTCAACCAATGAGCGTTTTTTAGATTTTAATGCTTGAATTTTTTCTTCGACTGTGTTTTTAGTGATTAAGCGATAAACAAAGACTTTTTTCGTTTGACCGATACGATAGGCTCTATCTGTTGCTTGATCTTCAACTGCAGGGTTCCACCAAGGGTCATAATGAATAACATAATCAGCTCCGGTAAGATTCAAACCTGTACCGCCGGCTTTTAAAGATACCAATAATATTGGAATAGTTGAATCATTATTAAATCTTTCAACTACAGCCTGACGGTCTTTTGTTTTACCTGATAAATATTCATGCTTAATGCCTTTTTGAATAAGCCAATCTTGAATTATATCAAGCATTCCAACAAACTGAGAGAATAAAAGTATTCTGTGTTTTTCTGAAATTATTTCTTCAAGCATAGATTGCAGCTGTTCAAATTTTCCTGATTCATTAATTCCAAGCTTTCCTTCTTTATCATATAAGCGAGGATGACAACAAATTTGTCTTAAGCGCAATAGTGCAGAAAAGATTGACATTCTTGATTTTTCAAGTCCAACTGTCTCAATAGATTTAAACAGTTCTTCTTTTGTTGAATCAAGAACTTGTAAGTATAAATCTTTTTGATCGGGAGTAAGCTCGCAATATGCAACAGATTCAACCTTATCAGGCAAATCTTTTGCAACATCTCTTTTCATACGTCTTAAAATAAACGGATAAATTTGTGATTTTAAGCGTTTTTGAACTTCTGTATCTTCATTTTCAACTATCGGAGTAACAAATCTATGTCCAAATTCATTCAAATCGAACAAAAAGCCGGGCATTAGAAAATCAAAAACAGACCATAGTTCTTCTAACTTATTTTCAATCGGAGTACCTGAAAGAGCTAATCTGTGTTTAGAATTTAACATCTTACAAGCTTTTGATGTCTGGCTTTGAGAATTTTTAATATTTTGAGATTCATCCAAAATTACATATCTGAATTGTTCTTTTTTCAACTCCTCAATATCACGTCTTACCAAAGCATAACTTGTAATTACAACGTCATATTTAGAAATTTCAGAGAATTTTTTCTTCCTTTCAACACCTGACAAAGTTAAAAATTTTAAATTAGGAGCAAATTTTTCAATTTCTTTTTCCCAGTTAAAGACTACGCTCGTAGGACAAACAACAAGGCTGGGCTCTTTCTGGTCTTTTTCTTTTGCCTTTTGAAGCAAAGCTAAAGTTTGAACAGTTTTACCAAGACCCATATCGTCTGCTAAAACACCATTTAAGCCGTATTTATACAAAAACCAAAGCCAACTGAAACCTTTTAATTGATATTCACGTAAATCTGCTTTTAAAGCCTTAGGCAAAGGTGTTGTATCAAGAGTAGAAAATGTTGAAATTTCTTTCCAAAACTTAGAAAAAGTACGGCTCATTTTAAGGTTAATACCCATTTTCTCCATTTCAGAAATTACGCCGGCACGATACGTCTTAACAATATATTTATCTTCATCATTTTTATAAACATCATAAGTATTAAAAGATTTCAATAAAGACAAAACATCATCAACAGGAATTGAAACTTGTCCTCCTTGAGGAATATTATAATATTTTGCACCTTCATAAGTTAAATCAATGATTTTTTCAAAATCTACTTCTTTGTCATCAGCTAAACCTTTAAGCTTAATTTCAAATTTTTCTGTTCCTTCTTGAGAAAAATCAATATCAGCAATTAACTTTAACCCTTTTTTGTTTAACTTATAAAACGATAAATCATCTTTTTCAATAAATTCCCAACCATCGCCCGCTTTTGAAATATAATAATTATAAAAATCAATAGCAAATTCTTTATCTAGTGCGAGGTTGTTTGATTGAACAGGAGCAAACCTGCATGCTAAAAGCATTTGATACGCAGCCTGTTCAAATTGCATATCTCTTTTTATCCAATATAAAAGGTCTTTTTGAGGGTCTTTAATAGTAACATAAGGGCTTTTATATTGCTTTTGATAAGGAACTCTTACACCGTCATATTCAAATTCTAATGATGCTTTTAAAGACTGGTCGTAATCGACACCTAATTCTACAATGCATTTAGGAGGGCGTTTCTCAAAAGTCAGTTTTTCCATTTCTTCTGACATGTTAACCGTCATAACTTCTTTTAATTTAGGAAGTTCTTCATAAACAAACTTTCCGCCATCAGCATCTTTAATATCAGAAAAACTTGCTTTTGTTAAATTTTGAGGAACAACACTCACAGGCGTGTCACATTGGAAAATTACATCCTTATATCTTCCCCATTTTAACTGGCGTGAAAAATATCTCACCTCTTCAAAAGGATAAATTTCATCAATGTCATTTCTTTTCCAATAAAGACTTAATAATACATTTCCAACATAAGAAACATTGACGTCTAAACACAAATTCCAAATTGAATCACTGAAACGAATTTTTTTATGAGTTTTTGCATCAATTACATCATCCATTTTAGAAAGCATTCGGAAAAATTCATCAAATTTATTTATTTGAACATCATACCAACCTGATTTTTTATCTAATCTGGATTGACTCAAAAGCATTTTAAACATAACAACTTCAAGCTTTTGAGAATTGTTTAGTTCAAAATTTTCTTCTTCTCTTTGTCTTTGAATAATTTGCTTAAATACGGCTTCTAAATCTCTAATAACTTTTTTTGTGTGCCTGTTCATAACAAGAATTGAAAAGAAATTCTGCCTTCTTTTCGGATTAAAATGAAAAATAAAATCACCCATAGGATTTTCATTCATAGGCAGTTCTTCATCAATTAAATTGGGTTCAATATCGAATTTTTCATACAGATATTCATCCCAAAAATGATTTTTTAAAGAAGCAAAACCAAGCGCAATTGCATGCTTACACCATGGTTCATCTAATGGACAGTTACATGTCGGCTTTGCGCCGGCTTTTGTAAACTTAATTCCTGTCTCATAGTATGGCTTGAAATTTCCTTTAATCTTTGCCCTGACGATATTTTCGTTGAACTTTAAATCATCAACCAGACCTTTTTGGAAAGTCTCATAGCCGCGCCTGTATGAGCCGGGTTTTGAATTGTCTTTTAAATATTTGTTATTAAACGTATATTTCACAAATTATCCGTGATAAACTACTTGCAATATATAAATAAGCACTTAAAACTTAAAACCATACCAGAATATTCCATCCAGTGCCGGTAATTATAAAATAACACTAATATACATAAAATGCAAGCAATTATTTTAAATAATATGTCATATTTACGCTGGCACGTGCAGATATTGTTCCGGGGTTAATTGTTTCAATGGATTCCGCTCCAAAAGACGCACTATCAGAAGTTTTAGCCAAAGAAGCATTTAAAAATCTCGGTTGAACATAATTAGTAGTTAAAGAACAATATGGATTAATGCTTTTAATCTTTAATAGTTCAACTCCGGAAGCTTTCGCAACGGTTTGAGCTCTATTTTTTGCCATTGTTATAACAGAATTCATCAAATCATTACATGTCTTTTCTCCATCTTCAATAGAAAAATCAACTCTATCAACCATTGTTACACCGTTGTCTAAGGCAATTTTTATAATTTCAGAAACCTTATTTAAATCTTTTAGTTTAACCTCAAATCCGTTAGTCACTTGATATTTTTGGAAAATGCTTGTTTTATCTTTATTGTTATATAAGCTGTTAACTCTAAAAGCTATTGTTTTAACAGATTCATCTTGATTTAATTTTTGTTTAATTTTAGATATAACCTCATTAACGGTCTTATCATTTTTTTGTTTTATATCATCAAGATTTGAACCCGTATTTTCAACATACAACCTTATTTTAGCAGTATCTGGAGAAACTTCTCGATTAATAACAGCGTCTGTTGAAAGAGTTGATTCTTGAGCAAAACCGTTAGCATTAAAAGACACAAACGCCAATACTAAAGCCAAAATAGCCATTTTTTTATTCATCATATTCTCCTTTTAAAATATTGATTAGTTCATTTTCATTTAAGATTTTTATATTTAAATCTTGTGCTTTTAAGGCTTTAGACCCCGGATTTGCCCCAACAACAACATAGGTTGTATTTTTTGAAACACTGTTTGGAGTTTTTGCGCCTAATTCTTTTAATTTTGCTTGCGCTTCCTCTCTTGACATAGAATCAAGAGTACCCGTTATAACAAAACTTTTGCCCTTTAATCTTAAATCTTGCACGCCATTATATTTATTTTTAATATTAAGACCTAATTTAATCATTTCATCAATCATGTCAATATTATTTTCATCTGAAAAATATTGAACAATGCTCTGAGCCATTTTAACTCCAATCCCCTCAATTGAAGATAGTTCATCATAACTAGCTTCTTTAAGAGCATCAATATCATTAAAATGCTGCGCTAAAATATCGCTTGATTCCTTACCTACAAATCTTATACCAAGAGCATTGATAAATTTAGATAAAATACAATCTTTAGATTGTTCAATAGCATTTAAAAGATTATTAGCAGATTTATCCTTAATCAAATCAAGCGTTAACAACTGTTCAAGGGTTAATTTGTATAAATCAGAAGGCTTTATAACATATCTTTTATCGACAAGCTGTTCTATGATGCTTTCACCAAAACCATCAATGTCCATGGCTTGTTTAGATACAAAATACTCAAGTCTGCCTTTTATTTGAGCCTTACAGCTTTCTTTATTTGGGCAATATATGCCAACCTCATTTTCGACTTCAACAAGTTTTGTATTGCAACAGGGGCAGTTTGTCGGCAATTCTATGGGAATTGATTTAGATGTTTTTCTTGATTTAACAACTTTTGGTATAATTTCAGCTGCTTTTTTTATTAAAACTTCATCGTTTAAATAAATATTCAATCTTCTAATTTCGTCGAAATTATACATAGAAGCTCTTGAAACAACGCTCCCTGAAAGATTAACAGGAGTGATATTTGCAACAGGAGTAATAATCCCCGTTCTGCCCACACTAAATTCAACACTATTTAATACTGACCAAACTTCCTCTGGAGGAAATTTAAATGCTGTTGCCCATTTTGGAGCACGAGCCGTAAAACCAAGCTCGTTTTGTTTAGCAAAAGAATTAACCTTAATCACAACCCCGTCAGTGGCATAATTAAGTGTTTTTCTATATTCTTCCATATCCGAACAAAATTTAATGGCTTCATCGATATTTTTACATTTTCGATAATTGTTGACCTTAAAACCGAGTTTTTTACAAAAATCCATAGCATCTGAATGAGATAAAATATTATATTTTTTGTCAATAATTGCAGCATATACAAAAATCGACAAATCTCTTTGAGCAGTTATTTTAGGGTCAAGTTGGCGAATTGAGCCTGCTGCTGCATTTCTTGGATTTGCAAAAGTTTTTTGATTGTTTTTAATTTGGATTTCATTCAGTTTCTCAAAGGAGGTTATAGGCATATAAATTTCGCCTCTAACCTCTATATCAATATTTTGAAACAATTTAAGCGGTATTGCCTTGATTGTTTTTAGATTATTTGTAATATCTTCGCCAACTATCCCATCCCCTCTGGTTAATCCTCTTTTGAATATTCCGTTTTCATAAATCAAACTTATTGCAAGTCCGTCTATTTTTAGTTCAGACACCAATTCTATATCATCAAAAGAATTTCCCAAAAGGCTTAACTGTGTGCCATTATATTCGCCTACATCTTTTAAAACTCTTTGATACCACTGTTTTAATTCATCATAATTATTTGAATTATCAAGACTATAAAGTCTTATTTTATGAGGAACTTGTTCAAATTTTTCACTAATTCCCCCGACACGCTGCGTAGGGCTGTCAGGTGTAATTAAAGAAGGATTTTTATCCTCTAAATCTTTTAATTCACGAAATAACTTATCATATTCCCAATCTTCCAGTTCCGGATTGTCTTCAACGTAATATTTATATGAATTAAGTTCAATTAATTTACGTAATTTTAATATTCTATCTTGTATATCCATGGCAAATATTTTAATATAAACCTATGAGTATAATCAAATTATTAACAAAAAAGTTTGAAAGAACAATTTTTACTACGCCATCACACAATCAAAAACCAATATTTTCAAAAGAATATAATGGGCTTTATAAGCATGATTTTTCCGAAATTGAAGGATTTGACAATCTCTCAAATCCTGTTAATTCGATATTGATGGCGCAAGGAAAAGCTTCCGATATACTAAAAACAAAACAAACATTTTTTGTAACTCAAGGTTCTACAACGGCAATTCTGGCTGCTATGAAGACATTAATAAACCCTATAGATAAAGTTTTAGTTGCAAGAAATTGTCATAAATCTGTGTATAACGGTTTAATTTTAACAGCAGGCATGGTCGATTGGTTTATGCCTGAAAAGGATGAAAAATGGGGAATTTATACAACTATTGACCCTAAAAAACTGGAATCAACTCTTGAATTAAATCAATACAAAGTCTTTATAATGACATCACCCACTTATGAGGGTATTAACTCTAATATTGCTGAAATATCCAATGTTTGTAAAAAGCATGATGTATATTTAATTGTTGATGAAGCCCATGGAGCACTGTACAATTTTTCAGAAAAACTACCCAAAACAGCTATAGAGCAAGGGGCAGATGTGAGCGTTAATTCACTTCATAAAACAGCAGGTGCTCTTAATCAAACAGCAGTATTGAACATTTCAGCAAATATTAAAAATTTTTCAAGCACATCTTTTCAAAATTCTCTTAATCTTTTTCAAACAAGCTCTCCATCATATCCTTTATTGGCAAATATTGAAGCATGTTTTAATTATCTAACTTCAAAAGAAGCAAAAAAAGAAATTGATGGTTTAATTGATGAAATTGAAAAAATGAAATCAGAATTAAAAAGATTTGGCGTTGAATTTTATGACGAAGAAAACCATGACCCCACAAAAATTCTTTTAAGAAAAAACGGTATTTCAGGTTTTGATTTATCAGATACATTATTTAGCGAATTCAATATTGAAGATGAATTAAATAATCAAAATTCTTGCCTTTATTTAACAGGTATCGGAACAACAAAGCAAAAACTGGAAAAATTAAAAAATGCCTTAAAAAAAATCCAAACAAATCCATCTTTTGAATTTGAAAACATTGACTTTCAACCGTATCCTATAGTTAAATTACAACCTGTGAATGCCTACAATAGAGATTTTATTTATGTAAATAAAAATGATTCACTTTTGAAAATTTCAAATAAAATGATTTTGCCATATCCACCGGGAATTGGTCTTTTATATCCGGGTGAAGCAATACAAAAATGGCATTTAAATTATTTAAATAATGATGTTGAAATAATAGCATGAGGTAAATATGAAAAAAAGAGCAATAGTTATAGTAATTGATTCAATGGGCTGTGGAGCTATGCCTGATGCAAATGAATATAACGACGATTTAACCTGTAATACTTTAGCAAATATTGCAAATAAAGAAAATGGTTTAAATGTTCCGAATTTTGAAAAATGGGGGCTTGGAAATATAATCGAAATTAAAGGTGTTAAAAAAAATCCTGATTATATTGCTTCATATGCTAAATTAATGCTCAAATCTAAAGGAAAAGATACAACTACGGGACACTGGGAAATGATGGGTCTTGTTTTAGATAATCCTTTTAAAACATATTTGAAATTTGACGATGAAATAATTAAAGAATTTATCAATCAAACAAATTGCAAAGGAATTTTAGGTAACTATCCTGCTTCAGGAACTAAAATTATCGAAGAATTAAATGATGAACATCAAAAAACCCATTTCCCCATTATCTATACATCAGCAGACAGTGTGTTTCAAATTGCATTGGATATTGATTTAATTCCGGTTGAAACTCTATACAAATGGTGTAAAATTGCAAGAAAAATTCTTGACGATAAAAACTATGGTATTTCAAGAGTTATAGCTCGCCCATATAGGATAATTGATGGAAAACCAACAAGAATCGGCTCTTTAAGACACGATTATTCTGTTGTACCTCCTTGTGATACTCTTTTAAATATTTTAGAAAAAAACCATAAAAAAGTCCTTGGAATAGGCAAAATCTATGATATTTTTGTTGGTTCAGGCGTTAGTGAAAAAATACTTACAAAAGGAAACACTGATGGATTAAATAAAACTCTTGAAGCAATAAAAAATTCTGACGCTGATTTGATTTTTACAAATTTAGTTGATACCGATATGTTATATGGTCACAGACGAGATTCAAAAGGCTATAAAAAAGCAATTGAAGAAATAGATTCGTATCTTGATAAATTTATTAATTTAATGTCAGATGAAGATATGATAATAATTACAGCAGACCATGGCTGTGACCCAACTTTTAAAGGTACGGATCATACACGCGAAATGGTTCCATATTTAATGTATTCAAAAAATATCAAACCTCAAAGCATTGGATTAAAAGACTCGCTATCCTATGTCAGTGAAGTTGTTTTTAATTACCTTTTAAAATAAACTTTTAAAAAAGGAGCCTAATGGCTCCTTAATTATTTAACAACTATGTTAACCAATTTATTAGGTACAACAATCGTTTTGACAATTGTTTTTCCTTCAATGGACTCTATAACTTTGGCTGAAGTTTTCGCTAATTTTTCAAGCTCGTCATTCTCTAAACCTTCATCAGCCTCAATTTTATCTTTAATTTTGCCGTTAACTTGAACAATCAAAGTAATTGATGATGATTTAGCTAAATTATCATCATATTTTGGCCACAAAAGATTATGAATTGACTCTTTTGCACCCAATGAAGAATAAATTTCTTCACTCATAAATACACAAACAGGTGAAATCAATTTTAATAATGTTAGTAGTGCAAAACTTAATACATCATAATTAATCGAATTTTCATCTTTTGTATATTCATAAATTGCATTTGTAAATTCACGATATCTTGATATTACAGTGTTAAATTGGAATTCATTTTCAATATCATTTGTAATTTTTTTAATTGAAATATGAACTTCTCTAACCATGTTTTCATCTTTTTTAGATAGAGAATTTACATCAAAATGATAATCAAGCTTAATTTTATCTTGGAATTTTGAATACAATCGATAAACTCTTGAAATAAATTTATAACAACCTTCAACGCCTGCATCAGTCCAGTCAAAATCACGTGCCGGAGGTGAATCCGATAAAATAAATAATCTTGCCGTATCAGCTCCATAGTTTTTGTAAATATCATCAGGATCAACTGTATTACCTTTTGACTTAGACATTTTTGAACCGTCTTTTAAAACCATACCTTGAGTTAAAAGATTTGAAAATGGCTCGTCAAAGTCTAACAATCCGCAATCCCTTAAAGCTTTTGTGAAAAATCTTGAATATAGTAAATGCAAAATAGCATGTTCAATTCCGCCTATATATTGATCAACAGGCAGCCATTTATTCACCTTTTCGCGATTGAAACATTCTTTATCATTTCTTGCATCCGAATATCTCATATAATACCAGCTTGAACACATAAATGTATCCATGGTATCTGTGTCTCTTAGGGCTTGCGCTCCACACTTTGGACAAGTTGTGTATTTAAAAGTCGGACTTGTTTCTATCGGAGATTTTCCTTGAACAGAAAAATCAACATCTTGCGGCAATAATACAGGTAAATCTTTTTCATCTACTGCAACTTCACCGCAATTTGGACAATACACGATAGGAATTGGCGCTCCCCAATATCTTTGACGAGAAATTAACCAGTCGCGAAGCCTGTATTGAGTTTTGAAATCACCAAAACCTTGTTCTTTTGCAAATTGAGTTATTTTATCTCTGGCTTCCGCTGCATTCATTCCGTCAAACTGCGCACTATTTATAAGGGTTCCTTTTTCAATATAGCATTTTCCATCTTCAAAATCTTCTCCGGTGATAACTTGAATCATTGGAAGATTGTATTTCTTTGCAAAATCAAAATCACGCTCATCATGATATGGAACTGCCATAACAGCACCTGTACCATAATCAACTAAAGCATAATCAGCAACCCAGATTGGGCAAACTCTGCCGGTAAATGGGTTGATGATATGGGTTCCTAAAGGAACACCTGTTTTTACTCTTTCAGTGGACAATCTTTCTATTTCAGAAAGTTTTTTAGCATTTTCTCTATAAGCTTTAACCGCTTCTAAATTTTCCGCAGTTGTTAATTTATCAATATCTTTATATTCAGGAGCAACAACAAGATATGTTATACCATAAACTGTATCAGCTCTTGTCGTATAAACAGGAATTTCAAGACCTTCAATTTCTTTTACTTTAAATTTTAAAATAGCACCTGTGGATTTGCCAATCCAATTTGCTTGCATTGTTTTAACGTTATCACCCCAGCCTTTTAAAAGATCTAAATCTTTTAATAATTCCTCAGAATAATCTGTTATTTTTAAAAACCATTGAGATAAATTTTTCTTAGTTACCTCACTGTCGCATCTCCAGCATTTACCGTCTATTACTTGTTCATTCGCTAATACCGTATGACATTTTTCACACCAATTAACAGGAGCTGTTTTTTTATATGCCAAGCCTTTTTTATATAATTGCAAAAACAACCACTGAGTCCACTTATAATAATCAGGCAGGCATGTTGTAACTTCTCTTGACCAATCAACAGATAAACCAAGCATTTTAAGCTGTTTTTTCATATAAGCTATGTTATCAAGAGTCCATTTTTGCGGATTTGCCCCGTGTTGAATTGCAGCATTTTCAGCAGGCAGACCAAAACTATCCCAGCCCATTGGATGTAATACATTATAGCCTTGAGCTTTTTTAAATCTTGCAACAACATCAGTAATGGTATAATTTCTCACATGTCCCATATGTAGTTTACCGGATGGATATGGAAACATTGAAAGCGCATAATATTTAGGTTTATCCGAATTATCATCAACTTTATACGGGTTAGTTTCTTCCCATATATCAAACCATTTCTTTTCTATTTTTGGAGCAAAATATTCTTTTTCCAACATTTTATATACCTATTCCTTTATAACTTTAATAATATCATCTATTGAGCTTGTAGTTTTATGAACAACTGCATTTGAATGTTCAATTGCGGTTGTAGGGTCTTTTAAACCGTTACCTGTTAAAATACAAACAATTTTTGACCCCGCTTTAATAGTATTCTTAAATTTGATTAAACCTGCAATTGATGCAATTGACCCAGGTTCAGCAAACACACCTTCTGTTCTTGCTAATAATCTATATGCTTGAAGAATTTCTTCATCAGTAACCATATCTATAATTCCGTGAGATTCTTCTTTTGCTTTTAGCGCATATTCCCAGCTGGCAGGGTTTCCAATCCTTATCGCAGTAGCAATAGTTTCAGGATTTTCAACCTTGTGTCCTAAAACTATAGGAGCAGCACCACATGCCTGTATTCCCATCATTTTAGGAAGTTTAGAACATTTATTGTTTTTATAATATTCTTTATAGCCTTTCCAATATGCTGTTATATTACCTGCATTTCCAACAGGAATAAAATGATAATCAGGAGCATCTTCAAGAGCGTCCACGATTTCAAAGGCACCGGTCTTTTGACCTTCAATTCTATAAGGATTAACTGAATTTACCAGTGTTATTGGATATTTAGATGAAATTTCCCGAACCGCGTCCAATGCATCATCAAAATTACCGTTAATTGCAATAACTTTAGCGCCATACATCATCGCTTGAGATAGTTTGCCCATGGCAATATGTCCGTCGGGAATTAAAACATAACATTTTATTTTTGCTCTTGCTGCATAAGCAGCAGCAGAAGCTGAAGTATTACCTGTTGAAGCACAAATTATCGCATTTGAGCCATCTTCAACAGCCTTTGTAACAGCCATTGTCATGCCTCTGTCTTTAAAGCTTCCCGTTGGGTTTAGACCTTCATATTTAAAATAAATTTCTGCATCCAAACCAATTTCAGAAGGTAGATTTTTAGCATTTATCAAAGGAGTATTTCCTTCGCAAAGACTGATAATTTGAGTATTATCATTTACAGGTAAATATTTACGATATTTTTCAATTAAACCACAATATCTCATCTACATAACCCTTATTTTATTTTCAACTCTAATATTGTTATCTTTTGAAATCTTTTCAATCATAGAATTGATATCTTTTTCATAACAACATTCCGTTATAACAATAATTGAAGCATTTGGATTATCTAAAACACCTTTTTGTATTATACAAGAAAGATTTATTTTAAATTCTCCGCATGCTGACCCGATTTTGCCAATTACCCCCGGTTCATTATTTGCTGTTATTCTTAAATAATAACAATTCTTCGTATCGTCAATTTTTATAATATTTGCATATTCAAAATGATTACACATCGTCATAGGTAAAACATTGGAATTTTGACCAAGCTCTGCTTTAATTGCCAAAATATCACCAACAACAGAGCTTGCAGTCGGAAACTGACCTGCTCCGGGGCCGACAAACATAACCTTATCTACAGGAAAACCATCCAATAAAACAGCATTTGTAGCATTCTTAATTTCTGATATCTGTCTGTTTTTATCTACAAGCATAGGATGAACTCTTATATCAAGCATATCAGAATTTTCAACTTTTTTTGCCAGTGCAATAAGTTTTATTTTATATCCTAACTCATCAGCAATCTTAATATCACCTGCTGAAATTTTTGTTATACCTTCTCTATATATCTTAGTGCAATCTATGCGCTTATTAAAAACAATATTCGCAAGTATCGCAATTTTATACATTGCATCATACCCTTCAACATCACCTGTTGGATCAGTTTCGGCATAACCAAGCTTTTGAGCTTTTAACAAACACTCTTCATATGAAAGATTTTCTTCTTCCATCTTGGTTAAAATATAATTTGTTGTACCATTTAAAATACCTGCAACAGAATTAAAATCATTAGCCTTTAAGCTGGTTTTAATCGGAAAAATTATTGGAATACCACCTGCAACAGCAGCTTCATACATAATAACCACATTATTTTCACGAGCTAAGTCAAATAATTCGGCGCCATGTTTAGCTAAAAGTTCTTTGTTAGCGGTTACAATGTGCTTTTTATTTTTAATTGCCTCAACCAAAACATCTTTAACATGGGTAGTCCCTGCGACTTCAACCACAATATCAATTTCAGGATCAGTCGCGATTTCAAAAGCATTTGTAGTAATTTGTTTTACATCGACCTCACGTTTTTTATCAACATTTTTTACAGCTGCAGACTTGATTATAATATCATCAAATTTGGATAAAACTTTAACAACTCCGCTGCCAACGGTTCCAAGACCGATTATTCCTATTTTAATCTTTTTTTCCATATGAAAATAATAACATAAATTTATTTTTGTTGTAATATTATTGCATAAAGATATTTTAAGAGGGATAAGAAATGAGTGAAGAAAAAGTCAGAGTTAGGATTGCACCTTCTCCATCAGGAAATTTACACATAGGAACAGCAAGAACTGCTCTTTTCAATTATTTATTTGCCAAAAAAACAGGCGGCGAATATGTACTAAGAATTGAAGATACAGATTTAGACAGATCCTCTGAAGCATATAAACAAAATATTTTTGATTCGCTAAAAGCACTTGGTCTTAATTGGGATGAAGGACCCGATGTAGGAGGTCCATATGGTCCATATAAACAGTCAGAAAGATTTGACATTTATCCAAAATACGCTCAAATGCTTATTGATAAAGGCTATGCATATGAATGTTTTTGCTCTAATGAAGATTTAGAAGAAGAACACAGAATAGCTGAGGAAAAGAAAATTCCTTATAAATACTCAAGAAAATGTTTAAATTTGACAAAAGAACAAAAAGACGAATTAAAAGCAAAAGGAATAAAACCTTCTATCAGATTTAAAGTTGAAGCTAAAGAATTAATTTTTAATGACTTAGTTAAAGGCGAACTAAAATTTGATACAGGTTTAATCGGCGATTTTGCCATTATGAAATCAAACGGAACGCCTACATACAACTTTGCTGTTGTAATTGATGATATGTTAATGAAAATAACTCACGTAATCAGAGGCGAAGACCATATTTCAAATACACCAAAACAAATTTTAATATATGAAGCTCTGGGCGCACCTGTTCCAAAATTTGGACATTTGGGTATGATTTTAGCTCCGGACAGAAGCAAATTATCAAAAAGACACGGTGCTACAGCAGTTTCCGATTTCATTAAAGAGGGATATTTAACAGAAGCTTTATTAAATTTCGTTGCTTTATTAGGCTGGGCACCTTCAGATGGAGTTGAAATTAAAAATGTTGATGAAATTGCGGCTGATTTTAGAATAAACGAAGTTTCAAGCTCAAACTCCATTTTTGAATATGAAAAATTAAATTGGATGAACGGTCAATATATTAAACATATGGATATTTCAAAACTAACAGATTTAGCAATTCCATTTTTAAATATGTATGACCTATCTAAATACTCAAGAAAACAATTAGAACATATAATTGAAGTAACAAGAGAACCAATAACTCTATTGAAAGATTTGGTTAATGATACATTCTATTTCTTTGAAGAACCAAAATATGACGAAGTAGAAGAAATATTAAAAGGCGATGTTGCCAAAATTGTTCTGCCTAAATTCAGGAAAGATATTGAAACATATGATTTCAACAACGAAGAAGATATCCATGATAAATTAGGTGAATTAAGAACATACTTTAAAGAAAATCATGGTTTTAAACCAAAAGAAACAATGTGGGCCATAAGAAGCGCTCTAACAGGAAGAACAAGAGGGGCTGATATGGTTGCAACAATTCAAATACTCGGCAAAAACGAAGTAATAAAAAGATTAGAAAAATTAATATAAATTAAAATGAGCCTTTACGGCTCATTTTTTTTAAAAAAAATCCTCGCTAAAAGGCGAGGCATTTCTACTTGGTACATAGAAAGGAAGGAAAGGTTAGGAAAAATGTAGGTGTGTGTAAACTTAATCCAAAATACAAAATATTTTATTTAATATTTTGTATCAGTTGTTAAATACTCCCAAAAAATAATAATCTCATATAATATAAATTCCAATAATAAAAAATTTATAACCAAAAAAGTTTTCATTTTTACCATTTTTACATTTCTTAATGATAAAAAATACACTTATTCTAGGCTTTTTAAATACTTTTAACAATTAGCGCATATTTTCAAAATGGTATTTTATACACTAATAAAATACGCTAAAAACCTCATTATTAAAGAGTTTTAGGCAAATTTATTTTGTGGAATTAAATATATAGAGCATACTAGATAAGCTAAGGTGTAAAGATGATAAACTCAGGAACAGACGACTATTATCGAGGCTATTTAGGCTCCTATTTTTCAGAATATTTAGCGAACAAAGAAAAACAGGACGCCAAAATAAACTGTGTCATCTTTTTATTTATTCTAACCTTGCTAATTGCAGTTATCGGACTATCAAAGCCAATTTTTGCCAATACGCAGCACATTGAAGATATAAAATTAGCACAAGATACTGAAAAAATATATCTGCAGAAAAATTTTGAAAACAATATTAAAAATAAATATGCAGGCTCCTATGTATCATTCCCTATAAAAGGAGTTGCCCATATTAAAAAAATCAAATATATTAACTCAAAACCAATCAAAATAAACATTGTGGAACTAAACACAAATGTAAATCCATATTTAAAAATTCAGCCGCAAATTGCCAGTACAAAACTAAATTCTAAATCAAGTGTTAGGAAAATAGCTCAAAAACAAGGAGCAACTATAGCCATCAATGGAGGATTTTTTAAACCGCAAACAGGTGTACCCTTAGGTGCACTAATGATTAACGGGGAAGTTTTAACAGGCCCAATCTATAATAGAGTCGGAATTGCAATATTTGAAGAAAATAATAAAACAACATTCAAAATGGATAATATAGCTTTTGATATAAAAGCTTATACAAAAAATGAAACAGTGAACATCGATAATATTAACCAACCAAGAATGTTGTCAACACATACTCTTTTGTATACACCGATTTGGGGTGCAAAATCACCTTATGCACCAAAAAACGGATACAATGTTTTGGTTAGCGGAAATACAATTAAAAAAATTTCCGCTAATCCAATCGAAATGGCAGAAAATGACTTCGTAATTTCAGCACCAAAAGAAATTGTTACCAAGCTTGCCAAAAACAATAATTATGTTTCAGTAGAAATAAATATTCCGCCAAACCTAAAAGGTGCAAAACATATAATCGGAGCAGGACCATATTTAGTAAAAAATTCACAAATATACGTAGATGTTAAAACACAAAAATTACAAGCAATATCAGGAAAAAACCCAAGAAGTGCAGTAGGTTATAAAAATGACGGTACATTTATTATAGTTACGATTGACGGAAGGGAAAAAGCGTCTGTAGGCATGACATTATATGAACTGGCTAAATTAATGAAATACATAGGTTGTGAATATGCAATGAATTTTGACGGTGGTTCATCCAGCGCAATGTATGTCAAAGGAAAAATTGTAAACTCAGCACTAAACAACGAAGGCATAGCTGTTTCAAACGCACTGACAGTTATGGAGATATATCCGGATGAATATCAAATATCAAGCCTTAATTCGGATTTAACAGCGCTTTAAAAGCATATGGGATATATTTAATTAAATCACTTGCAAACACACAATATTCGCTCATTACCTTTGAAGCAATTTCACTTGTCAAACCATGAATAAAAACAGCGCAACAAGCTGCAGACTCCAATGAAAGCCCTTGAGCGCAAAAACCTGCTATCATACCGGTTAAAACATCGCCGCTTCCTGCTTTAGATAGAGCGGAATTTCCGGTATGATTGATAAATATTTTACCGTTAGGAACAGCAATAACTGTTTCATGACCTTTTAACAAAACAATGCAATCAAACTCATTACTTGCCTCCCATGCCCATTTTGCACGATTTTGTTGAATTTCCTTAACGTCCACACCTAAAAGTCTTGATAATTCCAATGGGTGCGGTGTAATTATTGAATTTAAAGGAAATGAAAAATTATTAGCATAAGAAAGAGCATTAATAGCATCAGCATCAATAATTATCGGAACATAAGAATTGGAATTCTTTTTTATGAAATTCAAAATAAAATTATCAACTCCGCCCACCAAATTCAATCCGCAGCCAATTGAAATAACATCATAATTTGCAATAGCTGAAATGTATTTTAAAGCATCTTTAGGAATAGTTCCATAACCGGACTGACCCAAATCCAAAAAAGTAATATCAGGACACATAGACGCAATAGTATTGACCACATCAGAGCAGCTTGCAAGCATGGTATAACCTGCTCCAACCCTTAATGATGAAATAGAGCTAAGATAAGCAGCGCCGCAAAATTGTGATGAACCTGCAATATTCAGTACATGTCCATATGTGCCTTTATGTGAATTTTGAATTCTTTTTGGCAATAAATTCAATATAATATCTTTTCCTAAAACTTGAATATCAGCGTTTTGTTGTGACATTTATTTCTCTCCAATATTACCGGCATCGCCGACTTCAAACTGCCTAAATGCTTCATATGCAGCTATAGCGACAGAATTAGATAAATTTAAACTTCTGGTGTTGCTCTTCATGGGAATTGTAACACAAAATTCGGAATTTTTGCGCAATATGTCCTCAGGAATTCCTCTGGTTTCAGGCCCGAAAACCAAAAAATCACCCTTTGAATATGAAATTGAAGTATATTTTCTTTTTGTCTTTGTAGTGAAATAATAAAAAACAGAATCTTTATTTTGCGCAATCAATTCTTCCAAAGTATCGATATGTTCAATTTCAAGCTTATCCCAATAATCAAGCCCTGCCCTTTTTAAATATTTATCCGACAATACAAACCCAAGCCTGCCGACAAGATAAAGCTTTGCGCCCAAACAAGCGCACAAACGAGCAATATTACCCGTATTTTGCGGAATTTCAGGTTCATATAAAACAATATTTAAAAAATCAGATTTCATTATTTATCGCTGCTTTCAACAAAAAACCTTTTTGATTCGAATACAACAGGCAAACCTCTTAACACACAAAAAACAACTGAAACATATGCGCAAATCAAACCTATATTAAGGATTAAATCCTTATTTTGATATTCAATTGGCATATTACCGGCAATCAAAAGGAAAAATGCAACTGCCTTACATACAGCATATGTAAATCTTGAAAAATTTGAAGCCACAATAAATTTTGCAATTTTACCTTGCATCATTGTAGTTTTACCAAAAGCGGTATAGCCTTTTTCAAATGCCAGTGTTCTTAATGAGTCTGTTATAATGCCTCTTGATAAAACTATAATAGGAATTGCAACATTTATCCAACCCAATGCGCAAAATGTTATCCAAAATACATTTTCAACAATTCTGTCGCCCATAATATCCAATAACGCGCCAAAGCGAGAAGAAATATTAAATTTACGCGCAACATAACCGTCCAATCCGTCAAACCACATTAAAACCGCAGTCAAGCCAAGCGCGGTATAATACGAATACGGACATTGTCTGCAAAATAATAATGCTGCCACAATAAATACAAAAAATATTCTTGATAAAGTAATAATGTTTGCCAAATTTTTCATCTTATGCCTCCTCGAGCTCTTTTTTTATACTTTGCGCAACCTTTAAAACACAATGCGAATCAGTCAACAACTCTTTTGTCTTTTTACAACCGTCAATAATGTATTCTCTTTTTTTATTATCATCAAGAATTTGAATAATACAATTTGCAATATTTTTAGGTGTAGCTTTATACATTAAAAACTCATCAATGTAATCATTTTTTGTAATAATATTAACTAAACATGCCCTTTTAATATTTCTTACAATTAAATATATTAAATAGAAAAATAAAGGTCCTCTATATGCAATCAGCATAGGTGTTTCATACATTGCAGCTTCAAGAGCAACAGTACCTGAAGCTAAAATTAGAGCATCAGAATATGCAAGCAATTGATGATTTTCATCTTTTAATTCTTTATAAGGAACAGAAAAAATATTATCAGAAAGACTTTTCGCATGAGAAAAAACAAACTGAACATCCCCTCTTGATTTTTCAATTAATTTTGCAGCTTTGACAAATATCTTTAATAAAAAATGAATCTCAAAGACTCTCGAACCCGGAAAAACTCCAATTAATTTTTTGTTCATATCTAAATTGTGTTTTTTAAAAAACTCAACTCGATTGTCGCATTTTGGAAGCTCGGCAACCAAAGGATGACCTACAAATTCGCAATTTATGCCCTCGCTGTCATAAAATTCTTTTTCAAAAGGAAATATTGTAAAGACCTTATCGATATTTTTTTTGATAGTTTTTAGCCTGTGCTTTCGAGAAGCCCATATTTGAGGAGGGATAAAGTAAAAAGTTTTAATTCCTGCTTTTTTTAAATGCTTTGAAATCTGGAGGTTGAACGCACCATAATCAACCAATAAAACCAAATCAGGCTTAAATTCCTCTTTCAGATATTTTACTATCTTAAGACCTAAAGACAAATGATTTAAAATTGTAGTCAAAGACAGCCCGACTTTTCCCATTTTTTTATGATTACAGAATAATTTTACGCCCTCATTTTCAAGATTAGATTCGCCAACCCCTTCAATCACAACATCAGGACATAGTTTTTTTAATTCCCTTACTACTCCTGAAGCATGTTTATCGCCTGAATATTCTCCTGTTATTATAAAAACTTTTTTCATTACTATAATGCCACAATCACCATTTTATGCTTATTTGCATAATCGACCATTTTTTCCTGATCTACAATAATTGTTTCACCGCTTTCAAGCGCTAAGACATTTGCACCGTATTTTTTCATAGTTTTAATCGTTCTTAAACCAACCGCAGGAATATCAAAACGCTTATCTTGAGCCGGTTTTGAAACTTTAACAACAATTGCATTCTTTCTCTTTGCAAGTCGTGCACCTCGTTTTATACATCTGTCCGTGCCTTCGATTGCTTCTATCGCCATAATCATTCTATCTTTCATAACAACGGATTGACCAATATCAAGACCGCCCATTTGTTTTGCAATTTTAAACCCGTATTCTATATCGGCACTTTGTTCTTTTGTCGGCGCTAATAAAGTCAATACACCTTTTTGAATCATTAAATTTTTAATAAATATTGTTTGATCTAAAATTGTTATGCCGATATTTTCAAGCTGTTCAACAATTTTAAGCATTATTGCATCATCATTTAATTTCTTCATTTCTTTTAATAAAGCTATAGCTGTTTTTTCAAGTCTTGGGCGTTTTACCAGCATAGTTTTTGAAACCTTACCCAAAAAAGTAAGCTGTTTTATGCCTTCATTTTTAAGAAATTTCTTAATTGAATCAACCTGCCCCGGTCCATATGAAACAACTTTTGAACAATATTTTTTTAAATCTTTGCAGTTATCGGACGACAAAGAAATGCATATCACTTCAAAACCATTTTGTTTTGCACTTTTTGCCATATTTACCGGTAATTGACCATCGCCTGCAATTAAACACTGTTTATGTTCAAGTATTATATTTGACATTTTTATAAACTAAACTCCATTTTATTGTCTTTTTCATTCGCTGAATTTTGTTCTATATTTGTTTTAACATTGCCGATTGCCTCAAAGGTTCTAGGCTGCATTGTTATTGTTATCTTATCTGCCTCAACGGAATTTGTGCCCTTTTCAACAATTTTTGATCGGCCGATAAATATAATTTTCTCGGGCTTATTAGTCTTTGAATTAATATGCATTATTGCTTTTGGTCCGTCTGCAATATAATCACCGTAATCGACATGAACAGCACCTGCTGCCATCATTGTATTACCTTTTCTGTCGTATTGTTGGCTTCTTGCCTTAATTATTACCCTATCGCCATTATCAAATGTAACATCCGATAATGTATTTCCGCTCACAATAATATCTTGACGAAGTTTTGAATATCTGATGTCATCACCCTTGATTATACTTTTATCTTGTTTAACCACAGCTCTTGAGGACAACTTTAGATTATGAACATCACCCTTCTTATCCATCAAAGCATAAGCATTATCAGAAGTTGCAACCATATCTTCATAATTAATTACAACATTTCCTATTGCTTTCATCAAACTGGTATTTGTATCATATTCCTGCATATCTGCGCTAATAATAATCGTAGGCTTCTTATTTTCTAAAACATTTGTTTGTGCATTTCCTTGCGCAGTTATTATTTTTTTTATTAATGAAACTTTTATGATATCTGCTTTGACTTCATGCTTTTTATTATCTTTTATCTGATAAGCATAAGGTTTATCAAAAAATGTTGCTAATGAAGGTTTTTTTGTTTGCGGTTCAAGGTCCAAATCTGCTCTTGGAGATTGAACCACAACATCCCCAACCTGAACCTTAACATCTCCGCTAAAATATCCTTTGTTTTTATCTACATGCATTTCCTGTTTTTTAGATTCAATCGTTATTGCAAAAACACTGCTTGCAAAAAGAAGAACAAAAAATACTATTAAAAATTTTAAATTAATCTTTTTCATATTCAATAATCTAACATAAAATCACAACTGTGTATATTTTTTCTTGGACTCATCATCGGCATATATTTTTGTTTTTGTATTTTCCATAATCTTAAAATTGGTTAAAGTAGAATTAAAAACCGCTTTTTTTGATTTTGCAACCAATTTATCGTCATGGATAAATTGAACATTTCCGTTTGCCAAAATATCCTTATCTTCCCCTTGCCATATTAATTCATCAGCATATAACTGCGAACCGTCTTTTCCAACAAAAAGATTATCTCCGTTTAAAACAACTTTTTTTGTTTTTTCATCATAAGTACCCTTATTGGACCTAAAGCTTACAACGACATTTCCGTCTTTATCGTAAAAATTACCTATAACATCATTCAACAGCACACTATTATATTCGGAATTATATTCACCTGATTTAGCATAAAATTCCCAATATTTTTTCTGATCTTGAGTTTCGGTTACAATTATATTTTTGACTATAGCATGCTGATTTTTCATCGACTCATCGCCGGAGTTTTTCCTGACAGTTCTTGTTATAAACCAAGACCAAACTACTCCCCATCCGATTAGTAAAATCATAGCAAGCACAAAAAACTTAACTATTTTTTTTCTTTTCATAGAAAAATAATAGCATAAATATTGATAAAATATTATAAGGTTAAGTGTCTTTTACAATATTTTTGCAATTTTAATCTTGTTTAAAATCTTGTTCTTGTTCTATTTGAACCTCACGAGGCGAATTGAGGTGTGTATAAAGGCTTCCAAGAGTAATTTTGCTGATTTCATCATCGCTTTCACCGTTTGAATCTGAACCAAACATAACCATTAATTTATTCAATTCGTCTTCGTCGATAATATCAGCAGAATCTCCTTCTGAATCAATATTTAAGACTTCCCAGCATGCATTTGCAATATCTTCATCAAGACCGATTTCGCTGATTCTTTGCAAAAAATCATCCTTTGTTGCGCCCGCTTGAAGCCCTTCATCACCAAAAATTGATTCGCTTCTTTTGCTTTCTTTTCCAAAATGAACCGCATCATTTTGACCCATAGCCTCTTTTAGTTCTGCTACAGAATTAAAACTACCCACTCCGCTTATATTTGAAATGTTGTCACTCATACCATATACCTTCATTCATATCTACAGTATGGAATACGACATAAAACATCAAAAACTTAAAATTTAAAATAAATAAATTTACATAAATTAACAAAATTAACCGACAGATTTAACCAAAATTTTAGCTAACGTATTTGAACACGAAATAAATTCATCTTTACTCATTCTTTTAATATTCAACGGGGTCCAAGAATTATGCAGCAAAATTAAACCATTGCTATTTTTAAAAACAAAATCCGAAAAATCATTTTCAAAATAAAATTCCAAATATCTTTTCAACTGATTTTCCTGCCTAGATTGAACTAATAATTCAGGCATGCAAAAATTTTCATCACGTTTTATTGGTAAAAAATCATTGGTATTGTTTACTTTATCAATAATAGGATTTAAAATATCATTTCCTAAATACGCCCAAGAGCTTAGTTTTTTATAAAGACTACTTTTGAAAAATCTCAAAAAAAACTTTGAAAATTTACCATATTTAAACGCCTTTTTATGAAAATATACGCGTTTTTTTATTCTTTTAAACCACATATCCAAGATTTTTGATTCTTTCTTGGCTTTAATAAAGCATATATGCGGAAAAATAATAGAAAAATCTGCTTCAAGGTTAAAAAATTTGTTTGCTTCAAAAGAAGTTAATATCGTATCTGTATCCATCCAAATACCGCCAAATTTTTTCAAAACAGCACACCTGATTGCATCAGATTGAATAGTCAGCGAAAAATTCTTGAAAAAATAATCATCAAAAAAATCTTTATCCAGATAATCAAAAAGGTTTGAATAATTTAAAACAACAATTTGATAATTCGGAAGATATTTTTTCCAAGTTTCAAAGCATAATTCTAAATATTGCGGAACGCTGTTTTTTGGCTCCCAAAATGTATAAATTTTATTTTTTTGCATTTTTACCTTTTATATTTTTTTTTGACAATTTTATCCGCAAAAGCTTTGCATAATCCTTAAATTCTTTTGTTCTGTTTGTTTTGCTGTAATTGTTATCATGAATTCTGCGATTACTTGAAATAAAATTAATTTTTTTGGTTTTAATATTTTGTTTGTTTAACTTATCTGTCAGAGATATAATTTCGCCTGCAGTTATATTTTCATCAAAAAATCCAATTTTATTAAAAACCTCTCTTTTAAATAGCATTGCCCCTGCCAAACAACCATAATAAGACTCTTTTTTAATTGATTGATTTTGATTTTTAATATCGGGAGAAATAAAATCTTTAATTTTTGCAATCACAACTTCAATTGTATCGTCCTTTTCAAATTCATTAATCATTGTTTTTAGAGCATTTGAAGTTAAAACATCATCATGGTCACAAAAAATTATATAATCGCCGCAAGCCGCTTTAAGCCCCGTATTTTTAGCTGCAACTTGTCCTATTGAAACTGAATGGACAACCACATTACAACCGAAACTTTTTGCAATCATTTTTGTATTATCAATCGAACCATCATCAACAACAATAATTTCAGTATTCATTTTTTGATTAATTATACTCAAAATAGCTTCTTTAATGTAATTTTCTCCATTTTTAACAGGCATTACTACAGAGATTTTATTATCCATTTTCGCTCCATATTGCTTGGTTATAGTATTTTATCTTTGCCTTGCAAATTGGAATATTAAATAAATAATATACAACTTCATTGGCATTTTTTCTGATTATTTTAAAAAAAGGAATTACCCCAAAAAGTTTAAAGTTCTTACTATAAGTTCTGTTAATATAATTTTCCAATATTGAAAAATATCTTGATTTTGATAAATCACCAACCAAAACAGCCTCATCAAGACGAATACCGTTATAACAAGGTTTAATGCTGTTTAATTTTTTCATATCTTCATCAGACAATTCAAAATTCCAAATTTGATAATTTGAATTAATTCTATCTATATTACAAGATTTAACAACAAGCGCATTTCCACTTTGAATATTCCACCTCAACGCAATCTGAGCAGGTGTTTTAGAATATTTTAAAGCTAACGATTTAACAGTCTTGTCTTCAAGGACTTTGCCCTTGTTTAAGGGCGACCACGCCATGATTTTTATATTTCTTTCAAGACAAGGCTCAACTGCTTCTTTATTTTTATATTGAGGATGTAATTCAACCTGATGAACCATAGGAAGTATTTTACCTGAATTAAAAACAACATCAAAATATGGCCATCTAAAATTAGAAATTCCAATTGCTCTTGTTTTTTTATTATTATAAAGTTCTTCCATTGCACGCCAAGAATATGCTATATCTTTTCTCCATGAAGGCCATTCACAAAAAGGATGATGCAGTAAAAATAAATCAATGTAATCAAGTCCCAGTTTTTTTAAACTTTGTTCAAAACTATTCAACGTTTCTTCATACCCCGGAAAAAACCAATGGGATTTAGTAATTATAAACAATTCTTCTCTTTTTACAATTCCATCATCAATACATTTTTTAATTGCACGTCCAATATCATTTTCATTTTTATAAATTGCAGCAGTATCAATAGCTCTATACCCTGCCTTAATGGCACTAATAACGGCTTCATATGCCATATCGCCGCTAAGATAATCAGTACCAAAACCCAAAATAGGCATTTTAACACCGTTGTATAATTTTACAAATTTATCAAACATAATTTTACTTTGTCCTCATTTTTTTAATTATCATACATTGATAAAGTTTGTTCAATTTTTTAATCCAAACTTCGCAATTTTTTTCTATTTTATATTTTTTTATTATATCAATTTGTTTGATTAATCGAGAGTAAATTATTTTTTTGTCATCAGGCAAAATTATATTATTTTCTATAAAATCAACCGTAAAATCGACGTATTTGAAAAAATCTTGAAGCTTTTTTTCGTCATAAAAAGAATTCAGCTCTTCTTTTTTCTTATTATAAAAATAGCAACCATCATTGCAAATTTTGATATCATTACAATAAAACACTGCTTTAAAAATAAAAATAATATCTTCACAAATACTCAAATCTTCGGGAAAAAATATTTCATTTTTCAATAAAAAATCTTTTCTGTAAATTGCAGTTGTAAACTGAGCCCAAAAATTGTATTTATTTTCTAAAATTAATTCATTTTGCATCCATATATCGGTATTTAAATCATCATACATAACTCTAAGATCGGCACCTTTTAATATGTCCTTTTTGTCTTGATTGTACAATTTTTCAAAAAAATCTAAATCAACAAAATCATCTGAATCAACAAAACCGATATATTCCCCTTTAGCTTCTTTTATTGCAGTATTTCTTGAAAATGCAGCTCCTTTGTTTTTTTTAAAATTAATTATTTTAATTCTTTTATCAAAAGAAGAATACTCATTTAAAATTTCAGAAGAATTATCAACTGAACCATCGTTTACACAAATAATTTCAATATCGGATAATGTTTGGTTAATTAAAGAATCTAAACATCTTCTCAGTGCAAACTCGGCATTATATATCGGTACAACAACAGAAACTTTTGGATTATTTACAATTATTTTAGATTTATTTTCATATAATTTTAAAACCTGAAGCTGATGTTTAGTTTTATATTTGCAATCAATTTTATCTTTTAAACCGACTTTTTTAGCATAATACCAAAATAAATTATAATCTCGATATTCATTAATACAAAGATTTTGAGCTAAATGCCAAGGTTTTATCGGGTTATAATAATGACGAACGATTTCACAATCATGAGGTATCATAGAATTAAAACAAACAGGCAATTTCATATAATTATTTTCAAAAAATTTATTAAAAACATCTTGGTCATTACAAGGCAAATTTCCACGATATTTTTTTTCAATTTCAAATAATTTTTCAGTGATATTTTCCTTGCGCCATTTTTCTAAATTAATTAACAAAACGCCGCAATTAAAATAATCAGAAAAAATATCCATATTTAAATTTTTCTTTAATTTTGAAATATAGAGCTTATTTCCCTGATCAACAACAGCACCTATAATAAAATCTTTTAAATCTATATTAAAGAGCCTTGAAATATCACCTTTTAAAATAATATCTATGTCTAAATAAATAGCTTTATCAATATTTAAAAATAAATCCGCGATAATAAACCTAAAATAAGTTGCTTTAGTAATGTAACTTTCAACAACAAAATCGCCAAAAAATTTATCATAATCTATTTTTACAAATTCACAAGAAAAATTATTAAATATTTTCTTTAATTTTAATATCTCTTCTTTATTTTGCTTTTCTATTCCGCCATCTAAAATATAAAATTCACAGAAATTATCAGTATTATCACAAATGCTGGCAATTAAAACAGGAATATAAAAAGCATAATTGTTATCTGAAGATAAAAATATCGGAATTCTATTTTTCATATACTATATTATCCATTTTATTTACCATAGCATTAAATCTTTTATAAATAAATTTTTGAGAAAGAAATTCTTCTCGTTTATTTAATAAATCAAAGTAATATGGTGTCATTTTTGCATATTTCCAAAACAATTCACGATTATATATCGGCTTTGGAAATCGGTTATCTAAGTAAAAATCCGCAAGCCATGGTTTTGGATATTCGCTAAAATGTCTGATAACTTGAGAATTTGATTTTTCATAACAAGATAAATAACAATATTTTTTGTCAAGGAGTTTATAATTATTTTGGAAACATATATTAAGTACATCTTGATCGGGATGTTTTAAATCTAAATTTTGATTTTTTAAAATATCCGATAATTTTTCTAAAATTTTTTCTTGACGCCATTTTTTACAATCAATTAATAAATTTCCTGAAGAAAAATATTTATGATTTTTATTAAGATTTAATCTTTTTTTTCTTTCAATATTTAAACTATTCTCACCAAACTCTTCCCATACCGCCCCAAGAGAATGTCCGTTCAAATCTTCATTATACATTTTTGAAATATCACCCATAGCTATAATATCAGGGTCAGTATAAATTGCTTTGTTGACTTTTGTTTTTATATCAGGAAATAAAAATCTTGAATACATAATTAAAGATGGAAAAGTTTTTGTTATTTTCAGATTTTTAAAATAATCATTCAAATTAACTTTTACAAATTCAATTGAAAAATTTTTAAATCTTTCGCTTAATTTAGTAATTTTATCTATATTAAGTTGATTTATATCATTATTTAGAACATAAAAATCACAAAATTTATCTGTATTAGAACATATTGAAGCTATTGCAATCGCAACCTGTGGAGCATATTCATTATCTGAAGCAAAAAATATTGAAATATTATCCACAACAAACCTCTTTATTTTTAATATTTTTAATCAGTTCAATTTGAGAAGACTTTTGGACTATTTTTGAAAAATTATCTTTTAATGATAAAAAATCTTCGCTATAAATATAATCAAAAATAGTCTTAACAAAATAATTCATATCAGAAAGCTTATATTTTTTTAATATAAACTTTAGCGCACAAATATTTTTTTCATCAAAGATATTATTTTTAACCATTAAAAAAACAATATCTTTTAAAAATTCGTTGTAAATTAAATTATAATCATTTGAATTAAAAGTATAGTTTGAAATAAAATCAACAATATAATTTGCCGATTTTAAAACACTATCCATTTTTTCACTATTAAATTCAGAAAATGTTATAGAGTTTGTTCTTCTTTTGTAATAATAATTTGCATTATCAACTAATTCAATAAAATCAGCATAATAAGCAACCTTTAAAGGAAATAATCTGTCTTCTCCCCAAATACAATCATCCAGAAAAGAAATATTATTTTTAACAATAAATTCCTTTTTATAAATTGCAGATGTAAAACAAGAGTTGAAATAATACTTATTTATTTTGATTTTGGAATTTAATTTCAACGGTATTTTATTATTGTTTAAATCAATATCAACAATATCGCCTTTAGCACAAACCGCATTTGACTTTATTGCGCTAAAATATAATTTTTCAAAAAAATCTAAATCAATAAAATCATCTGAATCAACAAAACCGATATATTCCCCTTTGGCTTCTTTTATTGCAGTATTTCTTGAAAATGCAGCTCCTTTGTTTTTTTTAAAATTAATTATTTTAATTCTTTTATCAAAAGAAGAATACTCATTTAAAATTTCAAAAGAATTATCAACTGAACCATCGTTTACACAAATAATTTCAATATCGGATAATGTTTGGCTACAAATGCTATCTAGACATCTTTTAATATCATTTTCAGTATTATATATAGGAGTAACAACAGATACTTTTGGCATTGTTATTGTTCCATTTTCTTTTCTCGTTCACGAGTTTCTTCTTTAGTATAGCCTATGGAATTCTTTTCGGGAGTCCAGCCGGTATCTTCTTTAACTTCATGAATAGGATCAGCAAGCAATAATTCCTGAGCATCGTCATAAGCTTTAACATCAAGTTCGAATTTTGCTTCAATAGCCACATTTATATCCAGCTTAACTTCACTTTTATTTTCAACATCATTAATAATCAGTTCAAAATCAAGCATTGACTTAATGAAATTATTCAATCTGTTTTCAATATCTAAAGGGCATTGAGGGATATTTTTCAAATAATTTAAAATATCCTCCAAAGCTGCGCCATTTACGAGATTTTCATAAACAGATGTAGCAAACTCATTTAATCCATAATATATACCCGTTTCAGAATTGATTATAATTGCAGTACCATCTGTAATATCAACAAACATTTTTTCTTCATTTAATTTATAATTCATCTCATTTTTTCCTTATCAATTCATTATCTTTTTCATTTAAATGTTCAATTAAAGATAATTTAAAATTATCTTCTTTTATAAACTCGATATTAATTTTTGGCATTTTTGACGACATCGGAACATCCGTTAAAATTCTTTTTTTTAATAAAACATCAACAAAAAGATTTACGTCATTTTCTATATTATCAGGCATGCCTGAAATATTTTTCAACTTTAAAATTATTTTATCAATCGAAATGCCATTAAGCATATTTTCATAAAGGTTTGTTGCAAATTTATTCATAGAATAAATAATTCCTGTTTTAGAATTTAAAATATTTGCAATATTAAATGTAATATCAACGCAAATCTCGTCAAGACCTATTATTGGCATAGCACTATAATCAATATTATTCATAAAATTAAAAAGAAATTCGGTATTTTTTTCAATATCAGAGCAAAGATTAAATTTAAAAAACGGAAGATTTTTGAACATGTTAATCATTTTTTTAACTGTATAACTTTCAGACAAATCTCCGACTTGAGATAAAGTTGATTGAATTATTTGGACTAAGGCTCGATTTTTTTCAACTTGCGAACAAGGACATATCATTGGTGTATCACCAACAACAATTTCAGGAAAAATACAAAATTTAATCGGATAATTTATTTTGAACTTATCATGATAATTCGAAATATTAAAAACATATTTGTCTTTTCTGGCATTATTTGAAACATATTGAAACGTATTAAAAAATTTATATAATTTATTGTACATATATGCCGAAAGAGTGATTATAGAATAGATTGGACTTGCCAGAAGTTCATTATTGCTGTTTTGATAAATTATAAAATAATCATCAGCAACATACTCAAAACCTTTTACCAGAGAAAAAACAGATAAAGTTGATTTTCCTCTTTGACCTCGGGCACAAATACAAGCACCGTTATTATTTAAACCAATAACTGCACCATGAGCTAAATTTGAAGTTTTGGTTTTTAAAATATTATTAAAAAACTGAATAAATAAATGTCCTTCTTTTATTAACTCCTCGGCATCAAGATTTTGAACACCATAATAATAATTATGATTTTTATAATCATTAGCAATAAAAATGCCTTTTTTTATATTTATATCAATAATTGGTTTAATATATGAAAAGTCGTTATCCAGTAATTGAATATTATTTAAAACTTTTTCTTTAAAATAAAGAGTTTCTAATCTAAGTCTTATATTTTTTTTAGGATTAAAATCATCGCAAATACAATTTGCTAAATTCTGAAAATCGTTTTCTTTCCATAATATAAGAGTATCATCGTAATTTGTTGAATAATCTTTTAAACAAAAGTTTAACTGATTTTCAATATGAAACAAAAAACTATCATTCAAGCCGATTAATCGAACAATTTTAAAACCTAAATCGAGATATTTAACCCATAGTTTAGGAAATTTTGACAAATAATCATCAAGATTTTTAAAACATGCTATAATTTTTTCTTTTGTAAAATTCTTAAATTGCACACAAACACCTAACTTTTACATCTGTATATCTTTGTTTTTAAATCTTTGATTAATAAATCAATTAAAAAAGGGCTGTTTTTGATTGATTTTAAAAGATAATACTTGGGTTTTATTTTAAAATAGTTAATAAAATTATTAAAACTTAAAAACATCTTTTTAATTGGCAGTTCTTTACATTTAATTCTTAAATCTTCAAGATAAAACCTATTATAAAGAACTATTGTAGAATATTTTTTTGTTTCGTTTTCAAAAAGTTTTTTTTCTGTAATTTCATTAGGCAAAATGTCAGATGAAATTTTTTCGATGAATTTAGCCGCAAAATTAATTTGCACTTGCGTTTTTGTTATTTTTGCAGAATTTTTAACTATATTCCAATCAAAATCTCTTTTTTGCTCAATCAAAAACTTAGAATCAAACAAAGTAAAGAGCAAACCTGCCTGGCTTGTTCTATTTCTCAGATTTTTTGATAAATTTATTAAAGATATAAATAACATATCTTCATAAGATGGAATTAAACACTTAACGCCAAACGCCTTAGCTTCAGTAGAACGATAAAAAAGTTCAGGAAGGTATTTTTTTTCAAAAGAAGAATCCATATCAAAATATTTATGAATATCAACTGCACCATCGTTTGAATTTTCAGGATGGAGGTCAATAGAATGGTTTGCAATTTTTTCCCACCAATAACCCATAAATTTAGTCAATTTTTCACACTTTAAAAAATCATCTTCTGAAACTAAAATATCGCAATCATTCATCACTCTAGGCAATTGAGGACGAATATATTTCATAGCTACTCCTTTTATTAGCATGGGAGTGATATTATTTTGATTTAAAATTCTGCCAATTTTACTAAAGTGAGCAATAACTTTCAAGTTATAAAAACGATAATAATTTAATAAACCCTTTAAGCGCGGCTCAATAGAAGAGCTGAATTTTAAATGAGGATGATTTTTAAGCATGTATGAAAGCAATAAAGATTTTTCACTTCCTTTAACATCAATATCCCACTTCGTCATAAGATTATCTAGTCTGTCTTGAGTCGGATTAATACTAAAACAAAACCTTAAGAGCTCTTTTTCGTCATTTTTCAATATTTCATTATAAAAATTTTCAATCAAAACATCAGTTACGGAAAATTTATCTTTAAAATAACTGCTATTTTTAATATCATTTATTTCATTGTTGCTTAATAATTGCAAAAAGCTCAAATCCCCCTTTAATGAAGTTTATTGCTTAAATTCTTTAAATAAATATAAGACAATTTAAAAAAGTAGTCAAATAAAGAAATACATTAGATAAGATTATCATAGCAAAATTTTTTATTTAGTTGTTTTTAAGAAAATGCCCATTAAAATCAAAGGAAAAAACCATGCAAATATCACCAATTAATAATTTCAATGTACAAAATTTAAATTTCAAAGGAACACAAACAAAAAAACCTGAAATATCAAACCCTGTCATCAAGCAGGATAAAACCATGGAAGCGCTTAACATTCAAGGCAAAACAAATATGCAACAAGTAAAGAGATTAAGCCCAAAAGCTGAAATCGAACAAGCGATAAAAGAAGCTGACGATTTAGCAAAAAAAGTTCAAGATGAAGCAAAAAATATTGAATTTATGACTGATGAAGCAATATATAAAATGTTTAAAAAACATCAAGAATTGGGCTATTACACAAAAAGCTGCGAAGAACTTTCACCAAACGGAGAAGTCTTAAGAAAAATAACAATGAATGATAACGGTACAACGCTTCTTGAAGAATTTAACCCAAAAGAAGGTACATCAGATATTACATTTTTTGAAAACGGTAAGCCGTATTTTCGTCTTGAAGGATATGCGAAAAATGCTGAGGATGAAATAAAATTTTCAAAATATTGTCTTTTTGAAAACGGTGAAATTACGTTATATCAACAAGGATACGAAAAAAAAGCAGACGGATCAATGAAATGTGATATTAGCATTGAATATAAAGACGGTGAAGCAGTGTACTGTCAACAAGGCACTCAAGAACTTCCTGACGGCACGGAAAAATGCGATAAAATACTTGTTTTAGGGGAAAATAATTCATATTGGTATCAGGAAAATTTCAACAAATCCGCAAAAGGCACAATAAGAATAGGTGAAAACATATCAATTGAAAATGGTCAAATTAATTGGTATGAAAAAAATTCACAAGAAAGTGAAGACTCAAAATCATACAAAGTTGAAAAAGGTATTGATTATATAGATGGAAAACCAATAAGAATAGAAATAAACACTTCAAAAAACAGAAGATCTAATAGAATATATTCAGCATGCGAAAACGGCTGGAAAAGGACATCCAAATAATTTTATAAAATTATAAAATTCCATCATATTTGCTGCAATTCTTATACTATAATTAATTGAAAACGCAAAATAACAATTTGCCATGTTTAGAATTTAATGCTATCGTATTTACAGTATCTAAACACAAAAAATATTAATTATGGAGTAAATTCAGTATGAGAATTGCCGGCGCAAAAGCTTGCAGAGGTTTTTCCGTTGCAGAGCTTATTATTTCTATTCTTGTTATTTCAATTATTTTGGCAGCATTCACGCCTTTAATCACACAAAAAGCAAGAAATTCATTGACCGTCAGAACAAACGTCACAAAAGGCTTAGAAATTTACACAAACCCCGGAACATATGCCTTTGATGTACCTTTAGGGATTAATACTCTATTTATCCAAGGCGCGGGCGGAGGCGGCGGTGGAGCCGGCGCAACATCTGCAGAAAAAGAAGTGTCAATAACAACAAGTACTAACTGGATAGTTCCATCAGGAGTCAGTCAAGTCACGTTTACAATTCAGGGCGCAGGTGGCGGCGGTGGTGGCGCAAATGGAAACAGTACAGGAAATACTCACTGCCCATATCCATCTGAAGAATTTCTTGCCATAAGAGGCACAGAAGATGAAAGTGACCTATGCTACATGAGAAGTTTTAAAACAATTGATGGATCCGATGCATGTGTAGTAAACACAACAACACTATATCCTGGAGATGCATGTACATCTAGTTATTGCGCTTGGGTATACAGAAACCCAACAAATGGAGTAGTAGCGTACTGGGGACAAGACTATCAAACATCTAATGGCGGATTAAAAAGTACGGGTTACAGCATATTTACAAGAAAAGCAGCCAGCATGGCATGCACGGTACATAAAGCAACACCATGTGACTATAATGCATATATTCAAGGAACTATGGTAAATAAAAACAGATACAGACTTCCAAGTATTGATGAATTAAATAAAGTAAAAAAATACAGAGAAGAATGGTCATTTAGTCAAGGAGCAGCAGGCTTAAATTTATGTACAAGGGACTTTCCAAACTACAATAACAATGCAGATAAAAGAGTTGCTTATTGCACCGATGCAGGTAATTGCTTAGGTATAGACCTTAATGGCTGCACACCATTTCAAGTTTTAGGCTCCGATAATAGTAGATTTTACTTTAACAGCTTTAGCGACATTATTGTAGACGATACTGTAACAAATGTATCAGGCGTAGTTAAATGTGTTACCCCTTTAAAATACTACAACGGATATTCTGCCGCAGGTGGCGCATCAGGTGCTATATTAGAAAAAACAATTAATGTATTACCTAAAGATGTATTAGAAATCACAATAGGTAACGGAGGTAACGGCGGAGCTGCAAAAACAAAAGGTTCTCAAGGTGAAACTACAACAATTGTCCATAAAAGAAATAATATAGAACTTGGAACATATTATGTTAAAGGAGGATTAGGGGGTAATGCTGCAACAACAACAGCATACGGCACTGCCTATAAAAATGGAACAGCAAACAACGAAACAACTCCAACGGGAACATGTTACGCCAGAAACAGAAATACAACAACTGGCACATTTAATGGCGGTAATATAAATTGCAGCAAAATATCAAAAAGCGGTGAAAGCGGGACATCAACACAAGGCGGTAATGGCGGAACTGTTGATAATACAATCACAATCGAAAAAGGAGATGCTAGCTCAGGAGGTTATTTATATATTGACAGCGCTAGAACTGCTTTTCAAAGAGCAACAGATAAAGAAATTAGTTTAGCAAAAGGACAAAATGCAACAGAATATGGTTTTGGAGGTGGAGGAGGGTATACTCCTGCTTGGGCAAATTCAACAAATAATTTTTATCAAGGAGGAAAAGGAGCTCAAGGTAAAGTTACAATTAAATATAACATAGGATTTCCCGGTGGTGGCGGGGGTTCAGGCTCAAGAATAGGAGGCGTAAACGATGATAATAATATGTATGAAATAAAATATAAAGTAGATGAAGGTTCAAGAATTGTATTTATAGTTGGTACAGGAGGTGCTGGCGGCGATGCACGCAAAGACGGAACAAACGGCACAGCTACAATTATTGGCAATAACGATATAATTTTTTTAGCAGGTGAAGGCGGAAAAACAGCCACAGAAACAGATATAACAGCTTCTCAGGGAGGAAAAGGAGGAAATGCTGGATACATCGACCAAAATGGTAATACCGAGATTGTATTATCTGGTATAAAAACAAAAACACCCACTTCAATAGAATACACATATACACCAACAGATGGAAGTTTCAAAGGTCAAAACGGAAAAAGAGGCGGAGTTCCGGCAACATCAGACATACAAGATGGATATAGCATATTAGGTACTATATTTGAATACGGTTTTTCAGGCGGTATTGGAGGAAGCCCCTTTGGCGTTGCAGAAAATAAACTCAATAGCGCAATCACATGTGGAGGCGGAACATTAGGAACATTAGGTGAGACAACAAATATCAATTATTTATGTACATCCGGAAGCGGTTCAGGAAATACAGCAAAAAGCCACGACCCTGTAAATAACGAATATGGCGGCTCCGGCGGTGGCGGCGGGGGTATAATAGAAAATTCATCACAGCTAGGCAAAGGTGGAAATGGCTCAAGCGGATATTTGAGAGTCAGATGGGATGTAACCCAGCAACACTAACAAATTTCAGCTTTCTATCACAAGGCGTATTTAAATACGCCTTTTTTATATATCTAAACTATCAAAAACTTCAATAGCGCGCAAAATTGCTTTATCCATATCATAATACATATAATCACCCAAACGCCCCAAAAAACAAAGATTATTTTTTGCTTTTGCTTCATTTAAATATTTTTCATACAAAATAAAGTTATCTTTTTTTAAAATTGGATAGCACCTGTTATTTTTACCCAGAACAAAGGCTTCAGGATATTCCTTTGCAATTACTGTTTTGTTTATTTTGATATTAGAAAAATATTTATATTCGTGTATTCTTGTAAACTTTTGAGCACAAGGATAATTAATAACTGAATTAAACTGGTAAAATTCCTGATTATATTCTTCTAATTCTAATCTGACACTGCGATATGGAAGTTGACCAAATTTATAACCAAAATATTCATCAATAGCACCGGTATAAAAAATCATATCGTAGTCTTTTAGAGAATTTCTAACTGTTTTAAAGTCACAATTCAAAGAAACTTTTATATTAGGATAATTTAACATTTTTGAAATTAAATTTGTATAACCGTCTTTAGGAATTCCTTGATACTTATCTTGAAAATATCTGTCATCCTTACTTATAAATATCGGAACTCTTGCACAAACATCACAGTTTAACTCATCAGGTTTAAATCCCCATTGTTTTAGCGAATAAGGCAAAAAAATTTTTTCATATACATATCTTGCCAATTTTTTTAAATCTTCATCATCTTGATTTAAAAAATCCAAAACAGAAATTTTTTTATTGTATTCATACTTTTTGTACAATTTTTCTTCAATAATCTGCGCTTTTTGTTTATTAAAAACTTGATATATTGAATTTAAATTAAAAGGCAAACTGCAATATTTTCCATCAATAAACACAAGAACTTTATGAATATACTGATTAAAATCACAAAATTGAGAAATAAAATTCCAGACTTTTTCATTAGATGTATGAAAAATATGAGAACCATATTTATGAATTACAATACCGTTATTATCCGTATAATCATAAGAAATTCCCGCAATATGACCTTTTTTATCAATTATATGAACATCATAATTTAATTTTGTTGCAAACAAATTTGCAATTGTTGCACCTGAAAACCCTGCTCCAACAACTAATATTTTTTTATTCATAATAAATCCTTTTTATTGCAGGCATAAGTTAATTTTATTATAATTTAAAATTAATTATCTTTTTTAAATAAATATGTTTTAAACAAAGCCGCGTAAAATCTTGGTCTGATAAAAAACAAAGGCCTGTATTTTAAATATTCAATCAAAGAAGCCTTTTGATTTTCTTTTGTCCAATATTTATAATCTTGTTCAGATAATTTCCAAGGAGTTAATTGTAAATATTTAAAATATAAATCCCTATGATACGAAAAACTTGCCCAATGCCAAGGTTTCTTTTTTGAAACAAAGTGAACAACGCAAGGCTTTGAAATATAACTTGAGCGGTTTGTAAAATTAGAAGATTGAACATTCCATTTATCATCGACGATTTTAATTTTATTTCTGCATACCTCATTAATAATTGTCTGATCGCCTACTTTGATGTACTCTGAATTTTTTATCGTCCAAGATAAAAATTCATCCTCGGTTTTATCGATTCTCATTTGTTTTAAATTAAAAACTAAAACGCCAGCATTAACATAAGTCGGATTTTTTCTTAAAACTTTTTTATTTATATCCTTGACACCCGCAACAAGATTATCGCCTAAATCAATACTAAAAAGTTCACTTAGACTTGAATTAACAACTACGTCACAATCAAAATATATTATTTTATCAACACAAGGCAGCAAAGAGGGCAATTTTAAACGATAATAAGTTGCAATAGTTACGTATGAATGAGTTTTTATTTTTGAATACTCATTAAACAAAGCCTCATCTATATTTATAAAATTAATATTACAATTTTTAATAGACACAAGAGAATTGATTTCATCCTTATGCTTATCAGAAATTCCTCCGTCAAGAATATAAAAATTTAATTCATCATCAAAATTTGCATTTTTCAATATAGAAGCTATTACAACACCTGCATATTTTGAATAATTATCATCAGATGCAACACAAACATTTATCATATTACTTTTCAAAATAACCCCCATCTAATCTAAAACAAAAAAGAACTATAGCCAATATTTTAATACAAAAAAGCAATTTTGTAATGAAATTCACATAAACTATACAACAATAAAATTTTACCCAGATGAACAGATTGGATATAATCTAAATAAGAGCAACGGAAGGTATTAAAATGAACAACTTTGACACACCAAAAGAGAGTATAAAAGAAGATGAATTAGGATATTCGTATCTGGCATATTATATAGCCAAAATCATTAAAGATATAAATCCGATTAATAACGCCTATGTAATAGGCATTTGCGGAAAATGGGGAGATGGCAAAACTACTTTAATTAACTACATAAAAGAAATTCTGCAATATAGTTACAAGAATAACTATAAACTTGATATAGACAATTACAAAAATATATTAAATAAAATTAAAAACGACAATACAATATATGATGAAAATCAAAATAAAAAAAGTATAGATACTTTTGCTTTAATAAAAGCAATACTTATATTGTTCTTAATTACAACAACATTAATAATTAAATTTAGTCCGAAAATATCAACTCTCAATTTAACTGATTATATGTTGATTGGTTTATTTATCATACTGCTTTTAAACATTCCGCCCACAAAAAAACAATTATTAAATTCATCTAAAGAACTCTTTTTTAACTTTTTATCACTTTTTCATAAATTCGAGAACCCTGCGCAAAATATTATAAAAATAATTGACTTCAATCCTTGGTATTATCAAAGAAATGAAAAAGAAATAACACAAAATTTCTTCAAACTACTAGGCCAAGAAATTCAAATCAAAGAACAAAACAGCAATATAAATTTAATACTACAATATGCCTCGTGCCTTTTAAATATCAAATTTCCAAATATAAAATGTGATGACAAAAATATTACAAATATAAAAAGAACTATAACCAAAATTTTAAAAAAAGAAAATAAAAAATATCTGATTATAATTGATGACCTTGATAGAATTCCGCCTCAAGATGTTGCGCTTGTTTTTAAAACGGTTAAATTACTTGCAGACTTTCCAAATATTATATATTTACTGTCTTATGATAAAAATTATTTAACAAATCAATACCCTTTTCAAAACTCAGACTACATACAAAAAATAGTACAGCTCGAAAAAACACTCCCGATTATTCCGCCGGCAAAACTAAAAGAAATCTGCATAAAAAGACTGGACAATATAATTAACAAAAATTCAAACTTCAATTTAAATGAATTTATAAACATTTATGACTTTGCAATAAACAAATTAATTAAAAACATAAGAGATATAAACAGATTTGAAAATTCATTCCATCTTTCATATATTGCAAATCAAAATACCGATAAAACAGATTTAACCGATTATATTTTAATCTCAATTTTAGAAGAATTCGATAAAACAACTTACAGTTTAATACAACAAAATAAACATCTGCTGTTTGAAACAATATCTTCTCTTGATTTAAAAAAGCACACAGATTTTATCCAACTTCTGAGTAAACAAAACGGTTTTTATATTTTTATAGTCTTATTTGCAAATTACTTAAGCAAAATTGAAGATGCTATAACACCCCTATTAAAAACAACATCAGTAAACAATCCTATTATCTCGGATGCTCCAAAACATATATTTACTGAAATTTTAAACTCCTTTCAATTTAAATATAAATCATTTTTGTACAAAGATAACTATAAAAAAATTTCAAATAAAATATTTTTTGACAACTATTTTTTAACCAACACGATCACATCAACGCTTACAGATGATGAATATATTTCCTTAACAAAAACAAATGAAAATATAGAAGAATTTCAAGAAATCTTCACAGATATCTTTTTAAAAAACGAAGATAAATTTAAAGATTTTCGCGAACGACTTTCAAGAGACAAAGCATTTATAAATAAAACAAATAATATTTGCAATCTAATCGAAGGGCTGCTTAATGTAAAAGACAGCATAATATTAAAATTATTTAACTTAAGATTTTTTTGCGAAGATATACTGTCAATTTTAAAAATCAACAGAACCATAACAAAACACAAAATGCTCGATATACTCTTAAAATCTTTTAATTCCGATAATATAATACAGCAAATTTATTGGTGTAATGAATTAGAAATGTCAAATATAGACGAGTATTTTAAAACCGAAAAATTTAAAGCATTTAACATAGGAATGCTGAAAAATAAAATCAACAGCTCAAATATTTATCCTCCTGAAGATATTAATATACTTATTGACGTTCTTATAACATGCCAAAGATGTAACTTAAAACCCAACAATTTCAAGGACTTAACAAATAAAATTTTAACCAGCAAAAATCATACTATCCAATTATTAAAAAAATGCAATACATTGAAAAATTGCTACTATTTCTTTGAATTTAAAGAAATGCAAGACATATTAATTGAATATTATTTTGAAACAAAAAACGATTATTTAAATGACAGGCTGTTCAAAACAAATATTGTCCAAAAAAGCTTAAATGAAAACTTAACCTCAAAAAAAGATTTTTTTATAAACGATTTTTTAAAACTCACACCCATCAATTTAAATATAAATTCAACAATTGACAAAATTAAAAACTCAAAGAATTCACAGCTTACAATAATCGACAAAAATAATATAAATAATTTTATACAAAAAAACATATTTATGATTTTTGATAAAATATCCGAAAATCAATTAGTAGTTAAATATGTGCTAGATAGCTGCTTTATGAATAATGATACAAAAAATAAGCTTGAAAACACGATCAAAAACACAATTGAAATTATAAACAAATTACAAAAATTAAATCTCGATTTAAGCCTGGAACAAACAAATATATTAAAAAATAAATATTTAGAACTTTACAACAGTTTATTATAACCTAAAATATTTTTATAGAAATAATTTAGGTGTTAAAATACAATACTCAACAATGAGAATAGCGCTAAACAATTTTAATATAACAAAAGCAAGGTTAAAATTAGACCCCATAAACAAAACTGCGCATAAAAATACCTCATGCAAAACTCAACTAAAAGATATTAATTTTAAAGGTTTTTTAGATATTTTCAACAGAAAAAACAAACTATATACAAAAGATGAAGATGGAAAAACTCCTGTTCACAAAGCAGCCGCGCAAGAATTTATACAAATAGCACAAAAAGACATTGACGGGTTAAAAAGAGCAATGTTTATTAAAGACAACTTAGGCAATATACCCGCCCACTACGCAAATAACAAAACAATAAAAGCAATGGCAGAATATACACCCGAAGAACTTAGAATTTCATCTCTTATCCAAAACAACAACGGGGACACACCATTAAATTTTATGGACGCAGAATCTTTAAGCATAATGACCAAAATTGCCCCTAAAGAGCTTGAAGCGGCAATATTTATAAAAAACAAAAACGGCAAAACAATATTAGACAATGCATCTGAAGATAAAATTTCAATATTAAAAAACTTTATACCAAAAGAACTAAATTGGTATATGCTTGAAATTAGCAAAAAACAGCATGCCTAAAACAGTATTAATTATTACATACTAAAGCTGACTACTTTTTATCCCACCACCACTTATGACGTTTAGGTCCTTTTTTGTGAGGATGATGCGTTGGACCCTTAGGAGGATGATGTTTTGGAGCTTTTTTAGGATGATGATCAAACCACAAAAAACGATGCGGCTCATCAGTTGAATTAACCATAACCTCCGTATTATCGTTTCTAAATCCAAACCAAGTAAAAGCAGCATTTGCACTTGGAATATTAAATAAAGTAAATACAAACAAGCAAATACTAATTCCAATAATTTTTTTCAACATCAATACAATCCTCATAAGACTTTTTTCAATTATTTTATTTATTTTCCATAGTGTCAAGCTAAACTAAAAAATTATATCTATAAGTTTTTGATGTGATAAAATAACTTTTGTAATGGATATAATAAAACAAAAAAAATTAGCAGCAGGGCTTTCTATAAGCTCAAATGCAGTAATAATTGCCTTAAAACTTATAGCAGGGATAATATCGGGCTCTATAAGTATAATTTCTGAAGCAATTCATTCATTAAGTGATTTTTTGGCTTCAGTTTTAACATTTTTTTCTGTAATGAAATCTTCTGAACCCGCAGACAAAAATCATCCTTTTGGTCATGGAAAATACGAAGATATGTCAGGGTTTATCGAAGGAGGATTAATAATTTTTGCCTCAATATTTATTATTTACGAAGCATTAAATAAATTATTTATACACAACGCAAATGACATAAACACAAACCTTGGCATTTTAGTAATGTTTTTTGCAAGTGTAGCAAATCTTATTGTAAGTACAATATTATTTAAAGTTGCCAAAAAATCAAATTCAATTTCTCTTTTTGCAGACGGAGAACATTTAAGAACAGACGTATATTCTTCATTGGGCGTTATGGCGGGTTTAATATTAATTAAAATAACAGGCTTGCAAATTCTTGACCCAATAATTGCAATTTTTGTTGCAATTTTTATATTTAAGGCAGGTTTTTCAATATCAAAAGAAACCCTAAATAACCTTTTAGACGGCTCACTTCCTCAATCAGATATAGAAGCAATTAAAAAAGTAATTGATTCATACAAAAACGATTGCCCGACTACATATAAAGATTTAAAAGCAAGACGTTGCGGCCCTTCGATAGACATAGAGCTAACAATCTTATTTCCGCCTGAAACATCAATTCTAAAATGTCATAGCATTTGTGATGACATAGAAAATCTAATAAGTCAAAAACTTAACAATACAACCATAATGATACATTTAGAGCCAAAATGTTAATATCAACAAAATAAAAAAATGTTAAGTTTTTGCAATAGACGTTTAAAAGCTATAAAATTTATCTTGTTGTTAGTATTGCAATATAAAAATATTACATAGAATAGAAACTGTTAAGGAATTATAAAATTATTTAAAATACAGTCAATTATACATATTCATCTGTTTTATTTTTGATGGTGTTGCAATTATGTCAGATGGTGAAGGTATGAGAATAAATTCAATTAACGGCTTATCAAACAATAAAAATGTTCTAATAGACAAAAAACAAACAAGTTTACAGACAAAAAACGAAATAAATAAACATAATAACGCAACTAAAATCAATAATCATTTTTACCCTCTGCACTTTGCAAGAAAATGGAAAGAACATACAAGCTGGGGGACAGTTGTAAATCCTGACACCAAAGATGTAACATTTAAACTTTTTACTTTTCCTGACACAAGAAAAGTAAACGCTGTAGTAGAAAACAAAGATAGCGGAAACATTTACACATTTACACTTGAAAATAAAGGAAACGGGGTTTTTCAAACGCAAACACCTATACCGTCATCTTTGGCAAAAGAAAATGACACATACCACTTTGAAATCACAAAAGCTGACGGCTCAACAATCAAAGCAAATGACCCATATTCATTTATGATTGATTCTAACAGTGGCAAATCAGTTATATATGACCAATCAAAATACCAATGGCATGATGAAAATTGGTTCAAAAGCAACCCCAAAAGAATTTCAAGACTTGCAAATTCAACGAACAACCTTACAAAAGTAGGGGAAGCAAGAATATATGAACTAAATATTTCTACTTTGACAGAAAAGGGAGATTTTTCATCTGCAATCAAAAAACTTAATGAAATTGCAAAAAAAGGCTTTAACACGATACACGTTATGCCTGTAGAAGAAACACTGGATTATTTTAATTGGGGGTACGACGGCAGATACAAAACTGCAGTAGCTCAAAACCTCGGCGGAGCAGAAAACTTTAAAAAATTTGTTGATGCTGCTCACAATAAAAACTTAAATGTAATTATTGATATGGTGCCGAACCATCTGGGACCAACAAGGCAAAACTTAAGAGAAACAGGCCCGTATATAAAAGGGGGGAATGCCTTTGGAGATTCATGGAATTTTGAAGGCAAAAATTCATCATATGTCAGAGATTATATAGTAAATTCAGCACTGTACTGGCTAAAAAATTATCATTGTGACGGCATTCGATTTGATATGACCAAATTTATGGACTCTGATATCACAATGAAACAAATTGCAGCAGAAATTAACTATCATTTTCCGGACGCTTTTTTAATTGCAGAAGACGCAAGAGATTCAATTGCTTCAAACGGGGAAAAATATTGGCAAGATTACACTAAAAGACACGACGAAAGAGTTTTGTGCAAATTAAATCCTGAAGAAAATACACCATTTGCAAATGAAGATATACATAATGAAGCAATTGAAAGAATGAATCCCGAAAAAGGAATGACAAATCTTGCCCGTTTAGGATTTAATTCGGAATGGGATTTTAATTACTTCCATGTGCTAAAAGACAATCTCTATGGAAATTGTGATTTATTCAAGTTGTATGATGCTTGCATTCAAGGTCAAACAAGGCTTAAATATGTAATGAGCCACGACGAAATAGGTAATTACGAAGGTACAAGGCTTATTCCCAAATTAATGGTACCAATGTTACACCTAAATGAAAACATATTTTTAAATCAACAAGACAAAAAAAGAGCATCCGAACTTTCAAATTTAAAAAATATAAGTTTAGCCCAAGCCCTAAATTACGTTACATTGCAAAAAGCTCAAATGACAAGCGAAGAACTTGTTAACCTTTTCACAGAGGGCAAACTTGATGAATATAGCGATTATGATTACACAAGATTTTACCATAATCTTCTTGAACCACTCGGGATTAAAAAAGAATCATATATAATTCCAAGAAGAATCAAAGCAATGTATAAAAAAGCATTCGATTCGCAAAAAATGGCTCAAGCCTTTACTTATTCTCAAATCGGACCAAAAATGACATTTCAGGGCGATGACGAGGCTACAAATGTGCCTTTCAGATTTTTCAGGCAATCCAAAACAAACCAATACGAGCCAAATTTGTACACAGAAAAAGGATACAATTCAAACCATGAAGCCTTTAGTGCTTCAAAGATGACCAACAATAAAGCCAAAGGCAGTTCTTTTGAATACAAATGCGGTGCTATTAGATTAACAAAAGATTTAAATAAAACAGCAAACGAAAATCCGGCCTTAGCAAACGGAACAATTGTTGAAGAAAACACTGTTATACATCCAAGTTCACAGGTAATCGGACTTAATATGCGCGATAGCGAAACAAACAATGAAATTTTTACTATCGCCAATTTTTCAGATATGAAATACCCAAGAGAAGATGCTGACAGGTACTACATTTTATTTCCGAAAGGAACATGGCAAGAAATAATAAACACTGATGATGTTAAATATAAAGGCTCAGGCTACACAAACAAACAACTTATTGTATCTGACGGAAACAATCCTGCACCAATAAACCTTTCAAGCAGAAGCACTTTGATATTTAAAAAAATTGACTAATTTATCATATTTGTAAAATTATAGCTCATCACAAAATATAATGATATAATTAACCTGACAAGTTCAGGAGGATTTATGCAAAATTACGTTGATGAAATTTTAGTCACACTAAAACAAAAAGATTCTAATGAAAAAGAATTTATTCAAGCAGTATCAGAAGTTTTAGATACAATAAAACCTTTTATAGACAAAAACCCGACACTAAAAAAAGAAGGTTTACTTGAACGAATTGTAGAACCGGAAAGAATAATAACATTCAGAGTTCCATGGATAGATGACAATAACACAGTAAGAGTTAATAGAGGTTACAGAGTTCAATTTAATGGCGCTATTGGTCCATATAAAGGGGGTTTAAGGTTTCATCCTACGGTAAATCAAAGTATAATGAAATTTTTGGCATTTGAACAAACATTTAAAAATGCCCTGACTGGACTGCCTATTGGAGGAGGAAAGGGCGGCTCTGATTTTGACCCCAAGGGCAAATCTGATAGAGAAATAATGCATTTTTGCCAAAGCTTTATGAATGAACTATATAGACACATAGGACACAATATTGACGTGCCTGCCGGCGATATTGGCGTTGGAGCAAGAGAAATAGGATATTTATTTGGTCAATACAGAAAAATCAAAAATCAATATGAAGCAGGCGTCCTAACAGGAAAAGGTCTTGAATACGGCGGTTCTTTAGCAAGAAAAGAAGCTACAGGCTTTGGTTTAATATATTTTATGAGAGAAATGCTAAAAGCAAATAATCTTGAACTAAAAGGTAAAATAGTAACAATATCAGGTTCGGGTAATGTTGCAATATATGCAGCACAAAAAGCTATGGATTATGGCGCAAAAGTTGTTGCAATGTCAGACTCTAACGGATGCATATATGACGAAAGAGGAATTGACTTAGATGAAATAAAAAGAATAAAAGAAACAGAACGTTTGAGAATAAAAGAATACATTAAAAAATTCCCTTGCGCGGTATATATTGAAAATCAAAAAGACAAAGTTCCTGCCGTATATAAAATTAAAGCAGACATTGTGCTTCCATGTGCTACACAAAATGATATAAACCTTGAAACAGCCAAAATACTGGTAAACAACGGGGTAATTGCCATAGGTGAGGGTGCAAATATGCCTACAACTATTGATGCTATTGAATATTTGATTAAAAACAATGTTCTTTTAGCACCAGCTAAAGCTGCAAATGCAGGCGGAGTTGCAACATCAGCTTTAGAAATGAGTCAAAATTCTATCAGATATTTCTGGACTTTTGATGAAGTTGACAAAAAACTGGATACAATTATGACAAACATATTTAACACTTGCAAAGAAACAGCAAAAGAATATAATTTAGGCATTAATTATGTTGCAGGTGCAAATATTGCAGCGTTTAAAAAAGTAAGCTCTGCAGTTATAGCTCAAGGAATAATATAAGCTTAATTCACCATAAAAAACCCTCTTTAATTATAAAGAGGGTTTTTTATTTTAAAAACTTATGTGTATTAATTTTCGCCGCCATTTACAAAATTATTCAAAACAGCATAAGTAGCATCCCAACCGCTAACACCACCTGTTGCTTTATATTGAGCTATATTTTTTGCTCTTTCTTTTTTAGCTTTTTCTTGTTCTTTATTAAACTTTTCCAATTTTTTCTTATCAGAAGTTCTTTCAGTTGCAATTGGCTCAGCATAAACTAAGAAAGCTCTATATTCTTGACAGGCATATCCGGCTTTAACTTTAGATGGATAATTATAGCTTAAATAATCAAATATATTCACAGCACGTTCAGAATTTGCAGGTTTGCCGCTCAAAATTTCCAAAGTACTTGTAGATGGCTGTTTAGTTAAAACAACTATCATAGCTAAAGGGTTATATTCCGCCTTTATCATTAAATCTACACCGGTAATATCAGCATCTTTATTATCTTTCATTTGCGTTTTTGAATTAATGAAGTTTGCTGCAACGGTACCTGTAGTTCCAGTAGTGTTTTGAACAATAGATCTTAATTTTTGTTTTGAAGATTTACCGTTAATAATGCTTCCGATTTGGTGAGCAACTACTGCCGCTACTTCGTTGTCATTTCCAGCATATTCAAGTTGATCCTTAGGAATATAAATAACACCCGTAGTTGATACATTAGAGTTATCAACCGTTCCTGATATCACTTTGAATGTTGTTTTGCTTGGCAAATCATTCTTTGTTAAAAGAGTTTTGCCTACTGTAGGCACCCTATCAGCAGCATTATATGTTGCAGCATTAGCCCCTAGTGCAAACAAAACAAAGGACAAAACCGAAATAATAACCTTTTTCATTAATTATTCTCCTTCTATTCTAATTCTATGCATAATAATTTAGTTTAACCCCGTTGGTCTGAGTTTCATTTTTACTTTTAATATCTTGAGCTTCAGACAAAATTGCCTTTGCTTGAGCTGCCACTTTTAAATCTTGATTAGATGGATCACTAGGCGCAAGCGCAGAAGATATAACGGTTTTTGCATCTTTTATTGTATTTTCGGGATTTATCCTATCTAATACCGGCATTTTTATATCAACATGACCGGCTACAGCTACGCCGTTAGCATCTTTTTCAACAACAATTGGACCTGCCAAAGAACCGCCTTTTGTTTTATGTTGAGCTTCATGCGCATAAATTTTATTATACTGACGTTTTTTTAAGTCATTAAATTGAGATTGACCGAAAAAATTTAGACCAGATAACATAGCAACACCCCCTTTATATATAACAATTATAATAATTTTATTAGCTTATTGCAAGCAAATAAAAACACTATTTTGTTTTTAAAAGCAGCATTTTTTCGATACACTCTTTTGCTTTTATAGCGACATTTGAATCAATTGTTATTTCAAATTTTTCATCTTTAAGGGTTCTATATATATCCTCAAGAGTATTTAACTTCATACTGGGGCAAATTATATTTTCATTAATAAGAATAAATTCTTTATTCCAATTTTCAATTTTAGAATCACGATTTAATCTGTCTGCAACACCTTTTTCAGTAGCAATTACAAACCTTTTATTGTCGGTTTTTTTTGCAAACACCATTATTTCTTTTGTTGAGCCGACAAAATCCGCCAATTTTGCAACATCTTGATGACATTCCGGATGTGCTAATATCAAAGCGTCCGGATAAGTTTCTCTGGCTTCAGTAATATCTTGGGGTCTAATTCTTAAATGTGTCGGACAAAAACCATTGAAAGTTATTACTTCAACATCATTTAATTTACTTTGAACAAACTTGCCAAGATAATTATCAGGCACAAACAAAACCTTATTTGTATTAAGGTGTCTGACAACTTCAATAGCATTAGAACTTGTACAGCATATATCACAATTTGCTTTAATTTCAGCAGTTGAGTTAATATAACAAACCACAGGAATATTAGGATATTTTGCCTTAAAACGCTTTAAATTTTCAACATCTACCATATCTGCCATCTGGCAACCTGAATTTAAATTTGGCAGCAAGACTTTTTTATTTGGAGATAACAGTTTTGCACTTTGCGCCATAAAATATACACCTGCAAATACAATTATATCAGCATTTGTATTAGCAGCCATTTTACTTAAATATAAAGAGTCGCCAACAAAATCAGACACTTCATCTATTTCAATGTTTTGATAACAATGCGTCAAAATTATAGCATTTTTTTCTTTTTTTAAATTGTTAATCTCTTCTATAAAATTCATATTTATCCTATGGATTATATGCAAAGCCGGTATATTATTCTATTAAACTACAAGGATATTTCAAGGTCAATATAAAAATTAAGATAAAGACAGATTTAACAATCAAAATTTCAAAAATACTAATTTAAAATTCCGTTAGTAAAATCTTTTGCGATATTTAAAGCCTCTTCAAATACTTTTCTATTTGACAGAAAATCATCTCTGTCAATGTATTTTTTAACTATTTTTCTGGCATAACTGCCGATTGAAATTCCGTTTACATCTATAGAAAACAATTTAAGCAGCTCTTTTGTTTTCGAATTTGTTCCTCCTGAAACATACAAAGGACACGAGATTTTTGATTTTCTAATTAAATCCGCAAAGGCAACGGCCTGAAGCGTTGTATTATAATCATTTATATTTCCGCTCATTGGCTTTCCGTCTGCTTGTATCATCGTATACGGATATTGAACTATTAATTCATTTAACAAATCAATTGTATTTTTTTCACTAAAAACAGATCTATTTATGCATATAGAAATTAAACCGTTATAATTCGAAATTATCTTATTCCACTTTTGTTTTATTTCAACAACATCAGAACTTGAAATATGAAATTCAATACAATCAACCAAAGAAAATAAAGAAAATAATTCATCAAAATCGTTGTCTGTTTTATAAGGTTTAATTGCCCCTGTTGGACAATTTTCAAAACACAATAAACAACCTATGCATTTTTTTTCATCAATTTTAAAGTCATTTATCGCCTTTTGAGGACATATTTCTTTGCACTTAGCGCAATGAGTACAATTATTAAAATCAATTGCACATTTTTTAAAATGCATATCGTCATCTGTCCCGACACTTATACAAATAAAATGTTCGCTATCGAAACAATTAGAATATTTTAAACCATTAATTGCCGCTTTATACGCGTCAAAAGAAGCATTTATATCAAAAAACTTGCAGCCCGCTTTTGAATAAAGTGCAACCAATTTCTCGATTTCAAAATAATTTTCATTATTAGCACCGCAAATTAACTTAAATCCGTTTTTTAACGTGAGATATTTTTTTAAATTGTGAACCTTGTTCATAATTGTATTTTATAATATGAAAATAAAATATCTACACAAAATTAACTGTCAGCCCTGACAACAGCTCCCTGCTTTTGTAAATAAGGCATTTGACTATTTATAGTATCTTCGCTTGCAAGGATTGAAATTGTAGGTTTATATGAAAAAATATACTGCGCAGCTTTTTGTATATCTTCTTTAGTAATTTTATCAATTACTTCAAAATATTTATCAATTCTTTCTATGCCAAATGGCTCTTTTGCATTCATTGCCAAAAGCTGAGTTTCTGATAAAGGATTTTGACATTGACCTATTAAATTTTGTTTTAATCTCATTTTTGCAGCCTGTAATTCTTCATCAGAAACTAATTCGCTGCACAATAAATCAGTATGTTTTTTAAACCCTTCCAACGATTTTTCAACATTATCATAGCTGATTGCATTTTGCTCTTTGTTGTCAGTTGTTGTTTGAATAGATAATGTTAAAATTCCCGTATTTTCAAAAGATTGAATTGCTGATGAAACGCTGTATGCAAGATTTTGTTTTTCTCTTAAATCGCTGAATAATCTTGAACTTGGACTACCGCCTAAAATAGTATTAACCAATTCAAATTTTGCTTCATCTTCAATATTTCCGCTCATTGGAAAAGTATATGACTTATATATTTGAGCTTGATTTAAATCATCCGTATCATACACAATCGTTTCTTGTTCATTTTCTTTAAAAACAGGCGTAGGTTTAACAACTGTTTCTTTAAAATTAACAGGTGAAGTTTTTTGATATTCTATAGCAGTTGCTTTTAAAAACGGGTATCTATCCATTGGCATGGTTGCAACAAAAGATGATGAAGCTTGGCTTAATAATACATTCCAAAATTCTTTTATATCATCCAATTTTAAATCATCAATGGTTCGTAATTTTGCAGCAACAGTCGGAAAATACCCCGGATAAACTTTATCTAATAAATTTGAACCTGCGTCTTTTTGGCTTGCTTTCAACATATCTTTTACATATTTTTTAGCATCCTCAAAATCACTTTGAGTAAAATTAGGATTATACATTAATTCATTTAACAGCGCTAATGTTTTTGCAGATTCTTGCGGTAAGCAATTTGCATTAATTTCAATACTTTTTCCGTTAACATATACATCAGCATCAATTCCATTTAGCTCTTTATATCTTTCTAATTCTGTTTGATTTTTGTAATTTGTCCCCTTTTGAAACATATAAGATAAAACTGCCGGAATATTCGGATTTTTAGGTTTAACCGGAGGAGTATCCACGCTCCAATTAAAAACGCACAAATTAGAATTTGTGTTATTCAATGTCAGCTGAGTATTATTATTGAGTTTATATTGCTCAACCTTATCAGTCGTTACTTTTTTATTGCCCTTAAATACGACATTAGAAGAACTGTTTGCAAGGTTTAGTCTTCTTGCGTATTTAGAATTTTGATAATTGTTATTAATATCATCTTCACTCACACTTGTTGGATGAACCACAACAATTGAAGCCTTATTCAAGTTATAATATTTTTTTGCAAAATTCATTATATCTTCTTTGGTTATGCTTTGAGCAATTTGTTTATAATTTGCAAACAAATCAACGGAATTATCCAATAAACATTTTCCTAAAAGATCGCAAATGCTTTCGCTATCACACATTTGCATTTCAATATCTTTCTGAATAAATTTTTGTATTGAAGTTAGTTCATCATCAGTCAAAGGTGTAGACTGCAATTTTAGAATTGAATCATAGAATAAATCCAAAGTTTTTTGTTCATCATTAGGATTTGAAACAATTACATTCATAACAGCATAAGGATCATCTTGATTTAATCCGACTTTTTGTAAACTTGAATCATACTCTGCATTCATTTTTTCTAAAGATGACTTCAGATATGAACTTGAACAACTCTTTAAGTAGTAATTTATCGCATTAAAAATCAAAAAATCTTTGCCGTCTTTTGGTGTCGGGCCGGCAAAAGCAATTATAGAGGTTGTATAATTAGTTTTTGACGATCTTATGTCAACTCTTTTTGAATTTTGAATAGGAGTTAATTTTTGTTTTACTTTTGCAAAATCATTTAGCATGCCGGCTTTTGGCAAAGTAAAATTATTACTAACTTGTTCTATTGTTTTATCAGCATCAACATCACCAACAATTACCGTAAATAAATCTTGCGGAGAATAATATGTTTTATGATGATTAATAATATCATTTTGAGTTAGATTAGAAACAGTTTCAATCGAACCTGCTACAAGATTATGAGAATTAGAATCAATTTGGAATAAATTTCTTATTGCTTTATCAAAAGCAACAGTTGTGGGAACATCGTTAATCATGGAAATTTCAGAACAAATTGGTCCTTTTTCTGATTCAATTGCATCTTTATTAAATGCAGGATTGCATATCATATCCCCTTGTATTTCAATTGTTTTAGCAAGATTTTTTTCATCCATATAAGGAGCTTTTATATAATAATCAGTTTGCGCAAAATCAGTTGAAGCATTAGTTGAAGCACCCATAAGACTCGTCAGTTTAAATACATCACCATCATTTAACTTTGATGAACCCTTAAAAAGACAATGTTCAATACAATGGCTAATTCCTCTAATTGAATCAGTTTCATTCATTGACCCGCCGTTTAAAAATGTCTTAACTATTGTAGCTTCATTTTTTCTTGGAATAATAGCAACCTTTTGACCATTTTTTAATTGATACAAAAATAAATCTTCGCCATTAGGAGATTTACCCTGAGCAATTTTTGTATAATTACCGTTTACATTTGGTGTATATAAAGGGTTATAAGGATACAGAGTGTTTTGATTATAAAAGCTTGCGCCGATTGGATTTTGCGCTGCATTATTAACATATTGAGCTTGTGTCTGATATGGAACCTGAAAAGATGAAACAGGCATCGGATAAATATATTGAACATACGGATTTATATATTGAAAAGACATTAATTTCCCCTTATGTATTATATTAAAACCAAAATTTTATAAAATTGACATAAATTTGTAAAAAAAGTAACAAATATTAAATTTTTATATTTATTTTGTTTAGTGTATTATTAAGCTATAGAAATATTTAGGAAAATTATATGAATAAAGAAAAAATTATCGGTATTCCAAAAGCTATGTCATACTACAATTATTTTCCTTTTTGGTATGGTTTTTTTACTAAACTCGGAATAGAAATAGTTTTATCTGATTCAACCACAAAAAAAACAATTTCTGATGGTGCATCATTAGTTGTAACAGAAACCTGTTTACCTATAAAAGTTTATGTTGGACATGTTCTTAATTTAATCGACAAAGGTATAAAAAATATATTTGTACCATCTATTCAATCTATTGCACCTAAAATCTATAACTGCTCTAAAATAAGAGGACTTCCTGATTTAATAAGAAATGTTGTAAAGGGTGATTTTAATATTATCGAAGCAACACTTGATAAATCTGAAAAAAATAATAACCTTATTGATTTTGTAACAGAAATTGCACATCAATTTGGAATTAAAGACACTCAAACAATCAAAGAAGCTCAAAATAACGGCTTTATTGTACAAAACAACTTTAATGTTATGGTACAAAACGGGCTTGATTTTGATGAAGCTATGAAATACGCTAAAAAAGGTCAAGTTATCATTCCGCCCAAAAAAGAGGATAAGCCAATCAGTATTGCATTAATTGGCCATGGCTACAATATATATGATAAAAGAACCTGCATGGATATCTTTAAAAAGCTTAAAAAAATGGATGTAAGGGTATATAACGCATATCAACTTACTCAAGAACAATTAAAAGGCGGTATGAATTTATTAAATTCAACGCTCTATTGGGCAAATCAACACGAAATGACAGGCTGTGCAGGTCATTATCTTCAAGACGATAAGATAGACGGCGTAATTACCCTGACTGCTTTTGGCTGCGGGCCTGACAGCTTGATGGTTGAAGATATTAAAAGAAAATCAAGAAACTTTAATAAACCGCTGTTGAATTTAACTATAGATGAACACACAGGCGAAGCCGGCTTTATAACAAGAATTGAAGCATTTTGCGATATGCTTTACAGAAATAAAAGAGCAAAAATTATGAAAGAAAGAGAAAAAGAAGTAAAAATCACTTCTATGATATAAAAAGCCCCTTATTGAGGCTTTTTTATTCTTCATCCATTTCATCGCCATCAGTGATAGCCTGAGCTACAGTATTAAACTCATCATCATCTTCAATTATTTCAAAAGTACATTCATCATCTGTTTTGTTCATGCGCATAATTACGATTTCATCTTCTTCATTATCGCTGTTTGGAAGTGTGTCTTCTTCAACTAAAGACAAAAGAGCATAATCTTTATCATCAACCGTGACAATTTCCAATAGCTTCATGTAAATTTCTTCGCCTTGTTCGCCGATTGTTTTGATAATTTGAGGTGCATTTTGTTCTTGTTGCATATTTTATTCCTTTTTTTTAATTACTGTCTAAATAATCCTGTAATATAACACACGCAGCTGTTACATCAACCATTCCTTTGTTTTTTGTATATTTCTTACCTTTTAACTTCAATATATCTTCAGCGCTTTGAGAAGACAATCTCTCGTCTTGTTTAAGAATAATATAATCATTCTTTAAAGGTTCAACAAAGTCAAGGCAATTTTTAGCTTGAAAACCCAACGTACCATCCATATTATATGGAACGCCAATTAAGATTGTATCTGTTTTATATTCATCGCATATTTTTTTAATTTCATCTAGAGCCGTTTTATCATTTTTTCTAACTATTAATTTCAAAGGAACTGCGCCGAAACCAAGACCGTCTGAAACGGCAACTCCTATCCTCTTTGTTCCGATATCAAGTGCTACGATTCTTTTTTTTAGCTCCATTTTTCCTCAAGTTTATTCATAATGCTTTCAATTTCTTCTTGCGAAAAATTTGAATTCAAGCTTTTTTTAAATACATTTTCACTGCCGTTTTTCTTTTCATAAAGGCAATTACTCAAATGATAGTACAAACTTTTATCGATTATTGACTCAATCAGCATTTTAGTATAAGGGTTTTTAAAACACATACTATAAGCGCAAGCACTGCTTACTTTTAAATTTGCGCATTTTGCAACATAAGCCTGCAATAATAATTTAGTTTGTAATTCAGCAATAAATTCTTTATTATTAATAAAATTTTTTTCAATTTCTTGAGAAACAATTTCATTTATTTTATCAATATCGCTTATTTTATTATCATCTATGTAATCTAAAATCTCATCGACTTTTTTATTCTGACTTTTATAATAATACCAAGTTTCAAGCATTTTTGAAGAAATAAATTTTCTAACTTTTTTTTCGTTTAAATTTATTGTTTCAAGTTCAGAATTTATAAACTCAGATATATCAACCTTAGTTTTATCAATATCTAAAAACATTTTTTTCCATACAATGAATTCATAAGGAAGGTTTTGTTTAACCGTTTTATTTTTTAGATAATAAAATTCACACAACCCCCTGAAAACCAAAGGACTTATTTCAACAGGCAGTGTATTTGAAAACGTTCTTTGTATAATAGCTTTAAGATTTTTTATGTTAATGTTTCCAAATCCAACGCATGCATTGATGCCTGAATTAATATTTATTGTCAAAAGCAAAGCATCAATCAAATTATTTTGCTTTGCTCTTGAAATAATCAAAGAAAAATTCGATTCGCCATCCACAAAGCTCATATAGCACTTTAGTACTTTAGAATTTTTACAAAAAGAATAATTTTGAAAATCTTGATATTTGAATTTTAATTTCTTCAGTGTCTGCACTATTGTTTTTTTTCTAAAATCATTACATTTGTAATTATCAAGAATATATTCCAATCCCTCTATAGCATACAAAGAATCAGTCTTAATTAATCCGCTTAGAACAATTTCTATCTCATCTTCGTCTAAATCAAGCTGCGACAACAAAGAAAAAGCATTTGCCAAATCATCGCCGCTAAACTCATCAGTAAGATTATTCAAAAGATAAATTTTTTCATCTTTAGAAATATTTAGATAAAAATCCAGTAAATCTATTTGAGCTTCAGGATCATATAAAGCATTTTCCAAAAAATCCTTAACTCCTGATTGGGCTATTTCATCCGGATGAGAAACATAGCTTGCTATCTCATCATAATCAAATTGCATACCTTTTTGTTTTAAAACAGATATAAAGAAAAATTTTCTCTCATCCGAAATATCTTTTCTTGATAAAAAATCACATGCGCACTCCTCAAGAGTCTTTTTATCAATAACCTCCAATATGAAAACTGCGCAAATATTGCTAAATTCCGTTTTAACATCTACAATCTCATCTAAGAGAATTTTTAGTACAATTTCTTTGTTTTCAAAAGCCTTAAGAAGCTCAATATCCTCCTGCAAAAGCAAATTATCAGATGGTGCATCATTTCGGTATTTGTTCAATATCGCCATAATTTTTGTACGATATTCCATTTTCAAAGAAGCGTTGGACATTATTTTTTAGACACACCCCACAGCAAATTTAAGATTTTTTGCGCCTCGGCACTCATTAAACCATCTTGCAAGATTAAATATTGAACCGCAATTAAGGTACACTCAGAACATATATTAACCCCCGGACCTTTTACCATTTTAGGAACCTGCGTATTAGGTCTTTTACAAAAACTGCAATACTCTAACTCCGGTGTTTTATCATTTACTTTTGAATGTTTCTTTTCAAAAGATACTACTTTTTTATCTTCCAAAATATCTCCTTGATGTTATTGAATAATTATATTTTATAAGATTTTTTAATTATGTACAATATTTATTTTAAATTATAAAAAACAAATAAAAATATTAAGTTTTGTTAAGAGAAAAGAAAAATATAGTAAATTTTTAACTAAAAAAATACTTTATTATAGTACGAGAGATATTTAGGAGCATTTAAAAATGGCTGTTGGCGCAAAAGATAGATTAGATAAAGCATTAGTTAAAAAATATCAAAGTTTAAAAGTTGATAATGCAATTATACAAAGTTCAATGGTTGATCCCAATAAAATGCTTGAAACAATGAATGATTATGCAAATGCACATATGGAAGCTTTTAGAATTCATCAGGCACTAAGAGATATCTGTACAAAAGCAATATCAATGAATATTCAATATACAAAAATGAAATCAGTAAAATCTAAGAAAGAAAGGATAGCTGAAGCCGCAAGAAAAGTTGTTGCAGCTCAAATGGCTAAAAAACATGCTTTAGCACAAAAATTAGCCAAAGAACCTCGCCCTGAAATGGCGTAAAAAAGATATGAAATGGTTTTGTGTGTGTGTTAAATTACCTCTTTTATTAAAAAGAGGTTTCTTTTTGTGTTTACTTATTTTTTTATGTGTAGTTTAATATAAATGTAAGAGCGCTACTTTGGTGGATCAATTATGATTGAAATTTTAAAAACCACAGATGACAATAAGCTTAAAGAATTAGGAATAAATGAAGCGCAAAGCGGGTCTTGGTTTAATCTTATAGATCCTACTTATGACGAAATTCAAAAAGTTTCGCTAATTTTAAACTTAGACGAAAGCTTTTTAAGAAATTCTCTGGACGTTGATGAACGTTCTCGTATTGAAATTGAAGATGATTGCGTGCTCATAATCACAAACTTACCGGTAATGGAAGATGAAGGCACATATGATACATTACCTTTAGGTATAATTTTTACCCAAAGAGGCTTTATAACAGTAGCCTCCAAGAAAAACAAGGTTATAAGCTCTTTTAATAAAGATACTTCATCATCTTTTGACACAAGAAACAAAACAAAATTTTTGCTTGATATTTTATTTCGTTCTACAAAATTTTATTTAAGATATTTAAACTATATCTACAAACAATCTGAAGAAATAGAAGAAGAACTCAGAAAAACAATGAAAAATAAAGCACTTTTTCAATTGTTTGAAGTTCAAAAATCTCTTGTATACTTTACAACAGCACTAAAAGATAATTACATGGTTTTGCAAAAAATTATGCGCTTAACTCAAAACGCCAAACCTAATTCATTCTTTAAATTCACAGAAGATGATATTGACCTTTTGGAAGATGTAATTATTGAAAATAAACAGGCTCTTGAAATGGTTGAAATGCACAGAAACATCTTGGAAAATATGATGGATGCATTTGCTTCAATTATTTCAAACAACCTGAATATTGTGATGAAATTTTTAACTTCAATTGCAATTATCTTTGCAATTCCAACAATGTTTTCAAGTTTTTGGGGAATGAATGTTGCCGTTCCTTTTGCCCACAACCCCTACGGATTTATGATTGTTGGACTAATTTCCTTAATTGCGGCAATTTTAGCTGCATTTTATTTTGCCAAAAAAGGTATGTTTTAATCTTAAAAAATAGCAAAAAAATATTTTCATAAATTTTAATCTAGTAGGGTATTATATGAAAATAAATTCACAAAATTATTACAATTTTTCTTTTAAAAGAGCTTTTACGACTAAAGAAAAAGAAAAATATTCAAAAGCAATCGAAAAAGCAAGACAAAATCTTGGCCTTAGCGAAACTTCGGCATTAATTTTTGACTTTAATGCGCCGTCAACAAAAGGCAAAAACTATGGCATTTCTTCTATTAATTCAAGCTCATTTATGCCTTTTGCGGACTTTTTAAAAGAAAACTCATCCATATCTAAAATCCAAATGGGCCCTGAGGGAAATTTAGACTATAAATCAAACGGAACAACCTTTGAACCTGTAACATCGCCTTATTCAGGAACAACATTCACACTGGGAATGCAAAGTATTGCTCTTGAAAAACTAACTACGGAAAAATATGGAAAATTGCTTGATGAAGATTACATAAAAAGCCTTGACGAAAATTATCCCGATTCCAAAACAATAAGAGAATATAAAACAGATTATTTATATACACTCGGCAAAAATAAAGACGGTGTTTTATTTCAAGCTTTAAAAAAAGCATATCAAAACCTCAAAAGCAAAAAAAGTGCACAACAGCTAAAAAAAGAATTTGAAGATTTCAAAAAAAACACAACGCCTGAAATTAAAAAAGAGGCTGTTTTTAATGCAATATCTGATGAATACCACTCAAAAGGTAAAAATGGAGATGATTGGAAAAACTGGAACCAAGTTGATAAATATCTGTTTTCAAATAAAATTTCGGACAAAGCAAGGCAAAAAAGAATAAATGAACTAAAAGAAACAATAGACTTTTACTTATTCAGCCAATTTTTAGCCCAAAAACAACACTTTGAAACAAAAGAAGAACTAAATAAAAAAGGAATAAAACTAAACGGCGACTGTTTAATTTGTTTTTCTACTCCTGAAATTTGGGCAAATCCGGAATGTTTTCTTGAAGGATATTACATTGGAGTCGAAGACGGCAACTGTCCTGAAACAAACAACATACAAGCATGGTGGGCGCCGGCTTTGGATTATTCAAAGCTTTTAAAAGACCCATCAAAAGAACCCGATAAATCAAACCTCGGACAAGTCGGAAAATTACTCTATGAAAAATTCAAAACCTTTATGCAATATTATGACGGAATGAGGCTTGATGCTTTTTGGCAATATGTAAGCCCATTTATATATAACGATAATTTAGAAGGGAAATATATTGATGATATTGGCGACAAAATTATCAAAATAATACAAATGGCAGCAAATGACGCTCAAAATACAGAAGTTGACCCTGATAATTTTGTTCTTGAATTGATAGGTTTTGGAACAGATAAAGCTAAAGCACTGACAAAAAATATCTACCCCCACATATATTCAACAGCATATGCTGAATATGATGAAAATCCGAAAGATTTAATAAATAATAAAAATTATATTGACGGCAAATTTGTCATAGGGGCAATGTCGCACGATAACGACACTCTGGTTAATTTATCAAGAAATCCCCAAAGAAGACAAGCACACAACCCGATTCTTAATGCTTCACTAAATTCAGGCATGAATTACTTAGGTTATGAAGTTGATGAATATAAAAATCAACCGTATCAAAGTAAAATAGAAGAAGATTTCAGAACTGCAAAAATAGCTGAAATTTTTACAACCAAAAAACAATATTTTACCTTAACTGATTTATTCGGTATGGAAGAAAGAATAAATTTAACCGGAAAAGTCAATGATGATAATTGGAAAGTAAAAATCCCAAGTGATTATGAAAGATTTTATCATTCACAATTATCTAAAGGATACGGCATAAATTTCCCAAAGGTATATCAAACAGCACTTATTGCAAAAGGGATAGATGACAAACCTACAATTGATTTATTGTCTGAAGCAGCGGATATCTTGCGCTCTGATGGTCCTATGACAGAAAAAGAAGCAAATAAACTGTATTTAGAAGGATAAATTTTAATACAATTTTACATTTAGTAACAATAAAAGAAAAAACCATCTAATTTATATATTTTATGTTATAAGTATAACAATTAGCTAATAAGGTTGTTATTTATGAAAAGAATTTTAGTTTTTTTATGCATTACGCTTTTATTAATGTTTAACTGTGTAAGTACAAATGCACAAGAATTAACTGATGATGGATATGGATTAATTAAAACAAGTGTTTCAAAAAATACAGATATACTAAAAAATCCCAAAGACATAGTTTTATATATTGCTGGCATGGAAACCGAATTTGACAATTTCATTTCCAAAAACCACAACAAAACGCAAAACTCAAAACTATTTGGTATATATATGCAAAATATGTTTGCACTCAGAGATAGGTTTTTTGAATTTGTTACCAGCAGCAGCGATCTAGCAAAATACCATATAAGCGTAGCACCATATGAAAACAGTGATTATTATCGTTTTGTTAATCCAAACGTTGCAAATGTAATTCTAACAATTGAAGATTCCCTTGTTTATGACTTTGCATATAAAAAAATGCAAGACGATTACTCATCTTATCTTAATAAAGCATGGAATACATATCTTGAATACAATATAGAAGAAAACAACGACTATCTGGAAAGAATTACCCATGATGGAGAAGATGATTATTATGACATGTATATGCAAGAATGCAATAAATGGCTTAAAAAATGGACAATATTCACATCTGTTCATCCGAATTTTCCTTTGAACGAACAAATAAAAGAAAATTTGAAAAATTTAGAAATGACAACACAGAAAAAATTTAACGTTGGTTTCTACTTTTTCTATATGTCACTTATTGGGTTGGCAATAATTGCAACTATAATAACAGTTGTATATTTCATAATAAAATTCAATATAATTAGCAAAACCATAACAAACAGCAAAACTATTATAAAAGGATTTATTAAAAGCATCATCAACCACAAAAAGGCAATCCTTATAAGCATAGGAGTGGTTTTAATTATCTCGCTGGGTTGTTTTGCACACATTACTCTATCATTACCATCATGTGATAGCAAATATGCAGAAGAAACAGTAATTTCAATTTTTAAACAAAACGACAATATATATCAACACAATATAAATAATGTTGAAGAAATCAAAATGAATAATTTTAATCCAATAAGTTATGACAAAAACATAAACAAATATGTATGCAGCGCAAATTTAACAATGTATTCAAAAGCAGATAGTCCTATCTTTTTCGTTGTTCCTTATAATAGCTTTGTATACAATGTTTCATATGAAATCTATAAAGAACGTGGAGAAAACAAAGTAAAGGCTTCGTGGCAAATGCAAAATATTTGGAGTCAAGATATTAGAAGATAAAAATAAGGGAGTAAAATATGAAAAAAATATTATTTATATTGATACTTAGTATTTTTACAACATTATTAACGGTTAAATCTGCACCAGCACTTAATTTTTACTACAGAATTTACAATCCAAACATAAACCAAACAGACAATAAGGCCGAGTTGATATATATCAAAGTAACTTCAAACGAATACCAGATTGGTTTTGGAAGCAAATTTGGTGCATGTGTAATGACAGAAATGACCAAGGCAAACAACTTATGGAAAGGCAGTTGCGCAGATGTTAATAACGGTCAGGTGTATAAATGGAGCGAAGTTATGTTGAATAACCTTGATCGTGAAGTTGAATCATTAGTTAAAGAATTATCAGAACAAGGCCTAAAACCATATCAACCATAAATTAAATTTAAATTTATATAACAAAAAGACCCTTTTTAGGGTCTTTTTTAATGGGGCGGGTGATGGGGATCGAACCCATGAATACCGGAACCACAATCCGGGGCCTTAACCACTTGGCGACACCCGCCATAAAAGCACATAATATGCGCTTAGCTATTATAAATTAAACATAAAAAAATAGCAAGAAAAATGCCAAAAATTTGTAAGACCTTCCAAAAAACAGCCAAAAAACGAGCTTTTTTTAAAAAATATGTTATTCTAAGAATATAGATTTTCGGACAATTCAAATTTGTATCATCCCATCTTGGATAGAGAAACGAGGCTGACGAAAATAAAGGAGGTAAAACTGTGCGCCACTGTAACAGCGTATTTTCAGCAGAAGACATTTGGTTTTTATTAGACAAAGACAATTACACAAATCGGAGAATTTATTTGGCAAAATGTCCGATTTGTAATAAAAATATTGCTCTTTTATCATTCTTTGACACAAAAACAAATACATTTATCGAACAATATTTCTACTCAGGCGGAGCAACAAGAATTAAAGAAAAATATAAAAAAGTTATAGTTTCAACTATGCTTGGATTTAAATATAAATACAAAGCGCCGTCAGGATTTAAATATGGTTTAAACAAAGAAATTAAAAAAAACGGAAAAACAGTCGCTCTAAAACAATATGCTTGCGATTTTAGCGGAAATAAAGCTCTTGTTAAAAAAATTGATATATGAAAAATGAAAACAAAATAATCCAATTTGAATCACAAAACACACTAAAAATAAGCGAAAAACACGAAAGCTATAATCAAAATAAAGCAATAGAAGAATTTGATGAACTGAAAAAAATTGCCCTAAACTGTCTGGACAAAAACGGAAACCCTAATATATCAGCTGCTCTAAGAGCAGTTGAAAACAAAGCTAAAATTGCAGGGCTATATTCACAAAGCAATCTTGAAATTGGAACAGTTGTTAAAATGGGAGAAATTATGATAGATGGAACTCAATTAAAATTAAACATAGGAGAAGATTTCAGCTAAAATAATGGATTTAATATTACCGGAAATTTTAAACATTCCACAAAAATTATATCCTTTTATTTTTAAGTTTAATAACTACAGTTATTTTTTATTGGAAGGCGGAAGAGCCTCAGGCAAAACACAAAGTGTTGCAAGGTTTTTGCTATACATTATGGAAATGCGCCATGTAAGAGTTTGCTGCGGCAGAGAAATTCAAAATTCCATTAATGAATCAGTCAAAACGGTTTTTCTTGATTTAATTGAAAAATACAAATTAGTTTATGATATCAAAAGAGATATTTTAATACACAAAAAAACAGGTTCAAGAATTTTCTTTAAAGGCTTTAGAGAACAGGGAAAGGTCAATATTAAAGGTCTTGAGGGCGTCGATATATTATGGATAGACGAAGCGCAATCAATTGCAAAAGCAACGCTTGATATCATCATTCCGACAATCAGAAAGAAGAATTCCGTAATAATTTTCACAATGAACAGATACACAAGATTTGATTCGGTGTATAATTTTTGCGCTAAAAGAGATGATTGTCTTCACATTAATATCTGCTATTTCGATAATCCATTTGTTGATGAAAAGATTATAAAAGAAGCAGAAATTTCAAAAAAAACCAATATAAACGACTATAATCATATTTGGCTCGGTTATCCTTTGAATAACAATAACGAATACTTATTAAGTTCAAAAATGATTGACGAAGCCATCAACCTAAAATATGAAAAAGATGAAAATTATATGTTTAATTCAGTTATGAGCGTTGATTTATCGGCTTCAGGCGCAGATTTATGTGTTGCCAAATATTTCATTCAAGAAAACCAAAATATCTGGCTTGAAAAATATACAAACAGCTGGTCTGAAGCTGATACTGATATAACCAAAGGAAAAATAATAAGCTTATATTCAAGCTGGGCGCCAAAAGTTTTAATAATGGATGCTGATGGTTTAGGTTATCCAATATGGATAAGTATACAAAAAATTATTCCAAGCGCTATTGGTTTTAGAGGTGCCAAAAAACCAATATCAAAATATGCTCTTAACGCAAGAGCAGACGGATATTTAGCACTAAGGGATTTTCTTGATAAAGGCTACTTGAAATTAACCGACAAAAATACAATAAGACAGTTAGAATATATTAAAAAAATCTACAAGCCCAATGGTTTAATTGCAATTGAAGATAAAAAAGAACTAAGAAAAGAAAATAATGAAAGTCCTGATTTTGCAGATTGCGCAATGATGGCACTTTATGCAATAAATTACTGCTTAAACCGATACAACCCCTACAATAATAACGAAAGCTACGTTGAAGCGGAATTTGAACCGTTTGATTAAGAAAGGAGAAAACAAAATGTGTTTTATTCAAAAATCACCAAAAGTATCAGTACCGGAAGTTGAAGAAAAGGTCCAGCGCCATGAAGCTGATGCATCATTAACAAAAAAGAGTCAGGATATTAACTCTAAAAAAGGTTTCAGTCAAAACATAAAAACATCGCCGACAGGTCTAGAAACTATTGAAAACAACAACAAAAAAACACTTTTGGGAGAATAAAATGAGTTTTTATACTGTTGAATACTTTCAAAAAAGAAAACACGAACTAGAAGAAATTTTTAATGTCATAAAACCCGATTTACAAGAATTAGCAGACTATTTTCTGCCGAGAAGCACACAATTTCTCTCAAGAAACACAAGAAGACCCATTCCGAAAAGCAAAAAAATTATTGACTCAACACCATTAATTGCACTCAGAAATTTCTCTTCAGGTATGATGAGCGGTGCCACCAGTCCAACCACCCGTTGGTTCAAAACAACAATCGATGATTCGGAAAATAAAAATAATTTCTATTTTAAAAAATGGTGTCATACTCAAGAAGAACTGACAAGAAAAATACTATACAGCTCCAATTTCTATCAGTGTCTGCCTGAAATTTATAAACAACTCGGCGTTTTTGGTTTCAGCGCAATCGGACTTGAGTCGGATTATGAAAATGTCGTTAACTTTAGAGTTTTACCAATTGGCTCATATTACTACGCAAAAAATTCACAAGGAGAAATAGACACATTTTGTCGAGTATATAGCGAAACAGCCAAAAATATTTATGAAAAATACGGACAAAATTGCCCCGAAGAAATCATAGAGACTCTTGAAAACAACCCTTATAAACTTTTCGAAATTATACATTTTGTTGAAAAGAACAAATACTACAAAGAAAAAAGATTGTCATCACGTTTTGCAAAATATATTTCAGTTGTCATATTATCAAGCAAAAATGAGTTTTTATCAATAAAAGGATTTGACAAATTTCCATATGTAGTATTTGAATCAGGATTTACAAATGACTATGACTACCCCCAAGATTCCCCCGGAATTTGCGCATTAGCAGACGTAAAACAGCTGATGACTATGGTAAAAGAATATGCCAAAGCCGTTAAAAAAATAGTATGTCCGGCTTATAAAGGTCCTGCAAGCTTAAAAAATAAAAAATTAGCAGATGTGCCCGGAGCCTATATTGAAGAAGATGAAAACGGAAGAGGAATAAGCCCTGTCTACGAAGTTAATCCAAGAATATTAGAATTAAAAACAGAAAAAGACGAACTAAAACAAATCATAAAAGAACATTTTTATAACGACTTATTTGCAATGATTTTATCTACAGCGCAAAGAGGAAGAACAGCAACAGAAGTTAACGAATTAAAAGAAGAGAAAATGGTACTTCTATCACCACTTTTAGAACAAATTCATACATCATTAAAGCAAATTCTTTTTTGGATTTATGATGAAGAAATCAAAACAGGAATTTTAAAACCGCTGAACAATAGTTCAAATACAAAATTTCAAATAGAATTTGTGTCAACTCTTGCTCAAGCACAAAAAGTAGCAAATATTTCAAGTATGGAAAGATTTACAACTTTTGTTTCAAACATTGCAAATTCAATTGACCCCTTACTAAAACAAAAATTAAATGCAGAAAAAATAATCGAAGATTATGCAACATTTGCTAATATTTCACCATCTCAATTAGTTTCAAAAACAGAAATGGATAAAATAAGAAAAGAAACACAAAAAACACAAAATCAACAAGCACAAATGGAAATCGCAAAAGAAGGAAGTCAAATTTTGCAAAACATGGGCGGAGTAGATTCATTTGGAAGCGATTTGCTTGCAAGGTTTGGAATAATATAAGGGTAAAATAATGAATAATTTAGCAAAAAGCATCAGAAATGTTGAATTTATAAATAATCTTGATAATTTAATAAATGAATTGTTATATTCAAGAGAAAAAGGTTATATTAATTTAAACTCCAAAGAAGCAATTGATGAAGCAATTAATGTTATTGAAGAATTTGATAACGACGTTTTGAAACTGTGTGATGACATAGATATTGAAAATTTAGACGATATAATTCAAGAAAAGAAAAATGAATTAATTTACCAAATTAAAAAACATTACTATTCACAAGTAACAATATGGGCAAATGAAGTTTATAAAAATATTATTGATAACACAACTTTGGCAGTATCGTTAAACAAAACTAATAAAAATTATACAGATAAAGTATATAATAGAGGTTTATGTGCAATTTCATGGTATTGCGGAATGATGAATTTAGAAAAAAAAGAACAAACAAACCTGATTAAAGATTATAATGAAAAAATATTGAAAGCCCTAAATTCAAAAAATAGCGACTACATACAACAAGAATTAAAAATTAAAACCAACTCAGGTTATTTTCTTGAATTAAGAAGTTTAATTTTAAATAATGAAGAAAAATTCTTAAATTTAAAACTTGATACAACAAACAAACTTTCAAAAGAAGATATAACTTACTTTAAAAAAATACAAACAGATTTAAATACATACAAAAAAAATTATATAAAAGATACGATAATGCTTGTTAACTCAGGAGTTGAAAGCCTTAATTTAAAAGACGAAAATCAAACAGTTGACTTCATAAAACAAGTTGAAAATGATTTTAGATATTACATTTCACAAAATTCAAAACTTGATATTGAAACTCAAGCAGAACTTGTTAAAAAACGTATACAAATCTTTAAAAGCTCTAATATGAAAAACACTAAGTCAAATTACTTTAAAAATTTAATTAATTCTTTGAGTGAGTAATTGTGCAATATTTGGGATTAGCCAAGTATTTTTGAAAAACTTCACCATTTGTTGTCATTTTTGCTTCAAAAATCTTATTTTTTGCAATCTCTTTTTTATAGAAGTTTGTAAATTTATCCATAGAATCAGCCATAGCCGGTAGTTGGGCGCTATCAAAGTTGCAAGTCAACATTTGATATTTTTTACCTTGATAAATTTTTTCTTTATACACACACTTATTTCTTGCTTTGTCCAGAGTAATTGTCAAGTTAAAAATTTCGCCATTATGAGCTATACTTCCGTCTTGTCTGTATGTTTCACAAGTTCTCAGAGCCTTTGAAAAATCAGTCTGAGCAATAGAAATACCGCAAAAAACTAAAGATATAAAAAAAGCAAATACAAAACCAATAATTAAATTCTTTTTCATAAATACAATTACTCCTCACAAAAAATTATAACACACAGAAAGGATAAAAATGCAAGAAAATTCAAAAAGTAACTATTGTTTACAAGACAATACAAATGAAAACATCAAGCTGGAAGATGAATACAATTTTTCAAAATTTTTAGCAGATGACGAATTTGATTTGGATGATGAACTTACAGGAAAATTAATCCCCATAGCAAAAAAATTAAACCTATCACAAGACTCATTGGATTTGCTGTTAGAACTTGCGCTTGAAATGTCAAAAAAACAAAAAGAAATATATAAAATTGACGAAAAAACAAACCAAGAAAAAAATACAGCAAAATATACAGAATTATTCAAAAATGATAGAAATATTCCAAACAACAATTCGCAAGAGCTAAAAGAATATATGCAAACAGCAAATAACGCCTATAGTGAATTTGCAAGTCCGCAATTAAAAGAACTGCTAAAATCCACAGGCTTAATTTACCATCCTGAAATGATAAAAATGTTCTTTAAAATAGGTGAATTATCCAAAGAAGATAATTTGTCATATAAAGGCGCACCTGCTGTTAAAGAGCTTACACCGGCTCAAATTTTATATGGTCCAAGAGAATAGCAAGAAGGAGAAAAAATGGCTACAGTTGGAAACACTTATTTAACACTAAAAGACAAATTTGCACAAAAAGAAAATGGCAAAATTGCCACCACAATTGTTGACTTATTAGCTCAATCAAATGTGCTTATTGAAGATGCGGTAGTTAGAGAATGCAACGAAGGTTCAACTCACAAAACAACCGTAAGAAACGGCTTGCCTGAAGTTGAATTTAGAAAATTTTACCAAGGTGTATCTGCTTCTAAAGGCGAATACACACAAATTACCGATACAACAGGAATGCTTGAAGTATATTCTCAAGTAGATAAATCTTTAGCTGACTTAGAAGGCGATACAGACCAATTCAGAATGAATGAAGCACAAGCATTTTTAGAATCTATGAACAATACCGTACAAGAAAATATTTTCTATGGTTCAAAAGCAACTAATCCTGCCGGCTTCGACGGTCTAAGCGTACGATACAATAAAATTTCAAACGATAAAAATTCAATAGGCTATAGAGTATTGGATGCAGGAGGAACAGGTTCTAAAAATACCTCAATTTGGTTTATAACCTGGGGTGACCTGCATACACATTTATTATATCCGAAAGGTTCACAAATGGGCTTAATACACGAAAACAAAGGGGCTCAAACAGCAACCGACCAAAACGGAAATATGTTTGAAGTATATAGAGATCACTTCAAATGGGATATAGGAATGACAGTCAGAGATTTTCGCTCAACAGCAAGAATTGCAAATATTGACGTAGGAGAACTTGATGGCAAAAATCCTGCAGATTTAATTAAATTAATGATACAAGCATATCACAGGATTAAACGCTTTGCTAAAACCGGAAATACCGTAATTTACTGCAATGAAACAGTAGAAACTTACTTACATTTCCAAGCAATTAACAAAGCAAACGTTAACCTCTCAATTGAAAACTTTGCAGGTAAACCGATTGTTTCATTCTTGGGTATACCTGTTAAATGTGCAGACCAATTAAGAAACGACGAAAAAAGAGTTACAAGTGCATAACTATTAAGGAGAAATAAATGCTATTAGATTCACAAAATTTATTTTCGGATAATCAAGCTATAACTTCCGGCTCAATAAACTCAGACAACACCGTATATTTTGGAAAAGGAGATGTATCTTTTGTTCCATTACTTATTCAGGTTGTAAATGATTTTTCAAATCTAACCTCGCTGACAGTAAAAATATTAACAAGCGAAACTGAAGATTTTTCATCAAGCGAAGAATTAGTTAGCTCAACACTTGAATTGGCAGAATTAAAATCAGGTCAAAGATTCCCTATAAACTACCTGCCAAAGGGTAATAAAGGCTATATGAAAATTGTATATACCACCGAAGGAACATCTGAAACTACGGGCAAAATAACCGCAGGCGTAATTGCAGCAGATGAAAACAATATATTATAGCTAAATCCTAAGTGGGCAATTTGCCCACTTTTTTTAAGAAACATAAAAGGAGTATAAAATGTGCGTACCCGCAATGATAGGAACAGCCCTTAAGACCGGTGATTTAATTTTTAGTGCAAGCTCTAGCGTAATTGGCTTATATGACAATGCAAAAACCCAAGAATATCAAACTCAGGCTGCTATTGCAAATGCAAAAAATTCAATAAATGAAGCAAATTATCAAAGACAGCAAGGAATTGAAGAATCAAGGAAACAAAAACTTGAAGGACAAAAACAAGCAAACGAACAAAAAGCACAAGCAGGCGCAATGGGTTTCGATGTAAACTCAGATACAAACATTATGAATTTTCAAGACACACTTGATTTTGCAGATTATGAAGCCCAAGAAACAAAAAATAAATACGATTTAATTTCAAAACAATACCTTGATAAAGCAAATGACTATTTAAGCAGCGCAAATATAAATACAAGCAGCTACAATTCAAATCTATATTCAAAAGCAATTAATTATCTCGGTTCAACAAACAGAGTTGCACAAAATTGGTATAAAGGAGGCTAGATGACACAGTCAAAAGCTCAAATTTTCAATATAACACTAAATATTTTAGGCGTATCAATGCCTCTTGAAAATGCTAATTCTGCAGATAATCGGGCTATTTTATTAAACAATTACTATGAACTTGCCAGAGATTATGTTCTTAAAGATTTTGATTGGAATTTTGCTTCAACATTCAAAGAACTTGCATTATGCGAAAATCCGATTTCACAATATCAATATAAATATTGCTATAATTACCCAAATGACTGCATATGTGCCCGTGACATATTTCAAAAAAACACCTACGTTATAGACAAATATTCAATTTCATCGCTTTCCAACGGACAAAAAGTTATTTTGTGTAATACAGAAAATGCGATATTAAGATATACAAGAAGAGTCGAGAAGGAAATATTTTTTTCTTGCGAATTTACCATGGCTCTATCATACTATCTTGCCTCTTTAACAGCCAATGTACTTGTAGGAAGTATTCAAAAAGGTGAAATAGCATACGAAAAATATAATCAATTAATTAAAAGAGCAAAAGTTCTAAATGCTCAAGAAGGCATAGAAACATTAGATGACGAACTAACATATCTGGATTCTAGAGGATAAACAAATGAGTATAAGAGTATGTCAAAATTCATTTTCTAAAGGTATATTGTCACCCTCGCTTCAAGGCAGAGTAGATTTAGAACAATATAACCTCGGGTTAAAAAACCTAAAAAACGGGCTTGTAATGCAAGAAGGATGTGTTGTAAACCGCCCCGGACTTCAATATCTTGAAACAACAAAATATTCCGACAAAAAAACGAGATTAATACCATTTGTTTTTAATCTTAATGAAAGTTATATATTAGAATTTGGTGATAAATACATAAGAGTAATTAAAGATGGAGCATATATTTTAGAAAATGATACAGCTTATGAAATAACAAGCCCATATGGAGAAAATGATATTTTTAACATTGACTACTGTCAACAAGCTGATGTCGTAACACTTACATGCAATAACTTTGAACCTTACAATCTCTCAAGATATTCAAACAATGATTGGAGATTAGAAAAAATAAATTTTAAAGCAACAATAGAATCGCCAACAAATGTAAAAGCAAAATATACCGGCTCAACATCATCAAATACAACAACATACAGCTATGTTGTAACAGCAGTCCACAAAGATAATTTTGAAGAAAGTTCAAAAAGCGAAGCGGTTTCTGTTGTTGGACATCTGGAAGCATACTGGACAACATCAGAATATATAACAATCACTTGGAATACAGTTGTAAATGCATGTGAATATAATATATACAGAAGTGTAAACGGAGTATATGGTTATGTTGGAACATCCAATACAACATCATTTAAAGATAACAATATAGAACCGGATTTATCCAGCTGTGCGCCAACTCACACCAATCCCTTTGAAAATGAAAGCCCCTCTTGTGTTTGCTATTTTCAGCAAAGAAAAATTTATGCCGCATCAAATCAATCTCCCCAAACATTGTGGATGAGCCAAACAGGAACAAATGACAATTTTAATGTATCACGTCCTTTAAATGCAACAGATTCAATCACAATGTCAATATATGACAATACTGCAAACAACATACAGCACTTAATTCCATTAGATAATTTGATTGTTATGACAACAAATGCCGAATGGTCCGTAAACGGATCAGATGGTATTATGAGCGCATCTAGTTCACCTTATGCAAAACTGCAATCATATTACGGCTCCTCAAAAATCAAACCTGTTGTATCGGGCTCAATGGTCTTATTTGTGCAATCGGGAGGAAACATTGTAAGAAATCTCGGTTACGATTATTTGTCTGACTCATATGACGGCGAAGAATTAACTCTTTTTGCCTCACATCTTTTTGAAGGCAGAAAAATAATTGATATGGCATATTCAAAAGAACCAAACAGAATACTTTGGTGTGTTATGGATGATGGAAATTTGTGTGCTTTGACGTATAACCCAAAGCAAAAAATTGCAGCCTGGCACACTCATACTACGCAAGGAAAATTTAAAAGCGTAGCAGTAATAAGAGAAAACTACGAAGATATTGCCTATTTTGTTGTTGAAAGAGAAATAAATTCAAAAAAAGTATGTTATATAGAAAGATTTTATTCAAGAATAGTAACTTCGCTTGAAAATTCAAAATTCTTGGATAGTTCAATAAGTTTTAGTTTTGAAGAAAAAACAAATGTAATCAATGGTTTAAACCACCTGAAAAATACAAAAGTCAACGCATTAATTGATTGGGGAGTAGTCGAAAATTTAACTGTAGATGAAAATGGAACGCTAAAACTTCCATATGCTGCAAATAACATCTTTATTGGACTAAGATATGACTTTGAACTTGAAACACTAAATCTTGAATCACAGGGAACTTTAGGAATATATAAAACAATCAACAACATTGAAGTTAAGATTTTAAATTCAAGAGAAGATTTTTTTATACAAAATGACGACAAAACACTTAACCAAAACCCAAGAAGTCATGATAGCATTAACAATCCTAAAAATTTATATACTAAAGACATTGAATTTTGCCCGTTAGCCGACAGAGCCATTCAAAAAAATATAAAAATAATACAAAAATATCCGCTGCCGCTCACAATATTGGCAATCAATGCAACAATTTCATTGGAAGAAGTCGAGGCGCAATGAAAAACATAGAATTCAGCGAAGAAAATCTTGCAAAATTATATGACAACCTAAGACAAAACGACAAAAATGAATTAAGCTTTTATGTTAACAACAAAAAAGACTTTATTAAAATTTGTATTGAAAGCAAAAAAGATGCATACTTTCTTGCAGATGATTTAGGAAACCCGATTGCCATAGGCGGAGCAAAAAAAATTAACAAAAAAACCGCACAGTTATGGCTATTGTCAACAATACACTTTGAAAAACACAAGTTTCATTTAATGAAACTTATTTACTCAAAAATCAAAAAATTTAAAAGAAAATATGACAAACTATTTAACAATATTTACTTTGAAAACTTTGAATCAATAATTTGGCTCAAAAAATGCGGTTTTAAAATTATAGACACAAATGATAAAAGATTTAAGCTATTTTATTTCAACAAGGAGGAAAATTGATATATGATATCGCGCCGGTTAATAATTATACCGGCAACAACAATACAACAAACTTTGAGTTTAATTTTTATATTGATAATGAAGACCAGCTAAAAGTAACTCTTTTTGACAAAAACAATATTCAGCACACACTTCAAAACGAAATTGATTACAGCATAAATGAAATCAAAAACCAAAACGGAAGCTATATAACATTTCCGCTTAGTTCATCAAATTATTCAATATTAGCAGATAATGAAAAAATATCTCTTGAATTAACCTTACCCATTAGCCAAGAAACTCAATACAACAATAGTTCACTATTAAATCTGGAAGCATTAGAATATTCATTTGACTATCTTACAAGATTGATTCAAATTTTATCAAGAAAACAAGAACTAAGTTTAAAAGTATCAGAATTTTCCGATAAAACTCCTGAGGAGTTATATAATCAGCTAAACTCATCTGCATCAAGTGTGGCCGAAACATCGCTAGATATAAATCAAAAATATAATGAATTAAAAAATATTTACGAAAATATTAATTCTAACTACGAAAAATTTGAACAAATAGAAACAAACACAACTTCAATTGAAACGATTAATGATACATTGAACGATAAATTAGAGGAAGATTTATCGAACATATCTGCAGCAACAAAAAACGAAATATGCTCTTGGGCTTATCCATCTGAAGAATATATTGAACTGAGCATTGGAGCAAGTGACAAAACATACACCGCACCTACTGATGGCTATGTTCAGTTAAAAACAACAGTAAATGGCGGAGGACTCTTTTTATCAACAGACGAAATTTCCATTGGAAATGGTTCGCTAGACATTGGCGCAGGAATACAGTATTTTATACCGGTATTTAAAAATCAAATCTTTAGACTAGGCTACACAAGCATAAATCTCAGCTCGTCATCCTTAAAATTTTATCCGGCAAAAGGAGCAACAAATGACTAATTATTACATAGAAAATGAAAATAAAATTATATTATTTGACACGAATAAAACAAAACTTCAAAATACACTAAAATTTATGCCCCAATATCAAGGCTTAGAAATTCAAGAAACTCAAAGACCTTTAGTATTATCAGAAGATGGCACCAAATTTGTTTTTGCTGATACTCCTGAATACATACAACAACAAGCTCAAAAAGAAGCTCAAAGAATAGCTATGCTTAATTTAACTGCAGCAGATGTTGAACGAGCAATATATAAAGCAAAAGGGCTTGATTTTGATGATATTTTAACTTTGGTTGAAGCTCAACCATTATCAGATGATGGAACAGCTCAAATTGATATCAAGGCTCTAAAAATTGAATTAAAAGCAAACAATTTTTATAGAGGAAATCCATATATAAATCAAGTTGGAGCATTATTGGGCTTAACAAGCCAACAACTTGACGAATTTTTTGAAACTAATGATTATACAAAATTAATGTGAGGAAAAAATGATTAAATGGATAAGAAAAAAAATTTTAGAAGGAATAATTAAAGATATTTTAAACCAACTACCAGAATTAAAAGAAAAAGGATTGATTTTATTTAAAGAAAAAAAGGAATTAATAATTGAAAAAAGTAAAGAAGCAATTAAAAAAACTCTTATGGAATTTATTGAAAAGTTTTAGAATTTCTAAAAACAAAATAGGCTTTAATTTTACTTGGAGATTTTAAAATTGATAACTTTGTATGATGACGAGAAATTAGCAATATTGTTTTCAATTATTCCTGAAATTGAAGTCAGGTATATTTTGCCAAATATGAACGAAACTCAAAAAGAAATAATTGAAAAACTTCCATTTGAGAACAAAAAAGATTTAGAAGTAATTTTAATAGACAAAACTCTTCCAAAAGAATATGAGTTTACAATCCAAAAAAGATATTGCTGGGATGGAGCAACTATTCCAAGAATTTTCTGGCGTTTAATCGGCGCAAAAACAGATCCCAAGTTTTTGATTCCGTCCTTAATACATGATGTATTATGTGAAAATCATAAATATGTAGATAATGACAGGTATTTTTCAACAATAACATTTGAAAGACTTTTATATGTTTCAGAAGTTCCAGACTTTTCAAGATGGCTAATAAAGCATTCTGTAGACAATTATCAAAAATTATTTTGGTCAAATAAATGAATTACGAATTACTTGGAATTTTAATAAGTGTTATTATTCAGGCTCTTTATTTTGCACACAAAATGGGGGTTATTGAAAAAAGCATTCAAGCACTTGAAATCAAACAAGATAAACACAACTCCATAATAGAGCGAACTTATTTTAACGAAAAAGAAATATCTGTTTTAAAAGAACAATTAAAGGTAGAAAACCACAGAATAGAAGACATTGAGGATATTCAAAATGAATATATCAAAAAATGGAATTAATTTAATAAAAGAATTTGAAGGTTTAAAACTGGAAGCCTATAAATGCCCCGCAGGAATTTGGACAATCGGATTTGGGCACACTGGAAAAGATGTTTTTAAAGGCTTAAAAATAACTCTCCAAGAAGCACATAACTTCCTTTATGATGATTTAAAAATTCACTGCCAATATATAGAAAAATTAATAAAAGTACCGATTAATCAAAATCAAATCGATTCATTAGTTTCTTTTGAATATAACATTGGTTATAGTGCATTTAAAAATTCAACTCTATTAAAACTCTTAAACGAGAAAAACTACACAAAAGCTGCAAACGAATTTGATAAATGGGTATTTTGCAATGGTAAAAAACTAAACGGGTTAGCAAAAAGAAGAAAAAAAGAAAAAGAATTATTTTTAAAGTAAATAAAAAAGCCTTGTATAAGATATACAAGGCTTTTTGCATATTAGTAAGTTTAGTTAGTTAGAGGAGATTATTGTAAATAATTTATATATTTTGCATCAAATTTTCCTTTAGTGCCCATATCATAAAGTATTGTTCTTGTGGCAAGCTCGCTTAAAGGTTTTTTATATGGCCTGTCTTCTTTTAAGGCACAGTATATATCTGAAACAGTTAGCGCCTGATTTTCATCAGATCTTTTTATATTTTTTTCATAATCATGATGTTCTAAAGCAATCTGAGCTACTTTTGGATTTAGTCTTGTTGTTTTTAAAATTTCATAGCTCAATTTATTATGAAGCTCAACAATTTGTCTTTCTCTGATTCCTAATCTGCCATTTTTATTTAAAATTTCAGATGGAATAAAAACCTTACCTATATCATGCAGCAATGCTGCTTGGGTCAAATAAGCATAATTTTTCTCATTTTCAGAATGCCCTAAATTTTTATACACTTTTTGCGCCTGACGAGCCGTTGGAATTAAATGAGAATTTACAATAGATAAAACATTGTCTATATTATAAGTTAAAGGTAAATTATTTTCTTTTAAAATATTTTTGATATTAGGATTGCGCATTATTGCTTCTTCAATAACCATCGGATTAACATAAAGAGCAATGAATTTTTCAGGTTCTTTTAAAGCCAATTCGGTTTCAAAAATTATTCCTTTTGAAACAGCGGAATTAGGAAGATATACCTTAGGCGTAAGTCCTTGTTGTTCAACTTGAGCTGAAGTTTCAAAAACATCTTTTTTAAGATTAGTTCTTTTTAGAGCATCTGCACTAAAAGAAGGCCAAAAATATTTCTTCTGAACATTATTTCCTGAAATATTACCAGTTTTATTTACGCCGGATATGCGCTCCAAAAAACCCATATTCACCCACTAACACTAACACTTTACTTATGATATATAAAAGTATTTTTTTTCAAATGAATTGCTTAATTGTATATACAATATTAAAAAATATTAAGCATTATCTTTATTATCCACTTCCATAGTACCGGTAAACTCATCTTTACCGGTGCGCAGTTTTGTAATCCAAAAGGCGGTCTTTGGTATAATTACAGCTAAGCCAAGTATGCTTATAATTAAGCCAACTGCCAAAAATAAAGCATTTTTATTATTTGTATTTTTTGTAACTTTTTTAATTAATTCAAGATTAACTGATTCATTTTTAAACAAAGGCTCATCAGGAGTTGCGGATTTTTGTATATGATTAAAAAATGAAATTACATCAAAAGTTATCTCTTTTAAATCATCACTTTTAACAAATCTGTTAATTTTTCCGATTTTACCATATGTCCCTTTATCAAAAATTTCATGAATTAAATTTTTATCTTCAATAATATCAGCCAAACATGTCGGATTTGGATTTTCTTTAAGTTTATTAAATATGCTATTAAGCGTATTTTCATCGGCATTTGAAATAGTTTGTGCTATCACAGGGGGAATATCCGGTGTTGAAGTAACTTTTCTAAGCAGTTTTTGTATATGACCTGCAGAGAAATTATAAAAATATATGCTTGCGCCATCAATGAAACCGTTTTCAAAACCCTCATATTGATTTCTTGAAGTGCCGACGCGTCCGGCAATCATCGGAATATCTGTTGCAATCAGTCTAAAAGTATTGTTATTTTCAACATTAAATACAAATTTATTTAGCAAAGAGCCCTTAAAAGAAATATTTTTATCTTTGATATTGTCAGATTTCTTTTGATTTTCAGCTTTCATTTTAGCAATTTTTTTTCTTGTCATAGCCTGATTAACCTTAGGCAAGACAATTCCCATCGCAATGCAATTTAATGCTACAGCTAAAACAGATGTAACTTGCTTTGCACCTTTTATTTTTTTTATTAATACTTCAGGATTTAATCCTTTATATTTATCCTTATATTTTGCCAATTCAGATGTATCAAAAGGGGAATTTTTCAACTTTCCGGTCAAAAACTCTGCAGAATTTCTAATTGCATCATTTCCATCTTTAGCATTGGAATAATCAATATCCATTGGAATTTTTAATATATTTTCGCAAAATTTATTTCCTAAAAAATTAAACGCCCTAATTCCAAACATCCATACAACGGCTGCCATGACTTCTTTTCTTAACTTTTCAGCACCCTCAATTATCCCGCCGCGTTTATAACCTGCATAAGAACGCCCTATATCGGTCGGGATTTCTTCAAGCAAAGTGCCAACAGCCCTATTAGGGTCATTTATTGTATGAACTATATTTGGTATATTTATAGATATGTTGTTAATTTGCAAAATAATATCCGTTTTATACTGCCGATTTTATAAAACAGCTAAAAAAATTTTTTTGACAAAAGATTAAATATTTTTATTTTCATAACCAGTCATATCGGATATTTGTTCGCACCACTGAGAAACTATTTCTTTTTCATCTAATTCATAAGAAATCGGAGTTCCTGTTTGTATATGCACTAACTGTTTTTTGAATGGTTTCCAATTATATGTTTCAAGACCATCTATTGCAACAGGAACGATGTCTACTTTGTTTGTTTTTGCAAAATAAATAAAACCGGCATTTATATTCTCTACTACTTTATTTTTTCTTATACCGCCCTGAGGAAAGATACAAAGATTGTAATTTGCTTTAAAAACCTCTTTTACTGATTTTATCGTAGAAAGCCCTACTTTTTCACGATTTACCGCAAAACCGCCAAGGCGCAATATGTTTCTTGTTACCCATCTTTGAGCCCAAGAGTTTGTTTTAAACAATTCTTGTTTTGCAATATATGCCAAAGGACGATTTGCAGCATAATTCACAATGAAAACATCCATATAAGAAATATGATTAGCAGCAAAAATATACGGTTTATTTTCTAAATTATTATTTCTTTTGACCTTGAAATTATAAAACAATGTACCAAATACAGGTAAAAACAATATATATAATGCATAATATTGATATAATCTTGTCAATATATTGAAATCTTTTGCTTTTTTTTGCGTAAAATTAACATTTTTAATATTCATTTATCTGTTTCCCTCGGATAATTCTTCAACCTTTTTGCTCCAAAGAGCCATCATTTCTTCAATGTTGTCGTTGTAGGGTATAGGCATGCCGATTTTTATTTTCATTTTTCCTCTGAAAGCTTTTCTTTGGTCTTTAGTCATCCCCGTTATTGCAACAGGTAAAATATCGCATTTTAAAGTCTTTGCAAAACTTGCAAAACCTTTATTAATGTTTTCTAAACTTCCTTCTTTATCTCGAGTCCCTTGAGGAAAAATTCCCAAAACCCAATTTGTTTGTTTTAAACTCAAAACGGTTTTAATAGTTGAAACAGAAAGTTTTGCCCTATCAACCGCAAATGCGCCAAGAACATTCAAGAAAAATCTAGCTACGCGATTTTTAAACAGTTCAACCTTAGCCATATAAGCAGTATGCCTTTGAATTGCATAAATAACCAAAAAAGGATCAATTGCACTTACATGATTTGAAGCAACAATAAAAAAGCCTTTTTTTGGAACATTCTCTCTGCCTTCTACTTTTAAATTAAATACCAGTTTATAATATGTACCATACACAAGCGTGCATGTAATCCATTGAAAAATTCCCCTAAAAATGTTATATTCTTTAGCACTTCTCTTTTGATAATTACGACTCATTGTATATTTTCCTAAAAAGTCTTATGCAAGAATTATACTAAATAATATAAAAATATGATATAATTTTTTTAAAATATAGGAGGAAATATGAAAAGATTTTTAACACTTTCAATTGCATTATTATCATTCGCCTTTGCAAACGCTAATGCTGAAGTTATCGGCGTTGTTGATTTTGATAAAGTTGTAGATAATTATTCAAAAGTAAAAACTGTCAGCGATGAAATTTCAGATAAATACGCAGAAATTCAACGCTATAGCCTGGATAAAGAAAGAGAGTACAAAAAACTTTCCACTCCAATTGAACGCAAAAATTTTGAAGAATCAACAGCAAGAGAATTGTCCAAAAAACAAGATGCTTATTTAAGATTAAAAGAAAAGAAAGAAGCAGAAATAGATACAGCAATTAAAAACGCAATCAAACAAGTTGCAATATCAAACAAAATAGATACAGTTGTTGAAAAAACAGTTGTTTTCTTTGGCGGAGTAGATATTACAGACAAAGTTGTTAAAGCGCTGAACTCACCATCTGCTAAATAATTTTTAAAAAAGTTCTTTACATAATATTTTTTTGAGGTATTATAATAAAGTAACTTTTCGGAGGATTGCCGGAGTGGTTGATCGGAGCGGTCTTGAAAACCGTCGGGCATGCGAGTGTCCCCTGGGTTCGAATCCCAGATCCTCCTCCATTTTAAAAGAGCCTTTCTTAAAGGCCCTTTTTTTATCTTGTTAAAAACAAATATTTTCATATACCGCAAAAAAAATTATTCACAGTTTTTTTAAATGTACTTATTAAAATGTGAGGTTAGGTATATGCAAATCAACAGTATAAAAAATTTTAAAAACAATCAACCCCATTTCAAAATGGCAAGATTAACCGAAAAAGGAGCAATTTTAGCTCAACAAACATATAATCAAATTCCTGAATTTTTAGATAAAACAATTTCAAAAAGAAATGAACTATCAAAAATATTAAAATCAGGAGTCCAAGAAGGCTCAATTGAAAACTTTTTTCAAGGCGGCCTTAGCGATTTTGCAATAGTGAATTCACAATTTTACAAAAAACAACTATCATCATTTTCTGCAAGACATAATATTAAAAAATTCTTAAAAGCAAATGCAGACAATAATAAAACAAGTTTGGTTAAAAATCTTAATACTATTGGTTTAGAATTAAAAAACCAACTTCTTGCTTTTTTTGATAAAAATATAGGAAATGAAAATATTTCAGCAAGACAAGGAAAAAAAGTTTTATCATTAATAGAACCATATATGCAGGTTGATGAGTTTGCAAAAAGAAATGCAATTGTAACAGACAAATTATTTTCAAAATAAAATAAAATCGCCGTTTATACGGCGATTTTTTATAACAAATCTATTATTGCATTAATTTTAATTAATTTATCCAATGTACAATTATCAAGCTTGTAATTTATAAGATTTTTAATTTCTGCCAGATTTTCTTGAGGTTCATCTAAAAGCAGTTTAATTGGCGAAATGTTAAATACATTGCAAATTTTATCAATGGTTTCTGCCGTTGGCAAATATCTGCTATGTTCAATATTTCTATACCCTTGAACACTCATACTGATTTTTTCAGCAAACTGTTCTTGAGTAAGTTTATTTGTTAATCTTAATCTTTTAATTCCGTTTGTTATTAATTGTTGATAACCCATAATATAATTTTCACTTATTTATTATCAAAATAAAACTAACCATGTAGACAACTAAGTGTTATATATGATATAGTTTATTTGCGATATTAAAACGGATGATAAAATATGAAAAAAGGCTTTTCTTTAGTTGAGCTGTTAATCAGTTTAATTGTAATTTCTTGTATAACCGCTGCTTTTACTCCTTTGATAACTAAAAAGTTTTCTTCTGGCGTCTTTGGCGGCGGCGGCTCAGTTTCTGATATTAGTGCAGATTGCGATAAATTTGGTCCTAATTGTAATCTTTGTACAAGTAACTTTTGCCTATCTTGTACAGGGTTAACTTGTAATTCTGATGAATATAAAGATAATAAAAGTTGTACTTGTAAAAAATGTGTGGATACTTATGGAGCAGATTGCACTAAATGCAATGAAGATAAATGTTTAATTTGTCCAGAGGGACAATATTTAGATGAAAATGAAAACTGTAAACCTTGTACAGATAAATTTTCTAATTGTTCAAGTTGTACTCTTTATCAATGCAATGGTTGTAAAGATGGATATATTTTAACAAACCCAATTTCATCTAATCCTTGTAGCAATTTTAATTGTTCAAGTCCTGATTTTATGCAGATTGGGAACCTTTGTATTACAAA
>CALVHD010000007.1 GCA_944327245.1 Candidatus Gastranaerophilales bacterium
GCTAAAACTTAAACACAAAGCCAACTTTGCCGAATAATCTTTTTATGCGTGCAGATAAAATGTCCCGTTAAATTACAGCGTGCAGATAAAATGTCCCGTTAAATTACACTTGCTAATAAAAAGAGGCTTAATTTTAAGCCTCTTTTTATTAGCAAGGGAGAGACTCGAACTCTCGACCTCACGGGTATGAGCCGTACGCTCTAGCCAGCTGAGCTACCTTGCCACAAATGTATTCAATTATTGTTTAGTAAAACCAAACTGTAAACTAATCTTCTCATAAAAAATTTTAAATATCAAGAAATTTTTAAAAGAAAAAAGACCGTTTTGCGGTCTTTTTAACTTTGGGTTTTGAATTAGTCTTCAATTTCAGGGATTTTTTGCTCGATTGGTTTTTTAAAATCTTTGTGATGTTTCATAAATTTTTTCATCATCATTTTTTTGTGGTGCATACAATCACATTTGTGCATTTGATGAAATCCATATGCCGGACCGTATGGCATTGGCGGCATTGGAGGCACAGGCGGTTTATTAAGCGCAAAAAACAAGCTTAAAGCGCAAAATGCACCAACGAATGTTCCCAGTGCAACTGTTAAGAACTTTTTAAAGAACTCGCTTTTGCAAAAACATTCAGTGTTCTTTTCGTTTTCTTGATTCATAATTAAGACTCCTTACATAACTAAAGTGGTTTATTGTGTGGTTTTAAAATGTATTACACTTTGTATAACGACACATAAAAAAAATTGTTCATTTTTTTAATGAACAATTTATATAAACATATTTTTTTATTTTTTACAATACGCCTTTTGTAGATGGAATTTTGTCATTTTCTTTTTTAACTGCCTCAGCCAGACATTTTGCAAAAGCTTTAAAGGAAGCTTCGATTATATGATGACAGTCATATCCATCCAGCATTTTTATATGCAGACAAAGTCCCATATTATAAGAAAGAGTGTTGAAGAAATGATAAAACAAAACAGTTTCAAAATCGTCTGTTTTTTCTTCTTTAATAGAGATATCTGTTTTAAAAAATGGTCTTTGAGAAATATCCATAGCACATAAAATTAAAGCATCATCCATAGGTAAAATTATGCTTGAATATCTTTTAATTCCTCTTTTATCATTAAGAGCTTCGTTTATTGCAGCTCCAAGAACTATAGCGCAATCTTCAACAAGATGATGAAGATTATTATCAAGGGCTTGTGCTTGGATATTAATGTCAATATTGCTGTGCGCGCTCAGTTGTTCAAGCATATGATTGAAAAATCTGCAAGGTGTATTTATAGAATAAATTCCGTTACCATCCAGATTTATATTTAGTTTTATATCTGTTTCTTTGGTTGTTCTTGTTTTTTCAATTTGTCTTTGCATTGTTTTTCTCTATATCTTCTAAAAATTCTATTACATTTTTAATATCTTTAATGATGTATTTAACTCCAAGATGTCTAAAATTGTTGACCATTGTATTGTAGTCTATTCCTTGAGGTACAACGCCAATCATTTCAACATTTGCTGAATTTCCTGCTATTATATCATCTATGCTGTCACCTAAATATTTTATAGTTTTATATGGACAATGTTCTAAAATCTCTAAAACACCTTTAGGATGTGGTTTTAGCATATTTTTTGGTAAATCATCGCTTGTTATAAAATAATAAAAATATTTATCTATATCATATTTTTTTAGTGAATATAGAACTTCTTCTTTTAATCTTCCTGAAAATATTGCCAAGTCATATTTTTCAGATAGCTTTTCAAAAGTTTTTTTGTTAATTAATAATTCTTCTTTGTCAATCAGATATGATTTTGATTTGTCATTAGGGTTAAAGAATAATTTTTGAAAAACATTTATTATATCTTCAATATCAACCTGATATCCATGGCTTTCCAATAGATATTTTGTTGCATCCCAATCGCAATTCATACCGCTTTTTGATTTGATTTCCATAACTTCATCAAAAGATATTTCTTCTTTTGTAAAATGCTTGTAAGTTTCCATAATTGCGCTTGTGTATGAATTTCTTACATCAAAAATTACGCCATCCATATCGAAAATAAGCATATCTTTTTTATTTAATAAATTAAGGATATATTTAACTCCGCCCAAAGTAGGAACAGTTATTCTAAGATAATTTGCTATTTTAGATTTTTTGGGATAATTTCTTACGATTACACCGTTTTTCTTTAATTTTTCATAATAAAAATCACAGTATGGACCAAAATCGCACAATATAAAGTTTGCTTCAGAGGGGTATGGCCTAAAGCCTAAATTTTTTAACCCTTCAAACAAAAGTTCTCTTGCTTTGATATTTATTTCTTTTATTTCTTCAAATTTTTTTTCGTCATTTATTGCGCTTATTGCGCAATTAAGCGCAATAACATTAACATTATATGGCGATGATACTTTTTTTAGATTTTTTATGATTTCATCTTTTGAAATTATAAAACCAAACCTTAATCCTGCAAGTGCAAAATCTTTTGACATAGATTTTACTAGGGCGATATTATCATATTTTTTTATTAAGTCAATATAGTCTTCAAAAGCAACATTTTGGGCAAAATTTATATAAGTGCAATCTAATAAGAATAAAATATCGGGATATTCTTTAATTAATGTTTCTATGACGGCTGCTTTTGTTGTTTCTCCTGTGGGATTGTTTGGTGTTGCAAGATAAAATATTTTTGTATTAGAACTAATATTGTTTTTGACATCTTGAACATTAAATATAAATTTTTCACTGTACTCAATTTGTTTTATTTTTGCACCGGTAATTTTCGCATATAGCATTGGCATAGAAAAAGACGGATTATACAAAAGCAATTCGTCATTTTCATTTAAATATGCGTTAATTATTATACTAAGTGCTTCGTCACATCCGTTTGTGATTAAAATATTATTGTAGTTAACTTCATATCTTGAAGCGAGTTTATCTATTACTGCTCCGTAGCAAGGATATAGTGATATATCTTTTGAATTAAGATTTTTAATTGCACTTAAGACATTATTTGAGCATCTATATATGTTTTCATTGGAATCCAGCTTTAATCGCCAGTCTTGCATATATTTGTCGGTTTCATACGGAGCTATTGTCTCAATTGTTTTTCTTGGTTTAATCATAGCAAGATTATACTATAAAACTAGTGTCTTGCATAAAAACTTTTTTCCCTGACTTCGATTCTTATATTGGCAAGTTCACAATCATCATAGTCAACATATTCTTTTTGAAATAGATTTCTTCCTGTTTGAATTATTAGTTCATTTTCGTTTTTTAGTACACTTGATGGTATCAGAATTTCAATATTATCTCCGTTGAGTTCAATAGTAGATATTTTGTGTCCGTTAACTAAAACCTCCATAGGAGAAGAATATACTTTTGCAATTCTATTTTGACCTGCCATTTTGGCCTTTTTGGTATCAAGCCCTATTATTGTTCCTATTCTTAAGACAACGTCTTGACCGTTTGATGCCGGTCTTTTGAATTTTTTTGAAAAATATGAACCGTTTGCACTATATTGAAATTCGTTCGAGTTTGCGGAATTATCAGAATACATATTGTCCCCCAGATGAATAACGCCGTCACTGATTTGAAAATCAAACGGACTTGATTGCTCGATACCCAGTTTTAGAGGGCTTTTCAATACGCTGTTATCAACGGTTAGAGAAAATACTTTATATCCTTCTTTTTCAACAAAAAGAACTGTTTTATTGCTAATATCGGCGTTTAGCTGAAAAGCACCATTTTTATCGGAATATGTTGTATAGTGTAATTCCGGAATGGTTATTTTCGCATTACTTAATCCCTGTTTTGTTTTTGAGTCAATAATCTTATTTTTGATGTTTAGTTCATCGTGGTCAATTTTGCCTGAAATGACATCAGCAAAAGAACAATTGTAATTAAAAAGCATAAATACGGATATTGCAAAAAGTAGTTTTTTCATTTTAACCTCTCATTTATAGAGTTATAAATGATTTGAAAAATGCAAACAACGTTATAAACTACTATTTTTGTTTATATAAAAGTATAATAAAAAACCTGCCTTTTGGTATTATCAGGCAGGTTTTTTATTATTAGAATTTTGTTATCTTGAAACCGGAATTTGCAATTCTTGACCTATTCTGATTGCTTGCGGGTTTGTAATATTGTTAATTCTTTGGATTTCAAGAATTTTTTCTTCATCATATTTGCCGTAAAATCTGTATGCAATACCGTTCAGTGTATCACCTTGTTTAACAATATATTTTTCTGTTGTAGAAACAGCTTCGGGAGTTGTTTCACTAACTGTATCTGTTCCGATTACTGCCACATTTGTTTTTACATCTTCAATCGGCTCGGCTTTTGGAGTCATAGAAAATATTGAAATAATAAATGTAACACAGCACATAAATAATACACCTGCAACAAAACCAATTGCAAGATATGCTATGGGGGATTTTTGAGTATTGTTCTTTGTGGCATTGTGAACTTTTTGCATTCCTTTTTGAACACCGCCCCAAAGTATGTCCAATTCTTTGGATTTTGCACTTTTATAGTATTGATTTAGTTGGTTTTTTGCGCTTGCTTTTTTGTCAATTTGAGTCAGATTTGCTAAGACGCCCATTTTTTCGCGAGTCAAACCTGATCTGTGTAATGTTGAACCCTTCATGCTTCACCTTATAAAATTACATAATATTTGTGTCCATGTTATAAAGAGTTTTATATAAAGTCAAGGATGAATAGCTTTTTCGTAAAGTTTTATTACTTTGTATTTGTGTTTTTATATGCGCAATCAAACATGCTATCAATAAGTTCTTTGTTTTTTATAATATTAAACCCGCCTTCTTCAAGATATTCTATCATTCTTGTTTTCCAAAGTTTAAATAATTCATCTTTTGACATATTTAAAACTTTGGCAATTTGTTTTAATTCTTGATAGTCAATTTGTATGGGTTTTGCTCCTCTTAGAATATCAACAAGCTCAAGTCTTTTTCTTCTTTCAAACATTTTGAGAAAATCTAAGGTCGACATTTTATTAAATTTGATTAAATCTTTGAGCATTAATAGGTTTTCGCTATATGTTGTTACATCTTGAGGAATTTGATATTCTATAAATTCTTCAGGGTTAATATCCATTACTGTTGCAATTCTTTCAAGAGTTATTGAACGAGTTGAAAAAGGTACGTTTTCATCAATTAAATTGTAAACGTAAGAGAGTGTAACACCTATCATTTGAGCAAACTCTTTTTTATGAAGTTTGGTTTTTTCTAAAAAATCATAAACTAACTTAGAACTTTTCTTTTGTTCTTGTGATTTTTTATTGCTAATTTGTATATTTTTCATTTGGTTGATTTTACCTTGTCTTGTATGCTATTTTACAAATAACCTTTTTTGTTTATTTTTTAATTACCAAAAAAGATAAATATTAAAGATTAATTCAAATTACCCTTATAAAAAGAAAGAAGAAACTAAAAATGAAAGCTTTAATCGGACTTGGAAATCCTGAAATCAAATATAAAACAACTCGTCATAATACCGGTTTTTTGATAATGGATGAAATTTTAAGAAGTCATAATGTAGTTTTAGGAGATAAATTTAATTCTTTTTTTGCAAAGAAAGGAGATATTTTATATCTTTTACCTAAAACATATATGAATTTGTCGGGTAATGCTGTTATTGAATTGATGAATTTTTATAAATTATCAAATAAAGATATTCTTGTTATTTATGATGATGCTACGATAGATTTTGGTACTTTTAGACTGAAAAGCACCGGTTCTTTTGGCGGGCATAACGGTATTAAATCTATTATTAATCGAATTGGGACGGATGTTTTTGACAGATTAAAAGTCGGTGTTGGTCCTGTTGAAGAAAATAATACAATAGATAATTATGTATTGGCTAATTTTACCCCGCAAGAGCTTGAAAAAATTTCTATAATGGCAAAAGAAGCAGTTAAGCTGGTTGATTGCTGGATAAATGAAGGTATGGAAAAAGCTCAGAATAAATTTAATCGTAAAATAGTGTAATTAATTTATCAGGCTAGTATAAAATCCTATTGACATAAGTATAAAATATTTTATACTGGGTTTATGAATAAAATTGTTTTAGTAATTCCAACACAAGATAATAAGCTTTGCTCTCATTTTGGACATTGCGAGACATTTAGTTTTGTTGATGTGGATTTAGACAAAAAAGAAATTATAAAAATAGAACAAAAAGCCCCTATCGAAGGAGTTAGTTGTCAGTGCGCTTCTTGGGTAGCTGATCAGGGTGCAAATATTGTTTTAGCTGGCGGAATTGGCGCAAGACCAATGCAAATGTTAATTTCAAGCGGTCTAAAAATTATATCAGGATGTCCTGAACTGCCAATTAAAGAATTGGTTGAAGAATATTTAAACTCTACTTTAGAATTTGGCGAAAATTCTTGTTCATCAGATAATGAACATCATCATTGTCATTCAAATGGTCATTGTCATCATTAATTCATTTATTCAACTTTTTGCCAGCCGTTTTCGGTCATTTGATATTCTTTTGTTTTTATAAAATCATAATAAGAATAATAGCCTTCAATATATCTGGATGGTTTTCCGTCTTTTAGGATAAGTTCTCTTGAATCTTGTGATTTGTCTTCACTTTGCACACTAACAGAAATTTCTCCTTCGGAATAATTAGAATCAACAAGTGAAGGCATATAATTTACTGTTGTTATTATGGATGGTTCGTATGAGCCAATTTTTTTAGTTTCACTATATTCACGTGGTTTATTTTGGTAAAAAATTATTCTTTTACTTGATTCGTTTTGGTTGTCAAATTCTTTATATGCGCTTGGTTTTCCGTGTATGGTTTCATATGTTATATTGGTTTTTGCTGCTCCATTAGGGGCGGTTCTGTTATTTTCTTTATAATGTTCAATCGCAAAACTTAACCCTTTTGTATAAGTAAAATCGCCGGAAGGATGCACTGCAAAATCTTCAATATAAAGATATAATTCATCTTCATCATCTTTTCTGTCAACATATAATCTTTTTCCTATTTTTTCTGTTCCATCGGGAAATTTTTCAGGGTTTTCTTCGATTAATTTATCTTGATTGTGTGAATAGAAAGTTGTTCTTCTTTTGACTTTTCCAGTATCATCTAATTCTTCCATGATTGTAACTCTATTAGGACATGGTACAACTCTAACTAATGGGTTATTATTTCCGTTTAAATATCCTTCATATACACTCATTACTTCATCATATAAATTTTGAGCGCTTTGAGCTGTATCATTCATTCGTTCTTGAGTGCTATTTATTAAAGGTTCTATAGCTTTATTTGCTGTTTCATAGAAATTATAAAGCTCTTGAATACGTTTCATTGTTGGGTCAGAATTTTTTATTTGAGCATTAGCTGCAATAATAGCATTTGCATCAAGCACGCTAAGGGGATTATTTGAACTTGTTTTTTGTGTGTATTTAGTTGGAGCGCTTATTTCTTGCTGTTGATGAGCTTTGTTTTTTCTTTTGTTTTGTCTGCTTTTAAAAACTTCAAATGAATTAATTGAATTAATCTTCATATCTTCCCCATTAATTTACTATGCATGTATTAAAACATATAAATAAATTTTTGTATATAAAGTACTTATTATTTGTTTACAGTTGTTTTATACGGTTTTTTGCTAAATAAATTAGGATATTTTTTTATATAATCATCAAGATTAGTATAAAATGCTTCAAAATCAAAATTGACACCTTCTTTTGGAGAAGAAATTTTGACATCGTATGCGCTATAAATAGAAGTAATAAGAAGTTTTGCAATAGAGTCGCTTCCTCTTTTCCAAGGAGTTTCTTGTGCTATTAGCCATTGAATTGTTGCGCAAGCTTTATTAATTTGTTTTAAAGACGGGTTTTTTGTTTGAATTAATTTATCGTATTCTTCTTTTACAAATTGAAGATTTGAGATTTTGCCGTATAAGGGTTCATTTGATGAGTTTCTGTGTATTCCATAGCTTATTTCTATTCCGTCTTTAGAAAATTCATTGTCAAATACTATAATATTACAAGTGTTGGCGTTTGGATATTGAGAGTTTGATTTTGGTTTAATGCTATATTTGTTCAGATTTATCATTGCTTTTTTATATTTTTCAAAATACTCTATGCCTCTTTGGGGTTGATTTTCAAGAATATAAAAACCACCGGGGGCGTGTCTTAATTCACCAAAGGAGTTATTTTGATTAATTCTTTTTACTCCATCTTCTAAAGAAGACACAATTTCTTCAAACGACGCTTTTTGTCTTATGGATTTTGCTGTTATTTGCGATAATATCAACATTTTTTTAGCCCATTGCTGGTTATTATCGTAGTTATTCATATGAACAAAAAAGACATTTTCGCTATTTTGATTTAAGGGTTTATTTATAAAATGAGGCAAATAAAAAGGCAGATTAAGCCCTGAAAACGTTATATTTTGTTTAGGTTTGGTTATAGCTTTTGAGTAGTTACTTGATGGTGAAATATAAAAGAGAGTATTAATCGGAGAAATATTCATATTTATCATAAAACAAATGAAAAAAAATATTGCCTCTAGATAAAAAATTGGGTTAAAAAATAGATGGCATTACTGGTTGAGTCATTATATTTATTATCTTTAAAAACATAATTTATGGCAAATTTTAATCTTTGTTCAAATATAAAATAGTTTAAACCCACACTATATTCACTTTTTGAATCAGAGCCACGATTTGTATTCGGGTCAAAATAATCATATCTAAAAAGCATTTGCCATTTTGGAGTAAAATTCCATCCGACTGTTGTAAAAAAACCTTGCTGTGAGTTTGGATTATAATAATCTCCGTTAGAGCCGTTTGCATAAGCATATTCAAAATTCATAAGAAATTTTTTATATTCATATGTTAATGCTGTTGAATAAACTCCATAGGTATCGCTTCTATGTCCGACATCAGCTCCTGCGTATATTTTAAGATTTTTTAGAGCATTTTTTTGATTATGAAAAGGTGCATAACCAACTCTTCCTATGAATTCTGCTCCATCTTTAAAGCCTTGAGAAAAACGTGTGCTGGTATAACCACCAAGGTTGTATTCAAAACCGTTTTGCTTTCCTATAAATGAAACACCGGTTGATATTGCATCTCCAAAATTTCTTGAAATTTGTGCTCTGTTTGCAAATGGCAAAGAAAAAGAGCTCATAGAACCTTCTAAACCTATAGGGGAGCGAGATGTTCCTATTCTCATTTTATGATTATCGTTAAAATTTCGCTCAATATATAAATTTGAGAATTTCCCAAAAAATTCATTGCTCATATCGCTTGTATCTCTGGTAAAAGCATATTCAGTAAAGAAACGATATTTATTTTTGCCGAATTTAGATTCAATTACGCCGTTAATATCAAATGGGTATGTTGAACTCGGATTATCTCCCATTTTATCTAAGCCCCAAATGCCTTGAAAACGAAGTTCTCCTGATAGTTCATCAATAAATGTATCTTTAAAATTTATCGTTTTTTTATCTGCAAAAGTTTTTTCGGCAAACAGTTTAAAGTCTTTTTCAAGTGGGTCATCGTCATAAATTACGCCTTTAATTGAGTCGCCGTCTATTGTTTCATCCAGAGTTATTATTTTATCAAAAATAGTTTCATTTTGTTCATTGTTTTTGTTCCCTGATGAATTTTTCTTGTCGTCAAAGTCTTCAACAACGGCATAACACGGGGAAATAAAAAGCAATAACGTTATAAAAATAATTTTAGCGATATTCAACATAATTTTAGGAAATAATTATAACATTAAATCTTTTTAATATAAAGTAATTTGATCTTAGATTGTTGCTTGTTGAATTTTAAATAAATCTGCCAAAACACAATAAAAAAAAGACTTCTTTAAAAGAAGTCTTTTAATGGTGGGCGTTGACGCTTCAATTGTAGGCGAAGAATGAGCCGTACAAGTGAAGTGTGCGCAGATTTTCGTAAAATTCAAGCCGCTTTTGCGGCGTAGAATTTAGAAAAGCCAGAAGAGGCGGTAGCCTCGAAACCTTTTGAAGTTTGAATTGCGGCGCGACGTGCCCAATGAAAACGAAAAAGGCATAGGGTGTGTGGAGCACGAAGGCAGGAGTGTTGAGCTCGTGCCTAGTGCGGATACCTTACCATACCTTATTATAAACACAACAAAAAAAAGACTTCTTTAAAAGAAGTCTTTTAATGGTGGGCGTTGAGAGGCTCGAACTCCCGACATCCTCCTTGTAAGGGAGGCGCTCTACCAACTGAGCTAAACGCCCTCTCGTAATTATTATAATAATATATCAATAATAATTGTCAAGTATAATTTTATACGTTAGCTGTTTCTTGATTTTTAAATTGCATGTTGTATAAGCTTTTGTATTTCCCATCGGGAATACTTAAAAGCTCTTCATGAGTTCCTTCTTCAACAATAAATCCGTTATCTACAACTAAAATTTTATCAGCATTAAAAATTGTAGATAATCTATGAGCTATAACAAAAACTGTTCTGTCTTTCATTAAATTATCAAGCGCTTTTTGAACAATTTTTTCTGATTTATTATCAAGAGCTGATGTTGCTTCATCCAAAACAACAATAGGCGCATTTTTTATCATAGCTCTTGCTATTGCAACTCTTTGGCGTTGTCCGCCTGACAATGATGTTCCGTTTTCTCCTATTTGGCTATCAAGCCCATTTTCCAATGTTTCAATAAATTCATCCAAATGTGAGGCTTTAACCACAAAGTCAATTTCTTCTTGCGTTGCGTCTTTTTTGCCTAAAAGAATGTTGTCTTTAATTGTGCTTGAAAATAAGAAATTATCTTGAAAAACTTCTGATATTGAATTTCTTAAAGATGCTAATTTGAAATCTTTTATATCCACTCCGTCAAAAAGAATGCTTCCTTTTGTAACATCATAAAATCTTGGCAGTAAGTTTACAATTGTAGACTTACCTCCGCCTGAATTACCTACAATAGCAATTGTTTGACCGTGTTCAGCTTTAAAAGAGATGTTATGAAGGACTTCTTTATCTTCATCATAAGAAAATGAAACATTTTTAAATTCAATGGTTGTAGGTCTGTTTGTGAGTTCTTTTTTACCTTCATCTTTAATTCTTGATTGAAAATCAAATAATTCAAAAACTCTGCTTATTGCAACAAATATGCCTTGCATGCCCGTCAAATCTTGACCCAGAGTTTTAATTGGTTTATATAAAAGCAAAAGCGATGTAATAAAACTTGCAAAACTTCCTGTGGTTAATCTGCCGTTAATTATTAATTGGTTTCCAACTAACATTACAAAAGCAATACCAACACTGGCAATGATATACATAATTGGAGAAAGCCAGCCGGTTCTTTTCGTCAAGGACATTTGCAAAGTAAATGTTTCTCTAATTAGAGATTTAACTTTGTTATATTCATCATTTTGTAAATTATATCCTGAAATTACTTTATTGCCTTTATATGTTTCATTAAATGCTGTTGTTATGTTACCGCCCACAACTGTGCCTTTATTAGAAACTTCTTTTATTTTTTTTCTTAAAAAAGTCATAGGCAAAAAGGCACAAATTAAAACAATAACGCCAACAACCGCCAATTCCCAAGAATTATAAAGCAATACAAATATTAATCCCAGTGCGCTTGTAAATGATGTGATTAAAGTTTTAATGCTGTTGATTAATTGTCTGCTTGCAGCATCTGGATCGCCTAAAAATCTTGAAATAACAAGACCTGAAGAATTTTCGTCATAAAATTTTGAATCTAAAAATACGAGTTTTTTAAATAAATCTATTTTAACAGAATTTGAAATGGTAATGCTTATCCAATCTGAAAGATATGTATTTAAATATCTTAAAACTCCTTGAATACCCGCAAAAATTACAATCCCCGGAGGAATAATAACAGATAAAATATCTCTTGTGAGAGTGTAGTTAAAATATGTTAATGTGTCGCCATTAACAACAACATCTATGTATGGTTTTAAAACAAAGGCAGTAACGCCATCTAAAAGCCCTAAAGGAATTGCAAGAACAAAAGTAAGAACAATTCTAAACATTAAAGGTTTAATATAAGGATACATCCTATCTAAAAGATATTTATAATTAAAAGCGTTTTCGGTTTGAATTTCATTTAATTTCATCTGTAAACTTCCATAAAAAAATAATTCTACTTTAAATATTATTGCATAAATATAGAATTTTACTTTATGAGCTTTACATTTTGTGATATTACATAAATTATGAAAACATTTATCTATAAAATAATTACAAAATTAAAAGAAGAAATAAAAAATCCTCAAGGCGAGGTTGTTGAAAACATTGTTAAAAGGCTTTCTATTTCATCAAATTTAAAAGTAAATACGGGTAAATTTTATGAAATTAAAATTATTGATGAAAACAGGAATATTGCGGATGAAAAAATAGAAAAAATTTCAAAAGAAATTTTAACAAATCCTTTAGTTGAAACTTTTGAAATAATTGAGGTTAAAGAAATTTAATGAAAGCCTGTGTTATAAATTTTCTAGGGTCAAATTGTGTTAATGAAACAAAAGAAGCGCTTTTAAAAGCAGGCTTTTTTGTTGATATCATAAATCAAAATGATGTTAATCTTGATAAATACCATTTAATAGTTCTTCCGGGAGGGTTTAGCTGGGGTGATTATGTATCATGCGGAAGAATTGCAAAATTTAGCCCTGTAATTAGTGCGATAAAAGAAAAAATAAAAGAAAAAAACTCTTTTATTTTAGGAATTTGCAACGGTTTTCAAACACTTTGCGAAGCTAATATTTTAAAAGGGGCGTTATTGGAAAATGAAAATCAAAAATTTATTTCAAAAGATGTTGATTTAATTTTTAAAGATAGAACCTTTAAACTTCCTATAGCACATCATCAAGGCAGATATTATATTGATAATATTAATAAAATAGATGATTATGAATTAATAAAATATCAAAACAATCCTAACGGTTCATATTATGACATAGCCGGAGTTTATGATAAAAAAAATAAAGTAATGGGTTTAATGCCTCATCCTGAAAGAAATTATATTACTCCTTTTAAGGGTGAAAATGGCAGAGTTATTTTTGATTTTATAAAAGAAGAATTAAGATGAAACTATATCAAAAATTAAATATATCTGATTTTTTATATCAAAAGATAGTCGAAAAATTAAAAAGAGAACCAAATGATTTTGAAACTTATCTTTTTTCCGCAATGCATTCAGAGCATTGTGGTTATATGCATTCAAAAAAATATATTAATGATTTTTACAAAGAAAATAATTATGAAAATGAAAATTCAGGTTGTATCAGATTAAAAGATTATTGTATATTTTTTAAAATGGAATCTCATAATCATCCTTGTGCAATTGAACCTTATCAAGGCTCAATGACAGGAATCGGAGGAATAGTTAGAGATATTTTATCGCTTGGTGCTAAACCCATTGCTCTATCTAATTCATTAAAATTCGGTTTATTGGATAAATCAAAAACAAAATACTATATTGATGAAATAACAAGAGGAATAGCCGATTACGGTAATTCAATCGGAGTTCCCACAATTACAGGCGAAACAATTTTCGATAAAAGATTTAATAATCTTCCTATAGTAAATGTTTTAGCTTTAGGAATAATTAAAGAAAACGATATTAAGCTCTCAAGCGCTAAAGAAGATAATTTAATTATACTTTTAGGTTCTAAAACGGGTGTGGATGGTTTAAACGGAGCAAGTTTTGCATCAGGTGTATTAAATGAAAATTCTGATAGACAAAGTGTTCAAATCGGCGATCCTTATACTAAAAAAAGGCTTATTGATGCGGTTATAGAAATTAATAAATTAAAAGAAATAACAGCTTGTCAGGATTTAGGCGCAAGCGGAATTTTATCATCCACATCAGAAATGGCATATAAGGGCAATTGTGCAGTTGAATTATATTTAGATAAAGTTCATACTCAAATTGAATTCATAAAACCTCAAGAGATTATGCTTTCTGAAAGTCAGGAAAGAATGGCTTTTACAATAGAAAATTCAATATATGCCATAGAAAAATTTGACAAAATTGCAAAAAAATACGAGCTTGATTATTCAATAATAGGAAAAACCAAAAAAGGCAATACTTATGAAGTTTATTATAATAATCAGCTTTTATGCTCTTTAGATTTAGCGGTTTTATGTGAACCTTATTTGTTTGATTTAGAAAAAAGTGAAACAAAAATCCTTAATATGCTCGATAAAAAAAGCAATTTTGAACAGTTTTTGGCTATGATAAATGATGATAATTTTTCATCAAAAGAATTTATCTATTCTCAATTTGACCAAGAAGTCCAAGGAAGAACTTCTTTTTCTCAAAAAGAAAATTCAATCGGTATATTGTATTTGAAAGAAATTGAGTCTTTTATTGGTTTATTAAATCAAACTACTTTTGATAATGACCCTAAAAAAGCAGTATATAATTCTTTTATGTCTTCATATAGAAAACTTATTTCTTTTGGGTTTGAATTGAAAGGAATAACAAACTGCCTTAATTTCGCAAATCCTGAAAATTCTTTAGTTCAAAATGATTTTAGAATTGCAGTTGATGAATTAAAAAGACTTTCTTTTTTATATAAAATTCCTGTTGTATCAGGTAATGTATCTTTTTATAACGAAAAAGAAGATGAAAAAATCCCTCCAACAATTACCCTAGGGTGTGTTGGCGTGTGTGAAGATAAAAATAGAATAGCAAATTCAAAAATAGAAAAAAATGATAAAATTTGTATTTTAGAAAATGATAATGAAATTAAATCAAAAGATATTATTTTTGAATTGTTGAAAGAAAAAAAAGTCAAAAAAGTCATATCAATCGGGCAATTTGGTTTAATTGGAAGTCTTCTAAAAGAAACTTTGTTTTATGATTTAGGGTTTAGAATAAATTATCAAAATTATTTTGAACCTTATCAAAAAGATTATATTTTAATTACTAACAGAGAAATTGAAAATACAAATTTAATAGGTGAAATTGTTGATGATAAAATAGTTTTTGATGATATTGAATTTGAAAAAGAAAAAATAAAAGAGATATATTTTAATAAGATTAATAAAAAGATGAAATAATGTGTGGAATTGTAGGCTATATTTCAAAAAATAATACTGATGTTGTTAAAAAGACAATTGCTTCTTTAATAAAACTTCAACACAGAGGACAAGACGGAGCAGGCATTTGTTTTTTAAAAAACGGTGAATTAGAAGTTAATAAAGGCGGCGGTTATATTAAAGAAGTGTTGTCCGATTTTAATTTTAAATCTTCCACAGCTATAGCACATACAAGATATTCAACTGTGGGTGATATTAAAAAAGAAAATCTTCAGCCGATTTTATATAAAAACACTGCCCTATGTCATAATGGTACAATATATAATATTGATTATTTTAGGGAAATTTTATTAAAAAACGGTTTTTCTTTTGATGGAAATTCTGATAGTGAGGTTGTTTTAAAATGGCTTTTTTATAAATTAAAAAAAGAAGCTAATTTATGGCAAAAAGATGAAATAAATGAAATTTTATCAACTGATTTTAAAAACAGCGCTTATTCGATTTTAATAATGACAAAAGATAAAATCTTTGCTTTTAAAGATATAAATTCATATCGTCCTTTGGTTTTTATTGAAACAAAAGAAGATTATATTGTTTCAAGCGAAGATTGTATTTTAGATAAGCCTTATATAAAAAAGTTTGAATTAAGTGCAAAATCAGCGCTTGAAATATCAAAAGAAGGTTATGAATTAATTGATGAAAAACCCCAAAAAACCCAGCAGTGTGTTTTTGAAGCTGTTTATTTTTCAAATCCCAAGTCAAACATTTTCAATATTAATGCAAAAAATGAAAGAATAAAATTAGGAAGATTGTTGGCAAAAAATGACTCAATAAAAGCGGATTTTATTGTTCCTATTATGAATAGCGGATATTGGGGTGCTGTTGGTTATAGTTTAGAAAGCGGAATTGAATTAGAACTTTTAATCAAAAATCAAAAAAATATTTTAAGAACTTTTATTGAAAATAGAGAAAAAAGAGAAAGACTTTCAAAAGAAAAATATATTATAGATGACAGAATAAAAGATAAAAAAATCATTCTTGTTGATGATTCGATAGTTCGAGGAATTACTTCAAAAAATATAATTGAATTATTAAAACAAAAAAAACCAAAAGAAATTCATCTTCGCTTAACATCTCCTATGATAATAAATTCTTGCTTTTGGGGGGTGGATATTCCAAATAAAAATGAACTTCTTGCATATAATTTAAAATCAGCCGATAATATAAAAAAAGAGCTTGGAATAGATTCTGTCAGATTTATTTCAAATTCGGATTTTGAAAAGATATTTGATAAAAATATCTGGTGTCATAAGTGTTTTTTAAATTAATATGTATAACTATGAAAATGTAGGCGTAAATATAAAAAAAGCTGATGAAATTATAAAAAATATTTCATCAAAATTTAATATGGATAATTTAAAAAATTTTGCCGGAATTTATTGTAACAATGAACTTTTTAAGGGTTATAATTTAATTTCTTGTACTGATGGCATTGGGTCAAAAATTATTCCTTTAATAGAAAAAAATGACCCATATACAATAGCATCTGATTTGTGTGCTATGAATTTAAATGATTTAGCAACTTTAGGTGCTAAAGCTTTGTTTTTTTTGGATTATATAGCTGTTAATAAAATAGAGGGCGATATAGTTCAAAAAACAATTGAAAATTTAAAAATTATTTTATCAAGATATAATTGTGCTCTTTTGGGCGGAGAAATTTCCGAATTGCCTGATTTAATTAAAGAAAAATATTTTGATATAGCAGGTTTTTTAGTCGGGTATTACAAAAAAGAAGACTTTTTAGATAAAAATAATACTAAAAAAGGCGATGTTATTATTGCGCTTCCATCTAACGGTGTTCATTCAAACGGTTTTAGTTTAATTAGAAAGCTTTATCAAGATAAAAAAATCTCAAAAGAATTATTTAATTCTACCTTAAAACCTACTGAAATTTATTATAATACAGCACAAAAAATTACAGAAAATAAACTGGCTAAATCTATGGCAAATATTACAGGAGGCGGAATTTTTAATAATTTAAAAAGAGCGATAAAAAACGATTTAGAATTAAATCTTGATTTAAAATCCGTTGAAAAACAAGAAATTTTTGAAGCTGTTTTAAAATTTGTTGATAAAGATGAATGTTACAGAGTCTTTAATATGGGGGTTGGGTTTTGTATAATTGCTGATAAAAATAATGTTGAAAAAATACAAAAAATTGTTCAAAAAAGCTTTATTTTAGGAGAATTAAAATGAAAAATATATTAATTTTATCTTCTAAAAACGGTTCAAATTTTGAAGCAATAATAAAATATTTTAAAAATCGAACCGATATTAATTTTAAACTTTTGACCGACAATAAAGAAGCCTATGTTATAAAAAGAGCAAAAAAACTGGGAGTTGAATATTTTTGTTTAAATAAAGATGAGATAAAAGACTTTTTTTTAAAAAACAAATTTGATCTTGTTGTTATGGCGGGATTTTTTAAGATTTTAGATAAAGAAACTATTGAAACAAATACATTTATAAATATTCATCCTTCACTGTTACCTAAATATAAAGGTTTAAATGCTATTGAATATGCATATGTAAACAATGATTTAAAAACCGGAATAACAATTCATTATGCGAATGAATATGTGGATGAAGGGGAAATTATTTTTCAAAAAGAGCTTGAAATTAATCCTGATTGGAATTTATGGAAGCTTGAAAGAGAGGTTCATAAACTGGAACATTATTATTACCCAAGAATTATAGAAAAACTTTTGGGTTTAAATGTTTTAGTTGTTGGAGGTGGTGCAAGAGAGCATGTTATAGCTCAAAAAATCAAAAAATCAAAACTTTTAGATACTTTGTATTTGGCAGATTGTAATGATGGTTTTTCATCTTTAGGAAATAAAATTGAATATACCGATTATCAAAACCTTGCCCTGCAGGCTAAAAAAAGAAATATAAGTCTTGTTGTTGTTGGTTCGGAAGAATATTTGTCTAACGGATTGGTTGATATATTAAATAAATATAATATTAAAACTATTGGACCAAATAAAAAATTTGCAAAATTGGAATCGTCAAAGCTTTTTGCAAAAAAGATAATGAAAAAATACAACATAAAAACAGCTCCCTATAAAAAAATAACTTCAGCAAAAAAAATTGATAAGTATCTTTCATATTTTAAAAACCCTGTTATTAAAGCTGACGGATTGGCAAAAGGGAAAGGTGTATATCTGAGCAATGATATTGATTTAATCAAAAGAGAACTTATATATTATCTGAACGGTAAATTTGATAAATCATCAAAAACAACATTAATTGAAGAAAGACTATACGGCGATGAAGTGTCTTTGTTTTCTTTTTGGGATGGAGAAAATTTGCTTCATTTTCCTTTGTGTCGTGATTTTAAACAAAATGATAAAGGGCAAAATACGGGCGGACTTGCTTCTGTTTGCCCTGTTGAAATTGATTTTGAAACGAATGAAAAATTAAATATATACAAAGGTAAGCTTTTTGAGCTTTTAAAAAATGAAAAAATTAAAACGCCTTTTGTTGTTTATTCAGGTTTAATTATAACAAAAGATGATATTTATGTTTTAGAATATAATGTTCGTCTTGGAGATCCGGAAGCTCAGTCATTATTGAACTATATAAATAATGATTGGCTTGAAATATTTTTTATGTGTTCAATTAAGGGATTGACTTTTATTAACCTAAAAGAAAATAAAAAACCTTTCACAACAGTAGTTATGACATCAAAGGGTTATCCGGATGAAATAAAAAAAGGTGTTGAAATTCAAAATATTAATTCTTTTAACAATAAGACTGAAATCTATTTTTCAAATATAATTATTACTGATGGAAAAATATTTTCAAATGGAGGCAGGGTTTTATCGGTTACTTCCGACAACAGAAGTGATATATACAGAACTTTGAACGATATTGTTTTTGAACAAAAAGAATACAAAATATTAGATGCTTAATTAAAACGGTTTATCATGAATGAAAGTATTATAGTTGAATACTGTCAGATAATTAAGAATAAAATTTCTCAAGCTCGCTTTCAATCGGCTATGAGAAATATTGATAAGCTGCTTTATAATTTTCCTGCTAATCCTTTTGGTTATTATTATCGCGGGGTCTGCGAGTTTGCGCTTGAAAGATATGATAAGTCTGTTAACAGTTATTTAACGGCAATAAAATTAAATCCTGCTTTTGATAAGGCTTATTTTAATCTTGGAATTTCATATTATTGTTTAAATAAATATGATAATGCTTTAATAAATATAGGAAAAGCACTTGTGCTTTTTTCAAAAAAACGAGAATTAGATAACAAAAAAAGATGTATTGAAGCTCTTAAGATAATAGAAAGCGAAAGAAGATAAATTGGAATTAAAATTAATTTTTATTGCATTAAATTTTTTAATCTGTGCCCTTATTGTTGTAACGGCATTTGTTTTGGTCATTAAATATGCAAATTTAACAATAAAATACAATAAATTATATAAGTATATTCAAAATTATCTTAATGTCATAATCACCGCAAGATATGGAAATTTGAACAATAAGTGTGTTGATGGAGTTGATGCTTTAACACTGCAGCTTTCTAAGTATACGAATGCTTTAATTGAAAGCATTAAAGATAGAGATACAATGATAAATGAATATATTGAAAAAGAAAAAGAAAGCCAAAGTCTAAAACAAGATTTTATTTCAAGCCTTACCCATGATTTAAAAGTTCCGATTGTTGCACAGGATAACACTTATGATTTATTTTTGGGCGGAAGTTTTGGTTCTTTAACTTCCGTTCAAGAAAATGCTATAAAAAATCTTAAAATTTCGAATAATGATTTAAAAAATTTGATAGTTAATTTATTGGATGCACAAAAATTGGACACAAAAAATTTAGAATTAAATTGTGAGATATTAAATTTGAATAAATTGATAGAAGAAATTATTGAGCAAAATAAAAGTATTTTATTAATTCAAAATAAAGAAATATTTTTTAATTCAAATTGTGCAAATATTTTATATAATGCAGATAAATTTTTGATAAAAAGAGCTTTAAATAATCTTATTTCAAATGCCGTTTTTTATGGTAAAAATTCAAAAAATATTTATATTTCTCTAAACAAAAAAAACAACTCAATTGAAATAATTGTTTCTGATGAAGGGGACGGAATAAAAGAAGATGCAATAAATGATATTTTCAAAAAATATTACACATCAGCCAAGAAGTATTCCAATATAGGAATTGGTTTAGGTTTATATATTGTAAATAAAATTGTAAATGCTCATAATGGCACAATTGAAGCTAAAAACAACAAAATTAATAAGGGTGCAAGCTTTATAATTGATTTACCCGTAAAATAAATTTTGATTTTTTTGAAAAATATTGTAAAATAAAATATCAAAAACTTTTAGGGAGGGCTGTATGTCGAGACGTTCCAGCGAAAATGTTCTGTCTTTTTTGGAAAATCAAACAAATAAATATAATGATAGAATAGCGCTTGGAATGAGAAATCAATATGGCTGGTGCGAATATACCTATGGCGGATTGAGTACTTTAAGCAAAAATATTGCGTCTTATTTGATAAATGAATTAAAAGTTAAAAGACAAGAGCATGTTGCAATAATTTCAGAATCTAAAATTGAATTTGGAGCTGCCTTTTTTGCTTCTATTATCGCAGGTACAACTTTTATTCCTTTAGATATTAAATTAACAAAATATGAAATATCTTCAATTTTGTCTAATTGTAATCCAAGCGTTGTTTTTGTTTCAAATAAATATTTAAAATTGATTAATGAAATAAAAGATGAAATTAAATCAATAAAAAATATAATTTTATTGGATGAAACCCACAATGATAGTGAATATATAAGCATATATAATATTTCAATTGATAAAAATGTTAAATTTCGCCACAGAAGTCTTAATTCAAATGCTTTAATAATTTATACATCAGGTACAACAGGAAATCCTAAAGGGGTTCAGACGACATTTAAAAATTTATTTTCTCAAATTAAAGACTTAAAAGATGAGTTTAATAAAATTTTTAAAGAGGGTGAAAAAGTTAACACTTTATCGATTTTACCTATGAATCATCTTTTTGAACTGACGGTAGGTTTTGCAACTTTTTTAAATATGGGTTATTCAATTTATTATACAAAATCATTAAGACCAAATGATGTATTGTCTGTTATGAAAGACAAAAAAATCCGCTTTATGTGCACTGTTCCGTCTTTTTTCAGGATGTTAAAAATACAATTTGAATCAAATTTATCTAAACAATCTAAAATAAAACAATTTATTTTTAATTTTAATTTTCATGTTTTAGCAAAGTTTTTACCTTTCGAATTTTTGAAAAAACATTTATTTAAAGATATTCATAATCAGCTGGGAAATAATTTTTATGGCTTTATTTCAGGCGGAGCACCCATGGATTTAGAAATGGGCAAATATTTTAGTAGAATAGGCGTAAATGTTTTTCAAGGTTACGGATTGTCTGAGGCAAGTCCTATTGTTACGGTTAATTTTGAAAAAAATACCGATATGAAATCAGTGGGCAAATTTTTAAAAGGTTTTGAAGCTAAAATTGATAAAGAAACTAAAGAGCTTCTTGTTAGAGGTAACTCCGTTATGAAAGGTTATTATAAACAAGAAGAACTAACTCAAGAAGTGATAGATAAAGACGGTTGGCTTCATACTGGTGATATTGCAAAAATAAATAAAAAAGGACAATTATTTATCACAGGCAGAATTAAAAACATGATTGTATTAGCAGGCGGTAAGAAAGTTTTTCCTGAGGAAGTTGAAAAAGTAATTGAAGAAAGTGTTTTTGTAAAAGAATCTTGTGTGTTGTCTTTGATTAGGAATTTGGGAGAAAAAAAAGGAACAGAGGAAGTTTGCGCTGTAGTTTGTCCAAAAGATGAATTATATAACCAATATGATGAAAAAGATGTAGAAGCTATGGTTATAGCAGATATAAAAAAACAAATGTTGAGATTAAGCCAATATAAAAGACCGACTAACATTTTAGTTCAACATGGCGAGCTTCCAAAAACCGCAACAAGAAAAATTAAAAGGCTTGATGTTAAAAAGCTTATTGGTGCTTAATGGAAGAAGTAAAAGAAACAATAGGACAATTAATTTCTGATTACATTAATTATCTTGAAATTGAAAAAGGTTTGTCAAAAAATACCATCTTGGCTTATAGCTCTGATATTACCGGTTTTTTTGATTTTTTAGATGAATTTTATAATAACAACGTGGTTTTAGATGAAATAAAAAGAAAAGATTTTTCATCTTATACAAAATTTTTAGCAAGAAAAAACATAAACCCGTCTTCTATAACCAGAAAAATCGCTTCAATTAAAGGTTTTTTCAGATTTCTGTGTTTTAGACGTGATATTAAAAAAAATCCTTCAATTTCAGTAACATCACCAAAATTACCAAAAAGATTGCCAAGAGTTTTAACTAAAAATGAAATGGATAAAATTTTAAACCAGAACTTGGATATTGAAACTACGGCAATAATTGAACTTTTGTATTCGGCAGGAATAAGGGTATCCGAGCTTGTTAATTTAAAATTACATAACATAGATTTAGCCCAGCAAGTTATAAAAGTTTTTGGTAAAGGTTCTAAAGAAAGAATTGTTCCAATAAACAAAAGATGTATTGAAATATTAAAAAAATACCTTAAAAAAAGAGAGTTAAAAGCTTTTAAATATAATTGCGAGCCTTATTTATTTTTATCTGACAACGGTAAAAAAATTTCAAGGCAAAAGATTTACAAAATTATAAAACAACAAGGTGAATTTATTCATAAAAAAATATCACCTCATACAATTCGCCATAGTTTTGCAACACATTTATTGGAAAACGGTGCTGATTTAAGAGTGGTGCAAGAATTATTGGGTCATTCAAGCATAGTAACCACCCAATTGTATACTCATATCAGCAAGAAAACTCTAAGAGAAATTTATTTTAACATCAACGGTTGAAGTGATAAAATAAGGTTATGGAAAAGAATATTGATTGGCAAAAAGAAGATTTAAACTATATTTGGCACCCATGCTCTCAGATGAAGGATTACGAAAAATTACCTCCGATTGTAATTGAAAAAGGTGAAGGTATTAATCTTTATGATATAAATGGAAAATGTTATAAAGATGTTGTTTCATCTTGGTGGTGCAATTTATTGGGTCATTGTAATCCTGAAATTTCAAATGCATTAAAAAAACAGGCTGATATTTTAGAACATGTTATTTTTGCTAATTTTTCACATAAAGGAATTATCAAACTTTCAATGGAATTGGCAAAAATTCTTCCTAAGGGTTTAAAAAAATTCAATTATTCCGATAATGGCTCAAGCGCTATTGAAATGGCAATGAAAATGAGTTTTCAATATTTTCAACAAACAGGAAAGCCCAAAAAAATAAAATTTATGGCATTAACAGACGGTTATCATGGTGAAACTATAGGGGCGTTATCTGTTGGGGCTTGTGACTTATATTCTAAAATATATAAGCCGATTTTAATGGATGTTATTCATATACAAGCGCCTGATTGTTATCATTGTCCTTTTAATAAAAACAGAGATAACTGTTCTTGTGAATGTTTTAAATATGCAGAAGAATCTTTTGAAAAATATGCTAATGAAACTTGTGCAATTTTAGTTGAACCGTTACTGCAAGGCTCTGCGGGTATGAAAATATATCCTAGTTTGTATTTAAAAAAATTAAGAAAGTTATGCGATGAATATAGTGTTCATTTAATAGCGGATGAAATAGCAACAGGATTTTATAGAACTGGTAAGATGTTTGCATGTAACCATGCTGACATTTCGCCGGATATTATGTGTTTATCAAAAGGTTTAACAGGAGGATATATGCCTTTTGCGGCTGTTGCCGTAACTGATGAAATATATAATGCTTTTTATGATGACTACTTGAAACATAAAGCTTTTATGCATTCTCATACATATTCGGGCAATCCCTTGGGGGCAAGCTGTGCTTTAGCGGTGCTGGATATATTCAAAAAAGGTGAAATTCAAGAACAATTAAAAGAAACTACCCCTTATTTTAATAATCTAATAAAAGAAAGCTTTTTAAACCTTAATAATGTAGGCGAAGTTCGCTCAATTGGTTTGATTAATGCTATTGAGCTTGTAGAAAATAAAAAAGATAAAATTCATTTTAATTCAAAATTGCGCCTTGGTTATCAAATATATAACAAAGCTCTTAAAAAAGGCGTATTGTTAAGACCCTTAGGAGATGTTATATATTTTAATCCTCCTTTAATAATTAATAAGGAAGATATGGATTTTGTGGTTAAAATTGCAAAAGAATGTACGATTGAAGTTTTAAAAGAGAACAATTTTATATAACAAATTCTATGGGTGAACCTGTGTGTTTTCTGTTTTGTTTTTTTAATTTTTCTAATTTTTGTTTATGAAATACAAAATTAAAAATACTGTTGCTGTGTGTATCTTTAAATTTGCATTTTTTGTAGAATTTTTTTGCCCTGTCGGCACTATGCTGCACCGTTAGTTTTTTGTTTGTTTCATTTGTAATTTGTGCCAGAAAATTTATCATTGTTTCGCCGAGGTATTTAATTTTTTTACTTTTTCTTGACGGCATGCTTTCAAACAGATAAATGTTTGTGAAACCTTCATAGCGGTCAGAGGTTTCTAAAAAGGCCATGCAGTTATCTTGTTTATCTTCAAGAACATAAATTTTATAGTCTTCATGACCTAAAAGATTGGACGCCCATTGTAAATAAAAAGAATTTTTCCAATCTGAAGAGCGTTTTACTTTAGATAAATATTCTCTATCTTCGCTTTTATCTTCCAATAAGCTTATTGTGCATGGCATTGGTTTTTTGTCACGTAAAACAAAACATTCAGCCATGAGTCTTTTTTTGAAATTGATTTTGGTTGAACAATGATTTATTCGCATATTGAGATTAAAAATCGTAAATATTTAATTTTGCTTTTAAAATTCAATTAATTCTTTGTAGGCTTTTATTGCGTAATTGTCGCTCATTCCCGAAATGTAATCGATTATTGCTTGTTTATAATCCATTAAATTTTCTATATCGTAAATAATTATATTTCTGTATTTTCTCATTCTATGAGTTTTTTCATCAATATTTGAATATTTTATCAGCCAATCTGTGAAATCTGTTGATAATGTGGGGTAAAATTTTGAATATTTCGATAGTTTTTTAATGGTTTCAAATCCGCAATAATAATCCATTAAAAAGTCAAAAATTGCTTCTAAAACAAGTTTTGCATATTTCATAAATGGCTTAAAACGTTTGTTTGAATAAATTTTTTGGTAATTAAATTTTTTTATTTTGTTCATCATATCGAAATAATCTTTAGAAAAAGTTAGTCCGCAATCAGGGTTTGAATTTAAACATAAATTTGTAATAAATTCATGAATTAGCGAAGAGGTATTGACATCTTTAAATTTGATTTTCTTTTTCATTACTTCTTGAGCAATTTGTTTCATTGTTATCATATCTTCTTTATCGAAGAATTTATAGTTGTATGCATCTTGAATATCTCTGCCCAAGTAGGCGATTTTGTCTGAAACTTTTACGACACATCCTTCGTATGTGTATGGCATTTGTTTGCCTTTTTCTATTAGATTAAGATCAATATATTCATCTCTCGGCTTGATACAGTTTTCGTTTACTTCGCCGCAATGGCATACTATTCCGTCTCGTGTTGCATAGGTTAAATTAAGATTTTCTTTAAAGCCCGAGTAATTAGGCAGAGTATCAATATAGTCAATAAATCTCAATGAGTTTTTTTCATGCCAAAATTTTTTTTCAAAACCTTCTTTTTCCATAATTTTTGCAATAATATTTTCGCCGTGGTGTCCAAAAGGACTGTGTCCAAGGTCATGACCAAGAGCAATTGCTTCAACAAGAGAAACATTCAAACCAAGTGCTGTTGCAATAGTTTTTGAAATACTTGCAACATGGTTAACATGTTCTATTCTTGTACATACATGGTCATTGTTTGTTGCAAAAAACACTTGGGTTTTGTGTTTTAATCTTCTGTATGCGTTTGAATGCAGAATTCTTGTGCTATCCCTTTCATAGTCGGAGCGAATATCATAGGGTTTATGAGATAAGGGTGCTTGTCTTGTTATGGAGTGTATCCATTTTGGATTATTTTCGTTTGATGCAAATTCTTTAAAAATATACAGCTTTTCTTTCATAACCTTCCTTTAAAATAAGCTAAAACAAGCACTTTAAAATTATACGTAATTCTATGGATTTTTAAATCATATATGTATTTTATTTTGATAAAATGATAATATTATCATATGACTAAACAGACGGTAATATTAGTTGCGCTTTTATTATACATTCTATTTAGGTCGTTTTTTATAGAGCCAAATTCTTTAGTAATAACAAATTATAAAATAGAAAATTCAAATCTGGCAGGTGTAAGAGTTGCTTTTTTGAGCGATTTACATTTAAAGAAAAATGACTACAACAGATTAAATAAAATCGCAATGATGACAAATAAGCAGTATCCGGATTTAATAGTTTTGGGCGGCGACTTTTTGAGCGGTCAAAATTATGAAAAATCAATGAATGTTGCTTTGATTGGTCAAAAACTGGGTATGTTTAATATCCCTGTTTATGCTGTTTTAGGTCAGCAAGATTGGTTAACAGACGGAACAAAAATCACTCAGGATTTAATAAACAGCGGAGTTTATGTATTGGAAAATTCAAACAGGCGTGCTGTTATTAAAGGCAGATATGTTGATATAGTCGGACTTGCAGACATTACAACAAGAGGAATTGATTTAGAAAGAGCATTTTATCGAACCATGCGTCCGAGAATTTTAATTACTCACAATCCTGATGTTTATTATAATGTAATGGAAGATGTGGATTTAATTTTAGCCGGACATACCCATGGCGGTCAATTTATTTTGCCCTTTACACCGCCGCTGTTTGTACCTTCTAAGTTTGGGGTAGAATTTGCAAGCGGTCTTATAAATACAAGAAAAAACAAAATGATTATCTCAAAAGGAATAGGAACAAGTGTCTTACCTGTCCGTTTAAATTGTAAGCCTGAGATTGTAATAGTGGATTTTGTTCCTGTGGGTTCTATTACTAACGATACAAAAAAATAAAATTTTTTATGGTATGCTTTTTTGTTTAAATTGTATTATAATATGACTAACAGTTTATTGGTTATTTTAGAGTAATGTATATTATCTGGACAATATTGGGTATTTTATTTTTAGTTTGGGAGATGAAAAAAACAAATCCTTATAAACTCAGTTTAGCTTCATCTTGTATGTTCTGTGCTATATTTGCCTATAAAATTCCGCAAAACATTTATTATCAGCCGTTAATTTTTTTGGGTTTCTTTGTAATTTTTACTTTGTTAATAAAGACTATTTTAAAAAAGGAGAAAAAAGAGCTAATTAAAGAACAAAGTTTAAAGGAGTATATCGGCAAAATTGCTACCGTTAAAAAAGATATAGGCAAGACTATTTCCATAGACGGTATTGGTCAGATTGATTTTAATAATCAATTGTGGAGCGCCAAGAGTGTTGATGACAAGGAAATAAAAGCAGGTTCAACAGTTGAAATTGTTTCAAAAGAAAATAAAATAATGAATGTTAAGGTAGTAGACAATGCAAAAAATTAATAAAAGACTTTTAATAGTTGACGATGATAAACAAATTAGAGAGCTTTTGGCTTTTGATATAGCTCAAAGCGGCTATATAGTTGATACAGCGGTGGATGGGCAGGAAGGATTAAAAAAAGCTCTTGAAAATAATTATGATTTAATTTTATTAGATGTTATGATGCCAAAAATGAACGGCTATGATGTTTGCAAAAATATAAGAATTGCAAAACCGGATGTGCCTGTGCTATTGCTTACTGCAAAAGGAACAATTGAAGATAAAACCCAAGGCTTTGATTGCGGTGCTGATGATTATCTTATTAAACCTTTTGAAATTCAAGAAGTACTTTTAAGGATAAGAGCGTTGTTAAGAAGGGGTGAAAATAACCAAAAACAAAGCGCAAAAGAAGTTTTAAGAGCAGGCGATATTGAAATTTTGCCAGATAGCTTAGAAGCACTTATTTTGGACAAAAAAGTTAAGTTAACTCCGACTGAGTTTGAAATTTTGTATTGTATGATGCAGCATATAAATTCTCCCGTAACATTAGCTACTTTATTGGATGAAGTTTGGGGATACGGATCTGATGAAGATGTAAGAATGGTTAGGGTTCATGTTGGCGGATTAAGACAAAAAATTGAACAAAATACAAGAAATCCAAAATATCTTCATACTGTTGTTAATGTAGGTTATAAATTAACTCCTTTTGGGTCTTTTGAGGAATAAAATGAAGCCATTAAAAATTGTTGAACAAATTATTATAGTGCTTGTTTTGGCGGTATTAATACCTATTGTTACCATAGGAATTATTATATCCAATGTTTCTCAACAATCGGTTAGGTCTGAATTAGCAAACAATACTTCTTTAATGGCTCATTATGTTGGCGACGCTATTGAAAGTTATGTGAATTTGAGTCAGGCTCAACTTAATCAAATGGCTTCCGGATTTAATTATATTCCCGATACTATGTCAAAAATCCAGTATTTTGATGAAATTGAGGCAAAAACAAAGTTATTTAAAAACCTTGATATAATTCGAAAAAATCAAATTCCAAAAGAAAAATATAATATCGAAAACGGAATGATGACATTGGTTGCACCAATAGAATCAGAGAAAAATTATTATCTTTCAGCAAAAATAAATCTTGATATTTTTAATTCTCTTTTGGGAAAAGACAATATTAAAGGCAGGAATATTTTTGTTTTTGATTACAAAACAAAAGAATTAATTATTACCAATGCAAATGATTACCATGCGGATACTATTTTAAACGGATTTAACATTGATACTGTTGATGATGTTGGTTTTTTTGGCAAGAAAAATACCCCAAAAGCGTTTTATAAAATAGATAATCCGACTTGGGTTGTGGTTGTTGATACTACTCAAAAAATTACGGCAAAAACAATTAATAAAGCAAGATATAGAATTATACTTTCTCTTAGTATTGCAGCTTTATCTATAATTATAATTGTCAGTCTTTATACTTATTATTTGTATATTAATATAAGACAATTATTTAAAGGTATTACGGCAATTTCCAAAGGGAATTACGATAAAAAAATTCACTTAATTAAAAGTCCTTTTACTCCATATGAAACAATTTTTATTGCAAAAGAGTTTAATTATATGGCAAATAAAATAAAACTTTCATATAGAGATTTAAAAGAAAAAAATAAAGAATTGGAAAAATTAAATGAATTTAGAGAAAATCTTGTTAATGCAACAAGCCATGAATTCAGAACACCTCTAACAAGTATAATCGGCTATACGTCAAGATTGTTAAGACACGATATTAAAGTAGATGAAAAAACAAGAATTAAATCACTTCAAATTATTAAGCAACAGGCTCAAAGGCTGTCAGGCATGGTTGAAGATTTACTTGTTATTCCCGAGCTTGAAAGTTATAGTTTAAAATTTAATATTCAAGAGGTGGATTTAGCTGATTCTATTTCAAGAGGGCTTGAATATTTGAACAACCAAGAAATTAAATTTGAAGTTGATATAGCACGTGATTTAAATTATGTTTATGCAGATGATTACAGATTGGAACAAATTATAATAAATCTTGTTGATAATGCGATGAAATATTCTCTTGATAAAGCGCCTGTCAAAATAAAAGCATATAATGAAAATTTGATGCCTGTTGTTGAAATTACAAACAAATGTGAAAAAATTTCGCCTGAAATCAAAGAAAAATTGTTTGAAAAATTTATTAGAGTTGATTCAAATCTTACAAGGACAACAAGAGGAACAGGACTTGGGCTGTATATTGTTAAGGGATTGGCTGAAGCTATGAAAATAGACATAAGCCTTGATATTGATGATGAATTTAAAATTACACTAAAATTTAATGATTATGTCAAATGATTTTATGCAGATTGCTATTGACGAAGCAAAAAAAGTCAAGATTGATATTCCTGTTTGTGCGGTCATAGTAAAAGATAATAAAATAATTTCAAAAGAAATTAATAAAAAGGAATTATTAAACAAAACAACTTATCATGCTGAAATTTTAGCTATTAATAAAGCAAACGAAGTTTTAAATTCATGGCGTTTAGAAGATTGTGATATGTATGTTACATTGGAGCCTTGTCCGATGTGTATGTGGGCGATATTAAATTCCAGAATAAAAAGGTTATATTTTGGGTCTTATGATTTTAAATACGGTGCAGCACAAAGCGTTTTAAAACTGCCGCAAATTGCAAAATCAAAAATTGAGATTTATGGCGGAATAAAAGAAAAAGAATGTAATAAAATTCTTAAAAATTATTTTGAGGAATTAAGATGAAAGAATTATTAGATAAACTTGTAAAAAAATACGAAACACCTGATTTTATAAAGAATGATCCTATAAAATTTCCGCATCGATATAAAAACAAAAAAGATGTTGAAATATCGGCTTTTATTTCCTCATTATTTGCTTTTGGAAAAAGAGAAATGTTTATAAAGAAATTAGAATATCTTTTTTCTATGTTTGATAGTCCTTATGAACTTATTTTAAACTATAAAAACGCTTCAATTAAGGATTTTATATATAGGTTTATAAAAAGTGAAGATTTATTTGAACTTTTAAGATTATTGAATAAATTATATGTTATTGATAAATCTTCATTAGAAGAATTGTTTTATGAAAAAAAAGACAGGTTTGAAAGAGTAACTGATTATTTCTATACAAATTCAAATTGTTCAAATAATTTAGGTTTTTGTTTTTTGTTTGCAAAACCTCAAAATAAATCAGCTTTAAAAAGAATAAATATGTTTTTAAGGTGGATGGTAAGAGATGGAAAGGTTGATTTAGGGTTGTGGAAAGGAATTAAAAAAAATGAATTATTAATTCCCTTAGATACCCATGTTGCAAAAATTTCAAGAGAATTCGGATTATTAAAAAGAAAGCAAAATGATTTTAGAGCAGTTATTGAATTGAGCGAGAAATTAAAGGAGTTTGATGAATTTGACCCTGTTAAATATGATTTTGCTCTTTTTGGTCTTGGAATAGAAAGAAGTTTAAAGAACTAGATTTTCTATGTAGGTGATGTCGTGTTTATTGTTTTTATTTAGCAGAATTCCTATAGCGTCTATTTGAAATTTTTCAGTTTTTTCTTTTGTATTTTGCATATAAAATAATGCACATTTATAAATTGATTTTAGTTTATTTTGGTTAATTGCTTCAAATGGAGTACCGAAATAGTTTTGTGTTCTTGTTTTTACTTCTATAAAATGAATTTTATTATCTTTTTTTGCTATGATATCAATTTCGGCTAGACGAGAATAGCGATAATTTAACTCTAAAATTTTAAACCCCTTTTTTATTAAGAAATTTTTTGCTAATTGTTCGCCATATTTGCCAATCGTTTTATTTGTCATAAAATAATTGTAAGACAAATATTTTTAAATGGAGTAAAGTTTAATGGAATTACTTAAAAAGACGGCAGTCGAACAACATAAAGCTCTTATTAACAAAGAAGTAAGCGCACTTGAATTAACAAAAGCTTCAATTGAAAGAATAGAAAAATTAGATGAAAAATTAGGTGCTTTTAATTCAACAACTTTTGATGAAGCAATTGAAACAGCCAAAAAAGTTGATGAAAAAATTGCAAAAAATGAAGAAATTCCATTTTTGGCAGGAATTCCTACTGCTCTAAAAGATAATATGAATATGAAAGGTTCTAAGACAACCTGTTCATCAAAAATTTTAGAAAATTTTGTATCACCATATGATGCAACCATAACAACAAAATTGAAAGAAAATCTTGTTCCGATTTTAGGAAAAGCAAATCTTGATGAATTTGCAATGGGTTCAAGTAATGAAAATTCCGCATTTAAAATTGTTAGAAATCCATATAACTTAAATAAAGTTCCCGGAGGTTCTTCTGGGGGTTCTGCTGCGAGCGTTAGCGCAAGCGAAGTAACTTTATCTTTAGGTTCAGACACAGGCGGTTCAATTCGTTTACCTGCTTCATTTTGCGGTATTACAGGTTTTAAACCTACTTATGGCAGAGTGTCTCGATATGGTTTAGTTGCTTTTGCTTCTTCATTGGATCAAATCGGGCCTTTTGGCAGAAGTATTGAAGATATTACTCATTTATATGAAGCAATAGCAGGATACGACGTTAAAGATTCAACCTCGCTAAATATGGAAGTTGGAAATATTTCAGCCAATTTAAAAAAAGATATTAAAGGTTTAAGAGTTGGCGTTATAAAAGAACTAATGGCAGAAGGCGTTGCCGATGATGTTAAGCAAAGCGTTGAAAACGCTGTTAAAACATATGAAAAATTAGGAGCTGAAATTAAAGAAATTTCGCTGCCTTTATTAAAGCACTCTATTGGTGTTTACTATATCGTTGCAACAGCAGAAGCAAGCTCTAATTTGGCTCGTTTTGACGGTGTTAGATATGGTTATAGAGCACAAAATTGCGAAAATCTGCTAGATATGTATTGTAAAACAAGAGCACAGGGTTTTGGTCCTGAAGTTAAAAGAAGAATAATGCTTGGAACATATGCGCTATCAAGCGGATATTATGATGCATATTATAAAAAGGCTCAGCAATTAAGAAGATTAATAGCTAATGATTTTAATAAAGCTTTTGAGTCTGTTGATATTTTAGTATCTCCGACTTGTCCTACAACTGCTTTTGACTTGAATTCTAAGGCAAATAATCCTCTTGAAATGTATTTAACGGATATTGCAACTATTTCATCAAACTTAGTTGGAGCACCGGCGCTATCTATGCCTTGCGGTTTTGATAAGGAAAATATGCCGATTGGTCTGCAAGTAATTGCTAAAAATCTTGATGAAATGACTCTTTTACAAAGCGCATATGCACTTGAACAAGAGCTTGGAATATATAATCAAAGGCCAAATATTTAGTTAGAAATATAAAAATATAAAAATTCTTCAAAATTTTGCAAATTTTAGGCAATTTTTTTGAAGAATTTTTTTTATTAAATATATAGAGGATTTTTATGATAAACACAGATAATTTATTTGCAATTGAAACAAAAACAAAAGCAAAATCATTAAGGAAATTAATTACATTTTCAATAATGGTTCTTCTTTTTCTTAGTTTTGCTTATATGGTGTATTGGATTGGCGTAATGTCTGATGATATGATTTTAGATTACAGCGGATATTTGTTTACGCCTTTGGCAAAATTGTTTTTTCCTTTTGATGACTCGCTTTATATTTACAGAAATACAAGTGTAGTTTTGTTTTGCTTAGTTTTTCCTATGATATTTATGTATTATTTGGTTGATAAGACTGAGTCAAAGGTGTTGAAAGAATATAGAGAATACCTTGAATATCAACAAAAAGAAAAAATAAAACAGGAAGAAAAAAATCGATTAAGAGAATTTGATATCATTAAAAAATATTCAATTTGTCTTTCTTTAAATTATGCAAATTCAAACATTAAAGATGAAACAAAAAAACATTTGAATAGAACTATTTTTATGAAACTAAGAAGTATTTTGAATTCTTTAAATAAAAATATTAAAACTTCTGTTGATGATGTTATGATAATTGTTTCAAATGATTTTGAAGAATATGACAAAATTTATATGACTTTATTGAGGGCATTATCTAAAGTACAAAATATTTTAAAAGATAAATATAAGCTTAATTTTATTCCAAGCTTAACTACTGATGCATATGAATATAATGATTTAATTGATGCATCTAAAATTCAAAAACAACACTATGAAATCCAAAGTTTTAAAATGCAAAACAGGGCGCTAACAAGCGCATTGTTCAGAAAAAAATATCAGCATTTAAAACATAATAAATTTGCAGGTATTCCAATCGGAGAATATTTGATGTCAGATAAAAATTCAAACAATTCATATGAGTTGAATGTTGTGTTTAAAGATTTAGCAAAAACATTAGCAAGTCTGTAATTTAAGACTTGCTGTTATTATCGTTTGAAATATATTCGCTTAATTTTTTAGCTATTTCAGCGCATTTTTCGCTATCCGAAAGCATAATTTTAATATCTTGCAGCTTTTTATCAAAAGATGATTTTTTTTGGTAGTTATTAAAATTATTTTTATCCATAGCTAGCCTTTATTTGTCTTTACAGAAAAACTCCATGATTTTGTCAATTAAACCTTTGTAGTTTTCTTGTTTTTCTTCTATTACTTTACCATATTCTTCGGCTTTTTGAAAATTTCCTTCAGAGTAATAAAACTCGGCTAAAATTTCTCTTGCTTGTTCATCTTTATCTATTTCATAAACTTTTTGCCAAAATTCAATTGCAACAAAGCGCTCTTTGTTTAGTTGATATAATTTTGCAAGTTCAATCAGAGTTGTTTTGTCTTTAGGATTTTTATTATAAGCATTTGTAAATTCAACTATAGCTTCATCGTTTTTCCCTTGTAATTTATAGCAAAAGCCCCAGTTAAAATGCGCTCTAAATTCATCGTTTAATTCTTCGTAAATTAAAGCTTTCATTTGAAATGATAATGCATCAGCTGAAATTATTTTATCATAGGCTTCAACTTCTTTTAGGGCGTTTTCAAATTGTTTTGTATTATAAAGATATTGTGCTTTTAAGATATGATAATTTCTTTTTTGTATTTTATCCAAGTTTTCGTAATTTACTTTGTTTAATAATTCAATGGCATTTTCATTTTGTTCGTCTTGAAGAAGAATTTTAATTTTTAAAAAGTCATCATCTACCACTTCAAGAGCTGATTTTAAATCGTTTGCTTTAAAGTATAATTGAGCCAGCATATTTTTTATGTTTTTATCGTCTTTAAAAATATTAAGCCCTTTTTTTGCTATAGAAATTGCACTTTCAATGCTATCTTCTTTCATATATAAATCAACAAGTTCAAAATAAACATCGAGTTCATCTTCTTTTAGTTCTAAAATTCTTAAAAATTCATCAATTGATTTTAGATTTTTCTTATCAACCCGATAAAGTCTTGCTAATTTTCTTCTTGCTTCAATATTATCCACGTCAAGCTCAATTGCTTTTTTTGTATCATTGATAGCGTATTCTAATTTGTTTTGAGCTATGTTAACATTTGCTCTGGCCAGATAATAATTAAATTTATCGTCAAGTTCAAGATAAATATCCATTATGCAAGAAAGTGCAACTTCATCAATCGGGTTTAATTTTATTATTTCATTATATATTTCAAGAGCCTTTTCAAAATTTTTTTGCTCATATTCATTTGCCGCATTTTGGTGCATTAATTCTAAATTTGCCATTTTTTGTCCTTTTTTTATTTTATTTTATCATAAATGGTTATATTATTGTTGCGCAATATACATTTTAGCTAAATCTTCACAGTGTTTGAAGCCTCTTGATAAAATGTGTCTTGAAACAAGTTCGTTGTCATATTTTATTATTCTATGTTCCACAAAAAACTTTCCTTGATTATCTATAGAAAGTTGAAGATAAACGGGCATTTTGTCTTTTGTCATTGATCGACCCACAGAACCGACATTTATAACAGTTTTGCCGCTTTCTAAACTATAACCGCAAGGCAGGTGTGTGTGTCCGCACAAAATTAAATCAGCTGAAGAATTTTCTGTCATTTCTTCAACTTCTTCTTGAGAAAGGTTGGGATAAATATTTTCGCTTTGATTTCTTGGTGAACCATGGACAAGCTCAATTTTTAAATTATTTAGTTCAATTAATTTTTTCTCGGGTAAATTTTTAACAAAATCAATATATTTTTTGTCGGTTATTTTAATATCTTCTTCTAATGAATAACCCATACAGCTGAAAGCTTCTTTTGTTTTAGCTATGAGTTCATCTGTGCAATTTGCAACCATTTTATCGGTATTGCCTTGGATTATTTCAAAGTTTTCTTTATATTTTTCTTTTAATTCAAAGATTTTTTCACAAACATAATTCGGATTATATCCGGCTAAAATAATATCTCCAAGACAAAATATTTTATCGGGATTAAATTTTTCAATATCTTCTAAAACTTTATCAAACGCTAAAGCATTGGCGTGAATATCAGATATAACTGCAATTTTCATATTTTCTCCTTATTTATATATTATTTTTCCGTTGTTAATTGTGTTAGTTTTATAAACAGTCATATTGGGGTTAATTAAAGACATAAATTCAATGTCTGCCGACATGTTATGAAGATAAACTACCCCAAATTTGCCTTTAATATAATCTTTTTTGGAAATCTTTTTTAAATATTTCATAGAATTGGTATCAACATAATGCCAATTAATTCTTTTATTGTTTTTTAATTTTGGAAAATAATCAAGATAATCGGCTCTATCGTTTGTTATTGCATGGATTTCATAATTTGACGGATAATTTTTTATATCATTTTGAATAAATTCCATAAAGTCATCCAGCCTGTACATTTCTCTTAATGGCATAGGATGAGTCATAGAAAGGCAAATTGCAAATAAAATTATTGAATAAAATCCTTGAAACACTCTGCATATTTTATTTTCTTTGATAAAGTGAAAAATTGTACTTATTGAAACAACTTCCAATATAAACAAAAGACCATAGCCCGCTAAAAGTATTCTTTTGTGTAAAATTGGTTTTATATAAATTGAAATAGCAGATGAAACTATTAAAATAAAGGCAATAGAATAAATTAAATAAATAAACAAATTTTCTTTGTCTTTATCTTTTTTAATATTTATTTTACTTAGCCATTTATCAGGTAAAAATGACATAATTAACATTATAAATAAAATTACAGATAAAATTAAAAATATGTACTTATTGATAAAATATTCATTAATCGTATATAAGAATGTGTTCTTGGATAGTTCGTCTATCCAAGAGTTGAACCCTTGATTAAAAGAAATTTTATAAATATGAATTAAATATGGCAAAAATGACAGCCCTATTAGAATATTTAATAAAAAGAATTTTAAACATTCCTTTTTTTCTTTTAATAAATCAAATATGCCCCACAAAAAATTTCCAAAGACAAAAATGGTTAGAATATAATGAGTGTTGATTGCCATGATGGAAAAAACAGTATATAAAATAAGATTTTTTAATTTTAAATTTTTTAAATATTCAAACAAAAAGTAAATTATAGTTATACTCAAAAACATAGCCATAGAGTAACATCTTGCTTCTTGAGAGTGATATATAAAAATTGTATTTATTGAAGCAAAAAAAGCTCCGAATAATGCTGTGTTGAGTGAATTTTTGTTGTTGTTTTTTAACAACATGAAAGTCATTGGAATAATTAATATGCTAAAAATAAAAGGTAATATTCTTAAAACTAAATCGGATGAGCCGAATATTTTAGATATAAAATATTCTAAAATAAAAAACATAGGCGGATTTCCGGCGTCATTAAATGTTGAGACTAAATTTTTAATTGCCACTGTTTTTGTGTAAATTTCATCAAGCCATAACGGGTATTCTGTTAATCCGATAAGCCTTAAAAGTATCCCTAAAATAATAATTGACCCAAGGGCATAATAGGGTGTGTTTTTCGGCAATTTAAAATGAAAATTTTCTTTTTTGAAGTTGTATATTAAATAAGCAATAAATAGCCAAAAATATGGAATTATAAAAATTTGCCAATTATAAAATAAAGATAAAAATAAATTATGAATATGTTTGATATAACCTTTGTAATTTCCGCTGAAATTGATTTTATATGCTTGGTAATCTTCTTTTTTATTATCTGTTTCCATTTCAAAATGCTTTTTTTTGAATTTTAAAATATCATTTTTATTGTAGAAACTTGTGTTTTGACCTGTGTATAGGTTTAAATTAACAATATTGTCTTCAAAATCTTTTATATCATCAGGATACGCAATATAAATGTTTTTTATTTTAGAATCCGAAAAACCGACAATGCTATTATTGAATTTTATCGAGTAGATATTTGTGATGCCGTTATTTTCAAAATTTAAACAGTAATCGTTAAAACATGCAAAAATATTTTTGTTATATTTCTTCTTTAATTCAAGATTGATTGTTATTGGATTTAAAGGGGTATTAAAACCTTTTATTTGAAATTTGTACGGATATTTTAAAAATATTGAAATAATGGAGTATAAACTAAAAATAATTAAAATCCAAAAAGCGGTTTTTATTATTTTATTTTTCCTTTTTTCAATTGCAAGATTATCCACAAAACTCCCCTTGTATAAAATTTATGTTATAATTTTAGCATATTTTTAAATTAAAAGTGGTTTGTAAATTATGGAAAAAATTCAAATAAAAATCGGAGAAGTCAAAATTGGAGCCGGAGCTCCCATAGCTATTCAATCTATGACTAATACTAAAACCGATGACACATATTCAACGCTAAAACAAATTGAAGCTTTAGCCAGCGAGGGCTGCGAAATTATAAGGCTTGCCGTTTTAAATAAAAATTGTGCGTATGCTCTTAAAGAAATTGTTAAAAATTCGCCTATTCCTACTGTTGCCGATATCCATTTTGATTATAGACTTGCCTTGATTGCAATGGATATGGGAATAAATGCGCTTAGAATTAACCCCGGAAATATTGGAAATATTGAGCACACAAAAAAAGTCGTTGAAATGGCAAAACAAACAAATACGCCAATTAGAATCGGAGTTAATGCAGGGTCTTTAGAAAAAGATTTATATGAAGATAAATCGCTTAATCTTGTTGATAAAATGATAATTTCAGCTAAAAGGCATATAAAAATTCTTGAAGATTTAGATTTTCGTTTGATAAAGGTTTCTCTAAAGTCGTCTGATGTCATGACAACAATAAGGGCATATGAAAAAATATATAATGAAATTCCCTATCCTTTGCATATTGGATTAACCGAAGCCGGTACTCTAAGAGGCGGTATTGTTAAATCTTCAATAGCAATAGGAGCATTATTATCTCAAAATATAGGTGATACCATTAGAGTTTCTTTGACTGAAAATCCTATTGAAGAAGTTAAGTTGGCAAAAGAAATTTTAAAAGCTCTTGATTTAAAAAAAGAAGGGGTTAATTTTATTTCTTGTCCAACATGCGGAAGAACACAAATTGATTTGATAGGTTTAGCCAAAAAGGTAGAAGAAAGATTTTCCGATATTAAAGCGCCAATCACAATAGCAACAATGGGCTGTCCTGTTAATGGTCCAAAAGAGGCAGCAGGGGCGGATTATGGTATAGCAGGTGCAATAAACGAGGGCTATATTTTTAAAAAAGGACAAATGATTAAAAAAGTTCCGCAAGAAGAATTATTAAATGAGCTTGAAAAAATAATATATTCGGACTTAAAAATTTCTTAATATTTTGTAAAAATAAAAACATGTTATATAATATAAGAAAATGGATAATGTTTGGTAAAGGATATATTAATGAAAAAATTATTAGTATTATTTGGAGTTATGGCTTTTCTTCCATTGGCTTCGTTTGCCTATTATTATGAAAATGAAACCTCAGATATAGACGTATTAAAAGCACAAGGCTATAGTGACAGCGCATTGATGATGGTTGATTTAGCTAATGATATAAATAAAGGTCAAAATGGCACTTACACACGCCGTTATCAGCTTAAAACTCCAAAAAACAAATGGGGTAATGCATACACATATTTAAAAAGATACGTAGATCCTTTTCAGGATGACGGTAAATTTGGTGAGCATCAAATTAATTTTACAAATACTTGGATGGATGACACAACCCATTATTCATCTGCGCTTGAAGAAAAAGCAAGCATAGAAAATTTATAGAAATATTTTTACTACCAAAAATAATATTGTAAAAACAGGAACAACGTAATTTATCGTTGTTCTTTTTTTAAATTCATCTTTGATTAGTGTTTTGTCAAATTTGTATATGTTTTGAATTATTTTTAATGAATTTAATAAAATTGCCATTAGTGCAAATATGATTATGATTGCAGGGATGTATCCCATAATGTCATATAGATAAATATTTTTTAATATAGAAAGCAGGGATTTTGTTAAGTCGTTATAAATAACTGATGACATAAAAAGAATAACTATTGATAAAATCAAAGCATAGAATTTGTTTCGGAAAAATATTGTTGTTACTGAATTTAAATTGATTTTGTTTATATTTAGATTTAATTTTAATATAGATAACAAAGAGAACAAGCTCAAAAATACAATAGCACATTCAAACCCTGTTTTTAAATTGAAGTCGCTTGAATTAAAAAGTATTATATTGAGCATTATTATTAAACTAAATATGCAATTTGTATTTGCAAAAAATTTTATAAGATTTTTTTGTTTTAGGGCAAAGATTGAAAATACTACAATTGAAAATAATACAAATAAAATTGCAGAAATATATACTATGTTATAGCTGAGATTTTGAAATTGAGCCATTTTGTTAAATGCACAAATACCAAGGTATGGTAAATATGCAAATAAAAGCGTGCAATATGGCAGGTTGGTTTTGTAATTTCTGTCTGTTTGATAATTGTAAAAGGGGAATAGTCCGATTTTTAACAGTACGGATAAAATTAGACATATGTTGATAATATTCAGCTGCAGATCGTTTTTTGTAAATATTGTGAGTATATAAAAAGAATAAAATAAAAAACTTGATGATAAGCTTATTGTAATAAAATCGGGACAATAAGCGAAATATTTTCTTATTCTTGCATTTGAAGCATATTTATAAATTAGAAAAACGCTTATATCTAATAATATGAAGATTAAAAGCGTGTTTGATGCTAAAGTAAGAAAACCGCCCATAATTGAAAGCATTAGTATGATTGAATTTAAAATCGGTGTTTTGAACTTTACTTTACGATTAAATTTGTAGTGTGTAAACAAAAATAACATTAATAAAAAGTTCAATGATATTTTTGTTAACATGTTGCTTTTATTTAGAACAAGTACATTGTTAAAAAAACAAACAGTATAATCTTGATTAAAAAAGAAATGTTTAAAACAAATTGCACCTAATATTGCAAGATTTAAAATTAGAGCTCCGCTTGTTATAAAATCAGAAACTCTTTTAATATTTAATTTTCTTTTGAAAAACAAAAAGAAAAACAGGTTTAAAATAATGCCTATAATGCACATTATTTCTGCAGAAAAAAATGAAATAAAGTCTGTTAAGGCTGTTTGATTATTAAAATTTAATATAGTATTTTCCATCTTGTTAACTTCCAAAATTATAACTATTGCTTATTAAATTATATATATTGCTATATCCAAGTGTCATAACAATTGTAAGAAAAATAAGAATATAGCAGCAAAAAGCACTGCTTTTTGACATAAAAAGTTTAAAATTCGGGTTCTTATTTGGCTCAATTAAAATTTTATATGTTAAGTTTAAAAGACTTAAAATTATTAAAAACAAACCAAATATAAGGATGTATGTTGAAATATTCAAAATAAAGCCGTCATAATCGAGTGCGAAAATTGATGTGAATATTGCAAAAGTAGAACTAAACATTAATAAAAATGGAGTTCTTGCTAAATTTAAAAATGAAAAAAGAAATATAAATTTTAGAGATTTTTGTGTAATTTTTTTAAAGTCATCTATAAAATCTGTTTTAAATTTATTTATAAGAATTATAAATATAAAGCCCAAAAGCAGATATGAAACAGTTAAAGATAGAATATAGTATATACACTGGCTTATTCCTTCATTATTAAACATAAACAACGAAAAGAGTCCGATTATAATATTTGGAATTAGAGAATTTATTAAAAAACCTAATAAAGATTTAATTTGTAATGATAAAATTAAATAATAAATGAAATTAAAAATAAAATAAAAAGCAATAAATTCTTGGTAATGATATATTAAATAATCAAAAGAAGAATATATTTTACCAAGAACAGATAAACCTATTAAAATTGATGCGGTTATATTTATTATTGTTATTAGCGTTTCAGAAATTGAAAGGTTTTTAATTTTGAAATTGTTAAAAGGAAATAAATTAAAAAATCTGAATATTAAAACGCAAAAACCGATAAAAGCCAAAACTATTGAAAAATCGCTGATATGGTAAAGATTGTCGGAAATATTGGAATAATCAAAGTTTATATTATTTATCAGAAAATATCTTATAAAATCATATCCCATAAGAAAAATTGCAGCAAGAAAAATAAAACAATCTTCAATTAATTTGAATTTTAGCAGACTTTTTCTCTTGTCGGTTTTTGTGTAAATGTATTGAATAAAATAAAAAATAAGCAAAGTCCAAAATATTAGTGCAAAAGAAAGAAATACATTATCTACAAGAATAAGAGCTTGAATTATTCCTAAGAGCAGAATTAATGATGAATAAAAAGTTCTATGCAATTTTGTAATAATATTTTTAGAAAATATTGAAAACAGCATAAATATAAGTGCACTAAAAAATAAAATTAATGATGCTGCGCTATCAAGACAAAAATGTTGATTGAATAAAGTAAAATCAAAATTAACCGTGAGAAATAAAATAACGGTAACAATCGTAAAGTTTAAACCAAAAAAACAGTTTGCAAGATTTCTTATGTGAATAGGGTTTTTAATAAAAAAACCAAGACTTAATAATATTGCAAAAATAAAGGGCAAAAACATTGAAAAATTTAATATTATATTTTTTATACTTCCAAGTGTTTCAAGCATTTATCTTTCTCCAAAAAGCGCAATAAATATTGTAATTAGAGTAATTACGGCAAAAATAATAAAAATATTTCTTAAAATTTTATAACTGTTATTTTTTAGATTTTTTAAAACAAATAAAGATAAAATATAATCGAAAATCTTTAAGGTAGTCAATATAAGATTTTTTGTTATTTTATCGTTAATAAAATTAAAAAGGCTTGAAATTTTATCTATAAATTTTTCAAAAATTGTTATATGAATTTTTTCTAAGATAAATCCCTTTTGTTTTATAAGAAAATGTTTTTTGATGGTTGTTTTGTCGTAATAAACTAAATAAGCTATAAAAAGCAAAATTATAAAATTTGCTAAAGCATATGTAATTAAGGAGTTTTCTTTATTATAGGTTAAATAGGAATATATAAATAATGAATTTATTATAGATAATACATATCCAAAGAAAATTTTTGTATTTTTTTCAAAAACAAGAAATATAAAAGAGCTTATAATGCTGATGATTATTAGAATTTTGAAATATAAAAGTGAATTTTGAATAAATTCAAAAATAGGTAAACATTTAAATAAAAGCAGGCAGCCAAAAACGCTGTTGGCGCAAGTTATGATTGATAGATACAATATATTTGACGAGTTTGCAATAAAGCTATAAAAACAACAAAACGGCAGAATGAGCATTCTTGTCATTATTGCGCCGATAAAACATAAGATACATATAATAAATTCAATTGAATTTGATATTCCGTATGTATAGCTTATTAATTCGTTTAATTCTGAATAGTTTAGTGAAGTTGATTGAATATAGCCTTGGGATAATATGGCGTATTTATAAAGAATTAACAGAGATGTTAAAAATAAAATATCCCCAATTAAAAATATTCTGTAAAATCTTGTAATGTTATAATTTGCGTAATTTTTTAAAATATCAAAATAAGCAAAAAGAAAAATTAAAATACCTTGAATTACCCAAAAGATAAAACTTTGAATCAATGAATAACTGCAAATAAAAAAGTATGTATTAAAGCTCAAAAGCCCTAAGAAGATATTATACCTGTGTTTTGTAAAGAAGAATTGCCTTTTTTTGTTAAAATAGATTATTGCAAAAATTGAAATTAAAAAATAAACCAATGCCGAATATATTAAAAAATCAATGTTTAAGTTATCAATTATTATTCCGAAATTAAGTTTTAACTCTCCTAAAGAGAAAATTTCGCAGCCAAAATTAATGTTTGTATTTTTTATTTGAAATATTTTTAAATAAATAAAAAATAATAGCGATAATAAGTTTACAATGCTCATTCCCCAATTTAGGATATTTTTATTTATGTATTGCAAAGTTATTCTTGCAAGAATTAAAAATAAAGCAAAAATCAAAGGAAGAAAAATTGCGATATTGCCGATTAAAATACTAATATCCATAGTTTTATCTTATATATTTTTTAACTTTTTAGCAATACAATATTTTATTTAGAATGCTTTTGGAATAAAATTATATTAATTAAATGCAAAATGGAGAATTAATGAATTATGAAAATGTCAAAACTTTTTGTTCAAACCCTAAGAGAGTTCCCAAATGACGCTGAAGCAATTTCGCATAAACTTCTGGTTAGGGCAGGATATATTAAAAAGCTTGCAAATGGAATATATACATATATGCCTTTGGCTCAAAGAGTTTTGACAAAAATTTCCAATATTGTTAGAGAAGAAATGAATGCTTCGGGTGCTCAAGAATTGTTGATGCCTTTTGTTCAGCCTGCTGAAGTTTGGCAAAAATCCGGCAGATGGCAAAAATACGGAAAAGAACTTTTAAGGTGTAAAGACAGACACGATAATGAAATGTGTTTGGCTCCGACTCATGAAGAAGTTGTAACAAGCGTTGTGGGTGATGTTATAAATTCATATAAACAATTGCCTATAAATGTTTATCAAATTCAAACAAAATTTAGAGATGAAATTCGTCCCCGTTTTGGCTTGTTAAGAGGCAGGGAATTTATCATGAAAGATGCATATTCATTCCATACTTCTCAAGAAGATTTAGAGCGTGAATACGAAGTTATGGGAAAAACTTATACATCCATTTTTAATCGCTGCGGTCTTGAAACAAAAGCAGTCCAATCTGATTCAGGTGCAATTGGCGGCGCTGTTTCTCATGAATATATGGTTTTAACTGATACTTTAGTTGGTGAAAATGATGTATTTTATTGTAAACACTGTTCTTATAGTGCAAATTCAAACCATGCAATTTCAAAATTGCCAATCGAAACAACAGACGGCGGATTTAAAAAAGAAGAAATTGTAGATACTCCAAACACAAAAACAATTGAAGAATTAGCTAAATTTTTAAATGTTAACTCTAATTGCATTTTAAAGGCAGTAGCTTATATTGCTGATTCAAAACCTGTAATTGCTATGATTAGAGGCGATAAAGAAGTTGAAGAAACAAAATTAATGAATGTTTTAAATGCTCTTGAAATTCGTCCTATGGAAAATGATGAAGTAAGAGAACTTTTAGGAATGGAGCCTGGGTTTATTTCATATCGAAATGTTGATAAATCAAAAGTGAAGGTTATTTTTGATAATACAGTAAAAGGAATGAAAAATTTTGTACTTGGTGCAAATGTTAAAGATAAGCACATTGTTGGAGCTAACTTAGAAGACGGAATTGAATTTTATGACATTTCATTAGTAAAAGAAGGTGAATTATGTCCTGTATGCAACCAGCCTTTATTTGTTACCAGAGGAATTGAAGTTGGAAATATATTCCAGCTTGGAACAAAATATTCTGAACCTATGGGAGCTTGCTATACAGATGAACAAGGACAATTGAAACCTTACATTATGGGGTGTTATGGAATTGGCGTTTCAAGAACTATGGCAGCCGCTATTGAAAAATACCATGATGATTTTGGTATAGTTTGGCCGATTGAAATCGCTCCGTATCATGTTGATATTGTACCTGTTAATATTGATGATGAAACACAATCTAAAGTTGCTTATGAAATATATGAAAAATTAATCAAATCAGGTATTGAAGCTGTAATTGATGACAGATTAGATAGAGCCGGTGTTAAGTTTAAAGACGCTGATTTAATCGGTTTTCCTGTAAGAATTACTGTAGGAAAGACAATTCAAGAAGGTCTTGTTGAATACAAAACAAGAAAAGATGGTGTTATGATTAAATTAACACCGGATGAAGCAATCGAAAAAGTAATAAAATATGTCAAAAAATCCTCTTAAATTAAAAATTGCATATTTGTATCCTGATATTTTGCAAAGTTTTTGCGATAGAGCTAATGTTGATGTATTTATTCAAAGAGCAAAAAAAAGGGATATTGATGTTTCTTTATATGAAATCTATGCAAACGATAGATTGCAAGCTTCTAAATATGATTTTTATTATATAGGGGGTTCGAACACTCAGGCACTTGATTATGCACTTGAATTTTTAAAGAAAAATGAGGAAGAATTAAAAATTGCAGCATATTCAAATGTGCCCATGCTTGCTATTAATTGCGGCTATCAGCTTTTTGGCAATTCTTACCAATTGCATAATAAAATTAAAAAAGAAGGCATAAAAATTTTAGATATAGATACAATTACCGGTAAAAACCTTCATTACGGCCCGTTAGTTGGCGTTTGTCCTTTTTTGAGAAACAGAACTGTAGTCGGTTTTGAAAACCACGGGCTAATAACTAATTTGAAATCAGGCGTTGCACCGTTTTTGATTTTGCAGAAGGGTTTAGGTAACAACGCAAAAGATAAAACCGAAGGGGCAAAATTTAACAATGTCATAGGAAGCTATCTGACAAGTCCGATTTTAGCTCAAAATCCGCATTTGTGTGACTTTTTTATTGCAGTAGCACTAAGAATTAAATACAAATGTAAAATTCCTTTAGCATCACTTTGTGATGATATAGAATGGTATTCACATAACTTTATTTTAGAAACAAAATAGTTTTTAAAAATTTATTTCTATAATAAAATTGTTTTATGCTTTTAGTAATTGATATTGGAAATACTAATACCTCTTTAGGGGTTTATGAAAATGATGAGTTGATAGAAACTTTTCGTCTTTCATCTGATGTAAAAAAAACAGATGATGAATATGGAATAAGTTTGTTGACAATTTTAAATCATAATAATTTAACTTCTAAAATAAAAGGTGCAATTGTATCATCGGTTGTGCCTCAATTGTGTGAAATTTACAAAAATGCAATCAAAAAATACCTAAGAATAGATGCCGTAAGTTTATCTTATAAGTCAAAAATGCCTATTAAATTAGCGCTTAATAATAACAAAGAAATCGGTGCAGATAGAATTGCAAATGCTGCTGCAGCAACAATAAAATACAAACTGCCTGCTATAGTAATTGATTTTGGTACAGCTACAACATTTGATATTGTGGATAAAAATGCGTGCTTTATTGGCGGTATTATTGCTCCTGGGCTTAAAATTCAAGCTAATTCTTTAGCTCAATTTACATCAAAATTGCCAAAATTAAAAATTGAAGCACCGGATAAAGCAATAGGAAAAAGCACGATTTCAGCTATGTTATCAGGTATTGTTTTGGGTCACAGATGTTTAATTGAGGGCATGATTAAAAAATGCGAAAAAGAGTTAAATCAAAAAGCAACAATAATTGCCACAGGCGGATATTCCTCCGTTTTATTTGATAATATGGATGGTGTTCTGGATTATATTGATAAAGATTTAACTTTGTTTGGTTTAAAAGAATTGTATAACTTAAATAAATAAGAGGAAATATAAAAGCTATGGAAAAATTAACTCTAAAAATAAAAAAATTACCTAATTTTGTTTCAATGCCTGAATATAAAACTCAAGGCGCTTCTGCTATGGATTTAATAGCCGCAATTGATGAGGATATTATAATTCCATCAGGCGAGATAAGAATGATTCCAACAGGAATTGCAATAGAATTGCCTCATAACACTGAAGCCCAAGTTCGTTCTCGTTCAGGTTTAGCAATTAAAAAAGGGATTGCTGTTGTAAATGGTATAGGTACAATTGATGAAGATTATAGAGGCGAAATTTGTGTTGGTCTAATTAACCACTCTAAGGTTGATTTCACAATACAAAGAGGCGATAGAATTGCCCAAATGGCAATTATGGAAGTTTTAAAACCTGAAATTATTGTAGCTGATGACTTATCTGATACCAAAAGGGCTGAGGGCGGTTTTGGTTCAACCGGTGTTAAATAAAAATATTGTGGAATTTAAATAGTAGATGTATGGTTTTAATTTTCAACTGGATGATTTTCAACAAGAAGCCATTAAGCATATCGAAAATGGCAAAAGTGTTGTAGTGTGCGCTCCAACGGGTGCAGGAAAAACTTGTATTGCTCAAAGCGCCATACATTTAGCTTTAGAAAAAGGAGAGAGAATTTTTTATACAACTCCCCTAAAAGCCTTGTCTAATCAAAAATATAATGATTTTTCAAATATATATGGCAGCGATTTAGTTGGTCTTTTAACGGGAGACACTACAATAAACAGAGATGCTCAAATTGTCGTTATGACAACGGAAGTATTTAGAAATATGCTCTATGGTACGACTTTTGGTACTTTAAAAGACAATCTTAATAATGTAAGGTATGTTGTTCTTGATGAAGTTCATTATATGAATGATGAATCAAGGGGAACGGTTTGGGAAGAAAGTATAATTTATTGCCCTACAAATATTCAAATTATTGCATTAAGTGCAACAGTAAAAAATTCAAAACAATTAACAGACTGGATAAATACGGTTCATTCTAAAACAGAACTTGTTTATACGGATTTTAGACCGGTTCCGTTAAGATTTTTTTACTATGATTCATCTAAACCTCATACGATTTTACCTTTATTAACTCCATCAGGCGAGTTGAATAAGAAAATTAAACCGGAGAGCAAATTTAAATATTTTAATAAGAAAGAAAAAGTCAAAAATCCTACCACAAGTGTTGTTGAAGTATTAAATGAAAAAAATATGCTTCCGGCTATTTACTTTACTTTTTCAAGAAAAAAATGTGATGAAAATGCAAAAAAATGTTTAAAATTAGATTTATTAACAAAAGAAGAAGCTTTAGAACTTAATAAAATTCTTGATGAATATTTAAAAGAATATCCGTATTTAGAAAATAATCCGCAGATGGACTTGATTAAATCGGGAATTGCAGCTCATCATGCCGGATTATTACCTGCTTGGAAAGCGTTAGTTGAAAAATTATTCCAAAAAGGATTAATAAAAGTTGTTTTTGCAACCGAAACGCTTGCAGCAGGAATTAACATGCCGGCGAGAACTACAATTATAAGCTCAATCTCAAAAAGAACAGATTCAGGTCATAGGATGTTAACTGCTAATGAATTTCTTCAAATGTCAGGTAGAGCAGGACGTCGTGGTATGGATGAAATTGGTTATGTTGTGATAATCGGAACTCCTTTTCAAACTCCTGATGAAGTAGCTAGCCTGGTTAAATCTGATGCAAACCCATTAGAGAGCAAATTTTCACCAAGTTATTCAATGGTATTAAATTTATTACAAAGGTTTTCTATTGATGAAGCGAAAGAACTTATCTTTAAGACATTCGGCTATTTTTCATCAACTGATAGATTAACCCCTCTTTTATTAAAAAAAGAAAAAAGACAACAAGATATTTTGGCTGCGCATGATTTTACTTGCAGATGGCATCATAATGACAAGGATTTTGATGAATATAACAAATTAAAAAATCTCTATGTTCAAACAAGAACAATATATAAAACCCTAAAAAGGCAAGCAAAAGGAAAATATAAAAATCCTGAAAATGCTCCTGAAGTTATTGAATATAGAGAAAAATCAAAAGAGTTTTTAAGAAAAATAGAGGCTTTTGGCTGCAACGCTTGTAAAATTTATAAAAAACATAAAAAATGCCTTGAATTAACTCAAAGATATGAAAAAGAAATCAAAAAATTAGATAAAGAAATTGAATTTCAAAAAGATGTTTATTGGCAAAAATTTTTGGCTCATAAAAATATTCTTGAGATTACAGGTAATTTAAAAGATGATTATCCTACTCAACGAGGCAAAACAACCATGGCCTTAAGGTGTGAAAATGAATTATATTTGTCTGAGATAATTTTATCAGGGCTGTTGGATAATTTATCTTGTCTTGAATTATCATCGGTAATTTGCTCAATTATTAGTGAAGACATAAGAAAAAATGATGAAGCTCTTTCAAAACCTTGTTCAAAGGAAGTTAGAAAGGTTTTAAATAAAATTAAAGACATAAGAAGAAAAATTTTTCTTCTTGAAAGAGATAATAATATTGAAAACCCGATGTATCTAAATCAGCATTTTTGTTGGTTTATTGAATATTGGATAGGGGCAAATTTAAATTCTGAAAATAATCCTATGGAAACTTGGGAAAATATGTTTTCTGAAACAGATTTTTCTCAAGGAGATGTTGTACGGACTTTTAAAAGAACGATTGATATTTTAAGGCAGTTAACAATCTTGGAAAATATTTCTGAAAATCTTAAACAAACAGCTCGTGAAGCCATTAAATTAATTAATGTAGAACCTATTAATGTTGATTAATCATCTTCTAATAAATCGCCCACACTTTCAATTAATTTATTATAAACATCAATTGTAGTAGGGCAAATGTAGAGTTTTCTTTTAACAAGACTTTTGATGGTTTCGCTGAAACATTTTAATATGGCTAAATCTAGGCCAATAACACCTTTATTTTTTTCAATTATCTTCCAGATTTTTTTGGAATATTTTTCATCTCTTGTATTAGGTTCAATTTTATCAGCCAGAAAAATAATTTTATCAAATATTGTCATATCAACTGAACCTATTGTATGATTTCTTACGGCGCTAATTATTTCATTATCATCTATTTCAAAAATTTTTTTAACAAAATAAGCTCCAACTATAGCATGGTATGTTTTTGGATTTTTTAGTTCAGATTCTAAAAATCCGGTTTTAATTTCATTTTTGATAATATCTATTAATTTAAAATCATCTTGATTTTTAGCGCAATCGTGGATTAAACCTGCTAAATATGCTTTTTTTTCATCCTGATTATATAATTTAGCAAGTTTTTGAGCACATAGTGCAGCGCCAAGGGAGTGTTTATATCTTTTTTCAGATAGATTTTCTATAAGCCAATTTAGAATATAGTCTGTTGTTTTCAATGTAGTTTTTAACCTCGTAAGTAACTAAACCTGTTATGTCTTGATTTTCTTCTATATATTTTCTTATCATATTTGATGAGACATCTAGAAAATCAATGTTTAAAATTTCAAAATCATAACCTTTGTTTTTTAAATATTCAAAAGCTTTTAGGCTTAAAACTTGTCCGTTTTGAAATTTTCTTGGAATGACTATAAAATGAATTTTTTCTTTTAATATTTCAGGTTCTTTCCAATTTTCAATTTGAAAAAATTGGTCATAACCTATTATAAAGTTAATTTTTTGATTATTGTTTTCTTCAAATAATTTTGTAATAGTTCGATATGTATAACTTGGAACTTTTAATCTGTATTCAATATCAGAGGTGTTTTCTTCTCCTGCGGCAAGTTGAACCATTTTTAATCTATGTGTAAAAGATTCTAATTCTGATGTTGTTTTATGGGGCGGCATATAAGATGGCACAAAAATGACAGATTCAAAGCCAAGTTTATCTTTTACTTGTCTTGCAATTTCAACGTGTCCTTTGTGAATAGGATTAAATGTGCCAAAAAAATAACATTTCATATTAATTATTATTATATTACAATAAAATTAATTATGTATAGCTTTGATTCTTTAACATTGAAATATTTTTATGAGGAAAATAAGGATTTTATTTTAGGTTCTGTTGTACAAAAAATTCAATTGCCTTCAAGATATGAAATTATCTTAAATATCAGGAATATAACCCAATCTAAAAATAAAAAATTATATATTAATATTAATCCTAAATATCCTCACATTTGTTTTATTGATGAATTATCAATTAAAAAAAGAGATATTAAAATTCCTTCTAAACCGCCGATGTTTTGCATGCAATTAAGAAAATATTTAAACGGTTCTAAAATTAAGGATTTTAAACTGGTAAAATATGAAAGAATTGTTGAATTTTATTTTGATTATTTTGATGAAATAGGTTCGCTGACCAAAATGTGCTTGGCATTAGAGTTTATGGGAAAACATTCTAATGTTATTTTATATAATGCTCAAAATAAAATAATAATAGGTTCTATTCATAATATTTCTCAAGAAAAGAGCTCGATTAGAGAAATTTATGGCGGAATTAAATATATCTATCCTCCTCAAAAACAAAAACTTGATATTTTAAATACGAGCTTTTCAACATTTTATGAAATATCTAAACATAAAGATATTAAACAAATTAGTGATAATTTTTATTATTTTAATCAAGCACTTTTAAAAGAAATTTTCAATAAATTTTCTGATTTAGAAGAAATTTTTAAATTTCTGCAAGCACTGCAAAATCTTGAAAATAAAGAATTTATTTGTTCTTTTTGGCAAGGTGAAAAAAATATAAATAATTCTGTTGATAATTATTTTTCAAATATAATGTTTGATGAAATTTTAAATTCGAAAAAATCAAAATTAAAAAAATATTTATCTAACGATATTAAGAAATTAAATAAAATAACTCAAATTGAGCCTGACAATTCTAAAGCTCTTAAATATAAAGAAAATGCCGATTTGATTATGGCATATATGTATTTAATTAAAGAAGGACAAAAAGAATTTAAAATCGAAGATAAAATTATTGAACTTGATGAAAATAAGTCAATAAATGAAAACGCACAAAAATATTATGCACAGTATAAAAAAGCAAAAACAAGTTTTGAATATAACTTTTCAAGATATAAAGAAGCAAAAGAAAAGCTTGAATATTACGAAAGTATTTTATTTAATATTGAAAATTCAAAAGTTTTTGAAGAGTTAAATGATATTAAAAATGAATTAATTGACATTGGCTTAATTCAGGATAAAAAAGAAAATGAAACTTCAAAAATTACAAAAATTGATTTTAGGGGTTATGAAATTTATATAGGAAAAAATAACAAACAAAATGATTTTTTAATTTCAAAAATTGCTTCAAAAGAGGATTTATGGTTCCATGGGCTTAATTTCCCATCTGCTCATGTGATTTTAAAAATTCCAAATAATAAAAAAGAGCCGAATAGAGAGGTTTTAGAATTTTGCGCCAAATTAACAAAAGAAAATTCAAAAGCTAAAAATTCCGGTAAAACTTCAATCATTATGACAAAAAGAAAAAATCTTAAAAAACCTCCAAATACATATTTAGGATATGTTACATATAAGAATGAAATTGAAATTATAATTTAATTATTCATTTACAAAAAATTTAACCATTTTATAAATGCACTTTAGTTTTGCATTGTTGTTTCCAACTGATTTTATATCTTTAATAATATCAGCCAAAAGTTCTTTATTATTTTTTATTTCGACACTTGAAAACATATCTTCCATTGAAGTATTAAGTGCGCTTAATATTTTTTCCAGAGTTTCGGCTTTAATAAAATTAGCCCCAACTTCAATTCCTGAGAGATTTCTTGGCGAAATATCAATCATCTCTGCAAGCTGTTCTTGAGTCAGGTTTCTTTTTTTTCGCATTCGTTTTATTTTTTCGCCAAATTCTTTTTTGATGTTCATTATGTTCCTCTTGAAAGTAGATATTGATTTTTTTATTAAATTGGATACATTACATCTAATATATATGAAGTTTTGTTAAGCTGAAATGTCTTACTATATCTATTTTTTTATAAAATTTGATATAATACATCTAGTTTTTTGTCAAAATTCAGCATTCAATAGTTTTTATATTCATGTAGTTATTTTTAAAGAAAGGTGTTTTATGGAAATATCCAAAATTGTTTCTCATCAGGTTAATTTTAAATCTCAAGATCAAACACAAAAATCCCCAATAGATGCATTTAAAAATAAAGTCGAAAATATGGATGATAAAGAAAAAATTGTTGCAGGTTTATCAGCTCTTAGTGTTATGGCATTAGCTGGTATTGCAATAGCAAAAGCACCTCACAAAGCAAAACAAGTTGCTGGTGAATTATCAGATCAAAAAACTGTTCAGCAGGCTGCAGACGTAGTAGATGGTGTTGTTGAAAGTGCAAAAACAAAAATTAAGCCAAAAACTGATTCTTTACATTTATCTAAGGATAAAAAAGTAGATAAATCAATTCAACAAGGGGTTGAGCGAGCAGTCGATGCAGCTAAAGAATATGTTCAAGGCGGAAACTATGGCGAAATAAAAGAAAAAGCAACTAAAAATTTAACCCATGAAGGTAAGAAAGTTGTTAAAAAGACTCTTGAAAAAGTTCATAGTGATAAAGTGGCGCAAGATATCACAACGCAACATAATTTATCAAATATTACTGCTCAAATTTCTAAAAATGCTGCACAAGAAAAAAACATTCGCCAAGGTGTTAAGAATTTCGTAGATAATGAAAGGTTTTTTGATTCTCGTCGAATTGACAGTGATCTTGATATAGATGTAAAAGAAAAATTAATTGAAGCAAAAGAACTTGCTGAAAAATTAGGTACAAGAAAAGCAAAAAAAGCCCTATATAGAGCGCAAAAAGCCGCAGAAAAAGCTGAGAATGAACATATGAAAACTGTTATTCAAACTATTGAAAGAAGTTCAGAAATAGTTAATGAAAAGAATAGAAAAGAAGCAAATACTCTCATTCAAATGACAAGCCCTAATTATTTGAATGGTTTAATCAAGCAAAGTATAAATGCTAATAAACAAGCAAAAACAAGATTAAAAACCTTAATTGCAAGAAAAACCCAACATGGCAAAATGACTGAAAAGCAAGCTTTTGAAATGATTGCCGGAAATTTGAAAGAAACAGCGCAAACAAGAAAATTGGCTCTTGACAGATTAAAAAATCTCTAGAAATAACACGCTTATATTTAAAAATGCAAAGTTAGAATACTTTGCATTTTTTGTTTGTATTATAATATTTACATCTACATAAAGTAAAGGAATAATTATGCAAGTTTCATATGAATGGTTAAATGAATTTGTTGAATTAGCAGGGATTACCCCTGAAGAAATTGCACATAATTTAACAATGTCAGGTTTAGAGGTTGAAGAAATTGAATATAAAAAACCTGCTTTTACAAATATCGTAAGTGCAAAAATTATAAAAATAGAAAATCATCCAAACGCAGATAAGCTTCATCTTGTTACTCTTGATTTAGGCGGAATTGAAAAAAGAGTTGTCTGCGGAGCTCAAAATATTGAAATAGGGCAAATTATTCCATATGCTTCTGTCGGCTCAAAAGTTCTAAACCGAAAAACAGGCGAACAGTTTGAACTTACTCCTGCGGTGATTAGGGGAGTTGAATCCCAAGGCATGTTGTGTTCTCAAGATGAACTTGGTTTATCAGGTTTGCAAGATGAAGACGGTATCTTAATTTTAAACAGATTATATGACAATGTTGAACTCAATCAACCTTTAGAAAAAATAATGAATTTATCTGATGAAATCATATTTCATACAGCACCTACTGCAAACAGAGGCGATCAGATGAGTGTAATCGGAATAGCAAGAGAATTAAGCGCATTATTTAATCGTCCGATGAAATTTAAAAAACCTCAAATTGAAGCTAACAATACTGCTGATTTTGAAGTTGAAATTAAAAATGACGAGATATGTAAATTTTATAGCGTTGCAATATTAAAAAATCTTGTTACTAAACCATCTCCTGATTTTATTCAAAGAAGAGTAATTACAGCAGGCATGCGTCCTATAAACAACATAGTCGATATTACCAATTATGTAATGCTTGAATATGGCACCCCTCAACATGCCTTTGATTATGACAAATTAAATAACTATCTTTGTGTCAGATATGCCAAAGAAAATGAATCTATAATTACAATTGACGGCATAGAAAGAAAATTAACTCCAAACCAAAGTGTAGTCATTGCAACAAAAGAAAACCCTGTTTGTATTGGCGGTGTATTTGGAGGGTTGAATTCTGAAATTGATTTAAGTTCTAAAAATATTGCTCTTGAAGCAGCTTATTTTACTCCTCATACAAACAGAAAATCAGCTCGTTCTGTTGGATATCGTTCAGAAGCTTCATCAAGATATGAAAGAGGAGTTGATATTGAAATGGTAACATTGGGGCTATATCGCTCTATTGAACTTCTTCAAAAATATGCAAATGCCGAATTGATAGGAATATCAAAAGCAGGATGCGATAAATTGGACGATGTTGAAATAACTTTGAGAAATTCTGAAATAAAAAGAATTTTAGGCGTTGAAATACCTCAAGAACGTTCAATTCAAATTCTTCAAAATTTAGGCTTTGAATTATTGGGTAAAAATGAGCTGGCTGCAAAATTCAAAACTCCAAGTTACAGAATAGGTGATGTAGAAAGAGAAATAGATTTAATTGAGGAAATTTCAAGAATAGACGGTTTTGATAAAATTTCTCCGGAACTTCCAAACATTAATCAAGGAGCAGAAATCAGTTTTGATACGAAAACAATTAAAACCGTTAATGAATTGATGTTGTCTTATGGTTTTGATGAAATCATAACCAGCTCTTTGATAGGTAAAAATTTATGCAATACATATAATCAACCGCTTGATGAAGAAGTTGCAATAAGAGTTAAAAATCCGCATAGCGAAGATTTTTCAACTTTAAGACAAAATCTATATCCAAATATGATGGAAGTTATTAAAAATAATTTTGATAACGGGCAGAAGAATTTTAGATTATATGAAATAGGAAAAACATATATTCAAAAAACAGAGCCAACCGAAGATGACTCAGGCGCATTGGAAACAAGAAAATTAGCAGGGTGCATTTTTGGAAACATTAATAACAGTTTAATTGTTAAAAAACAAGATGATTTTTACACCCTAAAAGGTGTATTAGAAAGCCTTTTTGATAAATTAGGTTTATCAAAAAGAATAATTTATACGGCATTTTCTGATGTTGATGCTAAAAATTATGAGTTTATTCATCCTGCACAGGGTGCTATGATTTCAATCTTGGGTAAAAATAAAGAACCAATAGGATATATTGGTAAACTACACCCGATTTTAGCAGATAAATTGAAATTTAATCAGGCTTTGTATATTTTTGAAATTAATCTTGAAGAAGTAATTAGTGCAGTTAATCCGACTGTTGTTAAATATAAAAAATTACCTGTATATGGCGCAGTTCAAAGAGATATTGCATTTAGCGCACCAAAAGAGATAACTGTAGATGAATTATATAAAGCGATTAAAAAGTCTGCCGACAAGAACATTTTCAAAGGTGTTAAAGTTTTTGATATTTATGAAGGTGATAATATTGAAAAGGGTAAGAAATCTCTTGCTTTTAGAGTAACTCTTCAAGATGACAACAAGACTTTGACCGATGATGTAATCCAAGCAGAAATGGCCAAAATAAGAACTAATCTTGAAAAAAATATTATAGGTTTAACTCTTAGATAGAAGGAAAGCATGATACTTATAACAGGAGCAGCCGGCTATATTGGAAGTCATTGTGCGCTAAATTTTAGTGAAAATAATATAGATGATATTGTAATTTTTGATAATTTGTCTACTGGTCATATTGAGACAGTTGAAAAATTGCAAAAAATTAACCCTAAGATAAAATTTATAAAAGGCGATTTGAAAAATAAAAACGAGATTTCAGATATCTTTAGGAAATATAAAATTGATTCTGTTATTCATTTTGCTGCTTTATCACAAGTTGGACAAAGCGTTGTTAATCCTTCTTTGTATTATTTAAACAATGTTATAGGTACAATTAATTTATTAAATTCCATGGTTGAAAATAATGTATTAAAAATCGTATTTTCATCTACTGCGGCAACTTATGGAGAACCTAAGTATACACCTATTGATGAAAATCATCCTCAAAATCCGATAAATCCTTATGGTAATACAAAGTTAATGATAGAAAAAATAATGGATGATTATGATTTAGCATATAATTTAAAATCAATCAGATTAAGGTATTTTAATGTAATTGGTGCAGACGAAAAAGCAAGAATCGGAGAATGGCACAATCCTGAAACACATTTAGTTCCAAATATTTTAAAGTCCGTTTTTAATAATTCAAGTGAATTTAAAATATATGGTGATGATTATGATACAAAAGACGGCACTTGCATAAGAGATTATGTTGATGTTCTTGATTTGGCAGATGCTCACAGATTAGCACTTGAATATTTGAACAAAAACAATAAAACCGATGTTTTTAATTTAGGTACACAAGGCGGTCAAAGTGTAAAAGAAATTTTTAATATCTCTCAAGATGTTACTAAGCAGAAAATAAGTTATAAAATTGTCGGGAAAAGAATGGGTGATCCTAAAATTTTGCTTGCTAATTCAAAAAAGGCTAAAGATATTTTAAAATGGCATCCGAAAAAAACCGTCCATGACAGCATTAAAAATGCATTTGAATGGGAAAAAGTTTTAAATGATAAATTAAAAGCCTCAAATTAGCGAGGCTTTTAATTTTTATTTTTCTTCTTTGTTTGTTTGAATTCTGTCTTGATAGAAGTTTGTTTTAGGTTTTGGTTCTTCAAGAGATTTAAGAGCTTCTTCGTAATTTAATTTTGCAGCTGCAGCGGCTTTCATTTTTCTTTGTTGTTCCAGTCTTTGTGCTGCTTCTCTTTTTTGACCTCTTAGAGTGCCGTCATGAACAATATTTCTTCCTGTAGAATCATAGACGGTTCTTGCAAAACTTGCCGTGCTAAAAGCAAACATTAATAATAGTGATGAAATTAATATTTTTTTCATATTTTCCTCCACCTTTCTTATAAACATTATAATACATGTTAAAACTAAAGATAAAATTTATTGATTAAATTACTGTTTAAGTTAATTAAACTTAATAATTGCTTTTTAATTTTTTTCTTAATTCTTTGTAATTAGGACAATATTTTTCAACTTCATTCCAGAATTTTTGTGAATGATTTTTTATTCTTGTGTGACACAATTCATGAATTAAAACATAATCAATAATATCAAAATCATATTGCATTAAATTAATGTTTAAACTGATGTTATTTTGATATGAGCAGCTTCCAAAGCGCGTTTTTTGATTTCTTAGGGATGTTTTATTAATTTTAAAATCAAATTTTTTGGCAAGAAAATTTAGTCTGGGAATTAAATAGTTTACGGCTTCAATTTTTATAGCTTTAAGATAAGCGTTTTTTAATTCTTTTTGAATTTGCTTAGAAAAAAAATCAACATTTTCAGGATAATAAAAATGGATTATTTTATCTTTTTTGATTGTTTTAAGCTCATTGGAAGGAATTATTTTTAGGGTGTCAAATTTTGTTTTAAGGTTTTTTGTTAAGGTTTTTTTGTTTAAATTAAAATTCTTAATTTTTTCAAAATTTGATATTAAAAATTCTCTTGCTGTTTTGTATGGGCAAGAATAAGGCATTGTAACTAAAATAAAATCATCTTGTTTTAAAGTAATTTTGATTGATTTTGAAAAAACATGTTTTCTGTATTTTATTTGAAAGTTTTCAATTGACTCTGTTTTATTCATCTTTAAAGATTTTCAAGTGTCTTAAATTTCCTTCTCCAACGCTAATTGAACGATAGCCATGGGCTTCAACAAGTTCGTGTTGAAGTTTTCTTATTTGTTTTTCTTGCGGTTCAAGTTCAATTACCTCGGCGCCTTCTGACAATTTTGCAATTGCAGCATTTGTTTCATCAAGCGCCAGTTCTGTTGAGTCTTTATAGTTTGTTAAAGATTGAATTTCTTGATTTTCTTGGGTTAAATTAAGAGCTTCTTTTAAGACTCTTTGGATTTGGCTCATGGAGTTTGTTCTTACAAAAAACACCGGCAAATGATATTCATTTGCTGTTGCAAGAATTTTTGTCCCGCCTTTTGCAAAATTTTTGTGTGCTATAACAAAATCTGCTTCTTCGACATTTCTTACAATCTGAGCATCTATATCCAATCTTTCAATCAGTTTATCTACAATAGAGCGAGAAACGGCGTAAATATAGATTTTTTTGTGTTTTTTGTTTTCTTGTATATATTTTTGCCTGTTAAAACTAAAGCTCAATGGAGATTGAGAGGCATCGAGAGTTTTATTTTCAAGTTCTTCAACTTTTTTTAGTATATTTATTTCGGGTTTTTTTTCTTTGTAATTTCCATCCACTTTTCTTATTTCAGGGCTGATTGGCCAGCCTCTTAATATGTAGTCAACTGCCGTTGCAGAATCTTTATAGATGGCTAGTGTATTTCTATCTATAATTTCAATTACAATTTCAAAAGTTGGCTGTTTTTGTCTTTCTAAAACAGTTTTTTGACAGCCTCTGTGTTTGGCTTCGTCATCTCCTAAAGTAACAGTATCAACTCCGCCGATTAAGTCTGACAATGTCGGGTTTTTAATTAAATTATCAAGAGTGTTACCGTGTGCGGTTGCAATTAGCATAACTCCACGCTCAGCTATTGTTCTTGCGGCTTGGGCTTCTTGTTCTGTTCCGATTTCATCAACTACAATAACTTCAGGAGTATGATTTTCAACTGCTTCAATCATTATATCTTTTTGAAATTCCGGTTGTGAAACTTGCATTCTTCTTGCTTTTCCGATTGCAGGATGAGCAACATCGCCATCGCCTGCTATTTCGTTTGATGTATCAACTACAACAACCCTTTTACCCAATTCATCCGCCATAAGGCGTGTTATTTCTCTTAATTTTGTTGTTTTTCCGACCCCTGGGCGGCCTAAAAATAAAATTGATTTATTTTGTATAACAAAATCTTTAATGCATTCTATTGTGCCTGTAATTACTCTGCCTATTCTACAGGTTAGACCAACGATTTTACCTTGTCTGTTTCTGATAGCACTGATTCTGTGCAATGTTCCTGCTATTCCTGAACGGTTATCAGAAGTAAATTCCGGCAGTTGTTCTGTTATATAATCCAAATCCTCTCTTGTAACTGTATCAGAGCCAAGTGAAATAATTTTACCGTTTCCAAGGCGAATTTCAGGTATTCTGCCGATATCAAGGACGATTTCAATAGCATCATCCAATAAACCCTCTTGAATATTTCTTTTAATTTTAAGAGGTAAGATTTCTATTAATTTTTCAATGTCGTTTTGAAATTGGACTTCGCTCATTTTTCTTCTGACCTTTTTACCTATCTATTAATATAATGCCCTAATTAAAATTTCATTCATCAATTTTTCTATATTTTTATGTAACAGTTTGAAATAATGTATATGTAACACTTTCAAATTAGTTGTTAAATCTAAATACCATTATGTCGCCGTCTTGAACAATATAGTCTTTTCCTTCAAGACGAGCTACACCTTTTTCTCTTGCTGCAGCCCAAGAGCCTGCTGAAATAAAATCATCATAGGAAACAACTTCAGCTTTAATAAAACCTTTTTCAAAGTCTGTATGAATAACTCCTGCAGCCTTTGGGGCTTTTGTACCTTTTGTTATTGTCCAAGCTCGAACTTCTTTTTCACCCGCTGTTATGTATGTTCTTAAATTTAAAATATCATAAGCAGATTTAATCATTTGCTCTATGCCTGAGTTTTTAATTCCGAGTTCATTTAAGTAGTTTTTTGCTTCTTTTTCGCCAAGATCGACAAGTTCTTCTTCTAAGTTGGCGCAAATTAAAACCATCTGAGCATTTTCGCCGATATGTTCTTTGACTTTTTTTGTGTAATCGTTTCCGTTTAATAAATCAACTTCTGAAACATTAGCGCAATATATAACAGGTTTTGCCATTAATAAATGGCAAAAATGAAGCGCTTTTTTTTCGTCTTCCGTGAAGTCAGAAGAATCAATAAATTGACCTTTTTCAAGGTAAGGCATACATTTTTGAATGACACTGTCTTGAATTTTGGCTTCTTTATCACCTGATTTAACTTGTTTTGAAATTCTTTTTGAAATATTTTCCAGAGTTGAAATATCGGCTAAAGCAAGTTCCATATTAATTGTTTCAATATCATCAACAGGATCAACTTTTCCGTTAACATGGATTGTATTAACATCATCAAAACATCTTACAACCTGAACTATAGCGTCTACTTCTCTAATATTATGCAAAAATTGATTTCCTAAACCTTCGCCTTTACTTGCACCTTTTACAAGACCTGCAATATCAACAAATTCAATTGCTGTCGGAATAACCGTATCTGTATGAACAAGGTCTTTTAGTTTATATAATCTTTCATCAGGAACATTAACAACTCCTACATTCGGTTCTATTGTGCAAAACGGATAATTTGCGCTTTGGGCATTTTTAGAATTGGTCAAAGCATTAAATAAAGTTGATTTACCAACATTTGGGAGTCCTACTATTCCTACTTTTAACATTTTATTTTCCTTTTTATCTTGTTTTAGCTTAATTGTAGCACAAAAAAAGAGCCCTTAAAATTAATTAAGGACTCTTTTTGATTTATATTTTTTATGCTTTAACAAGTTGTTTTTCTTGTTCTAATTGCAGCGTAATTGTTGTTAAATCACATACACCTGATGGACCAAAGTATTGAATTGCTCCAGGGAAAATATAGCAATCTTCTTTTGCCCATTTATCTCTGTTTGCTTCAAGAGCTTTAAAAGGAGCACCCTCTAAATCTACAAGAGCTTTTTTGATAACAGGTTTCATTTCGCCATGACGACGTTCCATATTCATCATCATTGTAAGAGGAACACCGCCTGCTACCCATTGTGAAGCGGGTTTTGTAGTGTTTTTAATTGATGATAAATAGCCGGTTAAGCCTGATTGAACTAAAGCAAAAGCATTGTAGCCAAGTGAATAACAGTAATCAGCATCAAAGTTAGAAGGCATTGCACATCTTCCTTCATAACCGAAGAAATGTGCTTGGTCTACGAATTTACCTTTGTATGAACCTTGTTTTTTCATTTCTTCAAGTTTTTCTCTAACCATTTCAATTAATAATTTTTCTGTTTCAATTTTAGAAACTTGAACGTTACCGTGTGGGTCTCTGTCCATTAATAATTGAGCTTTAATTTGTGATGGCAGAGAATTAAATAAATTAGCGCTTTCAGTATCTAATTTTGAAGAAATGATTTCATATTTTTTATCTTGAGAAGCATTTTTATATGTTTCATCTTTTTCTAAATTTGCAAGTAAATCATTTAGTGCGCCAATCATAACTTTCATTTCAGGGATAAATTCAATTAAACCTTCAGGTATTAAGGCTGTTCCAAAATTCTTACCTGCATTACCGCGCGCAGCAATAATTGTTGCCATATATGAAACAATTTCATTTAATGATTGTTTTTTAGCTTCTACTTCTTCACCAATTAAAGTGATGTTTGGTTGAGTTTGCAGAGCAACTTCAAGACAAACATGAGAAGCGCTTCTTCCCATTAACTTAATAAAGTGCCAATATTTTTTAGCTGAATTAGCATCTCTTTGGATGTTTCCGATTAATTCAGAATATGTTTTTGTGGCTGTATCAAAACCAAATGAAATTTCAATTTGGTCATTTTTTAAGTCGCCGTCAATTGTTTTAGGACATCCTATTACACTAATTCCTGTGTTATTTTCAGCCATCCATTCCGCTAAAAGACAAGCATTTGTGTTTGAGTCATCTCCGCCAATTATAACAATTGCGCCGATATTAAGTTTTTTACAAACTTCTAAGGCTTTTTTAAATTGGTCTTGTGTTTCTAGTTTTGTTCTGCCTGAACCTATAATATCAAAGCCGCCTGTATTTCTATATGCGTCAATGATTTCATCGGTCATTTCCATATATTTACCGTCAACAATACCTGATGGTCCGCCTAAAAAACCAAACAGTTTATTTTCTTTGTTTGCGGTTTTTAATGCATCATATAAACCTGCAATAACATTGTGTCCTCCGGGGGCTTGACCTCCTGAAAGGATTACGCCGATATTTTTTGGTTCATTTGAAAGTTCTTGTCCAACTGTTGTAAATTTTGCAATAGGTTTGCCGTATACATGTGAAAATAATTTTTTAATATCTTCTTTATCTGCTACCGCTTGGGTTTCAGTACCTAAAGAAAGTTTAATATTGTTAATACCGTTTGCTAAAGCGCCTGCTAACTTTGGTTTATAAGCAAGTCTTTCTTTTTGTAGAGGTGAAATATCTCTCATCTTTAATCTCCTTTAACTTTTAATGATTAGATTATCGCACAAAAATAGGATTTTATAAAATATGAATTTTTATTAAAAAAGGCTGTTTAAAACAGCCTTTTGTTTATCTTAATTTAACTAAATCAGCTTTTCTTATTCTGACATTTTTGGGTGTTATTTCAACAAGTTCATCATCTTGAATATATTCAAGAGCATCCTCTAGACCCATAATTTTAGGAGCTTGTAGAGTTACCATAACATCAGCTGTAGCTGATCTCATATTTGTCATTTTTTTAGTTTTACAAACATTAACCGCAATATCTTGAGGACGATTGCATTCGCCTACAATCATACCTCTATATACTTTTGTTTTTGGAGTTATAAAAAATACGCCTCTGTCTTCAAACTGATGAAGTGCATAAGCAACTGCTTCACCATCTTCATGGGCAATTAATGAGCCTGTTCTTTGGCGCGGGATGTCACCTGCGTATTCATCATATCTGTCAAAAGTATGATACATAATACCTTCGCCTTTTGTCATTCTGATAAATTCTGATCTAAAACCAATCAGACCTCTAGCCGGAATTGTAAAATCAATGTTTGTTCTTTTTAAACCGGCATCCATAGAAACCATTTGAGCTTTTCTTGAAGCAAGTTTTTCAATTACAGAACCCACGTATTCTTCAGGAACATCTACGATTAAGTTTTCAAAAGGCTCCATTTTAATGCCGTTTACTTCTTTGTAAATTACTTCCGGTTTTGAAACTTGAAATTCATAGCCTTCTCTTCTCATTGTTTCAATTAAAATGCCAAGATGTAGTTCACCTCTGCCTGAAACTTTAAATACTTCAGTTGAATCTGTGTCTTCAACTCTGAGTGATACATTTTTTTCAAGCTCAAAATACAATCTTTTTCTTAATTGTCTTGATGTAACAAATTTGCCTTCTGTTCCTGCAAAAGGTGAATCATTGATTGAAAAATTCATCTGCAAGGTAGGTTCATCAATTTTAATTAAAGGAAGTGCCACAGGATTTGACAGACAAGAAATTGTCTCACCTATTTGAATATCTGAAAAACCTGCAATTCCTACAATATCACCGGCAAATGCTTCTTGAATTTCTACTCTGCCGAGGTCTTTAAAACCAAAAAGCTTAACAATTTTGCCTTTTTCTACTGTGCCATCGGCTTTTAATAGCGCAACTTGTTCTTGAGATTTTATTGAACCGTTTTTAATTCTTCCGATTGCAATTCTTCCAACATAATCATTATAATCAAGAGTTGTAATTTGAAGTTGCAAAGGTAAATCTATATCAGCTTCAGGGCCTTCGATATTTTCTAAAATACAATCTAAAAGTGGAAGAATGTTTTTATTTTCATCTTCTAAATTAACTTTTGCATAGCGATTCAGGGAGCTTGCATAAATTACAGGAAAATCAATTAAGTCATCTCTGTCTGTTAATTCTGTGAATAAATCAAAAACCTTATCAAGAGTTCCGTCAGGATCTGCACCCGGTTTGTCGATTTTATTTATTACTACAATAATTTTGATACCAAGTTCAAGCGCTTTTGATAGCACAAATCTTGTTTGAGGCATAGGACCTTCTTGAGCGTCAACAATTAATAATGCACCATCAACCATACCTAAAACACGTTCAACCTCTCCGCCAAAATCAGCGTGGCCCGGTGTATCTACAACATTAATTTTTACACCCTTATATTCAACTGCAACATTTTTAGATAATATTGTGATGCCTCTTTCGCGTTCAATATCATTATTATCTAAAACGCAAGTCCCCATTTGTTCATGTTCACTAAAAACATTTGTAGCATCTAAAATGCAATCTACAAGAGTGGTCTTACCATGGTCAACGTGAGCTATAATTGCTATATTTCTAAGTTTTTTATTTTTCATTGTTGTTAATCTTTCTTTTTTTGCTTCGTTTATATAAAACTTGTGACAATAATTATTTTACAATAAAAAATATTAAATTTAATGTTTAAAATTATTTTTAATGTAAAATAGTTTTAGATATTTTTTGAGGAGAATTTAATGGAGCTTGATGTTATAAAAAAAACAGACCCTGAAGTTGCAGGTTATATTGAACAAGAATTAAAAAGACAAAGAGAAACAATTGAACTAATTGCTTCTGAAAATTTCACTTCTTGCGCTGTTATGGCAGCATGCGGAAGTGTATTAACAAATAAATATGCTGAAGGTAAACCCTACAAAAGATATTATAATGGTTGTGAATTTATAGATAAAATTGAAGAATTGGCCGTTAAAAGATGTTGTGAATTGTTTAAATGCGACCATGCCAATGTTCAACCGCACTCCGGAGCTCAGGCTAATATGGCAGTATTTTTATATGCACTTAAAACAGGGGATACAATTTTAGGCATGGATTTATCAAACGGCGGACATTTAACCCATGGTTCAAGTGTTAATTTTTCAGGAATAAATTATAACGTAGTTTCATATGGCGTTGATGAAAACGGTGTAATTGACTATGATGATGTTGAGAAAAAAGCTCTTGAACATAAACCAAAGTTAATTATTGCAGGCGCAAGCAATTATTCCAGAATAATTGATTTTGAAAGATTTTCAAACATTGCAAAAAAAGTCGGCGCTTATTTTATGGTTGATATAGCTCATATTGCAGCACTTGTTGCAGCAGGAGTTCATCCAAGCCCTGTTCCTTATGCTGATTTTGTTACAACTACTACTCATAAAACTCTTAGGGGTCCAAGAGGCGGTATTATTATGTGCAAAGCTGAACATGCTCAAGGAATAGATAAAGCAGTATTCCCCGGAATTCAAGGTGGACCGTTAGAACATATTATTGCAGGCAAAGCAATAGCTCTAAAAGAAGCGCAAAGCGAAGAATTTAAAACTTATGCAAAACAAGTTGTTGAAAATTCATCTTATCTTGCCAAAAAGTTAATTGAAAATGGTATTGATATTGTTGGCGGAAAATCTGAAAACCATGTTATGACTATTGATTTAAGAAGATTAAATAAAACAGGAAAAGATGTTGCAAATTTATTGGAAGAAGTTGGAATAACGGCAAATAAAAATACTGTTCCAAACGATCCTACTTCTCCTTTTGTAACTTCTGGGGTCAGAATTGGAACTGCTGCAACAACTACAAGAGGCATGAAAAAACCCGAAATGGAAAAAATAGCAAAAATTATAGCAGACGCTATCTTAGAAAGAGATACAAAAGAAAACTTAAAGAAACAATCATTGGAGTTGTGTAAGCAATTTCCATTATATGAAAATATGTAAGGAAAAATTATGATAAAATTATCACAAGCACATGTCTTAGGAACAATAATAGCTTATTTGTTAGGTATTTTTATAGTGCCTTTGGTTATTTATTTTTCAAAGAAAAATCACTTAATTGATGTGCCAAATGAAAGAAAAATCCACCACGGACAAATTTCTCGTCTTGGCGGAGTTGCAATATGGATATCTGTTATGCTTACTTTCTTGTTTTTGGTTGTATTGAGCTACTATCCAAAAGGTCAAGGGCTCTCAGCTATTATTACAGGCGGCTCTTTAATGTTTTTAATGGGTCTAATTGACGATGTATATGGATTAAATGCCAAATTTAAGTTGTTTATTCAGATTGCTATTGCAACTATAGTTATTCTTTTAGGGGTTAGAATTGAAACATTTTATAATCCTTTTGGAGCAAATATTGACCTTGGAATAATGTCTTATCCTATAACTTTATTGTGGATAGTAGGCATTACAAATGCTATAAATTTTATAGATGGAATTGACGGTTTAGCAGGGTCTATTGTAAGCATTTCAGCACTTGCAATCGGTATAGTGTCATTGGTTTTAGCTCCGAGTGTGCCGATAACCGCCTTAATAGCATTTATTTTAATGGGTGCAATGTGTGCGTTTTTAACTTTTAATTATAATCCGGCTAAGATTTTTATGGGTGATTCAGGCGCTTTATATGCAGGGTTTTTATTGGCAACTTTATCTATAACAGGTATTGTAAAACCAAGCCATGGAATTAGCATGTATTTACCTATATTAATTCTTGCAATTCCATTGATGGACGTTGTATTTTCTTCTACAAGAAGAATGCTTAAAGGTTCAAGTCCTTTTGTAGCTGATGCTGAACATATTCATCATAAATTATTGCATGCAGGCTATTCGCAAGACAAATTAGTTTTACTTTTAGCCAGTTTTTCAATGGTTTGTGCTTTATTATCAATAATTGTCGTTAGTACAAAAAGTATGTTTATTATTATTGCGCTAAGTTTAATTGGCGTTTTGCTGATATTAAATGTGGTTTCAAAATTAATTAAGAAAAAAGATAATTAAAAAATTAAAATTTATTTTAGAGCTGATACATTGAGTGTCAGCTCTTTATTATTGATATCAACAATTGCCCATCTGACAGGTTCTAAGTTTAATTTTCTGATTTCACTTTCAATAAATTCAGTGCTTGGAGGAATTTTATCTGCCGTTATTTTAATTGTTTTTGATATAATTTCGCTCATTATAATAAAATCCCTGCCATTGCTGCTGAAATGTAGCTTACTAAAGTTCCGCAGATTAGCGCTTTTACGCCCAGCCTTGCTAAATTTTTTCTTTGGTTTGGAGCAAGTTCGCCTATACCTCCAATTTGAATTGCAATTGTAGATAAATTTGCAAATCCACAGCATGCAAAAGTTGCAACTACAATACTTTTTTGGCTTAATGCCCCTAAATCAATGTATTTTATTAAATCTATATAAGCTATTGTTTCGTTTAAGATGAATTTTTCACCTATTAAAGTTCCAATCATTTCAATATTTCCCCAAGTTGCGCCGATAAGAGCGGCAAAAACGGAAAATATCTTGCCTACAATGAGCTGAATTGATAAATTTTGCATATCAATTCCAATTATAGACAAATCAAGATGAAGATATTTATATAAAAATAATCCAAAGTGTGCTAATATCTCGTTACAAAAGGCGATTATTGCAACCAAACCGATTAATACAGCTACAACGTTAATTGAAACCCTCATACCCTCTGAAGCACCTTTTGAAATTGCAGCCAAAAGGTTGACATCATTTTTTTTGTCTGAAATTTTAAAATCTTTTTTTGTTTGAGGCTCTAATGTTTCAGGATAAACTATTTTAGAAACTACAAAAGACCCCGGAATAGCCATAACAGAAGCTGCAAGCAAGTATTCCGTGCTTATACCGAAACCTGTATACATAGCTATACAGCTTGCTGAAATACAAGCGGTAGACCCTGTCATAACTGCAAGCATTTCAGAACGGGTCATATTGGGAAGATAGTGTTTAATTAAAGATTGTGCTGCAACATTTCCAACAAAAGGGCTTGCGCAATTTGAGAGAGCTTCAGCACCTGAAACACCCATTATTTTATTCATTACTTTTCCTAAAACAAGTATAACTCTTTGCATTATGCCGTAATAATATAAAATATTTACCATAACTAAAATTAAAATCATGGTGGACATCATAATTAGTGCAAAAATATAATCGTTTTGGGGGAATAATTCCGTAATTTTATCAGGAGATGAAGTTAACCATCCGAAAACAAAATTTGAACCTTCAATTGATGCTGCAAGAATTTTGTTGATTATTTTTGCTAAAAATTCAAAGATTTTAACCCCTAAAGGAATTTTCATAATAAAAACAGCGAGTGCAAATTGTAAAGCTAAGCCGACACCCACTGTTTTATAGTTAATTCTTTTTTTGTTGTTAGACATTAAATAACAAATGCCAAGAATAAAAATTATTCCAATAAGCCCGTTTAATCTTGCTAAAGTTTCCAAGAGTTTTTTCCTTATTTTTCAGTTAACGATAATTAAATCTATAGATTTTGAGTATAATCAGCACCGCCTGATGCTCTGTATAAATTTATAGATGAAATTATATAATTTATTTTATCGCTAACTAATTTTTCTTGCGCTAAAATTTCGGCAGTTTGATACAAAATGTAATCTAATTCATTAGCAAGACCGTAATTTTTGTTGTTTAATTTTAGTTCTGCTTTGCTTTCCGTGATTTCAGAAATGTCTTTTGATAATTTATAGTTTTTATTTTCTTTTTTCAACATTGCCAAAGTGTCATTAACCTCTTGAATGGAAGCGATAACAGCTTTTTCATATTCTTTTTGGGCTTGTTCATATTCAAGTTTTCTTAATTTCATTATGTTGTATTTTCGACCACCGTCAAAAATATCCCAATTAGGCATTAACCATAAATCCGCCATGCCTGTATGTGCGCCAAAAATTTTAGATAAACTTGTATATCCGTTAAAACCAAAAGTGCCCATAATAGTGAAACTTGGAAGCAAATCTCTTTTAGCTGCACGGGCTTCATAGTCCGTTTTTAATATGTTTTCTTTTGCAGCAATTACATCGGGGCGATTTAAAATTATGCTTGAATTAAGATTTTCAGGAGTATTATTAAGCGTATTTACTTTATCATAAGAGCTTCTTTTAATATCTTCAAAAAGTTTGTCTGATAACAAATAAGCTATTTGATTTTGTAAAATTTCTTTGTTTGTTTCAAGATCATTTATTCCGGCTTCAATTTGGGCTTTGTTTTCTTTTGCGGATAAAACATCATCAATTGAGGCCAAGCCTATTTTTTCTTTGTTTGAAATTAAAGCACATGTTTTATCGGATAAATCAAAAAGTTTTTTGTGCAGTTCAAGTAATTTATCGGTTTTAATTAAATTATAATAATTAACAGCTAAAGTTGAAGCTAAAATTATATAGGTTGCTCTTTCATCTTGTTGAATCATTTTAAGGCTTTGTTTTTGACCTTTTGTTCTTAAACGGTTTTTGCCCCAGATATCTATTTCATAACTTGCCGTTACAGGAAGCAAAAATCTTGATAATTTATAGCTGTAAATTTGAAAATTGTTATCACCACGATATAAATCTGATGAAGCAAAAGTTCTGCCCAATTGTCCATCAAAAGTTATTTGCGGAAGTTCTTGGGATAAAGAAAGTTTAACTATTTTATCGCTTTCTTTAACTTTTAAATTTGCAATTTTTAAATCTATGTTGTTATCAAATGCTTTTTGTAAATTATAAATCAGGTTATCGTCTTGGTATTTTTCCCAAAATTCTAAGTTTAAATATTTAAGCTTGTCTTGAGTGCTGTCTTGGTTTTTCTTAAAACTGAAAGCAAAACAAGACAGCATCAATTGAGATATAAAAAACAGTAATAAAATTTTTTTAGTCATAGTTGTTAATGAATTTTTATTTTTTGTATTTACAAAATTTTTTTATGTTATTATGATAACATAAAAAAATAAAAGTAAAGCAAAAATGTTAAATCAACTTGAAAAAAATTCTTTATCTAACACCATTGTTTCAACAGCAATTCTTATTAAGGTGATAACCTTAAGATGTTTTAAACAATACGGGTTTGAAATTACTCCTGAACAATTCATTATTTTAGATACAATTGTGAAAAACGAACAAATTTATCAAAGGCAAATCGGTGAATTAATAGGAAAAGATAGAGCTAATGTTAACAGATTGCTTAATATTTTAGAAAAACAAGGTTTGATTGAGCGTATAATTGATTCAAACGGCAGACAAATAAATAGAATTAAAATAACAAAAAAGGGCAGTGAATTAAGAAATAAAATTCATCCTGTAATTACAAAAATTCGTGCAAGTTATTTGGATAATATTAATTATGATGAATTATTGAAATGTCATGAAATATTGAATAAAATTAAAGATAACATATCTAAAAGTACTAAATTAAAGACATAAAAGGGCAGCAACAATGAATAAAAATTCGAAATACTATAAAGAAGCAAGAAAAAAAGTTTTAGAAAAAAGAAAGCCGTATCAGAAAAAAAGGGTTATAATTCCTGTTATTACAGCCGTTGTTTTCTTTTTTCTCGGAATATTCGGCATAGTTTATTCTTCATTTTATCAATCAACCGATGATGCTTTTGTGGAAGCGCATATGATTTATTTAGCTCCTAAAGTTTCAGGTCAGATTGTTGAATTAAATGTTGATGATAATGATTTTGTTAAAGAAGGTGAAATTATAGCTCAAATTGACCCTGCTGATTATCAAGTTGCGCTTGACAGCGCCAAAGCTAAGCTTGAAAAAGCACAAGCAGAATTAAAAGTTTCTGTTAGCGACATAGATAAGATGGGCGCTATGACAAAACAAACTCAAAATAATATCGACAGCGCTAAATCTACTCTTGAATATGCAAATAGTGATTATGTAAGATATAAAAATGCTTATAAAGACGGTTCTGTTACAAAACAAGACCTTGATAATGCAATTAAAAATCTCGATGTTGCAAAAGCTCAATTCAAAGCGGCTCAAGAACAACTAAAAGCAACAAATAGCGCCTTAAATTCAACAATATCAAAGAAAAGTTCTCAAATTGCCGAGATTAAAAGATTAATGGCAGATGTTGAACAAGCAAAATTAAATTTATCATATACGACCTTAATCGCTCCTAAAGACGGAACAATAACAAATAAAAATGTTGAAATAGGTACTTATGCTCAAAAAGCTCATCCTATTGTTACTATTGTGCCTAAAGATTGCTATATTGTAGCAAATTTTAAAGAAACACAATTAACACATATGAAAAAAGGTCAAAAAGTTAAGATTAAAATAGATACATATGGGGGCAAAACTTTTGATGGGGTTGTAGACAGCATTCAAAGAGCATCGGGTGCTAAAGCAAGTCTTTTCCCTCCTGAAAATGCTGTTGGTTCTTATGTAAAAGTAGTTCAAAGGGTGCCTGTAAAAATTGTATTTACAGAGGATATCTCAGACTATAATATAGTTCCGGGGATGAGTGTAGTACCAAGAGTAAAAATAAAATAGTTCATATATAGCCATGCAAACAAAATCATTGTATGAAAAATTGAATATACCGCTTTGGCTGATTACCATAAGCGTAATGCTTCCGACTGTCTTTTCAATGTTGGCTACATCTTCTGTTAACGTTGCAATCCCTTATATTGCAGGTCAATTTGGTTCTACAAGAGATGAGGCAAACTGGGTTGTAACAAGTTATATGATAGCACATGCTATGATGTTGCCAATTACCGGATGGCTTGAAGTTAAGTTTACAAGAAGAAAATTGTTGAAAATAATTTCTCTTATTTTTGCAATCGGTTCTGTAATTTGTTTTATGGCGCCTAATTTGAATATTCTAATTATAGGCAGAATTGTTCAAGGTATTGGCGGCGGTCCTTTTATGCCTTTGAGTCAAGCTATTTTAATGCAAGTTTTCCCAAAACATCTGCAAGCTGCTGCTATGGGTATATTTGGGCTTGGGATGATGGTTTCGGCTATTGTTGGACCTGCTATGGGCGGAATTTTAGTTGAACATTTATCTTGGCAGTGGATATTTATAATTAATATTCCGGTTGTAGTTGCTTCTATGGTTATGATTCATTGTAACGTCATGAATAACAATGTTTCAATGAAGATTGATAAATTTGATGTGGTTGGTTTTTGCGCTTTGATTTTATGGCTTTTACCCATGCAAACAGTTTTAGATAAAGGAAGTCAATATGGTTGGTTTGATTGCCGTTGGATTTGTTGGCTTAGCGGTTTTTCGGTTTGTTCAATGGTGTTTTTTATTGTATGGGAGTTGGAATATAAGGGCGCTATAACTGATTTTAGAATATTTAAAAATAAAAACTTTTTCATTGGAACTATTTTGGGTTCAGGGGTTAATATGTTAGCATATATGACCCTAAGCACGCTTCCGGGGTTTGTTCAAAGTTTAATGGGTTATAATGCTGAACTTGCAGGCTTGAGTTTAACCTCTCGTGCAATTTCTTGCATTGTGTTTATGCTTTTAGTTTCAAAATTGTGCGAATTTATAGATAACAGAATTATCGCAGCAATTGGCTACTTTCTTTTAGCAACAAGCACTTTTACATTTACGCAATTAAATTTACAAGTTTCATTTTCATATTTTATAATCCCAAACATTATATTAGGGGCAGGAATAATGTTTGCTTTTATTCCAATTACTAAACTTGCATTAGCTACTGTTGAAAAAGAAAAATTGGCGCTTGCTGCAGGGCTTCACTCTTTGTCAAAATGTGTTGTAACTGCTTTTACAATTTCAATTACAAATGCTTTAGTTATTGCATTGTCTCAAGTTCATCAGAATTATCTTGTTTCAAATTTAAGCCAAATGAATATGGAATTTTTAAACAGAGTGAGCTCTCTAAGTGCTAAAGTAGGCACATTTTTGCCTACGATGACAGCTGCCAAAAAAGCAAATGGAATAATTTATCATTCAATGATAGCACAAGCAAAATTGTTGAGTTATGTTGATATATTTGCAATATTCAGCTTGCTGTGTTTTATGTTTATTCCTTTGTGCTTTATTATGAGTGCTCCTAAGGATTAGTTAAATATTTGATTTTTCTTTTATTTGTTCTTTTAATTCTTTAATTTCATATTTTAATCTGTTCATTTCACACAACACTGGGTCGGGAATGCGATTGTGTTGGAGCTGTCCGTGGATAAATTTCTTTTGTTTAACAATTCGTCCCGGAATTCCAACAACTGTGCAATGTTCAGGAACATCTGTTATTACAACAGAGCCGGCTCCTATATTTGTATAATCCCCTATTTCGATATTACCCAAGACTTTTGCGCCTGCTCCTACTGTTACAAAGTTACCTAAAGTCGGATGGCGTTTTCCTTGTTCCTTTCCTGTTCCACCCAGTGTAACCCCTTGATAGATTAAAACATCATCACCGATTATTGTAGTTTCACCAATCACAACCCCCATCCCATGGTCAATAAAAAAGCGTTTACCAATTGAGGCTCCGGGGTGAATTTCAATTCCTGTAAAAAATCTTGCAATTTGTGAAATCATTCTTGGAATAAAGGGTATTTTCCAATATAGAAGTTTATGGGCAATTCTGTGAGCTAAAAGAACGTGGAAACCTTGATAAAGAAAAATAACTTCTAAAACACTTCTTGCGGCCGCATCTTTTTCTTTTATAGTGTTTATATCTTCGATTATGGTTTTAATCCAATTTAAAATGCGCATATTACCTCTCTTTGTAAATATAATATCAATATTAAATAAATCTTGCAATTGGCTTTGTGTGGGTTTATGTATTTATTTTGTGGCTTACGCATGTTCTTGTCATATTCACCTTACGGCAAGAATTTGAAACGTCGCTGTAGTAAGGACTTCATGCTTTGCACCAAGCTCAACGCTTGTCTTTATTTTCACACACTGGCTTCGCGCATTTTTGCTCCTGAGGAAATTAAAAATTTCCACGGTGCTTGGGTACGGTTTCTCAAACGCAAAAGCTCAACGCTTCGGCGTTTTCGGAACACACCTTGCGCCCTAAACTTCGCTCACTAAGCCAAGTCTGGCTAAGCTCGCTTGTTTAGGGTTTTCCGCCTGTGGAGTTTTGCTAAAAGCAAAACATATATAACTTGGGCGCAAGCCCAATAATTATGAGGCAGGCGGAAGTTTTCTTCTTTTCGGTTCACTTTTCTTTGTTCCTGTAAAATTTCTGCTATAGCAGAAATTTCTACGTCACAATTATAATGTTGTTGTGTTTTGCTGAACGCAAACCACAACAACACCGGCTCACGCTTTCTTTTGCATTTCGCCGTTTGAGATACAAAAGAAGAAAAGTGAACAATTGCTTAAAAACAAAAGTTGTTTATAATAGATTTTAAGTCAAATTCACCTTACGGCAAAAATTTGAAACGTCGCTGTAGTAAGGACTTCGTGCTTTGCACCAAGCTCAACGCTTGTCTTTATTTTCACACACTGGCTTCGCGCATTTTTGCTCCTGAGGAAATTAAAAATTTCCACGGTGCTTGGGTACGGTTTCTCAAACACCAAAGCTCAACGCTTCGGCGTTTTCGGAACACACCTTGCGCCCTAAACTTCGCTCACTAAGCCAAGTCTGACTAAGCTCACTTGTTTAGGGTTTTCCGCCTGTGGGTATTTCGGCTCTGTTTGGCTATAGTTGCCAAACAGCCTTAATTATCCTACGCACCCCAAGGGTGTTTCCAATCCCTAAGGCTCACAAGTTCGCCAAGGGATTGTGGGCAGCGGTTTAGTACGGTATCCGCTCTGTCCGCCAGACCTCAACGGTCTGCCGTCACGAGCTTCACACACTTTTGCCCTAAACTTCGCTCACTAAGCCAAGTCTGGCTAAGCTCGCTTGTTTAGGGTTTTTCGCCTGTGGGTATTTCGGCTCTGTTTGGCTATAGTCGCCAAACAGCCTCAATTATCCTACGGCGGCTATCAACTGCT
>CALVHD010000008.1 GCA_944327245.1 Candidatus Gastranaerophilales bacterium
TTCAAATGCAGGTTCCACAAGGTGTGTTGCAAACATGCCTCAAAGCTGTGCTCAAAGAATTAGCGAGGGGTGCTTAACTTGTGAAGGTGATAATTGCCTTTCATGTGATACAGGGTATGTATTAAAAAATGGCAAATGCGAAATTGATTGCGCAACAAAATTTGGTACAAACTGCACAGAATGTACATTATCAAAATGTACAGCTTGCGCTGATAAATATAAATTAAGTTCAGACCCAAGTGCCAATCCAGCTTGCGAAAGTGAGTTTACTTGTACAGGTGAAAATTTTATGCAAATAGGTAATTTATGTGTAACAAGAAGAAACATGGGTGATAGTGATGTTTTAAGTTTACCAAATGAAATAAAAACTGTTAATGCTTGGTCTTCTTGCTCAGGGGGCTATTGTTGCTGGAATGGAGGCACTGCAAGCGGAAATTGTGATAATGCAAATGGAGGCGGATATTCAGGGTGTAATAGAACGGTATGCACCGGGTATGCAGCGGAATATATTTGCAAAAATTACAATTATGGCGGAAAAACTTGGAGGTTGCCAACCATTTCAGAAATGGGAAATTGGGGTTCATATTCTATAGGCAAAGGAGCAAATGGACTTCAGTTGTGCGACCAGCATGATGGATGTTCATCAGCAAAATGTGGTGATTCGAGTGCTTGTAAAGGAGTATATTATAGTACTTGCGCAGCATTTAGCGTATGGAGCGGAAGCCCAAGCGGAGGAAATTTATATTACTTTTATATTAGTTTGGGTTCAACAGGGACTACAAATAATACCCGTGATGTTGTTGCATATTCTGTTCGCTGTGTAACAGAGCTATAAATAAAATTTATGTTATTTTTTGTGTTTTGATATCGTGGGAGTGCAATCACTCCCCTTTTTTTATAATTCTTAACAAAAATTCAAATTTGAAGCATGAAAAACAAAAATTTTTTTTCATATGTTTTATAATAATAAAAATTAAGGAGAAAAAATGATTTCCACTATAAGATTTGGCAGTACATACAAAATAAACTCGCAAGAAAATGGTTTTGATAAAGTATGGAATTTTCAAAAATTCACAAACAGAAACGGGCTTGAAAATACACAAATTAAATTTAAGGAAGGAAGCCCAAAAGCAGTATCTTATACGGTAATTGTACCGGATCATTTAGATCATAAAATCGAAAGCTATTGTGCCAGCAATGGAATTCGATACAATAAATTGCCAACTCAATCTATTCTAAATCCAAGCGCAGTTGTGCAAAGAATTGAGTCTGCACCGAGAAACAAACAAAAAGCATTATTAAATGTTGAAAAATTTGAACAATTATTAGATAATCAAATGAGCAATTTTAAGCATTGTGAGTATGATTACAATCAATACTACAAAAACATTTTAAATTCTATGTTAAAATATGGAGATAAAATGCCTGCCACAACTCTTAGTATTGAAAATCAATCAGGCACAGCTGCAGACTTAATTGAATATATACACAAACATGGAGCAAACAATCTAAACGAAGGACAAATCAGTATTAATTTTAATCAAAAAACCGACGATCCTGATCATTGCACTTATTTCGCTTTACGCGATATAGGATTAAAAAATATTCCAATATATACAGATACTGATACATATAAGATTTGTGCGGCTCTTGGAATACTGACAACCAACAGAATAGGAAATATATGATTAACAAAGTACAATTTTCAATTTTAAACAACACACACTGCAAAAGACCATTAACGCAGCCGTTGTTCAAACAAAAAATGCCTAACGATACAATTGAAATTAGCAACGAAAACAGAGAAAAAGCAGCTTTAGAAAAAGCACGAAACCAAGTATTATCAACAATGGAAGAAAGAAATACCGAATGCGGTTTAATAGTTAATCCGCAAGGAGAAATTGCCGATATGTTCAAAATTCCATCAAAAAACTATTTTGAACATTTTGAAAAGCTGGCACCAAATTCAACTATAATATTAGGTCGCAGCACAAATAATCCATTAACACCAAAAAATGTTGCGCATTTTCTAAGTTCAGACGCAAAAAGCATTGAAGTAATAACAAAAGATGGGCAATTCTCAAGACTAACAAAAAACGATAAAAAAGTTAAACTTAAAAACCCGAGAAATACCGCAAAAGAACTTACACTGCAATTATACAGCAAAGCTGCAAAAGAAGCAGGAATTGACTTAAAGCCGACAAAAGAAGATTTAATGACGCTTGCAAGAGATTATATATACAATGTTACAGGGAAAGATTTATACAACAGCCCCGATGAAGAAGTTCTCCAAGAATTATCAAATCGAGGCATTAAGCCAAGCGAAGATGTTCCACTAACGTATAAACAACTTACGAAAGCAAGTAAAAATTACATATTTTATCTATCAACAACAAAATATAAAAAAATTCTTCATAAAGAAATTGAAATAAGCAAATTCTTATCAACAGAAGAAGGCTTTAAAGTTAAGCAAGACTTCCTGCAAGGTATAGCGGAAAAATACAACTTAACCTACGAAAGCAATATGAATTAATAATTTATAAATAAATATAAGGACTGGTTTTCAAATAAAAAATCAGTCCTTTTTTATAAACATAATTACCAAAGCTTATTTATATGCGCCAAAAAAATATCATCAAACAGATAATGTTTTTTCATTAAATCAATAATTTCTTCGTCATCTTGTGTTTTAATTTCTCTCTTAGATAAAATTTCCAATACATGTTTTACTTTTGCTTTTTCAATGTTGTAATGCTTGTTTTCGTGTACGACAAGTATAAATTCTTTTGCCATTAATACCTCTCTAGAATTTTGCATTTATACTTTATCATAAAATTTGAATTAGTAATCTTACCTAACCGGATAGTTTTTTAAAATTTATTTAAAAAAATAAATACTACCCAATCGGGTAGTATTTATAAATTTTTACTTATTTCAGTTTATTTTTTGTTTGCATTTTCAGTCTTTTGTTCTTTTTCTTTTCTGGCTTCAACAATCTTTCTTTTTATTTTTCCGCTAACAGGAACCATTAAAACAGGAACCAAGAAACGAACCACAAAAGTAAATATTGTTAAAGATTTAAACTTAGATAACTGTTTTTTATAAGTTGAGCTCAAACCGCGAACTGTCTTGTCCACTAATTCTTTATCATTAAAATCAATATTAGAAAAAGATTTAACAATTTCTTCAGAATTTAACAGTGTAGAAGCATTTTCTTTTAAGAAATTTGCAATTTTTTCTTTGTCTTGTGTTTGTTTTAAATTCTCTGGAACTTCTTGCACAATTTCATTGATTATATTGCCATATTTAGCAGAAGTTTTATCGATTAAACCATCAAGCATTGTATCAATTATGAATGCACAAGTACTTGAAACCAAAGTAACAGTAGCAGAGTGAACATTCAAGCCTAATTTTTGGCTTGGCTCAATTTTTTTAGATTTTAGAGTGTTATTTATCCAATACAAAGTAACTAAAACAGATTCAATATCCGCCATTCTGGCTGAAGGTTTATTTAAAACTTTAGGCAAACTTGCTAAAGAATTAACACAAGATTCACCCGCTTTTGACATTGAAAGCTTTTCAACATTCAAAGCAATTGAATTAATTACCGTATCTTTAAGGCTTCCTTTAAAAGCTATGTTATTTTTATTTGGATTTTGCTTAAACGTTGTTTTACCATCTTGTTGCGTATTATCTGTTTTATTTTCTTGCGTAGAATTTTTACTATTTTCATTCTTATTTGAATCTTTTGTTTTTCTATTTGCAAATAAAAGAGCAACCACGCTTGGTAAAAGAACACTGGCAATTTTTGCTTTTCCTATCGCAACAGGTGAGCCTGTAATGTTCTTCCAGAAAGAATTATATGCTTCTTTTTTATTTCCGTCAGAAAGCAATTTTTTAGTGAATTCTATATTAGTTTCAAATACATCTTTATGAATACGATTAAAAGCATTTGCAACTGAAATTTTTCTTGCTTTAATTTCATCGGCTGTAGGAGTGTAATTAGGTGCTTTCATAAAAGCTTTTAGAGGAGCAATTAATTTTTTTATGCCTTGTTCAGAAGAAAAAGCATTCACTGAATTGCTAAATCTCGCTTTAATACCTGTATTATCTTTTTTAACAAGTTTTTTTGCAATTTCTGTTAATTTATCATTATTGAAATCTATATATTTTATCTTATTTGTAGCTTTATCTATTTCAACAAGGTTTAAATTATTGTTTATAATATCTACGGATTTTTTAATAATGCCGCCTGTAATTGTCATTCCAAGGAAACTTCCCAAGAATGCCTGTATGAAATTCTTTGTTGCAACAATTTGTTTATCCTTTTCTTCAGACCCGGGCATATTTAAAACAACAAACGGTTTTAACATGCCTGCAATAAACAAAGAAAATACCGCATTATATGCTGCTTCGTTATCATAAACAAAACCTACGACTTTATTCATAAATCCGTTTTTGATAAACTTTTCAGACATTGAAACTGCAGACCCGCCAAAGCTAATCGCCTGTGCGGGTCTGTTTGTATTATATTTGTAGTTATTTTCCTTTTCGCGTTCCTTAAAATTTACACTGCCAAAATTATTTTGCTTGTGTATATATGCATGATTTTCGTGCATTTTGTTGTTTTTTATTTGCGAATTTACAGTATTTAGTTTCATAGTACCTATATAACTCATGTAAATTTTTTATTTTGCTCTTTTATTTAACTTTTATTAAAATTTTTAAACAAACTCCAAAACTGCCTCATTTCTTTTGTTTGCGTATTCTTCTATTCTATCAATTATTATTTTCTCAAAATTTACATTAAAAATATTGTTTATTTCATTTATAAAAAAGCATGGACTTGTAATATTAATTTCTATAATTTTTCCATCTATCACATCAAGCCCTGCAAGATAAATACCGTCTTTTTCAAATTTTTCTTTAACTTTTTGCTCAATTAATTTTTCTTCCCGAGTCAATTGCGCAAATTTTAAAGTGTCTTTATTATGTTCGTTAAACTTAAAATCATTATTTGTTGCAACCTTACTAACACAATAATCAAATATTTTTCCGCAGACATATATCAATCTTTTATCTCCGTTTTTAATTTCAGGAAGATATTCTTGAACCATTACTTGCGTTTTATAATTATTAGTTGCCGAAATTAAGATTGAATTAATATTTTTATCGGAATCATTTAAATAAAACACACCGGAACCGAAACATCTGTTTAGAGGCTTAATTATAATTTCTTTTTTTTCAAATAAAAAATTTTTTATTGTTTTTTCATCAGCAGAAACAATATTATCCGGAATTATATCTTGAAATTCATTAATATATAGTTTTTCATTTTTATTTATAATTGCAGATGGATTATTCAAAATTAATGTCTTGCTTTTATTTACATTTGATAAAATATAACCTGCATTAATGTAATCTATATCAACAGGCGGATCGGGCCTGAAAAATATCATATCAAAATCTTCCAGCCTAAAATTAACGATATTTTTATCAAATTTGATGTCATCTTCAAATTTATATACTTTATTTGAAATACAAAAAGAAATGTTTCTTTTTTGATAAAGCCACTTTTTAAGAGTAATAAAAACATTATTACCCCGATTTAAATATTCCCAAATAAGCCAAAAATTTGTAACAAGCTTGTTAAATTCAAAATATTTATATTCAATATCATCTATAACAAACAATATATTTTTCATATTTAGATTATAACAAATAAATATTTTAGTGTATAATATTTTTATGAAAAATTGTCCTTTTAAAAATACAATGTGCAATTCAGAATGTGCACTTTTTATTAAAACAAATGAGCTAAATGAAATGGTTGCTAATCGATTAAAATCGATTGGAGTAATCGATTGTGAATGTGATGGAATTTGTTCACTTAAAAACATGGCACTAGCGCAAAGCAGATTTATTTTTGAAAATACAAAAGTATTTAATTGATATTGGAGAATAAAATTGTTCAGAGAAAATATTGTTGCGGAGTTAAAACAAAAAATAGATGCAAATCCTTCCAAAATAGAAAACTACATAAATCTTGCAAATTATTATATCGGAAGTGATGATTTAAACAATGCTTTATTGGTGTATAAACAAATTCTTGAAATACAGCCAAATAATTTTCAGGCATTAATTAATCTTGGAAGTATTTATTTTTACAAAAAATTATACTTAGATGCCATTAATTGCTATAAAAAATCTATCAATATCGAACCTGACAACTACGCAGTATATTTCAATTTAGGAAATGTATATGCTGAAATTGAAAATTTCGAGCTTGCTCTTTCAAATTATCAAAAAGCTCTGGAATTAAATCCTGACAAATCAGACATATATGCTGCTCTTGGATATTTATATCAAGATGTTGATAATTTAAATGAAGCAAAAAAATACTACTTAAAAGCAATTGAACTGGATAACACCAATGGCGAAAATTATATTAGTATTGCAAATATCGAACAAAAAACAGGCAATATAAATGATGCTCTTTCATACTACGAAAAAGCCTATGATTTAAATAATAATGATATTAAAGCGGTTGTTTGCCTTGCAAACACCTTTGCAACATTAAAGAATTTTAAAAGTGCGCAAGACTATTTTAAAAAAGCAATAGAGCTTGATGAAAATTATTATCCTGCTTGGGTATGCAGAGCAATAGCATATTGCGATAATTATGAATTTTCAAAAGCAATTGATTCTTTAAAGCAAGCAATAGAAATAGACCCCAACAAACCAAACGCTTATATTTTGCTTGCAAATATATTAGTAGACGAAAAAAGATATGAAGAAGCTCTAATTATATATAAAACAGTGCAAAAACTAATGCCTGACAATCCAAAAATTTCAACATTTATTGCAAATGTATATGTAATGCTTGATAATTATACACAAGCAATAAAATATTACAAACGTGCGATGAAACAGGCTCCAAAAGATAACGAAATAAAACTTATATACATAGAAATGGCAGATCAATATATTAAAAACAAAATGAAAGGCATTTATGAATAATACAATCACAGATAGAGTTGTTTCCGTTTTATCTTACTACACATTCGGAATTTTTAGTATTATTTGGATTATTTTTGCTAATGTTACAAAAAAAAGAATTAGTCCGTTTTTGTCTTTTAATTTGTATCAATCAATTTTTGTATCAGTTTGCCTTGCTGTTGTTTCTTTAATATACAGCATAGCAATTAACTTTATAAGTGTTATTCCGTTTGTTGGTAATCTGGCAAAATCATTTGACTTATTTTTTAATCAAACACCGCTATATTTTACATTTAGCATCTCAGGTCTTCTTGTTACAATATTAGCAACTTATTTAGCTATAATGTCTTTATTAGGGAAAAAACCCTATTTGCCTGTAATATCAGATATAATAACTTCTAATTTTGGAGGTTAAAATGCTTAAATATATATTAATAATATTCAATTTGCTTACATTTGCCTCCTTTGCAGCTTCAGAATTATATACAGAAAATGAAGAAATAGAAAAAGCCTTAAATAACAATATGTATGAACCAAATTATTTCAGCCTTTTTCTCGGATTATTCGTAGTAATATTTCTGGTTTACTTAACAAGTTACATATATCAAAAACTAATAAAAGTAAAAGTAAACAATAATGAAATCAGCCCTTATGACATTGAAATTTTATCAACAACTTCATTGGGTCAGAATAAATCCCTGCACATAATTAAAACAAACGGAAAATGTTGTTTAATAGGTGCAACACAAAATAACATTACTTTTATTAAGGATATAGAAGAAAATACGGGAATTAAAGATGAACAAAACGGTTAAAATAAAAAATCTCACAATAGGAGACGGCAAACCTTGTTTTATCGTAGCTGAAATCGGAATTAATCATAACGGAAGTATTGAAATTACTAAAAAATTGATTGATATTGCACACCTATGCGGTTGTAACGCAGTAAAATTTCAAAAAAGAACAATAGAAAAAGTATACACAAAAGAAGAACTTGAAGCACCAAGACAGAGTGTTTTTGGTAATACTAACGGCGATTTAAAAAGAGGTCTTGAATTTGGCTATAGCGAATATAAAACAATTGATGAGTATTGCAAAAAAATAGGAATGCTCTGGTTTGCCTCTTGCTGGGATGTTGAAAGTGTTGATTTCATTGAACAATTTGACGTGTGTGCACACAAAATTTCATCTGCCTGCCTTAGCGATACCGAACTTTTAAAAAAAGTGAAAAGCACTAACAAACCGATTTTACTATCAACAGGAATGTCTACAATTGAAGAAATAGATGAAGCTGTCAAAACACTTGGAAATGATAATTTAGTTATATATCACTGCACTTCAACATATCCTACTAAAAACAATGAAATTAATTTAAAAGTAATTCCTAAACTAAAAGAAAGATATAACTGCCCTATTGGCTTTTCAGGACATGAAAAAGGAATCTTCCCCTCAAGCGCAGCTGTTATTTTGGGAGCATGTTCCATTGAAAGACACATTACACTGGATAGAACAATGTGGGGCTCTGACCAAGCTGCAAGCTTAGAACCGGAAGGTTTAAGAAAACTGGTTAGAGATATAAGAAACATTCCCGATATTTTAGGGGACGGCAACAAGGTTGTTTATGAAAGCGAATTGCCTATTAGAAAAAAATTAAGGAGAAAATAATGCTAAATTTATCAAAAGATATTAAAATGGTAATTAGCGATTTTGACGGCGTATTTACAGATGGCTCAGTTTATATATCAGAAAAAAATGAAGTTCAAAAAAAACTAAATTTTAAAGATATTATGGGGGTATCAATAATTATAAAATCCGGAATAAACTTCGGAATAATTTCAGGAGAAAAAAGCAATATTCTGAATTATTTTAAAGAAAAATTTAATATACAAGAAATCCATGGCGGTATAAGGCAAAAAGGAATTGTTTTAAATGAAATAATGAAAAAATATAACCTTTTGCCATCAGAAGTTCTCTATATAGGAGATGATATAAATGACATTCCCGCAATGGAGCTTGTAAAATATAAAATAGCGCCCAAAAATTTAAATCCAATATTAACCGTCAAAGTCGAAGGGCTGCAAATTACGGAAAATTATGGCGGTAACGGCGCTATAAGAGAGATAGCGGACACTTTAGCAGGATTATAATGAATATTATTTTTAATTTTATAAGATATATAAATAACCTGTTTAACTCGGTTGAAACTTTTAATAAGCATATAAATCAATATAAATTAATTACAAAAGAACCGGCGCTGCCTTCTTATGCTTATATAAACTGGGGTTTATTTCTGATTAATAACGGCAAAAAAGATAAAGGCATCGAAAAATTAAAACAAAGCGTTATAATGAACGAAGCAAATCCTGAAGCATATATAAATTTAGGGATTGCATATGCGCAAGAAGAAAAATTTGCTTTAGCGTTGAAGAATTTCAAAAAAGCAATTAAACTTAACCCTACAAACGGAAGAGCATGGGGATATCTGGCAGGAGCATACAGCGAATTAAACGAAAATAATCTTGCAAAATCCGCTTTTGAAAAATCACTGGACTTAGACAGAACAAATCCTTCTACATATCTAAATTATGGAATTTTTTGCATAAAAAATAATCAAAAAGAAAATGCAAAAATCCTGCTGCAAAAAGCATATCTGCTTGACCCGACATCGGTTCAGCCAATAATGATGTGGAGCATGATTTTGATTGAACAAAAAGAATACAAATCAGCTCTATCAAAATTAAAAAAAGTACTTTCAAATGAACCGTTTAACACAGATGCGCTTCATTTGTGCGGACTATGCTCATTAAAATTAGGCATGTTTCAAGATTGTATCGAATATTGCAAAAAAAGTTCCTCTATTAACCCTCAAAAAAAAGAGAATTTCATACTGATTTGCGAAAGCTATTTAAATTTAAATGATGAAATAAACTGCCTCAAATCTTTTGAAAAATATGAACAATATAACGAATCTGACTGGAAATACTATAATTCATGGGGGGTTGCGCTTTCTCATTTTGACAAATTCGAAGACTCAATCCCGAAATTCCATAAATCAATTGAATTAAAAGATGATGAATACATTTCACATAACGCCCTGTCATATTCATACATCAAACTTGACAAATATGATGAAGCTCAAAATGAAATCAAAAAAGTTATGGAGCTAAAACCTGAATTTGCCTATGCTCACTTTAACTTAGCACAGATTTATATGAAAACGGAACAATATCAAAAGGCAATTGATTGTTATAAAAAGGCATTGTCACTAGATGCAAACTTAAAAAAATCTTATTTCAACATAGCAGGTGCCTATCATAAATTAAACGATAACAAAAATGCAATAAAATATTGGAAAAAAACTCTGGATTACGATAAAAACAACATAAATGCATACTTAAATCTCGCTTTAACATATGCAGATAAAGAAAACGATTACACAAAAGCAACAAGGTATGCAAGAAGCGCATACGAACTTGATAAAAAAAATCCGATTATAATATTCAAATACGGATTTATATTGATGAAAGCAAATGATTTATACAGAGCCGAAGAAAAACTGCAAGACGCAATCAAATCAGACAATAATCTTGTATCGGCAAAAATAGCATTAGCAGAATGTAATCTGAAACTAAACAAAATTCAAAAGGCGCTGGATATACTAAATGAGTGCGAAGAATCAAAAGGCGAAGATGAAGATTTTTTAATCATAAAAGCTATGGCATTGCTTGAAATGTACAAAAATGACAAGCAAAATATCGAACTAAAAAACACAATTTTGCAAATTTGTGATAAAATACAGACAAACTTTCAACAAAGCAATTTAGTTGAAGAAATAATGAATTATATAAACAGTAATGATTGTTAAGAGGTAACTATGGGGCTAATCGTACAAAAATTTGGCGGAACATCGGTTGCAGACAGTGAAAAAATCAAAAATGTAGCTCAAGCCGTTATAAAAGAAAAATTAAACGGCAACAATGTTGTCGTAGTAGTTTCTGCAATGGGACATACTACAGATGAACTTGTAAAATTGGCAAAAAATATCACCCTAAATCCCTCTCCAAGAGAAATGGATATGCTTTTGTCAACAGGAGAGCAAATCTCTATGTCTTTATTGGCAATGGCTATTAACGAACTTGGGCATAAAGCCATTAGCTTTACCGGACTTCAAGCAGGTATCAGAACCGAAGACTGTCATATGTGCGCAAGAATTTTAAACATAGATACAAAAAAAATACAAAAATGTTTGGATGAAGATAACATAGTTATTGTTGCAGGTTTTCAAGGAGTTTGCCAAGATAATGAAATTACAACACTAGGCAGGGGCGGCTCAGACACTACTGCCGTTGCTCTTGCATGTGCGCTTAAAGCAAACAGATGTGATATTTATTCCGATGTTGAAGGAGTATACACGGCCGACCCAAGAGTAGTAACAACAGCCAAAAAATTAAAAGAAATATCATATGAAGAAATGCTGGAACTTGCCAGAGTCGGAGCAAATGTATTACACCCAAGATCAGTCGAAACAGCAAAACTTCATAAAATGCCAATGAGAGTAAGAAGCTCATTTAAACTTGATGATTTAGGAACTTTAATAATAGGAGTTGATGAAATGGAATTGAATAAACCTGTTACAGGGCTTGCATGCGACACATCGCAAATAAGAATAGTTATTTGTGACATTGTTGATGAGCCGGGGAATGCCGCAAAATTGTTTAATTTATTGGCTAATGAAAATTTAAGCGTAGATATGATTATACAATCTTATGCAAGACATCAAAAAAATACAAACGATATTGCTTTCACAATATCAAAAAGCGATATAGATAAATTCAACAACATTAAAGGTAAAATAAACGAAATCTTATCAGCTTCCAATATTTTTATTGACGAAGATATTGTTAAAGTTTCAATAGTAGGCGCCGGAATGATAGATAGACCGGGGATAGCCGCAACAATGTTTGACACACTGGCAAAAGAAAATATAAACATAAAAATGATTTCAACAAGTGAAATCAAAATAAGCTGCCTTGTTGAGAAAAAATATTCATCACAAGCCGCTTTAGCCTTGTGCAAAGTATTTAAGCTTGATGGAGCAAGTGTAGCTGACGTTAAAGGCGATCTACCTGTTTTATAATAAAATGATTGAAACGGTAAAAAATTTTTTAAATAAATATAATATAAAAAACAAAAGCGTAGTTATTGGTTTTTCAGCAGGACCAGATAGCTGCGCTTTAGCACATATAATCTCAAAACTCCAAAAAGAATTAAACCTCGAATTAATTCTTGCATACTTTAATCACGGATGGAGAAAAGAAGCACAAGAAGAAGAGCGTTTTACCGTTGATTTTGCTAAAAAGATAAATGCAAAATATTATATTAAAAAAGCACCAAACAACGCAAAGAAAAATGAAGAAACAGCCAGAGAATTAAGATATAATTTTTTTATCGAGTCCGCTAAAAAATTTAACACAGATTCGGTTATATTAGGACACAATAAAAATGACAACATTGAAACACTAATATACAGACTGATAAAAGGAACATCAATCAAGGGTTTAACCTGTATTCCGGAAAATCGAGATATTTACTACAGACCGCTGTTAAAAATTGAAAAAAAAGATATTCTTGAATATTTAAAAATAAATAATATAGAATACAAAATTGATAGCTCAAATGAAGATGTAAAATATAAAAGAAATTTAATCAGAAAAAAAATTATGCCTCAAATGGAATTGATTAATCCAAACTATCTTAGTTCAATTGAAAATCTCATTATAAACTCAATTAACACAAAAACAATTATAGATAACTTAATTTTATCTATTAAAGATAAAATCATCAAAAATAATGAAATTAAATTAACTGAATTTCTAAAATTAAATCAAGCACTGAGGCTTGAAATACTTAATGATTATCTTAAAGACTATTTGAAATACAGAAATTCAAAAAATCTATACAGATACGATAACTTTATATCAGATAATTCAAAAAATAAAATCTCACTAAATAAAAATTGTTTTCTTTTGAAAAAAAATAATCTGATATATATACAAACAAAAACAATCAAAAATGAAAAAGTTATTAAAATTCTTTCAACGGGCGAATTTTATTTTGAAAATGGTTTATTAACAATTGAAAAAGCAAAAAAAGAAGATAAAATTTACCCCAATTCAAAAGAAAATACGTGTTATTTGAATTTTGATTTTCCGCTCGAGCTAAGACACAGAAAAAACGGCGATAAATTTTGCCCGTACGGCACCAAAAGTGATAAAATGAAGTTAAAAGATTTTTTAATAAACGAAAAAGTTGAACAAAACAAAAAAGATGAAATCCTTTTGCTAACAAAAGACAAGGAAGTATGCTGGGTTATAGGTTATAAAATAAGCGAAAAATATAAACAAAACAACATAGACTGTTATAAATTAACTTGGAGAAAAATTGATGGATAAAAATATAAAAGATTTAAAAATCCTAATTGATTCAAATTCTCTTCATAAAAGAATTAAAGAATTGGCAGATAAAATAAATTCAAAATATAATGAAAACGAACCTCTGACATTGATTTGCGTATTAAGGGGTGCAGTAATGTTTTACACAGAACTTGTAAAACATCTTAAAATGCCTGTTAAAATGGAGTTTGTTTCACTATCAAGCTATGGGGACAATTTTAAATCTTCAGGCAAAGTTAAATCTTTCAATCTGTCATTACCTACGCTAAAAGATGAAAATGTTATGATTGTTGAAGATATAATAGATACCGGTTTAACTCTTGATTTTTTAATGAAATTTGTCAAATTAAACTGTAAAGCAAAAGATGTTAAATTGGCCGTTTTATTTGACAAAAAATGTGCAAGAAAATTTGATATAGAACCCGACTTTATAGCATATGAAATTGATGATAAATTTATTGTCGGATTTGGCTTGGATTATTGTGGTTTATATAGAAATTTAGACTATATCGGCTATTTTGAATAAATTATAAAAAGAAAATTGAACACACATATACAGCAGCAACGATACCTGCTATATCAGCCAAAATACCTGCTAAAAGAGCATGTCTGAACTTTTTTATTCCTACAGCTCCAAAATAAACACTTGCAACATAGAAAGTTGTTTCACTGCTGCCGGTTATAACTGCTGCAAGTTTTGTTGCATAAGAATTAACACCTGTTTGGTTAATAATATCAGCCAAAACTCCCAATGTTGCAGAACCGGAAAGAGAACGAGTCAACATAATTATTGTTGTTTCAATGGGAATTTTAAAATAATCTAAAACAGGTTTTAGTAAATTTTCAATAATATCTATTGCACCGCTTGCACGAAATAGAGCAGTACAAACCATTATAGCTATCAAGTATGGAATAATTTTAATTGCAATTTTAAAACCCTCATTTGCTCCATCTACAAAAGCTTCATAGGCGGGAGTTTTTTTCAAAAGCGCATATATCAAAATATATATTATAATACAAGGTAAAATCCAAAGTGATAAAGCATTTAAAATATTAATCATTTATAAAACCTCTCTAACACTTTTACAAAAAACAATGCGGATATAAAAGCAATTGAAGTAACTATTAATGTCGGAAGAATGATTTGTGTCGGGTTTTCCATTCCGTTTGCACTCAAAATTGCAATCACTACAGCAGGCACAATTTGAAAACCTGCGGTATTCATTGCCAAAAAAGTACACATTGAATTTGTGGCTTTTGTTTTATCTTTATTTTGACTTTGCAAATTTTCCATTGCTTTAATTCCAAAAGGCGTTGCAGCATTTGACAAGCCTAATGCATTCGCGCTGATATTAAGAGCAATATTACTTTGCGCTTCTTTATTATCCTTTATATCCGGAAAAATCAACAACAAAGGCTTTTGAATTAACCTTGATAGTACATCCATCAAACCTGATTTTTTTGCAATATTTACAATCCCAAGCCAAAAACCCATAATACCTATTAAACCAAACGCAATTTCAACCGCTTTTTGACTTGCGGCCAACATCTCATCTACTGCTATATCAAGCCTATGATTGATTGCGGCACAAACAAAAGAAATAATTATTAAAAATATAAAAATATAATTCATCTAGCTATTAAACTTTGAAGCAAAATATGCTTCACCATCTGCAGTTATTGTATACTTTTTCATACCTTCAATTTCAACTGTTTTTACATAGCCTAAATCTATTAATTTATCAACTACTTCCATATTTGCAATTTCACCTGTTGCTTTATATATATTTGAATTAATAAATTTCATCGAAAAACAGTTTTGATGTAAGATATTTTTTATATAATAAGAGCAAATTAAAAATTCGTCAATAATTTCCGTTGTTCTAAAACCAGCTAAGAAAAATTTAAAATCCATTTTTTTATCTTCATTTTGTTCAACAGAATTCTTGGTGCTGTTCTCAATATCAGATGATTTATTATTTTCCTCATTTATATTTTCAAGATATTCTTTATATGAAGGAATAGGATTAATATTAATTTCATCTAGCAATGTATTAGCTACTACATCTTTTTCAATATCATTATCTGTATTTGAAGAAAAAATATCATCTAACTTAGCCTGATTAATGTCTTCAAAAGAAGTTTGCTCATTCAAATTATCACATCTATTTATCTCAACAGTGTCTGAATTATTATTCATATTGAGCGCAATAAGATTATCTATGCTAATTTGTTCACAATCATTTTGATTGTCATTTATTTTTTTTACTTCATTAGTTTCATTTTTGTCTATATCATAATTATCAATTTCATTAACATCCTCTTGAACAGCAGTAAAATTGACATCTTGATTTTCAACATCTTTACAAGGAAGCTCAACTTGCAAAACGTCGTTTTTATCAAACACAAGATCTTCTTCAGATGTAAATGTATTAATTTTAGATACATTGTTTTTATCAACCAATACATCATCAACATTTGAAACATCCGTTATATCAACTGCATCAATTTCTTTTTCTACCATCTCAATTAAATCATCAATATTTTTATCTGAAGTATTTTTGTCTATGCTATCAAAAAAGACATCAGTACTCTCAACAGCAGAAGGCAAGGGCTCACTCACTATAATTTCTTCGAGACTGGTATTTTCATTAATGCTTGGAATTTCAGAATTTAAAGATGGAGTCAATTCAGTCGATACAGGTGTTTCAATTGAATTATTATCAGTGTTATTTACCTTAGAAGAAACATCCTCACAACAAGGTACCTCAATTGCAGATTCAATCACCGGCGCTTCATCAGAAAATTCAACACAATCATCATCTAAAACAACTTTTTGATATTCCTGATTGCAATTTTCAATTTCTGCATTTTTTGTTTCATCATTTTTAAAATCTTCAATTGATTTTACATTAGTATCAATAATTTTTACATCTTTTAAATGCGATTTAAATTCTTGACTAGCGCCAAACATCACAGCGAAATATTTATCCATTTCGCTTTCAATTATGACTTTATTATTGGAATCTAAGCAAAATTCACAACCATCACATTTAATTTTTATATTGTAATACACAAACCTATCCTAATCTTGTTGAACGTGTTTTTTAAGAATTTCTTCTCTCCATTTTTCTAATTGCTGTTCAACAAAATCTGCATCATCAGAAGAAAATTCTATTTCTAATTCACCCTTTTTCATTTTAAAAACATATTGAGGCATATTAAACTCCTAATAATCTAATAGTATTATAATCTAAAAGCATTACTTCCATGCTCAATTTTTAAATATTGTTAAAAATATATACAAAATTTTTACAAAAGCATGGAAAAATTTGATTTTAGGTCAAAAATTGTTAAATTGTTGGTATAAGATAGTTAATTTTAAACCATTTGTATGACTAAATACAAAATAATTTTTTCTATAATAAAATTGGGAATTTCAGGGGTATATTTTGTATAATTCAATTTATCCTATAAATATAAACTACAGAAAACAAAACATTTCTCGCACAAACCAAGACGAGCAATCGAGCAGTGCGCAAATTCCCGTATCTGACAATAATAATCAAAATAAAAAACAAAACACATTCCCCAACGGCACTAAAGTAGCCATTGATTATACAAAAGGTCAAATCAATATAAGTCAAGTATTAACCGATTTCAGAAGCACCATTCTTGCTATAAATGCGCCTCAGGACGTAAGCGAAGAAGTTAATATGTACTTAAATCTGGTAGACAAAGAGTCCAAAAAAGAAAATCCTTCCAGAGAAATAGTACTTGCAAATTTAAAAAATGCTTCAAGAATTTCCGATGCATATATTGCAAAAAGCCTTAACAAGCCATCCAATGTTGTAGAAGGATGGATTGACGCACTTTTTTTACAAAAAATCAATATCAAAGCAAACCCCGACGAAATAAACCCAGACTTTCTTTTGGAATTTCCCCAAAAGGCACAAGCTAAAATTGATGCTGCAAAAAAAGAACAACTTCAAGAACAAACAGCCCCTGAACAAAATCAATTTCAAATACAGCCTGAATCTGCAAAAAAAGCAGAACAAATTGTTTCAAAAGATGAACAAGCACCAAACACACCACAAGAAATTTCCATACATCCAAATATTCAGCAGCAAGAAAAAATAAATATTGAAAGCGATCTGGAAATTTCTGATTCTGATACAAAAACAGACGGAATAAAAATAACCTATGTTGCAAAAACTCCTTTTAGTCCAATAAATGAACTTGATGATAAAGCTAAAGTATTATTTACTCAAGCAAAAAAACAACCTGATACAAATCAAGGAGATACAAAAGCAATCAACCTATTAAATGAAGCTTTAGGAATTCTTTCACAAAGTGAAGAAATTAACGAAAACATAAAAGCTGCAATACACTTTGAAAGAGGAAAAATTTTTGACAGCTACGACTATGTCGACTATGCACTAAGAGATTATTGGGAAGCAACAAAAGCTGATGACTTAAACCTGAAAGCAAAAGCTTTTTATAAATCAGGTCAAATTTATGACGAATTTAAAGAATATTCTCCAGCTTTAGATAACTATCTTTCAAGCGTTGCATACAGTGGCGAAGCTGATAATTCAAAAGCTCAAGCCTGTGTATTATCAAAAATAGCTTCATTATTTACAAAACAATACGACATTGAAAATACTCAAAATTATTCTGATTTAGCAATAGAAACAGCCATAACCTCAAATAGCGACAAAACAATTGCCAAGACTTATTCCTCCACCGCTCAAAATTATCAATATTTAGGAGAAAATGACAAAGCAATTGACAGCTACAAAAATGCTCTTGCTGTTTTTTCAAGAACTAATGAAAGCCCTGAAGAAATTGCTCACAACTATGAACAAGCAGCAATAGTTATGGAAAAACTTGGAAATCACGCTAAAGCAGTGAAGCTTCAATTGAAGGCAAATCGATATTATCAAATAGCTCAACAACAGCAGGAGCCGTTGGAACAAGCAGGTTAATTTTTTGATTTTCAACCTTTTTATCTTGCTCCATAAGCCTTACAATATCCTTGCTTTTGTATTTAACTTCCTTTTGGACTAACTGAAATTTATTTAAAAGATAATCTATTCTATCAAAATAATCCCTATCTATTATTCCAAGATTAAAAGATAATTTTGATGCACATTTTATCCCATATGCAACAACTTCTCCGTGTGAAAAATATTTATAATTTGAAAGAGTTTCAATTGCATGTGCGTATGTATGTCCAAAATTTAAAATTTTTCTCAATCCGCCTTCTAATCTGTCTAATTCAACAACCCTTGCTTTTAAGTGGGCGCAAGCCTTAATAATATATCCAATTTCATTTTTTACATCTTGAGTTTGATATTTTGACAAAATTTCCAACAGGTTATATTTAACATCATTTTTACAAGACTTTTCTATCAATGCGTATTTAACAATCTCACCCAATCCGCATTTATATTCATGTTCATTTAAAGTATTCAAAAAATCAGGGTCAATTAACACCTTTGAAGCAAGATAAAATGAACCGATTAAATTCTTTCCATACTTTGAATTAAAACCGGTCTTACCGCCAATCGAAGAATCGCACATTGCAAGAAGAGTTGTAGGCATTTGTATTAATTTAACACCCCTTAAAGCACTATTTGCGCAAAAACCTGCCAAATCTCCGACAACTCCACCGCCAAATGCTATAATGCAATCTTTTCTTTCTATTTTTTCTTTCAATAATTTATTTAGTATTTCAGAATAGGTTTTAATATTCTTATATCTTTCACCATCTTTTATTACAATAATTCTTTTTTTATTAAATTTTTTTATGAATTTAGAATATAATTTTTCAATAGTGGTATTTGTAATAAGAAAACAATTGTCCACATCTATAAAATCTTCAATTGAGTTTACCAGACCATTTTTAATAAATATTTCACTTTTTAAATCTTCATTTGCTGAAATTAATATTTTTTCCATAATTTTCTAAAATTTCACTAACTATTTCTTCCACAGATTTATTATCTGTTTTAATTTTAATATTTGCAAGATTGTAATATTTTTCTCTTTGTTTAATAATTTTTTCAATTTCATCTTTAGGATTTTGAACTAAAAGTAAAGGTCTATCGGAATTATTTTTAATTCTTTCAAAAATAGTATCAGAACTTGCACAAAGATAAATTGTAAAAATATCTTTCTCAAATAAAATTTTTCTATTTTCTTCTTTTAAAATTACACCGCCGCCGCAAGACAAAATAAAATTAACATTTTTGGATATTTTTCTTAAAATCTCGGTTTCCAATTCTCTAAATTTTTCTTCTCCGAACCGCTCAAAAAAATCTCTTATTTTTATTGAGTTTTCTTTTTCGAATATTTCATCCATTTCAAAAAGACTATAGGAAATTTTTTTAGCCAAGCACTTTGCCACTGTTGTTTTTCCACAACCCATCATTCCAATTAGTGCAATCTTATTATAGTTCATTAATCCTCTTTTTATAGTTTTCAAATGAATTATCTATATCAACTTTGCAATCAGAACCAAATTTATCTAAAAAAACATCTAAAAGAACAATAGCACACATGTTCTTTGCAACCACTCCACAGGCATAAACTGCGCAATTATCCGCTCTTTCAAAATGAGCCAAAGAAGATTTATGAGATTTAATTTCAATACTGTTAAGTGCTTTTTTCATAGTAGGAATAGGCTTCATAGCAACAGTTAATATAATATCTTCACCATTTGACATACCGCCTTCAATTCCGCCTGAATTATTTGTTTTATGATAATATTTCTCATTATAATAAATTTCATCATGAGAATTGTAACCGGAAATTTGCGCGTATTTCTTTCCCAGTCCAACTTCAACGGATTTTATTGCAGGAATGGACATCAAAGCCTGTGCCAATTTGCCATCAAGCCTTTTATCCCAATGAATAAAACTACCCAAGCCCACCGGAACATTTTTAATTACAATTTTTATAACACCGCCAAGGCTATCACCTTCTTTTTGGTATTCTTTGATATAATCATCAAATTTTTCTTTATCAACGCACTCGCCTATAGATAAAATTTCAAAAGAAAAATCAATATTATAATATTTTAAAATATTTTGACATATTGCGCCCAAAGCAACTCTTGTTGCAGTTTCTCTAGCACTTGAGCGCTCTAATACATATCGCAAATCATCAAAACCGTACTTCAGCGCACCAGCTAAATCAGCATGTGCAGGACGAAAGCGTGTTATTTTCTTTTGGGCAATTTTTTCATTAATTTCATCAACTAAATTTTTATCCAAAGAAGAAAAATCAATTTTTTGAACACTCATCGGATAAATCCAATTTTCCCAATCTTTGTTTTCAATTTCAATAGAAATTGGACTTGCAGTTGTAATTGAATGACGCACCCCTGATTTAATTTTAATTTTATCTTTTTCAATCTGCATTCTTCCCCCGCGTCCAACACCCTCTTGACGCGAAGCAAGTTCAGAATTTATAAAATCAAAATCAAGTTCATATCCATAGGGAATTCCCTCAATAATTGCATTAAGCGCTTGGCCGTGTGATTCGCCCGAAGTTAAAAACCTTATACTCATTAAACCATCACCCATGGTTTTTCTTCTTTGGCTATTATGACTTCAACTTTTGTTTTTGCAATTAAACCCTGAATTAAAGGTAAAACAGGCAATTCCGACTCAAAATGTCCGACATCAATAACTGCAAAACCATCAACCTCAAGAGCCTTATGAAATTTTATATCTCCTGTAATATAAACATCAACATCATAATCTTTTATCTTATCAACAAAGCTTCCGCCGCCGCCGGCACAAATTGCAACATTTTTTACAATAGTAATATTGTTAGGATTAATCAACTTAACGCTTTCAAGATTTAATGCCTGTTTAGTATTTTCGATTAATTGTTCAAGCGCTAGTTCATCTTTTAGGTGTGCAATTTTAATATAATCCTCAACTGTAACAAGATTTTGTAAACCCAAAACACCACACAAGGCGTCCGTTGTAGAACCATAAGTTTTATCCAAATTTGTATGAGCACTATATACGCAGATATTATTCCTTATGGCTTCAGCAATAAGAGCATTATCAATTTTTTTAATTGAGTTAAATATCAAAGGGTGATGTGTAATAATCAAATCACAATCATTAGTAATAGCTTGTTCTAAAACATCTTTTGTTAAAGACAAAGCAACTAAAACTTTATTTGTATAATCATGTCCCAAATTTATTTGCCATCCGGAATTATCCCAAGGCTCAGCCAGTTCCAGTGATGCATATTTTTCAATTTTTGAAATAATATAGTCGGTTTTAATCACAGACAACCTCCAGAATTTTTTTTGCAATGTTATCTTTGAAATCTAAATCTATATTTATAATTCTACCACTTTTTTCAATTATTGTAACCTTATTTGAGTCTGTATTAAGAGCGGTTTTTACATCATTTGCGACAATGTAGTCTAAACATTTATTTTTGAGCTTATTTTTTGCACATGTCACAATGTCCCCATCAGAAAGGCAAAAACCTATTATTTTTTGATCTTTTCTTTTATTTTGAGCAATTGTTTTTACAACATCAGGATTTTTAATTAATTTTAATTCAAAAATATCATCTACATTTTCCTTTGAAATCTTATGGTCAGATTCTTTTTCAACCCTAAAATCGCCAACTGCAGCTGCCATTATCAAATAATCAAAATCTTGTTTTTCTAATTCATCAAGCATTTCAATAGCAGAATTAACATTAACAACAGGATAATTACGCTTAAAGTTAATTGTAGAAACAGCCCTTACATCATAACCAAAATTATATGCCCAATCGGCAATGGAAATTCCCATTTTGCCCGATGAAAAATTCGAAATATATCTGACTGAATCAATCTTTTCTTTTGTACCTCCAAGAGTTACAAGAATTTTTTTTGAATTATTTGTTTTATCTTGATAAATCAATCTTTTTGTTTTTTGATAAATCAATTCAATATCAGCTAATCTGCCAACACCTTCAGTGCCACATGCAAGAAATCCTGTTTCACAATCAACAAAATCACAACCGGATTGCTTTAATTTTTCTATATTATTTTGAATTATCGGATTATTATACATGTTTTTATTCATAGCCGGAGCTAAAAGAATCGGCTTTTTAGAACCCAAAAAAGCACAAAAAATACTTGTCAATAAATTATCAGCAATGCCTTGTGAACATTTTGAAATTGTATTTGCACTAATTGGCGCAACGACAAAAACATCAGCCCAATCAGCAAGGCTTATATGTTCAACATCTACCCTTGGTTCATATTGATTGTAATAAACTTTTTCGTTTGTTAAAGTTTCTAAAACCAAAGGTGAAACAAAATTAGAAGCATTATCGCTCAACACAACTTTTACACTAAAATTATTCTTTTTATATAATCTAATTAATTCACAAGCCTTATATGCCGCAATAGACGAAGTTATTCCAAGCAAAATATTTTTATTCATTGCGAGTTTCCTTGTTGTAAATTGCAATTAATTCATCAACTGCCTTATCTACAATATCATTTTCAATAACATAGTGAAATTTATCAGCGTTATTTAATTCTTCTTTAGCACTTTCAAGGCGTTTCAAAATACTTTCTTCACTTTCGCTGTGTCTGCCTCTCAAGCGCTTTTCAAGTTCTTCAAAAGTCGGCGGTTTAATAAAAATCGTAACTGCATCGGGACATTTTTTCATAACCTGAAGCGCTCCTTTTAATTCAATTTCAAGAAGCACACTTTTACCTTCTTTAATTTTTTGCATAACAAAATTTTTATTTGTACCGTAATAATTTCCACTATAACAAGCATATTCTAAAAAAGCATCTTCATTAATCATTTTTTCAAACTCATCCTTTGAAATGAAAAAATAATGCATTCCGTTAATCTCGCCATCTCTTGGCAATCTTGTAGTATTAGAGATTGAATAAACAATATTGTTATCTACTTTTTTGAAAAAATCAGACAGTATAGTTCCCTTGCCAACACCTGAAGGGCCTGTAAATATGATTAATTTTGCTTTACTTTTATTCATTTGAAACCCAAAAATATATAGTTATTTAATTATATAATAAATTTTATAATTGTCTATTAAAAAACCCTCAAGAAATCTTGAGGGTTTTAAAATTAAACTTCAACATATTCTTTTAATCTTTTTGAACGATTTGGATGGCGCAATTTTCTTAAAGCTTTTGCTTCAATTTGACGAATGCGCTCACGAGTAACACCAAATAATTGTCCAACTTCTTCAAGTGTTCTTTGTCTGCCGTCATCCATGCCAAAACGCAATCTTAAAACATCACGTTCGCGAGCGGATAAAGACCCTAAAACCTCGGCTAAATCTTCTCTTAAAAGCTCATGAGCAACTGTTTTAACAGGAGCATCAGCGTCTTTATCTTCAATAAAATCACCCAAACGAGAATCTTCTTCTTTGCCTATAGGAGTTTCAAGAGATAAAGGTTCTTGTGCAACCTTTATGATTTCTCTCAATTTGTTAATTGAAATTCCCATTTCGGCTGATAGTTCTTCTTCAGATGGTTTTCTTGCAAGCTCTTGGGCTAATTTTCTTGTAACCTTTTTAAGTTTATTAATTGTTTCAACCATATGAACAGGGATTCTAATTGTTCTTGCTTGATCAGCAATTGCTCTTGTAATTGCTTGTCTAATCCACCAAGTTGCATATGTAGAAAATTTATATCCTCTTTCATGGTCAAACTTTTCTGCAGCTCTGATTAAACCAAGATTTCCTTCTTGAATTAAATCTAAAAACAACATGCCTCTTCCGACATATTTTTTAGCAATTGAAACAACAAGACGCAAATTAGCCTGAACCAGCTTTCTTTTTGCAACAGCACCGGAATTTCCACCGGCAACAATTTTTCTTGCTAAATCTATTTCTTCATCAGCAGTTAAAAGTTTTATTCTTCCAATTTCTCTTAAATACATTCTAACGGGGTCATCAACTGAAATTCCGCGAGGAATTGAAATATCATTTTCGCCTTGTTCGTCTTCGTCATCATGTTGATCGAAAAAGTGTGATACAGATGATGTTTCAACAGTTGTAACACCCTGAGTTCTCATGATATTGGATATATTATCCGTTTCAAGGTCACTGCCTTCAAAATATTCATCATCTTCAAGAACTTCTGATTTATCGATAACGCTTATTACAGAACTGTCGGGATTTCTTTTTCTGCTCATTTAGTTTATTCTCCAATCTGTTTATTGTTGTTGTAATTCTTGAAAGAATTTTTGCGAAAGCTTAAGTTTTTCATCTTGAGATAGTGTTTCATCTTTCAATAATTTCCTTAAATTTTCTTTTTTGTTTTGCTCTTTCAATTTTTCTAATCGGATAAAAATTTCATCTACCGCCTTTTTATAATCTTCAAGAGATAAGTTGTTAAATTCGTGCGAGGAGAAAATATTATCTGAAATTTTCTTTTGAATATGCTGTTCATTATAAAACTCAAGAAAAAGTTTTTTTGCTAGTTCATCAACATTATTTACCTGCGCAAGATTTTTGTCAATTGCGCTGAGTATTTTTGCGTTGTCTTCATTTTCGCAGGTATATGAACTTGTTTTCTCGCTGAAATATGCTTGTTCTTCAGGTTTTAGAGCAGCAAATGCAAGTTTTATTAAATTTTCTTCCATCAATTCATATTGACTTTTTGAATCATTTTTCAATATCTTCTTTGAATTAACAGTTTGTTCATTTTCAATTTTTAAAATACCAAATTCATCCGTTTGTTTATTAAGAATTTGTGTTTTTAAAATTACCTGTGACACATCTAACTTAAAAGATGCTACTTTTATATAATCGTCCAAAATGACCGGATTTTTAATTTGAGATAAAATATCAGCAATTTGTATGACATATGAGCTTTTTTCTTGAGGAGATAATTTGCCCTTTATGGCTTCATAAATTTGGTTTAACTGATAATCTAATAATAATGGCGCCTGTTCAACTTTTTTTAAATATTCTTCGCCGCCAAATTCCCTAATAAATTCATCAGGGTCTTTTCCTTGAATTTCTTGTACAACTCTGATTTCACAAACATTGTCGGTTGTATTTTGAAAATTAGAATCATACTGTTTAATATCGCCCAATGAGCTAAATATGTTTTTTATAACTTCAGCACCATGCTCAATTGCTTTTTTTCCGGCTGAATCAGTATCAAAAGCAAGAAATATTCTTCTTGAAGGACTGAAACGACTTATCAATTTAATATGCTGAGGAGTCAGCGCTGTTCCACATGTTGCAACAGCATTTTCAACCCCGCCAAGATGAGCCGAAATAACATCAAAATATCCTTCCATGAATATTACGCTGTCAGTTTTTGAAATTGCATCTTTAGCACGATTTAGCCCAAACAGCACAGCGCTCTTATTATAAATTATACTTTCAGGCGAATTAATATACTTGGGCATTTGTCCATCAATAATTGCACGAGCACCAAACGCAATTGTATTAGAATTGACATCTTTTATTGGTATTATAATCCTGTTTTTAAATCTGTCGTAAAAAACACCGTCTTTTTCATATACAAGACCTGCTTTATTTAACTCATCAATTGTAAAACCAAGGTTTGTAAGATGATTTTTTAATTCAAAATGTCCCTTAGGGGCTAAACCCAAAGAAAACTTGGAAATTGCAATTTCATTAATACCTCTTTTTTCAAGATATTCAAGAGCTTTTTGATTAGATGAAAGATTTTTTTGAAAATACTTTTGTGCTTGCTCCATTGCATCATAGAGTCTATCTTTTTCAGCTTTATATAAGGTATTGTTTTTATTTGAAAATTTAGGCAGTTCAATTCCCAAAATTGCTGCTTGCTCTTCAATTACTTCAGAAAAAGTTTGATTATTTATTTTCATCAAAAAACTAAGAACATCGCCGCCTTCACCGCAACCAAAACATTTAAAGATTTGTTTATCCGGAGTTACAACAAAAGAAGGTGTTTTCTCATTATGAAAAGGACACAGTCCTTGAAAATTTCTACCCGTTTTTTTCAGCACAACATAGCGAGATATAACATCCACTATATCCAGTTGATTTTTAATCTGCTCGACTGCTTGCTGAAAAGTAACTTCCGACATCCTTAATCTTACAAACTCACTTTAGTTCTGTTTTGTTTTAACACCAAAACAAAAACTTTTAAAGGGTATTTTGAAAAATAGTTTAAAAAAGTTTACAAGCATGGCTCTTTATGGTTAAATTTACTTGTCAGCGTGGTTTTTAGTATGGGCGAAAAAAATATCGAAAATATAATCTCATACCTTAACAACAAAATTGAACACACAAAGGATTATGCTGTGCTTTTTAGAGATCTAAAAAGCAAATGTAATTTCAAAGAACTTGAAATAATTTACAAATATATCTTGGAAAATTCCCCTGACGAAATGCTTTTAAATCACACAATAAGAGATATAAACGCAACAAAAAACAAAAATTGTCTGCCTTTTTTAATAGATTTTATTTTAAGACTAAATAACGAAAATAATTTTTTAAATTTAAAAGTTTTGGCAATAAAAACAATTTCCAATTTCAAAGATACAAGCTCGGTAACAGCTTTAATGTATTGTTTAAACGACAAAAACTCTAACTATAAAATTAGACTGGCTTGTGCGGAAGCACTGGGAAAAATCGGCGATAAAAATGCTTTTGATACATTAGGAAATATCGCTTGTGATGAAAAAGAAAAATCAACCTATGTTAAAGAATCCGCCGTTATCGCTCTTGGCATGCTCGGCGATAAAAGAGCTCTTAAAGTGTTTAACTCAATAATAAATACAAAACAAATGTTTCTTTCTAAGTTCTCATATTTAAAAGAACGAATAGTAGAGGCAATGTCTAAACTGGATATTGAAAAAGATGCTATGGCACTTAATATATTAAAAAAATCACTTCTTGATCCATCTGAGCGTGTCAGAATCAGCACTATCGAAACACTTATGAATTCAAATATTGATGAAAGTTATGATTTAATATATGAAAGATTAAAATTCGATGATAGCATTGAAGTTAAAAAAAACGCCCTTGTTGCATTGTATAATATTTCAGACAGAAAAATTTTAGACGAAGTAATAAATAACGATTTTGAAAACGAATTAAAAAATTATGCAAAAGAAATTATAACCGAATACGAGGAAAATAATGAATAAAACAGGAATAATACTATTATCAGGCGGATTAGACAGTCTTGTATCATTAGACATTGCAAGAAAAAAATGCACAATAACAAGAGCCCTAACTTTTGACTACGGTCAAAAAGCATTTCATGAAGAAAAACTTGCAGCAATAGAAATTTGCAAATACTATAAAGTACAAAACGAAATTATAGAACTTCCGTTTTTAAAAAAAATGCTAAACAATGCTTTAACAAATCCAAATAATGATGAATTAGACAATTTTAATTCAGTCTGGATACCTAACAGAAACGGATTATTTTTAAATATTGCAGCATCATACTGTGATAACTACAATATAGACTATATTATTTTTGGTGCAAATAAAGAAGAAGCAAGAGATTTTGATGATAACAGCAAAGATTTTGTTGAAATTGCGGATAATTTTTTCAAATATGCTACCTTAAAAAATCCGCAAGTATACGCGCCTTGCATTGATATGGACAAAACGGCAATTGTAAATTATGCAATTGAAAATAACACGCCTTTGAAATTTCTAAAAAGCTGTTATAACTCCAAAGAAAATACAAACAAAAAGCATTGCGGAAAATGCATGTCATGTAAACTCTTATATAATGCTATTTTGAACAGCAAAAACCCTGATTTAATTAAGGAGATATTTTAAAATGAACACACATTTTACAGATAAAAAAATAAAATATATAGGATCACAACTTTCTCCTCATTGGATTTACAAAAATTTTCACCTTCAAGGCGATTCAATTATCGGTTTTATTGGCGAAGTTGATGTAAAAATTGATGAAATGGTAGATATTGAAGATGTAATCAATAATGAACCAATTTATTCAAAAAAAATGTTAAATTTTATAATTGAACAATATGATATATCTCTTACTGCAATGGTCTATGCGCAAAGACTTTTTATATCAATTATTAAAGAAACTCTGGAAGAATATAACATTTTTGTTACAAGAAAAGGCGATGACTTGTTCTATAAAAACAGGAAATTATCAGTATCCATTGCAACAAAATCAATAACTTCTTGCCTTATCCACACTGCATTAAATATAATAAAAGAAGGTGCACCCATAGAAGCTTCAGACCTGAGCGAAATGGGGATAAATGACATCAAAGAATTTGCACTTAAAATAATGGATAAATATTCAAAAGAAACCACCGACATTAAAATGGCAACGTACAAAGTAAGAGGCGTAGTTGAATAATGAATTTTAATTCATCAAATTATTTTGCATATAAAAAAAATAAACTTCAAGGACAAGTTAACAAAGAAGAAAAAAAATTTTCAAAATTTAACCTCCTTTTTCAAATATTCATAACAACATTTATTGTAATGTTTATAATTATCGTTATAGTAATTATGAAATATTCAACCAAAGTTGATATTGAATATTCAAAAAATATTTCACTCAATAATCCCTCCACTGACACTAATAATATCAATGAAGAAGAATTATATGAGGAAAAACAAAGAAAAATTGACAAAAGATTAATATTAATTCAACAAGAAGAAAATGCTCCATATGAAGCAAAGATAATAGAAAAACAAAAACAAGAAGAAGTAATTAATCCGATACATTTGGAAAAAAATAAAAAAATAGAAAACAGCGAAAAATTTGAAAAAAATAAAGAACAAAAAAACGAAAACAAGGATATGTTAAAACCAAAAATTGCTAATCCTATAGATGAACTTATTAATAATTCAAACAAAAAAACACAAGAAAACACAATAAATAAAAATATTACTATTATGTCCAAAGTTTTAATCGGAAGATATGCAACTCTTGAAGAAGCACAAGCTGCCCAAGCAGAAATTAAATCTCTTAATTCATCTTCTTCTCCGTTTGTTAAAAAAATCGGAGATGTGTTCAGTGTTCAAATGGGCTCATATCAAGATTTTTCAGTAGCAAAAAATCATGCTCAAAATCTAAAAGCAAAAGGGTATGACGTTTGGATATATCAGCAATAATTTCTTAAACTTTTAAAAATAAAAACCACCAGCCATTTTGGTTAGTGGTTTTTATTTTATCTGATTTATCCAATAGACAAATTATTATTCTTTTTCGTCATCTTTTTCTGTTTTTGAATTGTTATTAGTTTCTTCGCTAATATCAACTTTTGCAGCAGCTGACATAATATTTGCTGTTTGGTCAACTGTATTATCAGAAACTTTAGATGTCTTTGAAATTTCAACTTGTTCTCTTGGAAGTTTGATTTGATTAATTAAAGAATCAATATCATCATCTGTAGAGTCTACATCAGGTAGAGGAGGACATTCTTCTTCATCAACAGTAGTCTTATCATAAACAAGAATGAAATCATCGTTATCGCCTTGTTTATCAAACTCTATAGTATGTTTATGATCTGTTGTTGTGGTAATTGTTGTACCTTCATCATCCATTGTTTTGTCAGTTTCAGAATCATAATTACCTGTATAATCAAAACCATCAGGTTCAGGGTTATAGCCTTCATTAGGGTCTAAGTTCAAACCGCCCTTATCTCTAACTTCGATATAACCTTTAGATGGAGTACCTTCAGGAAGACCGGATAATTGTTCTTCAGTTAATTGAACATCAGAAGCAATCATCGTATCGTTTTTATCTAAGAACAATTTATCTGTAATAATCTTAGAAACTGCAAGTTCATCATCTACAGCATTAACATGTACTTCAGGACCTTGATTTTTATCAATTTGTTCATCCCATTTGTTATTTTCAGCTGTTAATTCAATACCTGCATCTTTATTGTTTGCATTTTTAACATCGATTACAATACTGCCGTTTGTATTGTTTTCAGGTTCTGTAATCTGAGTTTTGGTATTAATAACCAGCTTAGTTTGATTTACATCAAGAACTTGACCATCTTTTGCAGTACCGTTTTCATCTACTTCTACACTTTGAGGGAATGTATGAACAGATTCTGTTGCGTGTTTAGAAGCTGTTTTTGTAACATCTTTTGTAGTTACATTACCTTTAGCGTTAATTGTAGTTTTTGTATCTTTTGCATCAGTAGTAGCTTTTTTAATTGTAAGGTTATTCAAGATAACATCTCCGCCTTCTTGAGTTGTTGCAATATTATTGCTTTTTGATTCAAGAGAAGAGTTTACAAACTGAATATCACCCTTAGTTGTAAAGTTATTTGATTTACCTGCAATGTAATCAACATTTACTGATTTTAGCGAATCTTCACTTGTAAAATTATTGCTGCCGTTAGCATTAAATGTTAATCTGTCGCCATAAGTCAGCTCAGGCATAGTTGTCTTTTCAGCATTGATATCACCGCCGGTTGAAGTAATATACATATCTTCACCTGATGAAATCTTAACTGAGTTATCGATATTTATATTTTCAGCGCCTTGCGGACCAAAAGTAATTGTATCATATGCAATTAAGTTTACATCTTTACCGCCTTGGATAACAGAATTATCTTTAACATTTATATCAGCTTTTGTAGCTTCAGCAGTAAAATTATTATCAGCTTTGAATGTTGAATCTTTAATATTTACACTGCCTTCTTTAGCTAATAAATTGATATTATTGTTAGCATGTACATTAGTCTTATTAACAGAATTTACATTGCCTTTTGTTGAAGTAATATTTATATTGTTTGCATCAGCAGTTTTGATTGTTGTTTGATATTTAATTGCATCAACAGAACCGTCATCTGCTAAACTTTCATCAACATCTCTGTCAAATTTAAGCGTATAAGCAGCTCTTTGTAATGTTGCATTATCCAATGTAAAATTACCGTTAGTTTCTAAGGTAATATCACCGCCAACAACTCTGTTGCCGTCTACAATGTTTGTATCACTGAATGTAGAATTGTTTGCAACTGTTACATTATTCAATCCGGTTGTACCGTCTTCATAGAATTTAATATCATCATATACCAATGAAGCATTATCAATTGTTGTATTTGAACCTTGGATTGAAAGTTTTCCTTCGGCAGCTAATAATGATTGGTTTTTGCCGTTTTCATCCAAATCGCTTGAAATGATAATATTTCCAGCTAATTGACCATCAGAATATGCTGCTTTAACATCAATATCTCCAGAAGCATCAGCTATAACATTGTGCATATTAACACCATTAGCAGCTGAAATTGTGATATTTTTGTCTTGATTTGTAGCTTCAGTATTTCTTGCTTGAATTAATGAATTATTAATTTGTACTTTATCTGAAGATATAACCTTGGCATCGCCTTTAGCGATTACATTTGAATTATCTATCTTTGCAGTACCACCGTAAGAATATAATCTTACAGCACCTGCATTAGCTGCATTTGCAGTGCCTTCTTTAGCTCCTGCAGATACAATTAATGAATCTTCTACAGTTAAATCTTTATCTGCAGAAATAAATATTTCGCCACCGTTTTGACCGTGGGTTGTATTTGTTACGCCGTCTTTCTTAACAGAAGTGTTTACTGATTCTAAACGTGAATTACTTACTAATACATCGTTAGAACCAACGATCATAATATCGCCGTTTTCTTTATTAACAAGTTTTGTACCTTTAATAATAGAATTTTTGATAGCAATATTAGAACCATCAGCCTTAGATTGGTTTATAATATTAACATCGCCTGATTTAATTGCAACTTCGTCATTTGCCAAACCGGAGTTATCCATATCGATGTTTCTTACAACATCAGATTTAGTATCTTCTGCAACTTTATATGTATCAGCATAACCATTTGCAAGATATCCGAATGTTATACCGTCAGCAGTAACCAATCTGACATTTGAGAAAGATTTATCAGAATTTGCTGTAATATAATTATAATTATCACCTGTTCTGATTAAAGAATCTCTATATTTAATATTGTCAGAAACAATTGCAACAGATTTATTCGGATTGTATGAAGCCATTGTACCGTCAGAATTAAAATGGCCGAATTGAGTACCGTTTAATTCAATAGTAGTTTCGCCTTCATTAACATTTATTCCTGCATCTTTAAATGCTTGTGTATAATTTGAGTCAAAAGTAATATCGCCATAATTTCTGTTTTCACCATTTACAGCAGCAGTCGGTGAAAATTTATTTAACACGCCTGTTTGATATTTTTCTAATTCGGCATCTGTCATACCCTTAAGGTTTTTTGCACCTTTAATATCAAATGTTGAAGCTGTGAATGAATTTAAATCAACAGTAGAGCCCGGTCCAAATAAAATACCTGCCGGGTTAATTAAGATAACTTTACTTGTAGCAGCGAAAGAATCACAATTACCTCCGCCTATACAAGAATTTGTTAATTTACCTAAAATTTCTGATTGATTTCCGCCTAAAACACGGTTGATAATTGTTTGAGAAAGACCTGAAAATCCAAAATTAACTTGTTGATTATTTGGAACAGAAAAATCTTTCCAATCTACTTGACCCACAGCACCATTTTGACCGGAAATAATGTCTACATCCAACTTTACATCATTGCCTGTAATGCTTGTGTTGCCTGTATGATTAATTACATCATTGACACCAACAGCAAATGTTGCCGCACTTGACAATGATAAAAAAGCCAACATAGCCGTAAAAGCAGTGATTTTCTTCTTAAATTGACTCATTATATTGTTCCCTTTCATAAACATTTTTATCCATATGCTTATACATGTAGTAAAAACCACGATATGGAAAAAAATTCTCAAATATGCAATTCAAATTTACAAAAATTTACAATACTCATTATTATTTTTCTATCTTAGCAAATTTTAAATAAAAAATCAATGAAAAAAAAGAAAGCGCAAACAACAGAGGAAGTTAACATTTGTTTACAAAATAGCAAAATAAAAAATTTTTAGTTCTTTTTGTAGTATGATAAAAATCATCAATTTAATTTATTGTCTAATATTTGTATATGAATTATTATTGTATTGCAAGTACTATAAATGTACTCTCTTGTAGTTAATGTTAAAGGAAATTAAGAAAGTGCTCAGCAAAAAGTTGAATAAGATTAAATTTAGTTCTATGGCCTTGGCATTGTGTTTAATTGCAAGTACCTCTTGCGCCTTTGCAGGCCCTGAACCGGGTTCAAATTATATTCCTACAGGTGTAGGAAACTTTGACCCAGGGGTTATTGACCAAACAAACTTTAGGCAAATTAAAGATTATGAACAAAAAATCAGAAATGACAGAGAAGAAGAGCACCAAGAACAAAAAATTGAAATGAATAAAGTTATGAAAGATCATATGAAAGATCTTCCAAACAAAGAAGTTAGCTTTACTCTTAATTCAATTCATATAACAGGCAATACAGAATACACTGAAGAACAATTAATGAACCTAATTTGCCAAAGAATAGGCGAAGAAGTAACAATTAATGATCTTATTGGTATGGCCAATGCAATCACTGAATATTATCAAAGAAACGGCTATATTTCAACAACAGCATATCTTCCTCCTCAAAAGGTTGAAGACGGAAATGTAGAAATAGTTGTTTTAGAAGGTAAATACGGCAATATCAAAATAGAAGGAAACAAATGGGCAAGAAATAAATATTTAAATGCCACTTTCCTAAAAGATAAAAATATACAAGAAGACAAAGTTTTAAATGTAGCCGACATTCAAGAATCACTCCGTGAATTAAACGCAACAGACTATATCAAAGGTGCAGTTGCATTGCAAGACAACGAAGATTCAGAACAATACACCGATTTAACTTTAAATGTAAAAGACAGATTTCCAATTGATTTTGACTTCCGTTTTGATAACCAAGGTCGTTCATCAGTTGGTTTAAACAGATTTGTAATTTTTGCAGGTATGTCAAACTTAACAGGATTTGGCGACCAATTATTATCTACAACATCTTTAGCAAGAAGTTCATTCAGCCAAGGTGTATTTTATTCAGTACCGATAGGCAGACATGAAACAAAATTAAATGTCGGCTATTCTTTCTCAGGTACCGAACTTGATAGAGGTGAACTAAAAGATTTTGATGTTAAAGGTAAATCTCACAGCTTCTATGTAGACTTATCAAGAAGATTAATCAAAACAGAGAACTACAAATTATATGGTGATATCGCTTTTGATATGAGAAACACCGAAACAACATTAAGAGGATTTGATTTATACGGATATAGAACACGTTCAATTAAATTAAACTTAACGAATGTTAAAGACGATATTTATGGTAAATGGTTTGCAAACATAGGTGTTGCTAAAGGTATAGATATCTTTGGAGCAACAAACGATTCAGATGGATACTATTCAAGACACACCCCCACGAACAGAATGGTAAAAGTACAAGCATCTATTGCTCGTTTACAAGTATTACCTTGGAGAATGATGGGTATATTTACAGCAAACGGACAATGGGTAAACAGAAACGTTTGGTATTCAGATAAACTTCAAATTGGTGGTATTTCTTCAGTTAGAGGTTTTGAAGAAGGTTACTTCCTTAGAGACTATGGTGTAACCGCATCAGCAGAATTAAGAGCACCTGTTCCTTTCTTAAATCATTTGCCTGACAAACTAAGATTTATTGACGATTCAATCAGATTAGCAGCATTTTGTGATTTAGGCTGGTTTGGTGACTACGGATACGGAATGCCACGTTCTAATTTTGTAATGAGTGTTGGCGGCGGTATTGTTCTTAAAATGACAAGATACTTATCAGGTAACGTATATTTCGGTGTTCCGATAGTAGGAAAACCTGATGATGCATCAAGCTTCAGAGTACACTTTATGATTACATCAAATATACTATAATTTAATAAATAATATAATTTAAAGACCGCTAAAATAAGATAGCGGTCTTTAAATTTTTTATAAATAAATACCGCATTCTATACATAAATAATCCTTAAAAATTAAAGCAGGCTTTTATTGTGCTAACAAAGCCAAAAAAGATAAACTACCTATACAGATAAACTATCCATATAGCTTAACAATAAAACTAAGAACAACAAAAAGCAGTCTTATTGTTGATAAGCTTGGAACAACGGAAGATACAAAGCTAGACCTAAAATACCAACAATTACACCGATAAATATCATTAAAATTGGCTCAATTAACTTCGTAAAACCATCAATTACCGCATCAAGTTTTTTATCAATAAAGCTTACACAGTGATATAGCGAATCACCCAAACGGCCTGATTGTTCACCTGTAGCTATCATAAAAGTCATCATTGTAGGAACTTCTTCTACATTTTTTAGCGCAACAGACAAGTGCGTACCTTGCTGTACCTTGGCAGCTGCCTGCATAATTGCATTTTTTAAAATAAAATTATCGATTGTTAAATTTGCCAAAAACAGACAGTCAACAATCGGAATACCGGCTTCATAAGAAACTTGTAAAACTGCAATAAAGTTTGAAAAATTGGAATATTTTAACATTTCAGAAAGCATCGGAATATGCAAAACACACTTATCGCAAAATCTTCTTACTCTTGGCATTTGATAAGCCTGATTTGCACTTACAACAACAGCAATAACACTCACCAAGCATAATGCCCAATAATTTTTCATAAACACACCCATATTCATACAAGCCTTTGTAATCCAAGGAAGCGGTTTACCTAAATTATTAAACATCTCATCAAATGCCGGAAAAACAAATACAAGCATTATTATAATTGCCACTATCGCTAAAAGAACGACTATAGCAGGATAAATTAACGCACCAATTACCTTGCCTTTAACTGAATCTTGTTTTTTTAATAAATCCAACATACGAACAAGAGTTTTATCCAATTCTCCTGAGTCTTCACCAGCTTTTATTAAACCGATATAAACTCTTCCGAATATAGCACGATATTTTTCAAGAGTTTCGCCTAAAGTTGAACCCCCGATAATTTGTTGTCTAAATTCATGGGCAATCTTTCTAATTCTTTGCGAATCGGAATTTTGTTCTATAAATAACAACGCTTCAATTATCGGAATTCCGGTTGAAGTCAAAATTTCAAGAGTAGAAGTAAAGTCAATTTTTTCTCTCAGGCTAAGTGCCTTAATTACACCCTTTTGCCCCTTTGTTTTTTTTCCTTTAATTGAAACATCTTGAAAAGAGGTAGGAATTAAGCCCATGTCACGAACTTTTCTTCTTGCTTCATTGGCATCCGCAGCTGTAACTCTACCTGTTACGACTGTTTTATTATTTTTTAAAGCTGTGTATAAAAAATCTGCCATTATTGTTCGCCTGCTAAACCTAAAATTCTTACCTGTTCTTCAATTGAAGTTTCACCTTCTAATATATGTCTTAAACATGCCATTTTCAGGGTTTTCATGCCTTGTTTTACTGCATAATCTTCCAATTCAACATCATGAGCACGTTGAGCAATCATTTTTCTAATTTCATTGTTTATTACAAGGATTTCCAGAACCGCTAAACGTCCAAGATAACCAGTGTTCTTGCAATTTGGGCAACCATGCGGCTTGTATAATTTTGTTTGAGTTAATTTTTGTATTTCTACAGGATCAGTCAAAATTTTCCTTGCTTCTTCATAAGTAGGATAATATTCTTCTTTGCAATTTGGACAAAGTCTTTTAACAAGACGTTGAGCAATAATACCTGATATTGTTGAAGAAATTAAATAGTCTTTTGCACCCATTTCAATTAAACGAGTAATTGTAGCTGCAGCAGAGTTTGTGTGAACCGTAGACAAAACAAGGTGACCAGTAAGAGAAGCAGAAATAGCAACTTCTAAAGTTTCATAGTCACGAATTTCACCAATCAATATTGTATCAGGGTCTTGTCTTAAAATAGCACGAAGTGAATTTGCAAATGTAATCCCTGCTTTTGTGTTGATAGAAGACTGATTTATGCCCTCCAAACGTATTTCCACAGGGTCCTCAATCGTGGTAATATTTACAGAATCCGAATTCAAATATCTCAAAATTGCATAAAGAGTAGTTGTTTTACCGGAACCTGTAGGACCTGACGTCAAAACAATACCGTTTGGAGAAGATGCCAAATATCGAATTTTTTTAATATCTTCTTCGGTAGCTCCAACAATTTCTATTTTATCTGCTTTTGCTTCTTTTGAATCCATCTGAGGAGCAAGTACACGAATAACCATTTTCTCGCGACCTGCAACAGGCAATGTATTTACACGGAAATCTTGCGCTTTATTTCTGTATTTTAAAGTAAAAGATCCATCCTGAGCACGTCTGTGTTCTGCAATATTCATTCTGGACAAAACTTTAAATCTTGATATAACGGCACTATCAACCTTTGCAGGAATTTTCAAAACTTCTTGCAAAGAACCGTCAATTCTAAGACGTACCCTATATCCGACACTCAAAGGCTCAATGTGAATATCTGATGCACGTCTGTCTATTGCCATAGTAATTATTTTATTTGCAAGCTGAGAAACAGCACCGTCGGAATTTTGAACTTCTTGTTCAACTTGTTCCCATAACTCTGCAGAATTTGATTCAATTTTTTCATCTTCATTAATTTGTTGAAGTAATTCGTCTGTGTCAGTTTTATCTGCACTGTAGTAAGTATTGATAAAATTCTCAAATTCAACATGGGTAACAAGCATTATTGTGGGCTTTAAACCCGTTTGATAAACAATCTCATTTATAACTTTTTTATCATTAGGGTTAACCATTCCAACTACTAAAGATTTGTCTGTCATGCTCAAAGGTATAACTTTATTAAGCTTTACAAAATCTTCAGGTAATATTGAAATAGCAGTCGGCAACGCCTTTAGTTGTTCTGCTGTAGCATACTTCAAACCCATTTGGGCACCTAGGGCTTCTTTTAAATCTTTTATTGTCACAAAACCCATTTTTACCAACACAGATCCAAGAGGAATGTGCTGAACTTTGCTCTCAGCTAAGGCAATCTCCAGTTGCTTTTCTGTGATTAACTCTTCCTCAATCAAAATCTCGCCAAGTTTTTTTGTTTGAGGAGATTTAACCATCTTTATGTCGACTTTTCGTTTTTGATTTGGTTTCTTGCTTGTATTTTTATCATCAGCATCATCCATATCATCATTTAATGTATCATCATCGTCGTCATCATCAATATAATCAACATCATCAGAATCAACAGACTCAATATCATCACTTGATGAATCATGTTCATCATCACCAAGTTCAATATCATCATCCAAATCAACATCCAAAGAATAATCCTCTTCTGAGGATAAATCTATAACTTCATCATCCGAAACTTTATCCTCAACATAAGGTATACCCAATCTGTTTGACATTTCTTTGACAAAAGAAGCAAACAGTATATCAAAATTATCCTTTGTTAAATATATAAACTCTAATTTGTTTTCAATTTTTTCATTTACATATTTAATTATTTCATCTTTTTTTGAGTTTGTACTTATTGCAATAAAAAAAACATCATTTTGTACATTAACCGGAACAAAGGACAATTGTTTAACTGTTTCCAAGTCCAGCTTTAATGCTACCTCAAAGTTAATTTTATGTGTCAATTTTGCAATTATAGTGTTGTTCATACTTTCGTTTTCTATAAATCATATATTTGACTGTCAGTTGGTTCTTCGCCATCTTTTATAATATGAGGCGTAACAACAATAACAAGTTCTTCTCTTGTTTTTGAAGTTGTATTATTTCTGAAAAATGCACCAATGAAAGGCAAATCAGAAATTAAAGGCATTTTTTGAATTGTTTGAGTTTCATTTTCTTTAATCAAACCTGCTAATACAAGTGTTTCACCATCTTTAATTCTTATATTTCTTAGTTCTAAATCACGTCTTTGCAATAACGTTGCTGCAATTTCTCTTGCACCGGAATCACCTGTTGTATAAACCCTTTCTTTAATAGTTGCAAATTCAGGAGTAATATTCATAGATACATATCCGTCAGGTGATATAAAAGGAACAATCTCAATCATCAAACCTTCATCAGAACCAATATCATAAGTTCTTTGAGTTGCACTTGTAACAGTAGAAGAACCTTGTAAAACTTGGCTTGTAACTGATTTTACATAATCTGATGTCATATCAATTGTGGCTTTTTTGCCATTTGTTACCATTATCTTTGGATTAGTCAAAACTCTGCCGTTACCGTTTTCAACTAAATATTTCAATTGATATACCAATGCTCTGTTATTTGTTTTTGTAACAATCTCAGTTGTAGTATCAGAAGTTGTAGAATCACCGTTTACAGTAGTACTTGTAACTGTAGTCGGATATTGATCACCCCAAATAAAGAAAGGTGAAGTTGTAGTCAGACCGGCATCAGGTCTAAAACCTAAAGAAATAAACGGCGTCCATAAATTCCACTCATTTGAAAATTCTTTAGAGCCAGTTTCATTTAATTCAATAACGGAAAGTTCAACATAAGCCATTAATTGTTTTTTATCATGCTCTTTTATAAACTCTTTTATAATTTCAACTTGTTCAACTGAACCGCCATAAATGCCGATTTTTCCCAATTCTGAAAAATATGTAACAGTTAAAGGAGTTGTTTTAAACGCAGCTAAAGAAGTACCGTAAGTGCCGCTTGAACTTGTAGAAGATGAACTTGAAGAATCAGAAATTTCATCTCTGCAAGCAACTATTCCGCCGCCTAATACAACTTCTTCATCTTCTATGTCGTTTTCTGTTGCGCTTGAAGATGTTGTAGTAGTGTTAGAATCTGAATTATAAAATAAGGAATCACAAATTAAAGTAGCCATTTCTTTCGGAGTTGTATGGTTTACTTTAAAATTATTAACCATCGGTTTTGTATCTAAAACAGGCAAAACTCTTTTTACTGCTGTAACATCAGCATTTGATCCAAAAACAACAATTTGATTTGTTCTTGGATTTGATGTCACGATAGGTTGAGTTGAAAGACCAAATATATTTGATTTAAACAAGTTTTCATTTAAAAACTCTGCCACACTCTCAGCGTTTACATACCTAACCGGTAAAACCGTCATATTTTGTCTTGTATATGCTGTATCCTTTGCTTTTTCCAAAGTCAAAACAGTAAGAGTATTGCCATCCATGAAATATGTTAATTGGCAAGATTTAAAAACAACCATAAAAGCATCATTTACCTTTATATTTTTTAAATCCAAAGTAACTCTGCCTGTAACTGATTCATCAAATGCTATATTTACACCTGCTTTATCAGCCAACATTCTCAATGTTTGTCTAATATCAGAATCTCTTAAAGATATATTTACCTTAGCATTTGAATTAGTTATAACCGGACTGGAATCTAATCTTAATGTAGTTTCAACGCCTTTAGCGTCAAGTGAATTCAAATTCAGCAAACTTCTGCCATCAGCAGGTTGGTTTTGCATATATGAAGTTGAAACACTATCAAGATATGAAACCCTGCTGTCATATCCGAAAACCGATTGAGTTAACAACGTCAAACTCAACAACGTTAAGCAAATGTTTATCCTACCCGGTTTAAAATTTAGCATCTTTATTATATCTCCTAGTTTAATTAATTTTTATATATCCCATTAAGGTTTAATCCCTGTTCGTGGTGGTTGAACTGCGTGTGTTAACATTAACTTCAGATTCTGAAACATAGCTTGAATCAACAATCTGATATTGACGATTGCCGGAAGGAGTGTAGTGAGCACTTCCATAAAACTCAGAACCGATTTTAAACTCTTCCCCTATTGTTGCTGTATATATATTTTTTCCTAAAGCAATCGCAACAGTTGTTCTTTGAATGTCGGCAATTCTATATTTATCTAACATATCACCTATCTGAACAAAATAATCATTTCCGTCATATGTAATTATTGCAGAAGGTTTTTTATCATCATACATTATACCTGACACAGATATATTCATAAGTTGTGAAGTATCTTGATCTTGTACTCCATATTCAGCAGGCGGTGCAGGAATGCCGGCTTTGTCATATTGAATAACTTTTTGAGGTACTTCTACTGCCATATATTTTTGTAATGGCATAAACGGATTTGCTCTTCCTGTTTGAACAACGTCAATAACTTCTTTCTTTTCTTGTTCATCAGGCTTAATTTCATCCACCTGTTCTTCGTTAACTACGGGAATATTCTCTTGTTGCCTATTGGCAATGTCTTCCTGTGTTAAATTATTCATTTCGTCTTGTTTGTTAGGTATAAGAAGCTCATCTTGAGCTAAATTCTTATTTTTTGTGTAATCAATTGCATAATATACACCACCAGCAACTAATATTGCAAAAAGTAAAGCCAATAAAAGTCCTGTTGAATTTGAAGATTTTTTAATTTGTTCTTTTCTTGGAATAACATCTTGATTATTATCACTTAGGTTGTCATTACCGGAATTAATATCTGATTCATCTGCAAAACTTCCGTCTGCCAAGCCGACATTTTGCAATTGTTCATCTATATCAAATACTTCATCTTGGGAATAATCTTCACCGTTTCCAAATGCATCAAAAGCTTTTTGTTTTGGACTTTGCCCTTTGGAATCGTCTTCATTTAAAATTTTCGCCAGCTCATCATCACTGACATCATCATCTTGCACTAATTCTAAATCATCTCCAAGATTAATATTGCTTAAATCTTGATCAGAGGTAATATCAGACACATGCTGTTGGTCTTTAATATTAACCAAATCATCTTGAGAATCTTTAAGCACATCATCCCAACTAACAACTCCGTCGTCAGAAATGTGTATATCTGCCTCGTTCCCTATAATATCTTTTTCTTCCTCAAAAAACATCTCTTAATTCTTATCTCTAATTACTCTAATAATACATAATTATAAATATACTTTTAAGTTTACTATGAGTTTTGGTTTTGTCAAAATGTAACTTTTTAGTAATATTCTTCATCATATGTTAACTCTATCCCGCCAGCGATAATAGTATCACCATTTTTTACCCCGCATTCTCTAAGCGCATCGTAAACACCCATAGAATCAAGAATATTTGTAAATCTTTTAATTTGCTGAGTGTTCCTAATATCCGTAACAGACGCCAATCTTTTTAATTTGCCGCCTAAAATTTCGTATGTATTTTTGTTAAGTTTTGTAATTTCAAATTCAGAATCATCATTATCCAATGAAGCTAAATCTTCTTCAATATCCAATTGAATTTTAACATCCTCCACTTCATCAAGTTTAACATACAAATAATCTAAAAGCTCTTTTATGCCATGCTTTGTAACAGTTGAAATAATAAATACTTGATTTTTAATATCAAACTTTTTAATGAACTCTTCTTTTATTTCATCCGCATGGTCCAAGTCAACAATATCAGATTTATTTAAGACGAGAATTTGCTGTCTTTTTGACAGTTCATAATCAAATTTTTCAAGTTCAGTGTTTATTTTTTGATAATTATTTATACTTTCTGTGCAAGAAATATCCACAATATGCAATAATATTTTACACCTTTGTACATGCCTTAAAAACTCATGTCCTAAACCTAAACCGTCTGAAGCACCTTCAATTAACCCAGGAATATCAGCAATAACAAAACCATCACCTTCTGGTTTTTTAACCACTCCAAGATTAGGAACTAAAGTTGTAAAAGGATAATCCGCAATTTTAGGTTTTGCAGCACTTATAACGCTAATTAAGCTGCTTTTTCCGGCATTTGGCATGCCAACCAAACCAACATCAGCAATTAGTTTTAACTCGAGCTCTAATTCTCTTTCAATTGGCGGCTCTCCTGGCTCACAAAACTGCGGTGCTCTTTTTTGAGCTGTCGCAAAACGAGCATTACCCCTGCCGCCCCTGCCTCCTTTTGCAATTAAAACAATTTTATTATCATAATCTAAATCAGCAATAAGCTTATTTGTTTTTAAATCTCTGACAACAACGCCAACCGGCATTTTTATATACAAATCGTCGCCATTTTTACCATGGCAATTTTTATTTTTGCCGTTTTCCCCTCGTTGTGCCTTAAAAACAGACTTATGAGTAAAATCTAAAAGAGTTGACATATCTTTTGTAGCAACAAAATAAACATCTCCGCCGCAACCGCCGTCTCCTCCTGCCGGACCTCCTTTATCAACATATTTTTCTCTGCGCCAAGCGAGAGCACCGTTACCTCCGGCGCCGGATACAACTTTAATTTTTACTTTATCTATAAAAGCAGCCATTTATTATCCCACAAGCCTTTCGAAATTAATTTTATAATTAATAATATCATTAAAATTAATTTTCGTGTTTGGATTTTTAAATCTTTCCAAAACTATATCCAATAAGAATTGTAGCATTTGGGAAAAATATTTTCCATCAATCTTTTGATTTATATAATCGTCAATTAAGCGCATAATACAAGGATATGTATCCATTGCAAAACATGAATTTACCGTATTTATCAATGTTTCAAGCTCTTTTATCTCGGGGGTTTCAAAAACAATCCACAGATAATATCGAGAGTAATTAAAAATTGACTTTACAATTTCATTTTCTTTTGTTTTTGATTTTGCTTCATCAAAATATAAAACAAAATCACAATATAAATTGCAATCATCAGAAACTTTATTATTTACAACGGTCAAATAGTCTTTTATAAAACACCCGAATAAATTTAAATCGTTATTAAAAGCGTGTTTTATATTATATATGCTACGCACTTGTTCAAACTCAAGATTAAAATCTAAAAATTTGAATAGTTTTTCCATTTGTTCTATGTAATCCATATCAACATTCTACATTTGTTTTTTTTAAATTCAAAAAAGTAATAAAACTTTATTTGACTAGTTTCTATACCCCATGCCTGCCCTATATCCAGATACTGTATATAACAATGGTAAAGATGGTTCAATCCATTTTAATCCTGACAATAATGATACAGTAGCGATATCATCAGTATGCAGACCTAAATCCAGAAGCTCAGGTTTTCTTTCTTTTATCTCCTCCTTTTTAACCTTTGGATTTAATAAAGGACTTATTAAATTCTTTGTAAAAAAATTAGCAATCTTAGAACCGCCAAGCACACCCGTTAATATTATTCCTATTGTCATACCAATTGCCCTTGCAGATTTTGACGTGATATTTAATTTTTCTAATAATGCCAAAGCACCTCCAGCACCAATATTGCACATAAAAATGTTTGCAAGATATTGATATAAACCTTCGTTTATTTTATCGGGCACTTTCTCACTTAAATTTTCTTTATTATAAATATCAATTCCTATTCCACCCATTATTCCACCCAAAACAGGTACTGCACCATAAATTGAAAGATAGCCGATTTCCTGAAAAATATCTCTTGCTTTAATATTTTCAGGATCCGGTATAAATTTTTTCAAAAAAGCATACTCTTTTGGTGTTTTCATAGAAGAAAAAAGTAATTTTACTTCTTTAAAACTTAAAACTCTTTCTTTAGCTTCGTTTAAAATCTGTACACTATTTACATTTAGTACATTATTATATAAAAATTTATCAATTAATTTTTCATTCTTTTCTTTTATTTGATCAATATTTTCAAGTAAGGCTCTCTTTGTCAAAAAAGAAGCAATTTTGGGAGCCAATAAAGCGCTCGACATTGCACTTATAAGTACAATCATCTTTTTGAAAATTTCCTTATTTGTTCTTCTTTTTTCATCACCGGATAAATTTTTAGTTTTTTCAAACAAATCATAAGAATTTTTTGCCAAATACAAACCGCCTAGAGTAAACAAAATTTTAGGCATAGATTTATTTAATTTTGCAATCAACATAGGCTGATCAAGAAATTTACCAAAACATGAAATATTATTAATCACCGCTTTCCCCTTTAACCAGATTACTTTCAATACAAAATTCAGAAAAATTTTTAATTTTTTCAAGTACGCAATCATCAATCACATGTTCAATTTTGCACGCGTTTTTATTTGCTGTTTGATAATCGATTTTTAAAACTTGATTAAAAAATTTTAAAAGAATGTTATGTTTATTCAATATTTTTTCTGCTTCAATGATGCCTTTTTCAGTAATTTTAATCCCTTTTCTTCCCTCATAAATAACCAAATCTAAATCAGCCAGTCTTATTAATGCCTCAGAAACAGAAGAACGAGAAATATTAAATTCGTTTGCTATGTCAATTGCTTTTAAATTTTTATTATTCAATATTGCTTTATATATCAATTCTAGATAATCTTCAAGACCTGTAGTTAACATTGTTAGGCTTCCCTTACTAAATCTTGAATAATTGTAAGGTAAACCTAACTAGTTGTCAAGCAATTATCAAAGTTTTAAATAAAACACATATTCTAATTGCAATTAAACTATGTTTATATTATTATCAAAATGTTATTAGATAATTACCTTTTCGGCTATTATTTCCAAATGGCATTTTAGCCAGCCTATTCCATAGAGGTCAGGATTAAACCGAAAAAAGAAAGGACAGAAACTATGGCAGTAGCTACATTAGTAGAATTATTAGACGCAGGTGTACACTTTGGACACCAAACCCAAAAATGGAACCCAAAAATGAAACAATACATTTTTGGCGCTAAAAACGGCATCTACATTATTGACTTAAGAAAAACTTCAGATTTATTGGATAAAGCTTATGAAGTTGTTAGAAAATTTGCTTCTCAAGGCAAAAATGTTTTATTTGTAGGTACAAAAAAACAAGCTGTTGATGTTATTGCACAAGAAGCAACTCGTTGCGGCGGATACTACATCAACCGTCGTTGGTTAGGCGGTATGATGACTAACTTTGAAACAATCAGAGGAAGGGTTAATAAATTAAGAGAACTTGAATCATTCCTTGAATCAGGCGCAGCCAATAAGCTTCCAAAAAAAGAAATTGCACAATTAAACAGACAAGTTGCAAAACTATCTAAAACTTTGGGCGGTATTAAAGAAATGAAAGGTATGCCTGATATTTTAGTTGTAATTGACCAAAAGAAAGAATTAATTGCAATTAAAGAAGCAAACAAACTTGGTATTCCGGTTGTATGCTTGGCTGATACCAATGCTGATACCGACGGAATTGACTACATCATCCCCGGTAATGATGATGCTTTGCGTTCAATTAAATTAATTGCTTCAAAAATGGCAGACGCAGTTCTTGAAGGAAAAGAATTGAGAGCAAACAACGCTAAAACAAACGGCAAAATTGAAAAAATTGAAGCAAAAGATGCAAACGCTCAAACTACTGAAGCATAAGTAAGATTAGAATTAGGAGAAAAAACTATGGAAATTAAAGCATCTATGGTAAAAGAACTAAGAGATAAAACAGGCGCCGGTATGATGGACGCCAAAAAAGCTCTTGTTGAAACCAATGGTGATATGGATAAGGCAATTGAACTTTTAAGACAAAAAGGTATGGCTTCTGCAGACAAAAAAATGGGCAGAATTGCAGCCGAAGGCACAATTGCTTCAGTTATCGACGGTAAAATCGGCGCTATGATTGAAGTTAATTGCGAAACAGACTTTGTTGCCAAAAACGAAGAGTTTAAAGAATTTGCTCAAGATATGGCAAAAGCAGTAATTGCTATGAATCCGTCTTCAGTTGAAGAATTTTTAGGCATGACCTGCCCAAAATGCAACAAAAAAATTGAAGATATCGTCAAAGAAAAAATCGCAAAAATCGGCGAAAAAATTACAATCAGAAGATTTGTTAAATATGATGCTGATTGCTGTGTAAATACATACATTCACAACGGCAAAATCGGTGTTTTATTGGAAGCAAAATGCACAACTTGCGACGAAACATTAACAAAAGATATTTGCTTACACATTGCTTCAAATGCTCCTGAGTTTATTTCAAGAGATCAAATTCCTGCTTCAGTTATTGAAGAAGAAAGAAGAATTGAAATGGGCAAAGAAGATTTAGCAAAAAAACCTGAAAACATCAGAGAAAAAATTGTTGAAGGCAGAGTTAACAAACTAATGGCTGAAAGATGCCTTTTAGAACAACCTTTTGTTAAAAACCCTGATTTAACAATTGCTCAATTAATCGAAGGTAAATGCGAAATCGTTAGATTTGAAAGATATGTATTAGGTGAAGGTCTTGAAAAAAGACAAGACGATTTTGCAGCAGAAGTTATGAACCAAATTAAAGGTTAATAATTTTTAAAAGAAACAAACGAGCCTGAATTTCAGGCTCGTTTTTATATTATAATCAAACCATGGAAATAATTCTGGCAAGCGCTTCTCCAAGAAGAAAAGAAATACTTTTAAATGCAGGCTATAATTTTAAAATTATAGCCTCAAAGTATGATGAAAAAATTTCAAACAAAGCATATTCAACATCATTGGTTGAAAATTGCGCTCTGAACAAAGCAAAAGAAGTTTTTGAAAACAATAAAAATTCTCTTATAGTCGCCTCTGATACCGTTGTTGTGATTGATAATAAAATCTTAGGTAAACCGAAAGATGAAAAAGAAGCAATTGATATGCTTTTGAATTTATCAAATAAAGAACATTTTGTTGCAACTTCAATTTGCTTAATTTATAAAGACAAAATTTTATTAGATACGCAAAAAACCTTTGTAACTTTTAAAAAATTAACTTTAAACGAAATAAAAACCTACATTAAAGACAAAAAGCCTTTTGATAAAGCAGGAAGCTACGGTATACAAGATAATGGATTTGATTTTGCAATTAAAATTAATGGCGATTTAGATAACGTCATAGGTTTTCCTTTAAGACTCTTTAAAAAAATGTTAAGTCAAATCTTTATATAACCAGCAAGAAACCTGATGACAATTATAATTCAATAAAGACGGTTTTTTTTCTTTACAAATTTCCATTTCATTACTGCACCTTTTATGGAATTTACAGCCATTAATTATATCAGTAATTGGTGAAATTTGACCTTTGATATTTTCCAGTCTTTTACCTCTTATAGTAGGTAGTGCATTCAATAAAGCTTTTGTATATGGATGCATAGGGTTTTTAAAAAGTTCCGCGCTATCTGCTCTTTCAACAATATCGCCAAGATACATTATAGATGTTGTATCGCAATAATTTGAAACGATAGAAAGGTCATGAGTTATTAAAATTATTGTTTTACCTTTTTCTTTTAAATCCAGCAGCAGATTTAATATTGAATTAGACACAGAAACATCAAGCGCAGTGGTGGGCTCATCAGCCAAAATCAATTCAGCATTTTGCACCAAGCTCATAGCAATAATTACCCTTTGTTTCATTCCTCCCGACAATTCATGAGGATATGATTTTAAAACATTATCTATATTTTTAATTCTAACCTCATTTAATGCCCATTTGATTTTTTCAATATTTTCTTTTGAATTTTCAGACAAAACTTCAAGCATTTGATTTTGAATTGTATATAAAGGGTTTAAAGACATAAAAGGATCTTGCGGAATTAAAGAAATCTTTCTGCCTCTTATTTTTCTAAATTCACTATCCTTTAATTTTAATATATCTACGTCATTAAATAATATTTCGCCTGATTTAACCAAAGAGTTCTTCGGCAATAATTTTAATACAGTATTAATTAAAACAGATTTACCGCAGCCAGATTCACCTGCAAGCGCATGAATTTTATTTCTTTCAAATGTTAAATTTATAGAATTTAGTGCATAAAAAAAATTTTCAATATTATTTAATTCAATATTAAAACCCACACTTAAATTTTTAATTTCTAAAATATTATTCTTCACAAATAATCCCTATAGTTTATATAGGGATTATAGCATTATTATAAATTTTTAACATTAGACTTTTGATATTTCTTTTTGATTTTTGTTTTCTTCAATCTTCGCCTTCATTTTCTTTCTTCTCATTAAATCAACGAAAGCTTCAAGACGAGTTATATAGCCTGCTCTGCCTGTTTGTTCATCCATAATTAATGATAAAATCGGAAGATTGGTATCTTCTCTCATTTTAGGAAAAATATTTTGACTCATAATTTCAGGCATGCAAGTAAAAGGTGAAACATGGATTAAACCATCAACATTTCTTTCTTTTGCATACAAAACATCGGAAATGCACTCAAGCGCATCTCCTCCTATATCACGCATTAAATATGGTTTTGCCAATCTATAAGCACGCTCTAGGTGAGTTTCGCCTTTTTTAAACATTTTTGGAATAATTGCATCTTTTAAAAATGAAGAAATTGTTAATGAACGTCTAACTTGGACACCCATTGCACCCAATTCTCTTTCCATATTTTGATTAGAAAATTCATCATTAACAATATAAATCTCGCCTGTTAAATCAACATGAAGAACATCTTTGTTTTTATCAATTTTAACATTGGAAAGCTCTTTTAAACCTTGTTTATGAGCTTTTGTTAATTCTCTGTATCCGTTCGCATTTCTAATTAACTTTATTGCATGGTTAAAAGCTTTTTCGCTATCACCTCTGTGTATTTCACGAGCTCTGTAGTATGAAAGAAAACTTTGCAATTCATCAACCATAAAAACAGTTCTTGTCGCAAGAAAAATAGCTTTAAATATCTTGAAATAATTTTTTGAACCGCTCAAACGAACCAAATAATCAATCATGCCCTTAAAGCCATCATAAAGACTCAATTCAATATAATTAGTACTATAACCAAGATCGTGTAAAACTTGTTCAATGTTTCTTCCGTATTCACCAAGTCTGCAAATACCGGGGGATGTAATCATTGAAACATAATCAACTCCACCTTCAATAGCTTCAATAAAATTACCTAAAATTAACTTATATGGCAAACATATTGCTTCAGGTGAATTTTTTGTTCCCAATGAAAGAGTTTTTTTACTTGTATATGGAGGTATATAAGCTTCAACCCCCATTGTCTTTAGCGCCATTTCCCAAGCAACATAGATATTTCCCATGTGAGGAAAAGATACTTTAATTTTCTTTTTTTCTGAATTTTTCATAATTCTAATTATATAACAAAAAAACCGCATGCAATAAACATGCGGTTTTAAATTTATCAAAATAAACTATTTGATTTCTACAGTAGCGCCTGCTTCTTCTAATTTAGCTTTAATTTCTTTAGCTTCTTCAGGTTTAACACCTTCTTTAATAGCTTTTGGAGCGCCATCAACTAAATCTTTAGCTTCTTTTAAGCCTAAACCAGTAATTTCACGAACTAATTTTAATACCGGAATTTTGTTTGCGCCAGCTGAAGCTAAAATAACATTTACTTCAGAAGGAGCTTCACCAGCAGCTTCGCCTGCAGCAGCAGGAGCAGCAGCAGCAACTGCAACAGGAGCAGCAGCTGAAACGCCGAATTTTTCTTCCATAGCTTTTACTAATTCAGCAGCTTCTAATAAAGTTAATTTTTCAATTGATTCTAAAATAGTTTCTACGTTACTCATTTTTATTACCTTTCATAGTTAATATATCTATACTAAAATTAAGCGGATTTTTGATCTTTAACAGCATTAATTGCTCTAACAAGAGCAGACATAACGCCATTTACAGAATATACTATGCCGCTGATTGGAGAATTGATAGAACCAAGCATTTTTGCATATAGTTCTTCTTTTGAAGGCATTGAAGCAAGTTTTTCAGCTTCTTGTTTAGATAATACTTTTCCATCTAAAACTGCGCCAAGAATTTCTCCTTTTTTGTTCTCTTTAATAAATTTAGCTAAAACTTTTGCAGCTGCAACTTCATCACCAAAACCAAAAGCAATTGCAGTAGGTCCTTGCATTAATTCTGAAACACATTCAAAATTAGTATCTTTTGCAGCAACTTTGCACAAAGTATTTTTTGTAACCGTTAAATCAGAGTCTTGAGCTTGCAAACCACGTCTTAATTCAGTGATTTCTTCAACGGTAAGACCGCGATAATCAGCTACAACAGCAACTTTAGCTTTTTCGAATTGTTTTTTGTAATGTTCAATTTTTTCGTTCTTAAATTCTTTTGTTGCCATAGTGAAGCTTGTTTCTCCTTTCTTTAAGACTTCGCTAAAAATTCTCTAAAAACAAGAAAGTTTTGCGAGTATAGTACGCAAAACAGCTCAAATAAAGTAAAAACAAGTATTTAACTTTTAATTGAACCTGAGTTGGAAATTAAGGACAAGCCACCAACCGTCTTTGGTACTAATAGTATTGTATATAATCAAAAAAGTAAGTCAACAAAATCTTAATAAAAGTTAATATTTTAATAAACAAATAGCAATTTTGATTTTTAGAAAACTTTCTTAGTTCATAAAATTATTAATGTACACAAAAATTAATAATTGAGTATTTATGCTTTGATTTTTAAAAAAAGCATGGTAATATATCTACTCCGGTGAAAGTTTATGCAAAGTATTAAAGAAAAAGTAGAAAAAGACATAAATTTAAGACAGTATTCGGACCTTATTAATAAAATTGCCAAGGTTGAGTATAGATCAATGGGGAACCAGCATTTAATCGAGTTTGATGAATTGATAAATATCGGTTTACAAACGATTAATATTTTATGCTCACAAAAAGATTTTGCCTCATATAACGAGTCATACCTTTCAACAGCAATTAAATGGGCAATAAGAAACGAATTAAGAAATCGATACAGATGGTATGGCGTGCGCCAAAACAAAAACTTAACGGAATCTGAAGCAAATGAATTAAGAGATGCAATATATAAATCTATTTTATCAACAGATGAAATGTTTGATTCAGAAAGAGCATATGAAATAAAAGATGTAAGAAAAACCCCAGAAGAAATATGCGAATTTTCGATGTTATATAATTCAATTAAATCTGCCGTTATGACTCTGCCTAAAAGAGAAAGAGATTTAATAGAGTCTAAATTTTTTAAAGAGAAAAAACTCCATGAATTATCTGATGAATTTTCAATTTCTCCAAGCAGAATTTCAAGAATAATTAAATCAGGTTTAGATAAAGTTAAAGATGAATTAATTAAAAGCGAAGTAATTTAATACTTCGCTTTTTTAAAACTTAAAAAATATATTAAAAAAATTATTTTTCAATATAAATTCTAACATAGCTCAGTTTTTTATTCTCACACAAACTAAGCAAACCTTCCAATAGTGATACTAAAAAATTAATCAAAATATATACCCTTTATACTTATATATATCTATAAAGTAATTTATAAACTAAAAATTGCCAGTTTTATTAATATTTTTTAATTATTTCATCAATGGCATTTTTAGCCACATCATAAATTTCATCCAACTGTTTTCTTTCATAAGGCAGACCTTCAGCTGTTGTTTGAAACTCTATTATTTTTCCTGATGAAGTTAAAACAACATTGGAATCAACTTGAGCAGTAGAATCTTCCTGATAACATAAATCTACCATAACCTCGCCATTAACAATACCAGCTGAAATTGCGCCAATTGGTTCAATAATCGGATTTTGTTCTAAAATACCCTCTTTTAAAAGTTTTTCAACCATATCTTTAACCGCAACATAAGCCCCGCAAATTGAAGCTGTTCTTGTACCGCCGTCTGCTTGAATTACATCGGCATCAATAATAAAAGTTTTTCCTTTAATTTTTTTTAAATCAAGACATGCTCTTAAAGATCTTCCTATAAGTCTTTGGATTTCTTGAGTTCTGCCAGAAATTTTGGTTCTTTCTCTTTGGCATCTTGTTTGTGTGCTTGATGGCAAAAGAGAATATTCTGCGCTTAACCAGCCAATTTCAGAATCTTTATCCATCCATTTAGGTATAATATCTTCATAATTAGCGCAAACAATTACTTTTGTATCACCAAATTCAACCAAAACAGAACCCTTGGCGTTTTTTGTGTAATTCTTTGTAAATTTTATTCTTCTTAATTCGTTATTTTTTCTGCCGTCTAATCTCATTTTTACCTCACAACTAAATTTTAAAATATTTTATCATAGCAATTTTGATTATACAAAATTAAACCTAAATCTAATTAATTTTACCTTAAAACAAAGTATATTAACAAAATAAATCCTCAACTCTTCTGATTGCTGTGTCCCTGCTTTTTTGCAGGGTTTTTTTATGTTTTTACAAAATTTAACAAATGATATATATTTGTTATATACTTTTTATATACGGGTACTATCTAAATACAAGTTGTTCTCTTTTCCACTCCTTCCTCCATATGCAGATTTTTATAGCATTAATCCGAGGCTTTGCTTCGGATTTTTTTTATTTCTGTATTTATTTTAATTTATTGACTGTTTTATCTGATGAGATTAAACTTATATTTATCAGATAGATTTTAAAAGGAGTAGATTATGGTAAAAATATACTACGCTCAAGATTGCGACTTGAACAGATTAAACGGAAAAACCGTTGCAATTATGGGATATGGCTCACAAGGTCACGCACACGCACTGAACCTTAAAGAATCAGGGGTTAAAGTAGTTGTAGGTTTATATGAAGGCTCAAAATCTATTCCTGTGGCGCAAAAAGCAGGGCTGGAAGTCATGAGTGTAGCAGATGCAGCTAAAGCAGCTGACATTATCATGATTTTACTGCCTGATGAAGTTCAAGCAAAAGTTTATAACGAAGAAATTAAACCATACTTAACAGCAGGTAAAACTCTTGCTTTTGCACATGGCTTTAATATCCACTTTAACTTAATTGAACCGCCAAAAGATGTTGATGTAATTATGATTGCTCCAAAGGGCCCCGGACACACCGTTAGAAGCGAATATGTTGAAGGAAAAGGTGTACCTTGCTTAATTGCTATTCAACAAGATGCAACAGGAAATGCACTTGCTAACGGTTTAGCATATGCAGCAGGTATCGGCGGAGCTCGTGCAGGGGTTATTGAAACAACATTCAGAATTGAAACAGAAACAGATTTGTTTGGCGAACAAGCTGTTCTTTGCGGCGGTGTTTGTGCTCTAATGCAAGCAGGTTTTGAAACCTTAACAGAAGCAGGTTATGCACCTGAAAATGCTTATTTTGAATGCATTCACGAGATGAAATTAATTGTTGATTTAATCTATCAAGGCGGATTTGAAGCAATGAGAAAATCAATCTCAAATACAGCTGAATTTGGCGATTATGAAATAGGAAAAAGAATTATCACTGATAAAACAAAACAAGAAATGAAAAAAGTTTTATCTGAAATTCAAGACGGTACTTTTGCACGTAATTGGATTAACGAATGCAATACAAACCAAATACATTTCAAAACTACAAGAAAACTAAAAGCCGAACATCCTCTCGAAGCTGTTGGTAAAGAACTTAGAAAAATGTATTCATGGAACGATAAAAAGTAATCATTATGACAGAAGAAAATTCACTACCATTAGAAGAAGTTAACGATTGGCTTGACGAATATAAAACGACTACAGACGAAAAGACAAAAAAACGTCTTAAAGAGCTTGTAGTATTAGCTTGTATGCCAATAGTCAAAAAAGTTGCTCGCTCATTAGCAAGACGTTCAACCGACCCTGTTGAAGATATAACTCAAGTAGGCTCATTGGGGCTTATTAAAGCAATTGATTTATATAATCCTGAAATTTCAAAAAATTTCAAATCATATGCAACTTATCTTATTACAGGCGAAATCAGGCATTATTTAAGAGATAGAACAACCATCATAAGAGCACCCAGAGAAATCAAAGAGCTTTCTTTCAGGGTTCACAAATTAACCTTAGAATTGACAGAAAAACTGGGAAGGACTCCAACAGACAAAGATATAGCAGAAGCTCTGCAATTACCGCAAGAAAAAGTTGAAGAGTGCAACAATCTGGACAGAAGAACAACAACAATTTCCATAGATCAAATATTGGGTAATGATGACAATTCTATTTCACTGGTTGAAAAAATAGAAGACGAAAGTCAAAAAGAAGCCTTTAACAGTTATGAAAACAGAATAATTCTTGATGATGCAATAAAAAAATTAGACCCGATAGAACAACAACTGATAATTTTAAATTATTACGAAGGTCTAAATCAAAGAGAAATTTCAGAAAAACTAAACATTTCTCAAATGCAAGTATCAAGAAAAATCAAAAAAGCAATTCAAAAGCTGTTTGAAATCATTTCAAAAAAAGGCTTAAAACATTATGAATAATATAAATATACTGCCTCAATGGTTTATCATCATTTATGTGATATTAATAGGACTATGCTGCGGCAGTTTTTTAAATGTTGTCATTTTAAGAGGATTAAGCGGTGAAAATTTTATTTTCTCCCGCTCTAAATGTCCAAAATGCAACCATCAACTCACTTGGTATATGAATATACCATTATTATCTTATATTTTTTTAAAAGGAAAATGTGCATTCTGTAAAGAACATATTTCCATCCAATATCCTTTAGTTGAGTTATCTTGTGCCATCTTATTTTATGCAACCTACGCAGTCTTTGGTTTAACTTTAAAAACATTATTTTTGTGGATAATTTTAGCGTTGTTTTTAGCTATAGCTGCAACAGACATACTAAAAACAGTTATTATAGATACACACGCTTACATTTTAACAGTTGCGGGTATTTTATTTAATACATTAAACCTTGGATATACAACAGCTATAAACAGCATTATTGGAGCTATAGCCGGCTTTTTAACAATGGAAATATTGGCTCATTTAGGAACAATATTTTTAAAACACAGAGCCTTTGGAGAAGGTGATAGTTTAATTGCCCTTGGTTTAGGAGCAATATTTGGTTTTAAAATTCTATTAATTATTCTTCCTTTGAGCATACTAATCCAAGCAATAACCAGCTTGCCAATATTAGCATGTGAAGAATTTAAAAACAAAAATTTAAAACTGTTTTTATCCTACATATTTGTTTTTTTATCTTTGTTTATAGTAGTTTTCATTAATACATGTCCTAATTTTAACCCCAAAATTTATATTTTAGTGGTTATTCCTGTTTGTATTTTATTGTTATATGCACTAAAAAATATACTAGATGATTTAAAGCATAAAAAAAATATTTTAGAGAAAAATGAAAACCAAAAAGAATCAGTCTTTAAACTTCTTCCCTTTGGTCCATCATTAATTATCAGTGCAATATTAACAATCTTTTATCTGGATAAAATAAAAGAAATAATATTAAATTTTATCTATTAATTTAGAGCTTGTTTAAAATCTTCAATAATATCATCAATATTTTCTAAACCGGCACTAACTCTTACCATAGCAGGATTAATTCCGCAGTTAACAAGCTGTTCATCTGTTAATTGCCTGTGTGTAGCGCTAGCAGGATGTAGCACACAAGTTCTTATATCTGCCACATGTACTTCTTTTGAAGCAAGTTTTAATTTATCCATAAATTCAATAGCTTTTTGTCTTCCGCCTTTTATTGTTATGCTCATAACACCGGATGTACCTTTTGGCAGATATTTTTGGGCTAAAGAATAATATTTATTACTTTTTAAATTCGGATAACTTACATGTTCAATTTTATCTGAAGTTTCAAAAAACTGTGCCAATTTTAAACCATTTTCACAGTATCTTTCCATTCTAAGGGCCAGTGTTTCAATGCCGATATTTAGCAAAAATCCACTCATACCTGATGGGTAACATCCAATATCTCTCATTAATTGCATTCTGGCTTTAATAATATAAGGACAAGCCGGATAATCTTTTGTATAAATAACCCCATGGTAAGATTCATCAGGAGTACAAAAATCTTTGAATTTTTCACTATTGTAATTGAATTTTCCTGAATCAATTATAACGCCGCCTACTTGCAAAGCATGCCCATCAAGATATTTTGTTGTTGAATGTATAACAATATCGGCTCCAAAATCAATCGGCTTACATAATATCGGAGTTGCAAAAGTATTATCAACAATTAAAGGAATAGAGTTTTTATGGGCAATATTTGAAAATTTTTCAATATCTAAAACTTGTAAAGACGGATTTGATAATGTTTCACCAAAAATTGCTTTTGTGTTTGGCTTAATTAAATTTTGTATTTTTTCAACATCAGAGTCAGGATCAACAAAATCAACTTCAATACCAAACTTTTTCAAAGTTACTGCAAAAAGATTAACCGTACCCCCATAAATAGCACTTGTAGACAAAATTCTATCACCGCTGTTAGCTAAATTTAAAACGGATAATAAACTTGCAGATTGCCCAGAAGTTGTACACATAGCAGCCACACCATGCTCAAGGTCAGCTAATTTTTTTTCTACACAATCAACTGTAGGGTTTGTAAAACGAGAATATATATGTGCTTTAGTAGGGTCATCAAAAACAGCAGCTATTTCATCGGTCGAATTAAAACGAAAAGTTGTACTTTGATATATAGGCATAACCCCAGGCCCGCCGTTTTCGGGTTTATAGCCGGAATGTAAACATTTAGTTTCATCTTTCATTTTAATTCTCCTTATTAATTTTAGATTGATTATATCATATTTTTATTAGCAAATAAATTTTGTTTATATTAAAATATAGTCATAACATTAAGAAACAATAGTTCTGTTTAGTATAAAAGGAGGTCAAATGGATCGTATTCAAGTAACTTCAGAAATTGAAGAAAAATGTTGCGTGGCTCGCGGAGTTAAAGGTTCTCCTGCTCCAATTCCACAAGAAGGTTTATGGACAAAATGTAAAGAAATTAGTGACATTTCAGGTTTAACCCATGGCTGCGGATGTTGCGCACCTCAACAAGGTACTTGTAAATTAACACTTAACGTTAAAAATGGTATTATTCAAGAAGCATTAGTTGAAACAATAGGCTGTTCAGGTATGACACACTCTGCTGCTATGGCAGGTGAAATTCTTCCGGGCAAAACAATTCTTGAAGCTCTAAATACAGACCTTGTATGTGACGCTATTAACGTTGCTATGAGAGAATTATTCTTACAAATTGTTTATGGTAGAACACAAACTGCATTTTCTGAAAACGGTTTACCTGTTGGCGCAGGTCTTGAAGATTTAGGAAAAGGTCTTTGCTCAATGGTTGGTACAATCCACTCTACTAAACAAAAAGGTGTAAGATATTTATCATTAACAGAAGGCTATATCTTAGAACTTGGTTTAGATAAAAATGACGAAGTTATAGGATATAAATTTGTTAACCTTGGAAAAGTTATGGACGCTATTAAATCAGGTGTTGACGCTAAAGAAGCTTATGAAAAGAACATCGGAACTTACGGAAGATTTAACGACGCCGTTAAGAAAATTGATCCAAGAAAACAATAGTTTAGTTTAGTAGAATTAAATATAAGGAAAATATAATATGGCAAAATTTGAAGGACAAGATAGACGTAAAGAAACGCTTGATAAAGTTCTAAAAGAATATGGTTTTTCTAGCTTAGATGAAGCAAATGAACTTTGTCTATCTAAAGGTATAAACGTAGATGAAATTGTTAAAGGTATTCAACCAATCGCATTTGATAATGCTTCATGGGCTTATACTCTTGGCTGCGCTATTGCAATTAAAAAAGGCATAACAAATGCTGCTGATGCCGCTGAAGCAATTGGTATCGGTTTGCAAGCATTTGCAGTACCGGGGTCTGTTGGTGATACAAGAAAAGTTGGCTTAGGACACGGTAACTTGGGTGCTATGCTTTTAAGAGAAGAAACAAAATGCTTCTGCTTCTTAGCAGGTCATGAATCTTTTGCAGCTGCCGAAGGTGCTATTGGTATTGCAAGAAACGCAAACAAAGTTAGAAAAGAACCTTTAAGAGTTATCTTAAATGGTCTTGGAAAAGACGCTGCCTACATTATTTCAAGAATTAACGGTTTCACACATGTTGAAACAGACTTTGATTATAAAACAGGTGAATTAAAAGTTGTTAAAGAAACACCATTTTCTGAAGGAGAAAGAGCAAAAGTTAAATGCTACGGCGCCGATGACGTATCTGAAGGCGTTGCTATCATGATAAAAGAAGGTGTTGACGTTTCTATTACAGGTAACTCAACTAACCCAACAAGATTTCAACACCCTGTTGCAGGTACTTATAAAAAATGGGCTATCGAAAACGGTAAAAAATATTTCTCAGTTGCTTCAGGCGGTGGTACAGGAAGAACACTTCACCCTGACAACGTTGCAGCCGGCCCTGCTTCATACGGTATGACAGATACAATGGGCAGAATGCATGGTGATGCTCAATTTGCAGGCTCATCTTCAGTTCCTGCTCACGTTGAAATGATGGGTGTAATCGGAATGGGCAACAACCCAATGGTAGGTGCTACCGTTGCTGTTGCTGTTGCTGTTCAAAATGCAATGACAAAATAAAATATTAAACACACAAAAAGAGGTAATCATTTGATTACCTCTTTTTTTTACAAACTTTTATATTAATTTTTTGTCAACATTTCTTTTATGCCATCAATTGATGATAAAATTCCTGTTGCTTCATAAGGCATATAAACAATTTTATTATTTTGACCTTTAGTTATATCTTGCAAAGATTCAAGATATTTCATAGCAATTAGATATTTGTCAGGTTGGCCTTGATTATTAAATGCCTCTGTTATTCTTTTGATTGCTTCTTTTTCAGCATCTGCTTCAATTAAGCGCGCTTGCGCATAACCTTCCGCTTTTAAAATTTCAGCTTGTTTTGTACCTTGGGCTTGATTAATTGCGGCTTCTTTTTCACCTTCAGCTTTTAAAATGGCAGATTTTTTAAGCCCTTCTGCTTCAAGAATTGCAGCACGTCTGTCACGCTCTGCTTTCATTTGCTTTTCCATAGCAGATTGAATATCAACAGGAGGAATAATATCTTGTAATTCAACTCTATTTACTTTAACACCCCATTTATTTGTTGCTTCATCTAAAATTGCTCTTAATTCATTATTAATTTTGTCCCTTGAAACAAGAGTTTCATCTAAATCAAGTTGACCTACAAGATTTCTTAGAGTGGTTTGAGTTAATTTTTCAATAGCTTCAGGAAGATTTTGAATTTCATAAACCGCACTTTTAGCATCCACTATTTGAAAATATAATAAAGCATTAATACTAATTGAAACATTGTCTTTTGTAATAACTGTTTGTCTTGGAAAATCATAAACAGATTCTCTTAAATCAATTTTTGTTCTTTCTTTAATATATGAATAAGTTTGCCCGTCTATTCCTTTTTGGGTAACTTTCCAAGCAATTCCTCGAGGTGCCTCAATAATCGGAATAATAAAATTCAAACCAGATTCAAGGGTTCTAGAGTATTTACCTAAATTTTCTATAATAACAACTTCTGCCTGTTGAACTATTACAACGCCTTTAACAATTACAAGTATTGCTAAAACTAACAATAAAACTAAAAAAATAGACATTTTATTCTCCTAAATAAACTTTTAATTATATTTTTCAACTTGAAAAACCAAACCTTGAACACTCTTTATAAGAACTTTTTCGCCTTTGGGAATTAATTCAGTGCTTCTTGCTTGCCATCTTTCATCATATATTCCTATTGCACCGTTGTTATTGTCAATATCTTCAATAACAGTTGCAATATGACCTATATATTTTTCTTCCACTCCTGTTTTTTGAGTGTTTTCGGACTTTAATTTTAAAAATATCGGTCTTATTGTAAACAAAAAAATAAATCCAAAAACCACAAAAGAAATTGTTAAAATCGGAATGCTTTTTGTAAACAAAGAAATAATTGCACAAGCAACTCCGGAAAGTGCAAAATTAATAAAAAATAAACTTGGAACAAAAATTTCCAACAACACAAAAATTATTGCGATACTTAAAAATAATTCCCACATAATGAATTAGTCTAGCAAATTTTTTGGCTTTTTGCAATCAGATTAAAAGGCTAAAGTTTTCAAGATTTCTTTTTGTTCATTTAAAAGTTTATATGACTCTCTTGCTTTTAAAATTCCCTTTTTTAAAACCCAAGGATGTATTTTTTTATTTTTAATTACTTCAAGAGTCTTATTAAAATCATACATAAAACAATATGATAAACACCAAGCAGCCGCCATTTTAGCGTAATATAATTCATTATTAAAAAATTCAATTTTTTCAATTACATAATCAAAATCGCTTTCAATAAAATAATTTAATAAAATTACATAGCAAAATCTAAGTTCGTATTCTTTTTTAGAATTAAAATAATTTTCAATAAAATCTTTTGTTTCATTTTTATGTTCTTTAACTGTTTTTAAATTAGAACACAATGTATCACACACTGACCAGCAATTAATTTTTTTAATAAATTTTTTTAAATGATTTTTAATATAATTAAAATCTTCACCAATAAACCCTAAAACCATTGCCTCAAGCAAAGTTAACTCTAAAAACTCATCATCATTTTCTTTAAAAAATAATTCATAATCGCTTTTAGAAATTTTTTTAGCCAGCTTTTTTAAAATCGGAAATCGAACCCCTAAAACGTTGTTAATATTAGGTAATAATGATGATGAAAATTTTTGATATTTTTCATCTTTATTTTTAAATAATTCTTTTTTAATTTCATTAATCATAACAAATCAACTATCACAACGCCATCTCTACCTTCAGTTTCATCACCATAGCGAAATTTTGCAACATAAGGAGAATTTTTAAGATAATCTTGAACAGCCTGTTTTAATGCCCCTGTGCCATAACCGTGGATAACGCTAATTTGATTTAAACCCCTTAAACTTGCTTTATCAAGTTTTTCATCTAAATATTCAATAGCTTCTAAAACCCTCATTCCTCTCAAATCTAAACGAGATAATAAGTTATCTGTATTATCAAAAGTTACCTGAACTTTTTTAAGATGAGGCGCAACTTTTTTATCGGTTTTTGCTAATTTTGAAATATGTATTTTAGATTTAATATTACCTATTCTAACCTCGACATTACCTTTTTTATCTGGCAAACTATCCAAAATTACAACTTGCTCTAATTTTTTAATTAAAACATTTTGACCGATTTTAAGATTATTCAAATCTAAAGGAACAAATTTTTGAGCTAAATCATCATCCGTAGATGAAAACTCTTCTCTTATTTTTTGCTCTATTGAATTTAAGCGATTATAAGAGCGCATTGCAACTTTAAGAGATTTTTCTTTTCTTATTTCATCAACAACTTCTTTAATTTCATCTCTGGCTGACTCCAGTTGATTTTGAAATTTCTTTTTAAAATTATCAAGAGATTTTTTCTTATTTTTCTTTAATTCTTTTAATTTTTCGCTATACTCGGCATTTTGTTTTTGAGCTTCATCCAGATTTTTTTTCGCTTGTTGTTCTTTTTCAATTAAGCTTTGATTTGTTTTTTCAATTTCCAAAAACATTTTTGATGTTTCAGAACCATTTGAAATTAAATTTTCTCTTGCAATTTTAATTATTTCAGGGTTTAAGCCAAGTTCTTGCGAAATATCTATAGCATTTGAAGTTCCTGAAATACCTATAATTAAATTATATTTAGGTTTTAGTGTTGCTATATCAAACAATACTGTTGCATTTTCAAAATAAGAGTCTTGATATTTCAAAGTTTTTAATTCACCAAGATGAGTTGTGATTATTGCAGCGGCATTTTTCTTTTTGATAAACTCTAATATTCCGTATGCAAGCGCCGCTCCTTCATTTGGGTCAGTTCCAGAACCTAATTCATCCAATAAGACAAGTGAGTTTTCATCAATTAAATCAAGAATTTGGGCTATATTTTTAATATGAGCTGAAAAAGTAGAAAAACCCTGCTCTAAACTTTGTTCTTTAGATATATCGCAAAAAATAGATTGATAAGGATAAATCTTTGCTCCAATTGAAGGAATATGAAGTCCTGCTTTTGTCATTAGAACCAATAACCCTGCTGTTTTTAGTGCAACTGTTTTACCGCCTGTATTTGAACCTGTAATTAAAAGACAATTATAGTCTTTTCCTAATATAAAATCGTTTTCAATAACTTCTTCTTTAACTTCAACTAATAAAGGATGGCGCATTTTTTGAATATCAATTATTTTTTCATCTGTTATTTGTGCTGCCTGTGCTTTTAGAAAAATAGAATATTTTGCTTTTGCAAAAATAACATCTAACCTTGTCAAAATCTTTTGATTTAATAATAACTCATCTTTTATTAATTTTAATTTATTACTTAAAAAGGCAAGTATTCTATCAATTTCAGCTTCAATTTCAATTTCAATTTGTCTTAATTTATTTGATAGGGGAACTAAACTCGATGGTTCAATAAAATATGTTAAATTTGTCGATGAAATATCATGGACAATTCCTGATACTTTATTTTTACAACTGGCTTTAACTTGAAAAACAGGTCTATTATCTCTTGTTGAAACAATAGTATCTTGAAGATTATCAACAAAAGACGGATTTTGCAAAAGTGCGCTTATTGCTGATTTTAAATTGTCTTTATTGTCTTTATAAGAATTTCTTAATGACTTAAGTGTATCAGACGCTGAATCTTTAACATTTAATTCGCTATCAAAAGTTGAAAAAATTTCATCTTCAAGCTCTTTATCTGAATATAAATTTTTAATTATTTCTAAAAGTTTATTATCTAAAGTATTTTTAGATATAAAATTTTTAGTTAATCTTGCATATTGAAGATTTTTCGCTGTTTCTATTATTTCATCAGTATTTAAATAATTTTGCTTAAATAAAAGCTCTATATCTGCTAAATTTCCTATAGGAATGGTTGATTGCGTATCATCAATTATTTTTTTTGCACTATCAACAAGATTTAATTCGTACTCGATTTTTTCTTTAATTTCGTTAATTTCAAGCTCAAAACAGGCCTTTTTACCTAAATGAGAAATTGCATACTTTGACAAACTTGATAAAACTTTATCAAATTCAAGAGCAATATAATGGTCATTTAGAGCTAATTTTTCCATAGCTAAATTCTAGCATAAAAAAACAAATTAAATATTTAGCTCACAATCTGGCGCACTCTTTCAAGACAAGCGCTTGATGAAATATCCCATTCTCTTTTTGTAATTCTTATCACATTAAAGCCGCAGCGCTCCATTATTGCCTGTTTTTTCATATCGTTATATTTTGATGAAACATTATCTTGAACTCCATCAATTTCTACAACGGTTTTATCAACAACAATATCAGCACTGACTGAACCCATCAAAACACCTGCTTTTATTTTGTTTTCCTTATCTAATGATGGAAATTCTTCTTTAATTGCTTCAAAAACAACCTTTTCAAAATCATTTTTAAAAGTATCTTTTGTAATATCGGAATTAATTTTTCTTACATATTCAAGATAATCTCTCAACAATCCTTCAGGAAGCTCATTTATATCTCTTGAAATAAAATTTATTAATTTATATTTTGCTCTTGTTATTGCAACATTGAAAAGATTTGGCTTTTGAGCAAAAATTAAACTTTGAGAATGTGAATTAGGCGCAAAAGTCCAAGATAAAAGCATAATATCTCTTTCATCACCCTGAAAAGTATGCGCTGTACCCACATCAATTTTATGTTTTAAAATAGTATCACCGTCAAAAACTTTTAAAATTGCCTTTTTAATTAAATCAACCTGTGCTCTAAATGGAGAAATTACTCCTATTGAAACAGGATTATCAGTGTTTTCTTTATCTTTTATAATTAATTCTTGAATTGTTTTAACCACTTCTTCACATTCAGGAACATTTCTTGTTGCGTCATGGTCAACTTTACCATCTTTTACTATTCTCAATTCAACAATATCACCGTTATTGGTATTAGGGCTCATTATTTTAATTTTGCCGCCATAAAATTCCCTGCTTGAAAATTCAATAATTGGGGCGCTTGAGCGAAAATGTTCATCTAATAGAACAGGGGTTGTTGAATAATAATTAGCTAAATCAAACATGGAATTTTCTCTAAAACGCCACATTAATTGATATCTGTCATCAATATTGTATTGAGATAAAAAGCTTTGTTCTTTAGCTTTTTCTAAAAAAGATAAATGCGGCAGTTGTTTATCATCACCGACAATTATTGCTTTTTTAGCTCTAAATAATACAGGAATACAAGAAGCAATATCGCACTGAGAAGCTTCATCAATAATAGCCACATCAAACATTGCAGGTTTTAAAGGTAAACTGTTTGATATTGCATAAGTTGTTGTACACCAACAAGGAAAAGCAGCTAATAATGGTTTAAAATCTTCACGTTCTAAGACTCTATTTTGCAAGTTGGCTTTTCTTGAAACCAAAGATTTAGCATGAATCATTAACCTTCTTCTTTTTTGAGCATCACACAGAATATTTTTTAAAGCTGTTCTTCTCTTATTCCTTAAAATATCTGTAGCCAGCTTCTTTTGTTTAGATTTAAGAGTTTTAATTCTTCTTAAAATCTGATGAAGATTTCCTTTTGAATTGATTTCATCTTCAACTTGTCTTAATTTAGCTTCTTCAAGAGCAATATTGAGTTCATAAGGCAATCTTTTTAGAATTTCATCATTTAAAACTTTGTTTAGTTTCAAAAGCTTTTTAATTTTTCTATAATCAAAAAATAATTTAATTTTATCAAAAATATTCTTTTTATATTTTTCTTCGATTTCCTCTATGGTTGAAAAAATCTTTTTAACTTCTTCTAATTGAGCATATTTTAATTTTTCAACAATTAAAGTAAGCCCTGATATTGAATCTTTTGCTAATTCAAATTCATCATAAATTTCAGTATATTTTTTTTCTAAAGATAAAATTGATAAAGCAGAATCTTCAAGCCTTTTAATATCTTTTAAAAGTTCTTTCATATCATCAACATCAGCTACCATATTATCATCATAATTACCGTTTAATTCAACTTTATTTGACAATAATTCCTGAAGCTCGATATTTAATTGCTTTTGATAATTGGCTCTTCCTGCTCTTAGGGCTAAATATGGAGCATTTAATTCATTTAATCTTTGAGCTACAACATCAACTGCTTTATCCATTCGGCTGGCAACTAAAACAGTTTTGCCTGTTGCAATTAAATGCGCTGCGACATTAACAATCGTCTGGCTTTTTCCTGTCCCCGGAGGTCCATATACAGCCAAAAAGTCATTTTCTTCTATTTTTCTTATAACTTCTTCTTGTGAATCTGATAAACTCAAAGGAGTAACAGGAAAGAAATTTTTTAGTTCCGACTCATCGATTTTTATTTCAGATTGTCCGCTTGATTCTAAAAACTCTTGATTAATAACATTTAAAACTGTTTCTCTATGCACACCTGATGGTTTTTCAGCTATTTGCATAAGTTCATGTAAAACGCCGGCAGTTACTGTTGGACGCGTCGTTAAAATAACCGCTTGAGTTCTTTCAAGACTCAAAGTGTCAACTTTTACTTTTGGGCTTGATTGAATATTTTCAATTGAATCAAAATCAAAATTTCCGTTTTCAATATCTTCGATAGTTGTTTCTCTATTATAAAAATCACTCTCATCTTGTTTGATATCAGATGTAGCACCGATATTTAGCGAAATTTCAATATCAGGCACCAATGATTTTAAGGTTGTTAAAAATATATTTAGCTCATCTTCTTTTAAAGGCAAGCTTGGTACAACATCTAAAAGCCCTGATAACATTGCATCAGTTTCTTGTTCGTCTTCTCTTTGTATTAATTGTGCTATAGCACCTGTATTCAAAGACAAAACATCTTCTTGAATAGACAGTTGAAGATTAACCCCAACACGTTCTAATTTTGCCGGAGCATATAAAAGAGGGGTTAAAAACTCATTATTTTTCTTCGTTTTGCCGTTTTTTCCGACCAAAAACAAAAACCCGTAAATAAGATATTTATCTTTTTGGTTCATTTCTGATTGAATCATTAATTCAGTTAAATAACTGTTTGTTCCATCTAAGCTCAAAGGTGTATCATAATTAGAAAAAACTTTTTCCTCGCCATCTAAAAATGCCCATTTATTCTCTTTATCACCCTTTAAATTTCTAAAAGTAGAAGACTTAACCTCCTCACGAACACAATCATGAAGATAATTACAGATTTTTTTTATAAAACTTCCTCTAAATGCATTTTTAATAGCCGATGGCACAGATTGCAACATAAATAACAGCTTCCTTTAATAAAATATATTTTACAATTCTATTATTCTATATAATTAGTTATTTGATAATCCATCATTTCAATTAAATCTTTAAGCATATTATCTTTAGTGATTTCAAATTCTTTTGTATGTGAATCAATTATATCATCATAATAAACACAAGGATGAATTAAAGCTTCAACAACCTTGGCATCTTTAATTTTTTTCAAACCCTCTATAATTGTTTCAGAATCCATCATAGAAGTATAGTTCACCCCTATTAAATAATCATTTGTTTCAAGATTAAATTTTTTTATAATTTGCTTATTTTTTAAAGAAAAATGATTTAACAGAATTACTTTAATTAAATTAATCGGATTATATTTGTGCCCCAAAATAAAATAAGGAACTTCATTTTGAGTTCTAATTTGTTTAATATTATACTCATTTGCCAATTTAACAACTATTTTAAATATGTTTGGAATTGAATGAATATGAACATGAGAATCAAGGTGGCTCGGTTGAAAAGTTTCAAGCGCAATTTCAATTTGAGAACGAAATTCTTTTTCAACTTGAGCCAGAAATTTTTTATTTTTTGATTTCAACAATAAAGACAAATATCCGTTATTAAAAGAACCATATCTATCACAAAGCCAATTTAGTTTAGGATTAATTGACTTACCTTCGATTAAATTCAAATGAACACCAACCCCTAAATTAGGATTTGGTAAAATAACCCTATAGAGTGCATCTTTATATGAAGGCATATTCGTCATAACACTTGCGCTTTTTAAAAAACCATCTTTAAAGCCTTCTAAAACAGCATTGTTATGAAATTCACTTTTTCCCAAGTCATCTGCATTTAAAATAAACTTTTTCATATCAACCTCTAAAATGATTTTAACATAAAAGATTGCATGTGTTTTTATTAGCATGTTAGTATTTATATGGAGAAAAAAAATGGCAAAAAATACGGTATTAGCAATAGTAATCCCTTGTTTCAACGAAAAAGATTTAATAACTTCAACCACGCAAAGGCTGCTTGAAGTTCTATCAGATTTAGAAAAAAAAGAAAAAATTTCCGATAAAAGTTATCTATATTTTGTAGATGACGGCTCAATTGATGAAACTTGGTATGAAATAGCTAAAAATGTCGCAAGACATCCAAACAAAGTTAAAGGATTAAAATTTAGCTCTAATTTTGGCAATCAAAAAGCACTTTTGGCAGGCATGCTGCAAGTTAGAAAAATCGGATGTGATGCAGTTATAACAATTGATGCCGATCTTCAACAAGACGAAAATAAAATTGAAGAATTTGTAGATAAATATGATGAAGGCTATAAAATTGTCTTTGGCGTTCGAAACGACAGAAAAACAGATTCATTCACAAAAAAATTCACAGCCTTGGCTTTTTACAAAGTTATGTCAATTTTAGGAGTAAATATCCCCAAAAATCATTCAGACTTTAGACTTGTTTCTTCTGAAGTTCTTAATGTTTTAGATAAATATGAAGAAACAGATTTATTTTTAAGAGGATTTTTCCATGCCATCGGTTTTAGAAAAACAAAAGTCATGTTTGATGTTAAACCAAGAAAAGTAGGAAAATCCAAATATAACCTTATATCTCTGACAGGGCTTGCAGTTAATGGCATAACATCATACAGTATTGTTCCTCTGAAATTGATATGCGTACTTGGTATAATTTCAACCATTTTCGGTTTTTTAATGGGAATTTGGACAATTATAGCCAAATTAGTTTGGAATGATTCCCCTGACGGTTGGGCAACAGCAATAATTGTAAGTTCGTTTTTTGGAGGCATTCAATTATTCTGCGTGGGAATTGTTGCTGAATATCTGGGACAAATCTTTAGAGAAGTAAAAAGACGTCCAAGATATTTAATTGAAGAAGAATTGTTATAAACTAAACTTCCACAACGCCATAATCAACAGAATTTAAGTCATTAATTATTAAATAATCATTCATATCAATTTTTACATCAAAATTTTTATCTCTTAAAAAATAAGTTGGGCCAGAGCCTGACATTTGAAGACCCAAAGAAGATAAAAATTCCAATTGAGGATATTTTTTTGTTTCTAAAAGCGCAAATTCTAAATCATTTCGCATATTTGATTCTTTTTTTAATAAATCAAAAGCCTCGTATGCTTCTTTAGCAGAAATTTTAAGATTTTTTGGTTTAACTAATGATAATTTAAAATTATAAAAAGGCATATTCGTTAAAATTTCACCTCTTCCGCTGCACAATTTTGTACCCCCCTCAAGACAAAAATTCAAATCAGAACCCAGTTCCTGAGCCAGCTGGTGAAGCTCATTTAATGACAACGGATAATCTAAAATTTTATTCAAACCATACAAGACTCCTGCTGCATCGGTAGAACCACCTGCAAGACCGGCGCAAACGGGAATATTTTTTTCAATGCAAATATCTGCATCATAAGTTTTATCTGTTTTTTCAAAAAACAATTTTGCCGCCTTGTAGCATATATTTTTTTCATCATAAGGAATTTCATCGCTTGTACCCATAAGCTTGATATTATTTCCGTCTTTTAATTTTATTGTAATATAATCAAACAGGCTTATTGTTTGCATTATACTTTTAATCTTATGAAAGCCCGTTTTTTTATCCAGAGGAAAAACTCTTAAATCAAGATTTATTTTTGCAGGACATTTTATCTTAATTTGTTTCATTTAATTATTTTCCTCCAATGCTATAGCTAATTTTTGTATTTCAGACAAAGATAATTTTTCTCCCCTTTTATTTTTGTCAATATTTGCACTATCCAGCGCTTTTTCAATTTCAACAAATCCGGCATTAGATAAAGAATTTTTTATATTTTTCCTTCTAGCCATAAAAATTGCCTTTATTGTTCTTTTTAAAAGACGAGTAATTTCAACTCTTGGCTTATTGTTAATTTTAAAATAAACCAGAGCACTATCCACCTTAGGAGATGGCATAAAACAATCTTTAGGCACAATTTTGATTATTTTTGGCTCTGAATACATTTGAGATAAAATTGATAATTGACCATATTCTTTATTTTGCGAATTTTCAGTCGCCACTATTCTTTTTGCAACCTCTAATTGCACCATTAAAACAATTTCAGAAATTCTTGAATGATTTTTATGATTTAATTCATCAATCTCACCCAATAAATGAACTAAAATCGGACTTGTAATATAATAAGGAATATTTGCTATAACTTTTATTTTTTCATTTTCAAAAGGCAATTCATCAATATTTGTTTTTAAAATATCCTTTTCAAAAAGATAAAAATTATCTTTTGATGATAAATTTTTTTCTAAAACTGCAATCGCATCCTTATCTATTTCAAGAGCTACAACTTTTTTAGCTTTTTCAACGAGCTGCTCTGTAACAAAACCAAGCCCCGGACCAATTTCTAAAATTTCATCATTCGAAGTTGCAAACTCAGCAATAAAATTAATTATTGATGAATCAACAAGGAAATTTTGCCCTAAAGACTTTTTTGCTCTGAATTTTTTAGCTCTTAAAATATAATTTAAATCCATAGAATAATATTATCAGAAAAAAAGAATTAAATCTTATAGGCAACTTGAATAATTATTATTTATGATAAGATTTGAATATGCAAAAATTACTAGAAAAACAACAAACAATAAAATCGACAAAAAAGAATTTCAACTCAAACAGGAGGCTGACAAAAAAAGAAATAAAAGCATTTTATTTCAAAAGAAAAAAGACTGATTTATTAATAGGACTTGAATATGAAAGAATAAGTCTTGATAAAAACACTCTTCAAACCGCAAGCTACGATAAAATTTCTAAAATTATAGAACATTTTGCCTCCATTAATTCTTGGGCTTTAATTTACGATAACGATACAATAATTGGTGCAATTTCAAAAGACGGCACTTCCATTTCTCTTGAACCCGGATGTCAAATGGAAATCAGTCTTGCTCCAAAGAAAAATATTTTAGATATAGACACCAAAATAACAAAAATTGTAAATCTGCTTGATAATATTGCAAACATATACGATGTAATATTTTTGGGATATGGAATAAATCCAAAAGACTCTGTTGATAAAATAGAAATATTAAATAAATCTCGATATAAAATCATGAATGATTACCTGCCTAACTGTCCTTATGGCGAATTAGCCCCTAAAATGATGCGCCAAAGTGCGGGTATACAAATAAATATCGACTATAAAGATAGTTTCGATGCATATTACAAACTTAAATTTTTTAATCTGATAATGCCCTTTATGACAGGATTGTTTTCAAATTCGCCCTTAGAAAAAAATAAACTATCCGACAAAAAATCCTTAAGAGCATACGTTTGGCGCTATACAGGTAAAGATAGGTGCAACTTATTTTATAAAGACATTTTTTATAAATTTTTTCCGTCATTAAATATATTTGATAATTATATTGATAAAATTCTTGACATTCCTATGATTTTTATTGAAAAAAACGGAAAATCAATTCCCATAGAAGGGGAAATAACCTTTAGAGAATATATGAAATATGGCTTTAAAGGCTTTAGTGCCGACATATATGACTATATGCTGCACCAAAGTCTGGTTTTTCCTGATGTCAGACTAAAGCAATATATCGAAATAAGAAACCATGACAGTTCGCAAACAAAAATGGCTTTAGCCTTATGCGCTTTTTATAAAGGATTAAGTTCAATTAACCCTAAAATATTATTAAAAGAATTTAAATATTTAAAAATTAATGATATAGATAAATATAATGAATTAATTATTGATAAAGCACTTGATTTCAACATTACAAAAAAAATAAACGCTTGGGATGTTATAAATAAGCTTCTAGGATATGCTACAACTGCACTGAATACTAAAGACAGAAGCTATCTTGAACCAATCAAACAAATGATTTCAAACAAAAAAACTCAAAGCGATATATTAATTGAATATAATATAAAATCCGCTCAAGATTTGGTTGAATTTTTAACTTAAATATTACAATTCTGTCATAAATTGCAAAAGGCAAATGCTTTGATAAAATTGAATTATGACAAAAATATTTTTACTGATTAACAACGAAGCCAAAAGCCAAATAGAAGATATATTATCAGACAAAAACAACGAGCTAATGGAAGCTCAAGGAGAATTAGAGGATATATTAACTCAAATTCACCATTTTTCGCCTGATATAATTTTAGTTGAAAATAATATTGAAAATTGTGAATTTACGGTTAGACAAATTAAGTCCATAGCAAAAAATCAAAACACTCAAATTATCTTTTTACTACACAATGACACTAAAACAGATTTTTTAAATTTAGCTGATGGTTTGGTTGATTTACCTTTAAAAAAAGATGTTTTAATTTCTACAATAAATTCGCATTTCAAAATTAAAAAATCCTTAGATAGACTCTATGACAACAACAAAGAACTATCTAAAAGTCTTTATCAATTAAATGTTTTGTATAACACAAGTTCACAATTTGCAGGAACGCTAAACACATCAAAACTTTATGAAATTATGATTGAAGCAATGGAAAAAACACTAAGCTTCGATATTTCAAGCGTATTAATTTTTAACCAATTTTCTAAACCCATTCTACACTTGAACACAATTCACACACCAAGCGAAAATTTAATTGACGCACTAAAAATTCGTTCTGTCTTAAATTATAAAACAATGTTTGAAAATTCTGCACTGCCTTATAATAAAGACTTTGATGAAATTGAAACAATTCAAAAAACAAAACAAAGCCGCTCCAATAAAATCTATTCAATTGACGCTCTAAGCTACGATTCATTATTTGCTCCCATAAAAGTCGGAGATGATTTTTTTGGCGTAGTTGAATTATTCAGACAAACCCCGTACACAGCAGAAGATGTTACTTGTTTTCAAGCCATAACTCATCAGGTAGCACTACCTTTAAGAAGTGCAAAACTATACGAAGAAATATCATCTGCAAATAAAAAATTAGAAAAACTTGAAAGAATAAAATCAGAATTTGTATCCATAGTTTCTCATGAATTGAGAACACCCTTAACACCCATCAATAATTCGCTTGAAATCGTATTATCCAACCAAGCAGGCGAAATTCCCCCTGAAGCACAAAATTTCATCTCAATGGCAAAAAGAAACATACAAAGATTATCCGGAATTATTGAAGATTTATTAGATTTATCAAGAATACAAACAGGAAAGTTAGACTTAAAATATAAACTTGTAGATATTACACCGTCATTAGAACTATTACAAAAAACCTTTCTTCAAGTTGCACAAGAAAAAAATATTACAATTAACCTCGAAATAAAACAAAAACTTCCTGAAATTTATGCCGATTTAAGAAGAATAGAACAAATTTTTTCAAATCTTGTTTCAAATTCTCTAAAATTCACTCCTCAAGACGGAAAAATTGACGTTTTTGCAGAGGTTATTTTAAGCAATGAAATTGACAAAACAAAACTTGTGGCGCCTTGTATTGATTTAAGAGGCGAATATATCAAAATTTCGGTTAAAGACAACGGAATAGGAATAAAACAAGAAGATATTCCAAAAATATTTGATAAATTTTCTCAAATTGAAACTTCTCTAAACAGAAACAAAGGCGGAGTAGGCCTTGGTTTAACCATTACAAAACAATTAATTGACTCACACCTTGGAGCAATATGGGTTGAAAGTGAAGAAAAAAAAGGGTCTTGTTTCAATGTTATACTACCTTTGAGTGATGAATTTAAAATTTTTGAAATGGATTTATCACACGCGCTTATCGCTTTTGAAGATGTTGCAATATTAAAAATGAATTTCGATAAAAGAATAGAATTAATTGAACTTTTAAAAGATCAAAAGCTTTTGAATGTAACAGGATTATCAAAAGAAATTTTACTAAACAAAGGCGAGAGAAATGAATACTGGGTTTATATACCAAAAATTTCCCCAAGCTCCTTTGAAGCAATTTTCAAAACAATAGAAGATTTTTGCATAAAGATTTCAAACACAAAAAGTGATATAATACTATCAAAAGCACACAGCGAAAAAGATGGTATTGAAGTTAGCAAAATAATTAATATTCTAAACAATTAAGGATAAAAAAATGAAAAAGATATTAATAGTAGATGACGAAAGAGATATTGTTGAAACACTGTCTTTTATGCTAAAAGCAAAAGGCTTTGAATGTATTTGTGCATATGATGGAGAAGAAGGACTTAACCTTGCCAAAAATGCCAATCCCGATTTAGTCATACTGGATGTTATGATGCCAAAAATTAACGGTTACAAAATTTGCAGGCTTTTAAAATTTGATAATAAATATAAAAATATTCCTATTATTATGATTACTGCAAGAAGTCAAGATGAAGACAAGTTAATCGGCGAAGAAACAGGCGCTGATGAATATATCACCAAGCCATTTGAGTTTTCAAACGTGCTTGAAGTAATAAATAAATACTTGAAACAAAGTGAAACGGTGTAAAAATGGATTTATTAAACGACAATACGTCTTTAGATAATAAAACTCTTGATAAATTAAAATATGATTTAGTAAGAGATAATCTTGTTACTTATGATGATATTGAACATGCGCAAGAACTTGCCATTGCCCAAAATACAAATATAGGTCAAATTTTAATCAACACAGGTATGATTGATGAAAAAGTATTAATGAAATTTTTAGAAGAAAAACTTCACACACCTTGTGTTGATTTAGAAAATTACACAATAGATAAAAAATGTCTTAATTTTATAACATATCAAGACGCAATAAGATTTAAGATTTTGCCATTGTTTATCATTGAAGACACTTTAACCATTGCAATGGCAGACCCAATGGATTTATTTTCCATAGACAAAATTATGCAAATAACAAAGAAAAATATTGATCCTGTTATTGCGTCCGAAAAGAGCATTATAAAAAAAATTAGTGAATATTACGATATAAAATCAAAAGTTGAAGATATTAAACTGGATAATTCAAAGACATTTAACTGGCAGGAAGAACTCCACAACGATGATTTATCGCAAGAACATATCCAAGTTTTATTTAGAGCTATATTAAAACAAGCAATCAATGAAGATATTCACGAACTTTATTTTGAAAATTCACAAGAAGGATTGAATGTATATTTTAAGCGCCCTGTTGAAATATACAAAACAGGAACTATTCCAAGCTTATTGACAAGTTCTTTCATTCAATCACTAAAAACAATGTCTAATTTAGACCCGAATGTTTTTGAAATTCCGCAATTAG
>CALVHD010000009.1 GCA_944327245.1 Candidatus Gastranaerophilales bacterium
GAAAACTTTTTAGTTATCAAAGGTGTAAAAGCAGCAGTTATACAAGAAATTACAATTAAACTGATTAATAGTTCAACAAGGGAAAAACCTTTTTTCATATTTCCATTACCATTTTAATTTCTACTTTTCATATTTAAACATGGAATTTTAGATATTTCAAGTTGTTTAAAAGTGAGTTATTTTACTTCAAAATATGAATAGGGTATTGAGTTATGTCAGATATAAAAAAATTATTAGGCAAAAAGATAAAATATTATCGCGAATTAAATAATTTAACTCAGGAGCAAATGGCGGAATTGGTTGGGATAAACAGTCGTTCAATTTCTCTAATAGAGCGCGGGTCTAATTTTGTTACTGCTGAAACTTTGACAAATATTGCAAAAACCTTGAATGTCTCAATGAAGAAACTTTTTGATTTTGATGAGGATATATTTCAAACTGCGGATATAAAAGAAAAATTGTTTGATTTAATTAATAAAAATGAAGACAAGATATATACAATTTATAAAATTGTGAGAGGATATTTGGAATAGAATTTCAAAATGTCTATATTTCTTCTATATTCTGTTTTTTGGGCTAGTATTTCATTTTGTAAAAGAATTAAAAATTATGCTATTCATTAAAATTTTTAGATATAAAATTTAATTATGAATAAGATTTTAATTATTGATGATGATATAGCAATTTGTGAGCTTATAAAGGTTAATCTGGAATTATTGGGTTATAATTGTGAATATTCAACGGATCCTATTAAAGGATTTGCTCTTGTAAAGCAGGATGAGCCTTCTTTAGTAATATTGGATGTTATGATGGGTGAAGTTAACGGTTATGAAATTGCTAAAAAAATTCGTCAAACAGAAAATATTTCTTCTACTCCTATTATAATGCTTACTGCCTTGGGGGAATTAAATAATAAGCTTGAAGGTTTTAATTCCGGCGTGGATGACTATATAACAAAGCCGTTTGAAATTGAAGAGTTAAAGGCTCGTGTTTTGGCGCTTTTAAATCGTTCAGGACAAGAATTACCATCTTTAAGAGTAAAAGAAATATTATCAAAAGGCGATATTACATTAATTCCTGAAAGTTATAGTGTTAGAGTTATTGATAAACAAATTCAACTAACTCCGATTGAATTTGATATTTTAAATGTTTTAATGCAAAAAGAAGGTTCTATGGTTTCGGCTAAAGAGCTTTTAAAAGAGGTTTGGGGCTATAATGGTGATGATGATGTGGATACAATAAGAGTCCACATAACTCATTTAAGAGCCAAGATTGATAAAATTTCTTCTCAAAAAAATAAATATATTCAAACAATATATGGCGGCGGATATAGGCTTTTGGCTTCCGGTGTAGAAAAAAAGTAAAATGAAATTAAAACTGACAAAAATTCAGATAAAGCAATTTATAATACTTTTTGTAAGTATTTTTTTGTTGTTTTTGATAACATATAAAAATTTCCAAATTCGCCAGCTAAATCGGATTAATGATGTTTCATCCATTAATGTTATAAATCAGGAGGAAATTTCTCCTAAACAACTGTTTATTGAGAGCTGGCAAATTGTGAAAACAAATTATTATTCCAAAAATCTTAATAAACAAAATTGGGCAAGATGGAAAAAAAGATATTCCAATAAAATTAAAACAAAAGAAGATGCCTATGTCGCAATTAATTCAATGCTGGCAAGCTTAAATGACCCTTATTCAAAATTTTTATCGCAAGAAGAATTTCAAGAACAAAACAGTTCCATTAATTCAAAATTATACGGCATTGGGATAAATATTGCTTCAATTTCAGGGAAAATATTTATAGTAAATGTTTTGGAAAACGCTCCTGCATATAATAGCGGTATAAGAAGCGGAGACATAATTTTGAAAGTAAATTCAAAAGACGTAAATGGTCAGTCTGTATATCAAGTTGCACAATTAATCAGAGGAAATATAAATCAAGTTGTTAATTTGGATTTACTTAGAGGGAATGAAAAGTTCAATTGTAATGTAAAAAGAGAGGAAATTAAAGTAAAAACAATTGAATATAAGAAAATCTCTAATGATATAGGATACATAAGGATTTCGAGTTTTATTGGTGCTGATACACCAAGGGAATTTATCGTAGCATTAAACAGATTGAAAGATACAAAAGGACTTATACTGGATTTAAGAGGCAACTCCGGAGGTTTATTTCAAAATGCAATTGTGATTGCAAATTTATTTATGAAACAAGGTGTTATTGTGAATGTAATTGCCCGTCAGGGTAAAAAAAATACATACATGGCCGAATATGACGGCTGTATTTATGATAATCCTTTGGTTATATTGATTGATGAAAATTCAGCTTCAGCTTCCGAGATTTTATCGTCAGCCCTAAAAGATAACAAAAGAGCTGTTTTAGTTGGAACAAGAACATATGGAAAAGGTTTAGTTCAAAAAGTTTTTGCGCTTCCTAACAAAACAGGCATGAATTTAACCATAGCAAGATATTTGACTCCAAAGGGTGTCGATATAAATAAAAAGGGTATTGTGCCTGATTATATTGTGAATTTTAAGCATAGTGATTTTTTAACAAATAACGATCCGCAATTGTCTTTTGCTAAAAATTATTTAGAAAAAAAATTTATAAAATAATTTATGATATTATAATTATATTGTCTAAAATAAGGAGTATAGTTTAATGTTGTTAGATTTAATTGAAAACAGAAAAAGTGTTAGGGAATATTTGCAAAAAGACATTCCAAAAGAAGATTTAAAAAAAATTCTTAAAGCGGGTTATTTGGCTCCTTCTTGAATGAATAGCCAGCCTTGGAGATTTATTTTGGTTCAAAACCAAGAAACAAAAAATATTTTATCTGAACTTTCAGGAAATCAGCCCCATGTTAAAAATGCGGCAGCATTAATTGTTTGTATTGCAGACAAAAATGCTTGGTCAAAAGAAGAGTTTGGCGAAGTATTGGCAAAAAGAGGAATTGGCGAATCAGGCAGAGAAAAAATATTTTCTATTCCGATGTTTTATCCTGTTTTATTGGGAGATGATAAGGTTTTATTGCGTTCTGTTGAACAGGTAACTTATGCTGTTTCATATATGATGTTGGAAGCAAAAGAGTTAGGAATTGATTCTTGTATAATTGGCGCTATTTCAAATGAGGCAACAGTTATTAAGCCTGAAATTTTTAATAAAGCGAATGAAGTTTTGAATTTAAAAGATGGTCAGGTTATTATAACTATAATTACTTTGGGTTATGCTAAAGAACAAACTCCGGCAAATAAAATGAGAAAAGATTTTGACAGCATTGTATTTAGCGAAAAAATAGGAAATAAATTATAAAAATTAAAACCGCCTTTTTAGGCGGTTTTTTTAAATTGTTTTTGTATAAAGTCTTATTTTAAATCTTGCAACAAGAATTGTTTTATTTTTGTCATATGGTTCAATGTAAACCTCGTAAAGACTGCTTAGATATTTTTCTTTTGCAATGTTTTTAAAGAAGTTTTGTAATTGTGTGTAATTGCCGACAGTTATAAAAGAAAGTTCACAAGCATTATAGCCTGCTGCTTTAGTCATTAAAATTTTATCATCTAAAGGTTGGTAGTTGTAATCGATGGAACGAATTCTAACTCCGCTGTTTGTAATGTTTGAAAGGATGTTTTCAAACATTATTCCAAAAGAAGCTTCGGGGCTAAATTGCTGACCCATAACTTCATAGATTACTTTTCCGCTTGTATTTTCTTTTTTGCTTTCAGAAGCAAGTTTTTGTCTTTTTATTTGTTCCAGTTTTTCTTGTTTAACTTGGAGTTCTTCTTTTTTATGATTAGCTTCATCATGGCTTGTTATGGCAAGTGAACCATAATAATATGTTGCATATATTCCGCCTATAAAGACTGCTGCAACTAAGAATAAGTAAACTATATTTTCTTTAATTAATTTTTCCATCTTTTTCCTTATTTTACAGGTTTCATTCCTGATGTATTTTCAATATTATTTTGGAGCGGAACTTTAACTATTTCATTTTCATCTTGTTGTAAACTTTGCATATAGTTTTCTTGTCCGTTGTTATTTGGATTTCTTGTACCTTCTTTTGTAGCGTTTTCAAATTCAATTTGAGTATTTGCGATTTCAAAACTGTATAGTCTTTCTGTATCTTTGCTTAGTTCGATATCTGAAAGATATTTATTGCTTTGAGATAGGTCTTCTGTGATAACTTTTAATTCCGTTAATTTGATATTTGATGTTGGAGATACAATTCTTAGGTTTTTATAGTATTCGTAAATATCAACAATGCTTTGTGCAACACCCCTTACTGCAATTTTATCGCCTGCTTTGTTGTAGTATTGTGTTAGCCATACATTTTTTGGGATGTCGGTTGCAATTGAATCATAGAAATTGATAGCAGTAACATTCATAGCAGCAATTTCGTCAATTATTGTATTCATATCAATTTCTTGTTTGCTTTTACCGTCTGTTTCAGCCAGTATTTGTGCATCAATTGTTTGAATTTGGCTTGAAAGGTCGGAAATTCTTGCTTGTTCTTTTCCGTCAACAGCTGCGCAAATTCCTGCTAAGCCGCCAAAAATAACAAAAAATGTTACAGAAAGCAAGATTGAAGTTTTTAATATAAAATCATTGGTAATATCTATAGGAGTACCAAGGATGTTTGCCGTAAAATAAACACCCATAGAAGCACTCGGATCATCTGCTAAAACGTTTAAAATTAAGTTGAAATTTGATTTTATGTGAGCTGCGCCTAAAACTGACAGCGTCATTGAATTTGTTTTAGAAAAATCATTTGCTGCGACAACTTCCAGCGGGGGTTTTTTAGAAAATTTATTCGAATCTATTGCGTAGATTTCTTTATCATATTGCATTTGCCTTTTTAGAACTTCTGCGCATATATCATCAGTTTGGCTGATTATATAAAGTTTGTCGGAGCTTCTATTGTTTAATAATTGAGATGAGCTTGATACAATTGCTTGATAAGCTTCTTCTGTTGAGAAAGATTTAATTGCAAGCGGAACTTCGCTATAGTCAACCAGATTGCCGCCTTCCATTTGGAATAATGTATAGCTGTTTGTACCTATTAACATTACTGTCCATGGGGCATTTTCTAAAATTACATCATCAATTTGACCTGTAAGATATAAACCTCTCAGAGTTGCACTGTGAGCTGTTTCTATTCCGGCCAATTGTAAACCTATATCTGAAATAATTTCTTTTATTTCTTCTATGGTGCTTTTTTGGAAAGAAGAATAGACAATTCTTTTTTGAGATGTGTTTTCTTGGCTTGAAATTTGACACCATCCTGAGATGGGTTCTTCTCTTTTGAAAATGTAAAATTCTTCTGCTTTTGACAGAATGGCTGTTTTAATTTCTGCACTTGTAACAACCGTGGGTACTTCTATGAAATCAAAGTAAACATTGGGTAAAACAACATATGTAAGAGATTTTGGCGGAATTTTCATTGCATCAATCAATTCAACCAAAGCCGTTTTAAATTGAACGTAGTCTTGTATTTCTCTTGTTGAGAAATTATAGTCTACTTTTCTTCTTCCGTAGTTTATTACTGTGGAATTTGTCTTATCAAGAATTGCAACTTCCAAACCAACGCCGGGGTTTAGCGCAATTCCGACAATTTGCTTTTGATTACTTTGTGATAAAAAATTTAACATCTCTATAAATTCTAAACTTATTCTTCCCTTACTATTATTTATAATACAATAAGTGAATAAAATATGGAAACAACTTTACAATTATATACATAAAATTACAGGAGAAAGGTTCAAGATGAATGACAGTTTAATTTATGGAAAAAATCCGGTATATGAAGCTTTAAAAATGATGCCAAAAAGGATAAATAAAATTTATATTCAGGATGGAATTTCTTTTGATAACAGGCTAAAAAAAATAGTAGAACTTGCAAGAAATAACAAGATTTTAATCCAATATACAAATTTACAAAAATTTTCATCAGAATTTGAACAAAAAGTGAATTTTCAAGGTGTAGTTGCGTCTGTCATGAGTGTTGAATTTGTTTCTTTAGAAGAATTTTTAGCTCAAGAAAAAAACGGTTATAAAAGAATAGTTATTTTAGATGAAATTTCTGATCCTCATAATCTCGGGGCAATAATTCGTACAATTGCAGCTGTAGGATTTGATGCGGTCATGGTTTCTAATCACAGGAGTTGCCCTATTAATGCTACTGTTGAAAAGATTTCATCAGGTGCTATTAACCATATTCAAATTATTAAAGCAACTAGTCTTTCAGCTAGTATAGATTTACTTAAAAAACAAAACTTTTGGGTAATTGCAACGCAGATGGCTGCAAAAGATAATTATTATGAAATTGATTATACAGATATGAATTTTGCTCTTGTTGTAGGTTCAGAGGGCAAAGGAATATCTAAAACAATTTTAAACAAAGCAGATTTTACCGTTAAAATTGAAAGTAATTTTGAATCTTTAAATGTTTCAAGTGCAACTGCAGTAATTGTATATGAAGCATTAAGGCAAATAAGGGTAAAAGAAAAGTTGAAATCAAAATAGCTAAAAATTGAAAAATATTGTATAATAACTATATTCTTGGAGCGGAGAAATGAAACAAAAAACAATGGATAAAGATACGCAAAATGATTTTTTATATGATGATTTAGATGAACAAACGCTTCTTCAGATTGACAACGATATAGCTTCTCAAGAAAATCTTCAAGATGATCAGGATGAGCAAAAAAACACCCACGAAGATTATAAATCAATAACGGCAGATGATTCTGTTAAAATGTATTTACAGCAAATAGGCAAAATTCCGTTGTTAAGTTTCGAAGATGAATTGGAAGTTGCAAGGCAAATTAAGGAAAATCATTCTCAAAAAGCAAGAGAAATATTGATTAATGCTAATTTGAGGCTTGTTGTTTCGATAGCTAAAAAATATATAGGCAGAGGGCTTTCTTTTCTTGATTTAATCCAAGAAGGCAATTTAGGTCTAATGAAAGCAGCGGAAAAGTTTGATTATTCAAAGGGTTATAAATTTTCAACTTATGCAACTTGGTGGATTCAACAGGCAATAACAAGAGGAATTGCCGATAAATCAAGGATGATTAGATTACCTGTTCATATGATTGAAACTTTAAGTAAAATAAAACGCGCAACAATTGAATTATCAACAGAATTAAACAGAATTCCAACCAAAGAAGAAATTGCTTCAAGGGTTGATATGCCTGTTAATAAGCTTGTACAATTGATGAAAAGTTCTCAAAGTACAATTTCAATTGAAACCCCGGCTAATCAAAAAGATGATACATCTAAAATTGCGGATTTTATTGTGGATGATACGCATTTAACTCCTGATAGCAAGGTTACTCAGGAAAATCTTTTGGAAGATGTTCAAAAAATGTTAAATCAATTAAATCCTAAAGAAAAAGATGTTTTAATCATGCGCTATGGTTTGGATAATAACGGTCAAAAGAAAACACTTGATGAAATTGGTTCAAGGTATGGCGTTTCAAGAGAAAGAATAAGACAAATTGAAACAAGAGCGATTGCAAAATTGAAAAAATTATGCAGAAATAAGAACTTATCTGTTAATTTAAAGAATTATATAGGGCTTGAATAAAATTAAGCCCCTTTAATTAGGGGTTTATTGTTTTTTATTGCCATAAAAAATAAAATTTAAAAAATTGCCCTATATTATTTTCTATCTAATTTAGGTTCAGGCATATCTATGTTTCTATCTGTTTTTTCAACTTCAGGCAGAATATTTTTGCTATTGTAAATTTCTTTCAGTTTTTCTTTTGTTTGAATAAAAACATATTCTTTTTCTTCATCATTAAAATCATATTTATCAATAGCTGCTCTTATTTGTTCATCAGACGGCATCGATAAAGCAGATGAATTTTTTTCAAAACCCATAGCAAAAGACAATAAAAGAAATAAAATAAGTAATGTTTTTTTCATTTTTCACCAAATAATAAATTATCAATTTTATTTTTATAATAGAATAATTTTATGGATTTTGTAAATGAATTAAAAAAAATTTGTCCTGATAATCTTCTTTATAAAAAAGAAGATGTATTTGTCTATGCTTATGATACATCTCAAAATCCTGATAACATAGTTTTGCCAAAAGCTGTCGTTTTTCCTAAAAATACTGTTGAAGTATCTAAAATTGTTAAATTTGCTTATGAAAATAATATTTCTATAATACCCAGAGCAGCAGGAACAAATCATTGCGGTGCAACAAGACCAAGCGAAAATTCTATTGTAGTTCATTTTTCAAAAATGAACAAAATAATTAAAATAGACAAAGAAAATTTAATTGCTATAGTTGAGCCCAATGTTGTTATTGGAAATTTAAATAAAGAGCTGGATAAACTAAATCTTTTCTTTCCTCCTGATCCATCCAATTTAGCTGTTTCAACCATAGGAGGAGCGATTGCTTTGTGTGCCGGAGGCCCCAGAACTTTTAAATACGGCAATACTAAAGATTATGTTATTAATCTTGAAGTTGTTTTAGCGGATGGGTCAATAATTGAAACATCAAAAAATTTAGCTAAAAATGTTACAGGTTACAATATTACAAGTCTTTTTGTAGGGTCAGAAGGTACGCTTGGTTTAATTACGAAAGCAACCCTTAGATTAATTCCAAAGCCGCAAACAAGGCTTTTGACCATGGCTTATTTTGATAGTTTGGTTGAAGCGGCAAAGTGTGTTAATGAAATAATAAATCAGGGTTTTGTTCCTTCAACACTTGATTTATTAGATAAATATACTATTCAAACAATTGAAAAATTCATTTCTTGTGGTCTTTTAGTTGATAAAGAAGCTATGCTTTTAATTGAGCTTGACGGATTTAAACAAAGTGTTTTATATGAGTTAGAAATTTTAAAAGAAATTTTGGAAAAGTGCGGTGCAAAAAATATTGTTCAAGCAAAAAATGATGAAGAAAATGAAAACATTTGGAGAGCAAGAAGAAGCGCATTTTCTGCTTTAACCCAAATAAAACCTTCAGTAGTTACAGAAGATATAGTTGTTGCAAGAAATAGGATAGTAGATATAATTAAAAAAATTCAAGAATTATCTAAAAAATATAATATTATAACTGCCACTATGGGTCATGCCGGAGATGGTAACATACATCCTAATTTTGCGCTAGATTTAGAAAAAGATAAAGATAATTTTCAAAAATTAAAAGATGAGTTGTTTTACTATGCTCTGTCTATAGATGGAACACTATCAGGTGAACATGGTGTCGGCACTCATAAGAAAAAATATATTAAAGAAGCAATTGAAAAAAATGCTTATATGGTTATGAAGCAAATTAAAAAATTACTGGATGAGAAAAATATCCTAAATCCTAATAAGACATTATGATTGAAAAATTAAAAGAATATAGAGAAATAATTTTAAATTTAGTTAAATTATCTTTGCCGATTTTGGGGGGTAATTTAGCGCAAATCTTGGTAAGCTTTGCCGACACTATTGTTGCAGGAAGACATTCAACGGTTGCATTGGGTGCAATAAGTGTTGCAAGCGCAATTGTAATGACGATAACTATAGGAGTTATCGGATTAATTTTAAGCATAAGCCCTACCATTGCAAATTTTAGAGGGCAAAAAATTCCATCTAAAAGATATTTTAAATTAACCCTATTATTTTCTTTTTTGGCTTCAATCCCCTTTTTTATTGTTCTAAAAGTATTGTTGCTTAATATTGATTTAATCGGATTAAGTCCTGAAATTGCTCATCCTGTTAAGCAATATATTGAAATTTGCGCATGGACAATATTTCCATCTGCAATTTTTACAGCCCTAAAAGAGTTTTTGCAGGCTTATGAAAAGGTTGTTTTTGCTAATTTATTAATGCTTTTTATGGTTGTATTAAATTTAATTTTGAATATAGTTTTAACTTTCGGGTTTAATTTTTCGTTCATTCATATTGAAGCTCTTGGGGTTGTAGGGCTTTCAATCGCGACATTATTATCAAAAACTTTGGTTGCAGTATTTATGATTTTATATTGTTTACCATTGTTTAAAACTCCTTTTGAAGCTTCAAAAAAATATGTTAAAGATTTAGTTAAAATGGGAGCGCCTATTTCTTTTGCAATGTTTTTTGAATTTTTGGGCTTTAATTTAACCGCTGTTTTAATAGGAAAATTCGGTGCGTTATATGCCGGTGTTCATAATATTATCCTTTGTATTGCTAATATGACTTTTATGATTGTTTTATCAATAGCAAGTGCTGCAAGTGTTAAAATAGGATACTATAACGGAAAGAATGATAAACAAAATATCATTGATTATTCAATAGCAAATATTTTGATGACAATTTTTGTTTGTTTAACAACTTTCGTAATTTTAGAAATATGGTCAAGAGACATTATTTCTGTCTTTTCAGGTGATATTAGAGTTATTGAATTAAGTGAAAAAATATTAAAAATAGCAATGGCGTTTTTATTCTTTGATGGTATTCAAGGCGCATGTGTAGGCATTTTAAAAGGTTTAAAAGATACAAAGATTATTATGTTTACAATGCTTTTCGGGTATTTAATTATAGCAATTCCACTAGGCTGCTATTTGGCATTTCATAAAGGTATTATATTAGAAGGATTTTGGCTTGGTTTAGCTTTGGCATTATTCTTTGCGGCAATAATAACCTCCAGCAGGGTTATATACGACATAAGAAAGATGAAGTAATAAATTTAAAAATTGTAAACTTAAAAAAATAAAAATACTTAAAAAATAATTTTTTCTATGATTAAATAATTTATTATGAAACATTTGACATTAAATGATATAAAAATACCAAAGCCAAATTTTGGTGTTTCTAAAACGCCAAAAGGTCAAGTTGTTTCAGCTTGGTTGATAGATTGGATTAAACATTCTCTTGAATACGGCATAGCGGATATTGGAGATTTTATACCGACAAAAGAAGAACTTGCCGGTTTTTTGGGTGTTTCAAGCGCAACCATGCAAAATTCTATTAGACAAGTTAAGGACTTGGGTTATTTTTCCTCAAAACAATCTTTAGGTACTTGTATAGCTGATTTTTATTCTAAAGATATAAAGCCTCAAGACGAATTATGCCATGGTTCGATTGCAGAATGTAAAATCAAGAAAATAGTCTTGGATGAAAAAATAAAGATAAATGAACCGATTTTATCTATTTCAGAATTGTCACGAATGACTGATATTTCCCAAAATACAATCAGATTTACTCTTGTAAAGTTGGCTCAAAAAGGATATTTAGAAAAAGTTCATTTAAAAGGCAATAAATATTCATGGATATATAAAAAAGAATTTGAACTAACACAAGAAGAACTCTTAAACGGAATAGAAGATGAGGATTTTACTTTAACTCATCAATTGGTTGATAAAATTCAGAAATATATTGAAAAAACATATAAACAAGGAGAAAAAATTCTTCCCAACATGGCATTTTCGGCGATGTTTGATGTTAGCATTAAAACAGTTAATGATGCAATGAAGATTTTAAATGCGAAAAAGGTAATTTTATCTCGAAGAGGAAGATATGGAACAATATATTTAGGGGAAAACAGATTAAATAAAACCTCTTTTGTAAGCAGTGAAAGAAGAAAATTAAATTCTTCTCAAAAATATATCTATTCTTGGCAAAAAGCATTGGGACATTTAAAAAAATATATAATAGAAAATTATGAAATAGGGGATAAAATTGCTCCTATAAGAGAACTTGCTTCTATATTAAACGTTAGTCCAAATACAATAAGGCGGGCTTTGGTTACATTGTTTCAAAGCGGCCATCTTGTTTCAAAAAGGGGTAAATTAGGCGGTATATTTATTATGGATATGCCTGAGCCGGATGAAGATGCTTATAGATGGCTTGCAATAAATCCTGAAGTTATAAGTATAGGGGATAGTGATAATTAGAATGAGCAGAAATAATAATTTTATTTATAACATTTATATTTTTATTAAGACCCTGAAACACTCAAAGAGAACAGAAAATTACGCTTACGCTATTTTCTAGTCAGTTCAGGGTGACAGAAAGTAGTTGTCATGCTGAACTTGTTTCAGCATCTTATTAGCATTGCAAGTTTGCTTTTAATTTTATAAATTCAATTATCCTACGCACCCCAAGGGTGTTTCCAATCCCTAAGGCTCGCAAGTTCGCCAAGGGATTGTGGGCAGCGGCTACCAACTGCTCCATCATTGAGGCTCAACGCCTCAATGATTATCGCACTGGCTTACGCGTTTTTCTTCGACCCAGATATAAGTTTGTTCATATATAGATTTAAAAGGATTATATTTAAAATCGTTATTTATAAAAGGATTTGAGGCTTTTTTATCATATTTTTTTGTTTTATGCAGCAAAAATTTCATATATTTAAGCATATTCTTACCTCCATAGTTAATGGGTTTATTTCATTATCGCAATTTTTTAAATTTTTAAATTGCCCGATAGTATAAATTTATACATAGCTGATTATACCGAGTTAAAAAAATAATATTATTCTTGTAGAATAATAACTCTGCTACATCATTTAGATGATTTTTATTCTATATATAAATTGATTTATGCTAGAATAAACTCGATAAGGGGAGATATTATTATATTATGAAGAAAGTACTGATTATTACATCAGCGGTTATTTTGGCCTTAATCCTGATTAGATTTTCTATTACAAAATATAGCGAATATTCAAGAGCTAAATCCTTAGCTATGACTTCAACTCCTACTGTTGAACTGGGTGAAGTTAAAGAAATAGATGTTTATAAATCAATAGAAATTCCGGGGCGTGTTCAGTCTATGAATAAAGTAGATTTGGTTGCGCGTATAGACGGATATCTTCAAAAGAAACATTTTAAAGAGGGTGATTTTGTTAAAAAAGGACAAGTTCTTTTTACAATTGAACCGACTCAATATTTAAATGCTCTAAATAAAGCAAAAGCGGATTTACAAAATGCAAAAGCTACACTATATAAAGCTCAAAGAGATTACGACAGGGGAAGCGAATTAGTTAAAAAAGATTTTATTTCAAAATCTACTTATGATGGCTTATATGCCGATAAAATGGCAGCAGCTGCAGCGGTTAAGTCAGCAAGTGCTCAATTAGCAGAAGCTCAAAGAAATTATGGCTATACATCAATTAAAGCTCCGGTGGATGGCAAAATCGGCTCTTTGCAAATTCAAGAAGGAAATTATGTAACGGTTTCATCGGGCACTTTGGCTACAATTACAAAAACAAATCCGATATATGTGAAATATAGCGTTGATTCAAAATTATTTGAAGAACTGAGAGAAAAGGATTTCATCCCCAAAAAAGGTGTGGCTCCAATTAAGGTTGATGTTATTTTACCTAATGGCGAAACATATCCGATTAAAGGGGTTCAAGATTTTTGGGATAATCAAATTTCAACAACAACAGGTACAATTGATTTTAGAGCAACTTTTAATAATGACGATAATATCCTAATTCCAGGGGATTTTGTTAAAGTAAAAGTTTATTCTAATCAAAAAAACAGAGTTCTTGTTGTTCCGCAAGATATTGTTCTGCAAGATTCAAGAGGAAGATATGTTTATACTGTTTCAAACGATAAAACAGTTTCTCAAAAATACTTTAATGATGACGGACAATATGAAAATTATTGGATAGTTAAAGACGGCTTAGTATTAAATGATAAATATATTGCGACAAATATAACAAAATTAATGCCGAAAATGCCTGTTAAAGTTGCACAAAAAGTTGAAAATACATCTGATACGGACGACAAAAAGTAGAAAGTAATAAAAAATATATGTTTTCATCTAAATTTTTTATAGAACGCCCAAGATTTGCATTTGTAGTATCCATTGTAATAATGCTTGTGGGTTTTATTGCAATGAAAAGCTTGCCTTTAGAAGAATATCCTACTATTACTCCTCCCCAAGTTACTGTTAGTGCGACATATATGGGTGCGAGTTCAGATGTTATTGAATCAACGGTTGCCGCACCTATTGAATCAGCTGTAAACGGCGTTGAGAGAATGTTATATATGACCTCTGATTCAAAAGATGGTCAATATAAATTAACAATATATTTTGAAGTTGGTTCTGATCCTGATATGAACGTAGTTAACGTTCAAAATAAAGTATCTTTGGTAACATCAAGATTGCCGTCTGATGTATCAAGATATGGTTTAACCGTTAAACAAAACACTGGCGGCGGCGGATTATTGTATTACGGTATTTATTCGCCTGATAATTCAGTGGATTTAGTTACCTTATCAAATTATGCTGCTATTTATTTAAAAGATGAATTAGCTCGTATATATGGGGTTGCTGAAGTTCAGGTTTTTGGCGGTAAAGATTATTCAATGAGAGTTTGGCTAGATAGCCAAAAAATGGCGGCATTGAATGTTTCGTCATCTGAAGTTTCTGCTGCAATAACGGCGCAAAATGCTCAAGTTTCAGCAGGTTCATTGGGTAATGAGCCATTGGTTAATAAACCTGATATGGCTTTAACCTTAAGAACTCCGGGGCGTTTAAAAACAAAAGAAGAATTTGAAAATATTATTATAAGGTCTGATAAATATGGTCAAGCCATAAAATTATCCGATGTTGCAAAAGTTGAGCTTGCAGGTGAAAATTATGTAACTGATGGTAAAGTAGATAATAAATCTGTTGCTGTTATGTCAGTTAATCAATTATCTTATGCAAATTCAATCGATGTAGCTAATAAATGTAATGCAAGAATGGAAGAGTTATCAAAATCTTTCCCTGAAGGGATTGAATATTCTGTATTCCATAATGCTACTGATTCAGTTAAAGATTCATTATCGGAAGTTATTGAAGCGATTATTTTGGCGGTATTTATCGTTGTAGCTACCGTATATTTATTCTTAGGTGATTGGAGAGCAAGTATTGTTCCGTTTTGCGCAATTCCTGTGTCGTTAATCGGTACGTTTGCAGCATTTGCGGTTTTAGGTTTTTCAATTAATACTTTGACTCTTTTTGGTTTGGTGCTTGCAGTAGGGACTGTTGTAGACGATGCTATTGTTGTTGTTGAAAACGTTCAAAGGCATATTGAAAAAGGCTTAAAACCAAAAGAAGCAGCCATAATATCTATGGAAGAAGTTTCAGGCGCCGTTATTGCAACATCATTAGTATTAATGGCGGTATTCGTTCCTGTAGCATTTATTCCGGGGATTACAGGTAAAATGTATCAACAATTTGCCGTAACAATTGCAGTTTCAGTTGGTATTTCAACTGTTATGGCGTTAACTTTGGCTCCTGCTTTGTGTGCAATTTTCTTAAGAAGCAAAGAAGATATGCCTCAAAGAAGTTATTATGATAAATATAGAGAATTATATAGAGATTATTGGAAAGACAGAAATAACATTAAAGGTTTTGAATTAGTAAAAGCTTGGGGTGAATTTCTTGCTTATGCTTGGGATGTATCTTTAAAGAAATTTGATAGAGCTTTTGAAAGAACTAAAGATAGTTTCTTGGAAGGTTCAAAATATTTTATTGAAACACCAAAAAGAACAATAATTACATATATTATTCTTGTTGTGGCATTAATTGGTATGTTTAAGCTTATACCTTCAGGATTTTTACCTACTGAAGATTCAGGTGCCGTATTTACAAATGTTCAATTAAAAGATGGAACTTCACTGGCTAGAACAAGCGAAATGGTTGGTTCATACACAGATGATTTATTAAAAACTCCGGGAGTTCATTCTGTTCTTTCTTTGATTGGTTTCCAAGGTCAAAATACTGCAATATTAATTGCCCATCTTGATAATTGGAAAACAAGATTAAAGCCAAAGTTCTTTGAATCTTTATTTATGTCAAAAGAAGAAAGAAAAAAACAATCTCATAAGTCAATTGATGATATCATAGCAACTGCCAATGCTCTTGGTGCAAAATATCCTAATGCTACTATGTTTTCTTTTGTACCTCCTGCAATTACAGGTTTATCAATGTTTGGCGGTTTTGAATATCAATTGTTGGATAAAGGCGAAAGAACTCCTCAAGACTTGCACAATGAGGCAAAGAAATTAATTTTAAAAGCAAATCAAAATCCAAAATTGACAAGTGTATTTACTCAATATAACTCTCAAACACCTCAATTAATGGTAAATATTGATTATCAGAAGATATTGGCTCAAGGTATCGATATAAATGATGTTTATACTGCTCTATCAAGCCAATTTGGTACATATTATGTTAACGACTTTAACCTATACGGACGTGTATTTAGGGTAATGATGCAAGCAAGCGAAGAATATCGTTCAACAATAAGCTCAATTGATAAAGTTTATGTTAAAACAGCTTCCGGCGCTTCTGCTCCATTATCTTCAATAATAAGAATTGAACCGACTACAGGTCCTTATGATATAACAAGATTTAACATGTATAAGTCCGTTCAAATTCAAGGTTCGCCCGCAAAAGGTCAATCTTCAGGGGATGCCATTAAAGAAATGGAAAAATTATCAAAAGAAAACTTGCCTGAAGATATGAGTTTTGCTTGGTCCGGAACATCTTTGCAAGAAATCGAATCAGCAGGTCAAACGGGAATAGTTTTATTAATGGCTTTAACATTTGTATATTTATTCTTGGTTGCTTTGTATGAAAGCTGGATGCTGCCTATAGGTGTTATGTTGATTGCTCCTATTGCGATGTTGGGTGCTATATTATTCCAATATTTATGGGGTTTATCGCTAGATTTATATGCTCAAATCGGGCTTATTATGTTAATTGGTTTAGCTGCAAAACAAGCAATCTTGATTATCGAATTTGCAAAAACCGAACACGATGAAAACGGATTACCTATTATTGAAGCTGCGGAAAAAGCAGCAAGAACAAGATTTAGAGCGGTAATGATGACTGTTTTAGCCTTCATATTCGGTATTTTACCACTAGTATTTGCGGTTGGCCCAGGGTCGCACTCCAGACAGTCACTTGGCGTAACCGTGTTTGGCGGGATGACAGCAGCGGCTGTTATTGGTACGATAATGGTGCCGGCATTTTATGTAGTAATACAAAAATTAAGAGAAGATACTAAAAATAAATGTCATAATAAAGATAAAGGGGTAGAAAAAAAGAATGAAGAATAAATTCAAAATTTCATTTATTATTCTTTGTCTTTTGTTGACGACATTAGGCGCATATTGCGATGAAGATAACAACAAAGATTTGGATTTAGGTAAAAAAATCTTTAAAAAGGAAAAGAAAGAAAAAAAGCCTAAAAAGATTAAGGTTAAACCTGCTAAATTAAAAAAACAATATCAAGTAACAGATAAAGTAAAACAAGAATATTCAATTCCTACTGATATATATATGAATGTAGGAGAAAAAAGTGATAAAGTAGTTAAGCTTGAGGGCGGAATTTCAAAATCTATTGAGCTCAACATGGCTGATTGCTTAGAGCTTGCTTTAATAAACAGTCCAAAAATTAAAGCAGCTTATGCTAAATCAGAAATTGCGAAATATAAAAAATGGGAAACTTTATCAGGTTATACTCCGAGGCTTGATTGGTCAACATCAATTAACCATAATATGCCTGACTTGAGTATGATTAGGAATATGAAAGCAAGTGCTTTTAACAAATATACTCTTGGTCAAATCGGCATTAAACAGCTTGTTTGGGATTTTGGCTATACACAAAATCAATACACTATTGATAAAATTTCCTATGAAAAATCAAAAACAGACATAGATACAACCGTTAACGAGGTTGTGTGTGCAGTAAAAGAGGCGTATTATAATCTTTTATATGCTTTTGATAAAAAAAGAGTAGCGCAAGAGACTCTTGATAATTATACAAAAACTTATCATCAGGCAATGGCTTTTTGGGAAGTCGGAACTAAAACAAAAGTCGATGTTTTATTTGCTCAAACCAATATGGAAGACGCCAGAGCACAGCTTATTTCAGCGGAAAATAATGTCGATATAGCATATTCTCAATTAAACAATGCGATGGGTCTACCTTTTTCAGATCCATATATGATAGATACATCACTAAGATATGAACCTGTCTCAATTACTATGAGAGAGGCTGTCGAAATAGCAAATGAATCAAGACCTGATTTAAAAGGTGCTATGCTTAATGTTGATGCTGCTGATCAAGGAGTTAAATTAGCTTGGAAGACATTTTTACCCAGTCTTGAATTTCAGGCAAATTTTGCAAAAGGCGGTGTAGACAGCTGGACTGATAGAGATTGGTATAACTATGGCGGTTTTTTGACTTTTCCGACTGTAAACCCTGTTTTAATCAGAAATCAAATTAAAGAAGCAAAAGCTGCTTATCAACAAGTACAATATGATACAAAAGCACAGATTAATGATATATATTATGAAATTCAATCTGTTTACACAAGATTAAAAGATGCAAAAGCAAGAATTCCTGTTGCAAAAACTGCTATGGACAAGGCAATTGAAAATTATGAATTAACTTCAGGCAGATATAAAGTAGGTTATGGTGATGTGATTGAATTAAAAGATGCCCAAGTTGCCCTTGCAACTGCTAAAATGAATTATTATCAAACAATTTATGATTATAATTCCGCAAGAGCAAATCTTGAAAAATCTATTGGTCAAACTCTAAAACCTGATACGTCAGAATTAATTGATAATTCATCAGATGATATTTAAAAAATTAACGGATAGAATTTGGTAAAACAAAGATAATATAATAAGGCTATTATTATTATTTTTATTTGTTGAGAGTAAAATTTTGGCGAAAAAAGGTAAAATATGCTGCACAAAAGCATTAATAAAAATTCAATTTGAACAAAAATATATTCTTTTACTTGAAGCGTGGTTTTAAATCTAATAACTGCCGGCAAAAAAGTTATGCAAAGCATTGCCCCTATAAGAAAAATTGTACCAATCAGAAAATATTTTGTTTGTCTTTTCATTTTTAAATTCCGCTTTTTAGTTTTTGTAGTGAATTATTAATCAAATTTTGAAATTCTTTTGCATCGCTTATCGGGAATAATACTCTACATAATATATCATAGCGCAATAATCTTTTAAATAAAATATTTTTATCGGAGCTTGAATTAGCGATTACGATTTTTTCGGGATGGACTTCTATTAATCTTTCGTCTTCTTTTAGGCGATATGATTTTATTAATCTGCCATATAGCTCAAATATTATTTCTTTTTTATATTGGATATTATCTTCACTTTCATCAATTGGAATAATTTTTACTATATCTTCAATTGGTATGGTTTTGTTTTCGTTTTTTTCTTCATCATAAAAATGAAAATAGATATTATTTTTATCTCTTTTTATATCGCTTGGCTTTAGAATGTAGCTGTTATTTGAAAGAGTAAGCACTTTGGTTATTTTGTTTTTATTTATAAATTCTTCAAATAAACTAATTTTACTGCTATAGTCCATATAATTTTTTGTTTTTTGAAACAATTCAATTTTTTTAAGTGTTTCATTGTATTTTTCATTAGAAGATAAAAGAAGAATTTTTTCTAAAACAGTTTTAAGTTTTTTTGTTCTTTTTTTGCTTTGCATAAAATATGAAAGTGTATAAAGATGTGCAATTGTGCTGGTGTCTGCACTTGTTAAATCAAAAGTGCCGCAAAAAGCTTTAATTTTATAGAATGAATTATCTTTTAGAAGATTAAAGCCCGCTTGTTTAATTTCTGTTAAATGTTTAAAAAAAGCAGCAGATTTAATGCCGTATTTTTGTGTTATTTCTTCTTTATTTGAATATTTTTTCAATAATTCATTAAGAATTTTGATTGAGTTTTTATCTGTTGATTTAGTTGTCATAGGCGGTTTTTAAGATTTCCAGTTTTTCAATTATTAAATTTTTAATTTTGCCTTCTGATATATAAATTAAATCCGGACAAAATTCAAATAATCTTTGTGTAAGATAAAATTCATCTGTTATAGGAGTTTCTATTTCATAATATTTTTCATTATAATCCGTAACTTTTTCTTTTAAATCTTTTGGAGCTTTTTCCCAAGTATCTTTTAAAACCCTGTATGTCAGCATATTCATCTCAACGTTAAATATTAATTTTTTTCTTATGGTTTTTTTAATCATAAAAATTCTATCTATCGGTAATTTGGAAAAAGTATTTGTATTTTTAATAATTCCTTCCAGATATAGCCTGTGAGAAGTTGTTGAGGATTTTATTTTATCAGAGTGTATTTCAATTAATTTATTTTTGCCATATGGCAAAATGTAATCAATTAGGATGATATCTTTATTTTTACAGTGATTTTCAAGTTTATATAATAAATCCCAGTTTAGCTCGGAATAATAGCCAAAATCGATTAATTCTTTTTTAAAGTCTTCATTTTGGATTAATTTTGAGATTTTATAAAAAAATCTCATAACTGTTCTGATAATTTTATAATCTTTTTTACTTATGACAACTTTTTTTATTTCGTTAATGGTTTTTATATTTTCTTTTGTAAGTTCAAAATTATAATCGGTGTAGTCAATGTAAAAATTTAAATTTTCTTTTTTGATGTTTATGTTGTTATCTTTTAACTTTTTAAGATAATTATTAAGGGTTGCCAGTGAAATTTTGTTATTAAGCAAGTCAAATTTCTCTAATATTTCTTTTTTGCTTAATTTATTATTTAAGAGCATATTTGCTAAAAATAATATATTGTGTGTGCTTTTGGCATAATTCATAAATAAATTATATTAAAAAAATTTTTTGGCTCAAATATGGGTTTTATCTTCGTACAAATGTAGTAAATTAATCTTAAAAAGATTGAATTTAGGTAAAAACAGCTATAATAAAAGTGTGAACAGGGCTTGCAGGGGTTATATAATGATTAGCGATACAGAATTTGAACAGTTGATTGAAAAATACAATTATTCCTATAAACCTAAAGAAATTATTAAAGGCAAGGTTGTGGGTTATGACGGTAATTGTGTCTTAGTGGATATCAATGCTAAAACAAGTGCAAAATGCCCGATAAATGAAGTTTTGATGTCAAAAGAACAAGATATTAAAGATATTTTAAAATTAAATGAAGAATATGATTTTGTTATAAACAGTTTTGAAGATGAAGATGGGGTATTTTATCTTTCTCACAGAAAAGTGATGCTTTCGCATAATCTTGAAAAATTGGAAGAAAAATTTAAAAACGATGAAGTTGTTTTAGGCTCTATTATTTCAATAGTAAAAGGCGGAGTATGCGTCAGCGTAATGGGTGTTAAAGGGTTTGTTCCTTCATCTCAATTAAAAACGGAAGAAACAAAAATAGGTCAGGAACTTGAACTTAAAATATTGGCGCTTGATATGAATAAAAATAATTTTGTTTTATCAAACAAAAAGGTTTATCAAGAATCAATTGAGAATGTTAAAAAAGAAATTTTAGATAAAGTCGAACTCAACATGGTTGTAAAAGGCAGAGTTGTAAGAATAACAGACTTTGGAGCATTTGTTGATATAGGAGGAATTGACGCTTTATTACCTTTATCACAAATATCTTGGAGCTGGATTGATAATCCAAATGATGTTTTAGAATTAGGTGAAAAAATTGATGTTGAAATTATAGGGATAGATAAAGAAAAACAAAGAATATCTTTAAGTTTGAAATCATTGGAAGAAAATCCTTGGCTTGAGGCTAAAGAAAAACTTGAAATTGATAAAAAAATCAAAGGAAAAGTAGTCAGAATTAAGCCTTTTGGAGCTTTTGTGGAGGTTTATCCTAAGGTTGAAGGATTATTGAATAAATATCAGCTTCAAGAATATAAGAAAAAACATAATAAAGATTTAATCGAACAAGATGAAATTGATGTTGTGATTAAAAAAATAGATATAGAAAATCAAAAAATCAATCTTGATTTGGATTAAATTTTTTGTAATGTGAAAGCGTTATAAGATTAGAGTTTTTTATTTCTTTTTCTCTGTTTTCAATTATTTTTTGATGTGTAAAATTTAAAAAAGGGTCTTTATATGTTATTGCGCTTTTTGTGTTTAATTGTCCTAATTCATAATCATTTAGAGGATTTAAAATATTTTCTTTATTAAATGAAGCACAAATTGCAATAGTTTTATTGTCTTTTAAGATTTTTCCCAAAAATAACCCTGAATTTAAAAGAGCTTTTAAAACAGGCTTTGAGTGGTTATAAGTACAATAAATTCCATTTTTATCAAGTAATTTTGATATAGATAAAATCAGTTCTTCGCTCCAAAGTTCGCTTTGTTTATGAGGCGCAAAGCCGTCATGGAAAATGATATCGTATTTTTTGTTTAAATTTTTAACAACTTTTCTTATATCATCAATATAAAAATGAATTAAATCATTTTTTTCAATGTTTGATTTTATTATTTTGTCTATATCATCTCTATAATTGAATTTATAGGAATCTAAAACTAAATTTTTATTTATTTCAACGCAATCAATTAAAGAAATATTTTTAAAATTCTCAAGTGCACATTTTGTGTTGTAGCCTATGCCATAGCAAATATCAAGAATTTTTAGGGGTTTATTATCGATGATTTTAGCAGGCTGAATAAATTTTTCAAAAGCTTCGGTTTTAGCTCCATAAATTGAATGAAAAATTTCATCCAGATTTTCATCATAAAGCCCTATTGAGCCGTCTTTTGTTTTAATTATTTTAATATTTTCATCTAACATAAAAAAATAATAAAACAAAAAGGCAGTTTTAAAACTGCCTTTTATTAATTAAACTGATACAAGACCTTCTTTTATTGCTTTTACAGCTGCTTGAACTCTATCATCTACGCATAATTTTTGTAAAATAGAGCAGACATGAGCTTTTGCGGTGTGTACTGAAACAATTAATTCTTGTGCAATTTCTGTGTTTGATTTACCTTGAACTAAAAGTTTTAAAACTTCGCTTTCTCTTTCTGTTAATCTTGCTTTAGCGTCCATAGCATGGTTTGAATTTAAAATTTCCGTGTTTTCCGGTTTTGGGAATAATTTAAGTGCTAAATGTGCTACATTTGAATCTATCCAACATGCTCCTTTTGCTACATTTTTAATTACATTTGATAATGTATTGGGGTCAATATCTTTAAGGCAATATGCGCTTGCGCCTGAACCTAAAGATGCAACGACTTCTTCTTCTCTATCATGACTTGTTAAGATAATCACTTTTGTGTTTGGTGAAATTTCTTTAACTTTGCTTGTTGCTTCCAGTCCGTTAATCCCCGGTAAACCCAAGTCCATAAGTACAACATCAGGTTGTTCTTTTCTTATTATTTCAAGACCAGTTTCTGCGTTTTGTGCTTCAGCTATAACATTAATGTTTTCAATTTCATTAAGTGCATATCTTAAACCTACTCTTGTAAGCTTGTAATCTTCCACAATAATTACTCTTACATCTTTTGTTTGAGATGGTTTTACAGTTTGTTGAGCCATAGTTAATAATCCTTCCTCTTGTGTATCGTTATTTTGTCTATGGATTAATACTACTCGATTAAGCTCAGATAGCCAATTAGCCCACTGTCTAATTTGATATTATCCTCTGTGGCAATAAAAGCCTTTTTAAGCAGCGCCAATAGAGGTTTTGTTTTCTTCTTCAAGTTGTTTTTGTTTGATAAGTTTTCTTTTATATATAACACTGCTTAAAAGATTATATGCGCTTTCGCTGTTTACGCAGTTAATGTGGATGGCATCATCAGAAAGCTCGATGTCTATTGATTTTGTTTCTATAAAGTCTGATTTAAAGCCTGTTATCTGTATTATTCTGTTTTTTAGAATAGATAAGGGTAAGGCAATAAATTCTTCAAATGAATCCATGATTTTATTTTTGCTTTTCATTAAAATTAATTATAACAAATAAGCTGATTTTTTTGTATAATATTAAAACATGTTTAGATTGAATAAAGGAAGAATAGATGTCAAAAGATTTATATCATGAAATTACCCCTGAGGGTTTTGGAATTGCAATAGAAAAAGATAAAGATTTATTTTCGGATAAATCTGATTTTCAAGAAGTAGATGTTTTTCACTCACGTGCTTTTGGAAATGTTTTAACTTTAGACGGCTTAATGATGGTTACTGAAAGAGATGAATTTTTTTATCATGAAATGATAGTTCATATTCCTATGCTAACTCATTCTAATCCTGAAAATATATTGGTAATAGGAGGCGGTGACGGCGGAACGGTTAGAGAATTGTTAAAACATCCGTCTGTTAAACATATTGATATGGTTGAAATTGATGGAATGGTTATAGAAGCATCTAAAAAATTCTTTCCAACAGTGGCTTTGGAGCTAAATAATCCTAAAGTAGATGTCAGAGTTGAAGATGCTATTGATTTTATTAAAGGAAAAGAAAATATATATGATATTGTATTAATTGATTCAACTGATCCTATAGGCCCAGGGGAAGGTTTATTTAACGAAGGATTTTACAATAATGTTAAAAAAGCATTGAAAAAAGGCGGTATTGTTGTTCCCCAAACTGAGGGTCCTTTTGCTCAAAGTGAAAATATGAAAAAAACTTATACTCTATTAAAAAAAGTATTTAAAAATGTAGCTCCTTATGTTGGACCTATGCCGACATACCCCGGCGGATATTGGTCATGGGGCTTTTGCAGTGATGATGTTGAAATTCCTTTGGATTATACAAAAATTGATGAAAAAAGAGCGCAAGAAATCTCAAAAACTTGTAAAATATATAATAGAAAACTCCACAGTGCAGTTTTCTGTGTACCAAACTTTGTTTCAGAGCTAGCAAATGGATAATATTTTAAAAACAGAAAAATTAATAAACGGTTTAAAGGGGGAGATAATTATTCCCCCTGATAAATCTATATCTCATAGAGCTTTAATTTTTGGAGCATTAACAAATTCTAAAATTAAAATAAAAAATCTTTCAAAGGGCGAAGATTGTGTTTCTACTTTGAAAATTTTAGAAAAACTGGGGGTAAAATATCAATTTATTTCTGAACATGATTTAATTTTAGATTCAACTGAAGGGTTAAGCGCAAAAGAAAAAGTTACTCTAAATTGCAATAATTCGGGTACAAGCGCAAGATTGTTATCAGGGTTATTTTCAAGATGTGATTTTTCTTGTGTTTTAATTGGGGACAATAGTCTTTCAAAACGCCCAATGAAAAGAATAATTGAGCCCTTGGAGCTTATGGGAGCTAAGATAAAATCAAATGATAATAAGCTTCCATTGGAAATTCAAGGAACAGATTTAAAAGCAATTACATACTATTCTCCGATTTCATCAGCACAAGTTAAAAGCGCTTTAATTCTTGCGGGACTTGGAGTAGATGAACCTACAAGAATATATGAAAAGACTCTATCTAGAAATCATTCTGAAATTATGCTTTCATATTTAGGGGCTGATATTAAGACCGGATGTGATAAAGAAGGGTATTTTGTTGAAGTTAAAAAATCAAAGTTAACTCCAAAAGACATTGAAATAGCGGGCGATATTTCATCTGCCGCGTTTTTTATGGTTGCAGGCGCAATTGTTCCAAATTCTGAAATTATAATTAAAAATGTCGGGATAAATCCCACAAGAACAGGCATTTTGGATGTATTTAAGCAAGCTGAAATAAATTTTTCTATATTAAATGAAAGAACAGTTTCAAATGAGCTTGTAGGTGATATTCAAGTCAGATATACGAAAAATATTAAACCTTTTGAAATAAAAGGTGATTTAATCCCCCGTCTTATTGATGAAATACCGATTTTGGCGGTTTTAGCAGCGCAAGCAAAAGGAACAAGCACTATATCTGATGCTCAAGATTTAAGAAACAAAGAATCCGACAGAATAAAAACAATAGCAGAGGCTTTTTTGACCCTCGGAATAGATATAGCGGAAAAGCCTGACGGCTTTATAATTAATGGTCAAAATAATATAAATAAATCAGCCGTTCTTGAAACATATCTTGATCATAGGCTTGCAATGAGCTATTATGTATTATCTTTAATAAATAGTTCTAAAATGGAAATTCAAGGGTTTAACTGCGTAAACACTTCTTTTCCTGAGTTTCTAAAACTTATGAATGAATTAAAATAATTTCCCTTCTTTTGCTAAAATCCTTATTTAAAGCGATTTTAGCGGGTATAATATACTGTTAAACTAACTATTGTCTTAATCGGTATATTCTTGTATCTTTTAAATCTTGTTGAATTTCAGGAAAATTAGTTATTGCTAACCAAAATTGTTTTAAAAGCTGCTAAACTTCTTATGGAAATGCCTTTTGAAGTTTCTCTTTGTTCTTTTGCGATGTTAAAGATTTTAACGATTCTTCTTATTTCATCAGCACTTTTTGTAGAGTTTGTAGCATAAACATTTTTTACTCGCTCAGGGGAAATGTTAAATAATGCGTTTAATTCAACTTCTGTCATAGCTTTTTCTCTCAATTAACTATTTAATACCTTATGTATTAATAAAGTATTTAAAATATAATCAATTGCACAAAATGCTTAAAAGTTTACAAAAGTTAACACTAAATTTTGCCCAAAATGGTTAATTTATAGTCAGGAGCTACTTCTTCAAAACAAATAACAGGAATATCCATAAATAATTGTGATACAAGAATGAATATAATTTGTCTGTATTGTTGCGCCACAATTAGAACTGCACTTTGATTTATTAAATCTTCTTTTGTTTCTTTAAGGAGTTTTTTGAATTTAGAAAATTTAGATAAATCTATTTTAACGCTTGATTCATTGTTATTGGTTTGTTTTTCCAATAATTCAAGAGTATCATCATCTATTTCATATGCAAAAATCTCTTTTTCTTTATTAGAAACGCTTTGAGAAATTTGCCTTGAAAGCGCCATTCTTAATTTATCCAGTAAATCTGCTTTATTGGGGTCATCAGAAAAGTCGTTCAATTTTTCAAAAATATAAACAATATCTTTAATGCTTACTTTTTCTCTGATTAGCTGTCCTAAAAGATATTTAAGTTCTGAAATGCTGATATAATCGCCTAAGATTGTATCAGTTAAGAATGAATTTTGGTTATTTACAAATTCAACATATCTGTTTAAATCATTATAATCGAAGATTTCATCAACATGAACAATTGCATAATAGCTTAAATAGCTTGCTATATATTCAGCGGGTTCTATTCCTTCTATCCAGAAATTTTCGCATTGGCTTTTTTCAATCCAAATCATTTTTCTTTTGGTTAGCGGATCTTTAATTTTGAATGAATTTTTTGGAGGTTTGTCCAGATTTAATTCATCTTCAAAAAAAGCAAGATGATTAGGATATGCTTTTGAATTTGCAACATTTACCCCATGGATATTGATGGAAAAATCATAAGCATCTAAAGATGTATTTTCAATAAATTGAACTTTTGGAATTATATAACCAAGCTCATTTGTTAATTCTTGTCTTACTTTGACGGTTTGAGATAAAAGATTTTTTTCTGTTTTTATATCGCAAAGTGAATAATTTTCACAAGAAAGACTAATTGAAAGCTTTTCTTCGCCTAAAAATTTAACCATTTTAGATGGAGCTAAGACGTCTTTTAAATCTTTTTTTAAATTGTTCAATTCATCAATATCTTTTTTTATTTCGTCGTTTAAAATTTCTCTTTCTTCATCTTTTGAGGTTTCAAGAAATTTTTTTACACGTTCAATTTTATCTTTTTTGTCATTTATTTTCTTTTGTAAATTAAGACAAAGCTCATATGGCTCTTCTTTTGAATAGAGCATTTTTTCAACAGAATTTCTGAAGTTAATAATGTCGTCATTATTTTCTTCTTGTTGATTTTCAACTTCTTTTACAAATATGCAGTTATAAACTATTTTTGAATTTTGTTCTGCTTCATATATTGAATATAATTCCCATCCGGAAACAGACATGGCGTTTAGTGTGTTTTCAAGCAACAGAGCGTCTTCTGTCGGTATTTGTTTAATGGAATACTCTTGTCTAAATTGTTTCATCATATATTAAGTTTAACATTATAAAATTTTTTTTAAAGTCTTTATATTATTCGTCTAAAACAGCTTCATCAATAATTTCATCTGTTTGATTTTCTTCTTTTTGAGGTTTATTTTTTATTTTTTTTTCAAGCAATTCTTTTTCTTTTAGGGTTTTCATGAGCATAATAGAGCCTGCATTAGCCATTGCAAGTCCGTTTAGTGATGCACGAAGTTGAGCGCTTCTGTCTTGAAATGTTGCTTGTTCTTGGATTTCTTCTTCTGCCATTTCTTGGGCGAAGTATTCACCGCCTTGGCCCATTTTTTCTTCAGACATTTTATTAGCCATAGCTGAGCCATCGCTTGCATTAAAATAACCGCTGACGGGACTTATACCTCTGTTGTCGACCATTATTTTCCTCGTGCAAAATATTGTTTACGATAATAGCATTTTTTAACACAAAAAACAACACTATTTTGCTGTACAAAACATGAAATAAAATTTTTTTGCGCTTTTCAGATTAAAAGAATGAATTTATTTTTTCAATTGCTTCTTCTTGATTTAAACCTTTGCTATATGGTTCGCAATTTCCCCAAAGGGCTAAAATTGTTTCAATTTCGGGATTATCTTTGCAAGAGTTTATATTATTTATATTGTCATCTACAAATATTGCTTTTGAATAGTTGTTTTTTTTCATGTAATCTTTGAAAAATTCGCCTTTTGAAGAAAATTTATCCAGCTCATCTCTTGCAAATATTTTATTTTCACTTATGTTGAAATTGTATTCTTTAAATCTTTTAATAATTGAAGATTTGTTTTTTTTGGAAGCTACTACGATATCAATATTTTTGGTTTTATATAGTTCTTTAATATCAAGGAAAAATTGATAAGGAGTTTCTAATGATTGCCAAAAATCATAATGATTTTTTATTAAATCAGCTCTTAATTGAAGAAATTTATCGCAAAATTCTCTTTCTTTTTCGGTGTTTCTGTTTAAAATCAAATTTTTATATTGCGCTACAATATCTTCTTCCTTGATATCTGAAAAAAGAAGAAGATTGTAATAATAGAACATCCAAATATTGTAGACAAGATATTTATATTTGGAAAAAAGTTTATAGGAGTTTTTTTCAACAGGTTCGAAAAAATCCTGTCCCGTTTGTATATATCTATTTACAAGATATACTTCTTTTATTGTGTCAAAAAGTACTCCGTCAAAATCTAAAAATAATATTTTCTTCATATAAAGAAAATATCACAAAAATTAATAGCCATAAAGTTTCATTTTTGGTCTGTAATTTTGGCTTTTAATTTTTTCTGCCAGAGCTTGAAGCTTGTATTCCTTATATTCACTCATTAAAAAGCCGGAATAATCAATAAAGCCATATTTGCTTAAAATTGTGTCCAATTTTTCTTTCTTTTCCATTTCCTACTCCATCCGTAAAATTCAATAACATCTTATGTATATATAAAGTATTTTTAATGGAAAAAAGTGCTAAAAATTTAAAAAGCTATTAACATTTTTAATATAAAAATTAATGAAATTATCACAAAAATAATGAACAATATGTGTTTTAGCTTGGCAGTCTTTTTTTGTTTTTTACTTTTTTTCTTTTTGGTGTCTTTTTTTGGCGTATTAATATTTTGTTTTAAATTTTTTTTGGCTTGTTTAACTTTTTCTTTAATTTTCTTTTGTGTTGGGGTTAGTTCTTTCTTTTTATATTTTTTGGAATTTGTTATGTAGTTTTTATCCTTAAAACCGTTTTCGTCTTTTTTTTCAACAAGGGAATTAAATTCTCCTTGTTTTAAATTAAGTAATTCTTCTTTTTTTTCTTGAGCCAGTTCAATATATTTGTCTACAAGTTTATTTTCCTTAACGGGTTTTTGAGTTACCAAAAGAGTAATGTCAAATTGGAGTTTTTTAAGTTTTTCGTTTTTCTTTTTTGAATAAGCATAATTAATTGCTGCTTCAAAAGCTCTTTCAATGGCTTCAAGAGTATCTTTAGGAGCTGTTTCTTCTCCGTGAGCTGATTTATTACCTATTTTTTTTATAAAAAATAAATCTTCAATAAATTCTTTTTCTTCTTGGGTTTTGATTTTATCTTTAAGGCAGTTCAGGGTATCATCAAAAGTTAAATTGGGGTTGGTGTGGTTTAAGATTTTTTTTGCCATTTTTTCGGCAAAAATTCTAAGCTGAATGGTGCATTGATTAAAATATTCATCACGAAATAATTTTTCGCCATCCAGAATTATTTCATACAGTTCTTTATCAATTGTTTTTAAAAAATCAAAATTGCTTGCCATTTAATTTATTGCGCTTTTTTTCTTAAAACAATAATGAATTTATCGATGAGTTCGCTAAGCATAAGTGAAACTTTGCGATAATCCAAAATTGTGAAATCCACGGATTCTGTTTCGAATAATCTTTTTTGTTCATCATCTGTAATGCTTAAGCGGACAAGCGCATTTTGCATACCGTCGTATTCTATTGCCATAGAGGCATTAACTCCGTTTGAAGATACGCTGAACAGGGATTTATTACCGATATAGGTATTAATTGCAAAATCTTGTCTTTTGATTTTTAAGATGTTTTCATATTTTTTAAAGACGGGTGCTATAACAACTTTTAATTTTCTTTGATATGCTTGATTGAATAATCTTACACTGTTTTTATCAAAATTATTTTGTGCTTCATTTAGAGGTGCTGAAGGATTATTTTCATTTATTATTTTGTTTTCTTTTTGTTTTTCAATTATATTTTTCGGATTTTCAAGTAAGATTTTGTTATCCGCTGTATTTGAATAAAAATCAGATGCTACTATTAATGAATTGGTGTTTTCATTTGCCTTTTCTAAAGCTGCATCTAGTGCTTCTTTGATGTCTTCAAATTTTTGTTCTTGAATTTCAACAACGCCGGCATTTGCTCCGGAATCAATTCCAAGATTGGTGTTTATTCTTTCAAATACGCTATAAGCGCCGTTTAATTTTGTTTTTTGCAGATAAACATAAAATTGGTCTACATCTTTAATTATTATTGAATCGTTTAAACGAATTGATTTTTTGATTATTTCAATGAATTCTTTAGGATTTTTATAATTCGGATATTTTTTGTCAGGCGCAATTAAAAGAACACAAGCCCTTTGAGAATATTTTCTTGTTTGCGCTATTTCATTTTTTAAAAATTCATCGCAGTATTTTTGCGTATAAACTCCTGTATCAGGCTGTACAACACCCAGAGTTGTTAAAAAATTTGTTTGAGATTCAATACTTAAGTTGAGTTCATTTTTTTGTAAGCACCATATAACTCTGATTAACAATTCATAGTCAATTATTGGCATAAACAATACATCGCTTATTCCATTGTCAAAAGCTTCAATTATAACTTCTCTTGAGCAATTTTCGTTAATCAGTAATATTGGCAGATTTTTGTAAATTTCTTGTTTTTTAAGGCTTTTTATTAAATTAATTGCTTGGGCATTATTATTGTCGCAATGCAGTATTAATACATTGGGGTTGAAGCCTTCGAACATGTTTTGCGCTTCTTCAATTGAACAAGATTTAATTTTATCAAGATTTCTCAAAAGAACTAATTTTTGAGAAATTTGATTAATTAACTCTTGTCTGTTGCTTATTATTACAACGGTGTTTACATCTGCCATTAAAAAACATTACTCCAAAATAATTCTACTTATTTATTACAATACTACAAAAACCGCTTTTGTAAAAGATTTTTAAAAAACATAACATTTAAAGTCCTCTTTATTTATGACGACAAAAAAATCCTGTTTAATTAGAATATATTTATGAAAGATTTATTGAAAGATAATAAAGTAGTTTTAATATTAATTATTTTATTGGGATTAGCCCTGAGGTTATGGAATTTAAATAAACCTGAAGGGTTGTGGAATGATGAATATATTACTTATTCAATTTCAATGTTAAAATTTCCTTTTGATTTTTTTGACGGTATCAGGACAAATTGCCATGCACCTTTGCATTATTTTTATTTAAAACTTTGGATGATGATTTTTAAAAATTCTGATTTTATGTTGAGATTATCGTCTTTAGTTCCTAATATTCTGGGTTGTCTTGTAATGTATCATGTTGGGAAAAATTATCAAACAAAATATCATTCAATTCAAATCGGTCTGGCTTGTGCTTTAATTGCTTCAATAAGTTCGTTTTTAATATATTTTTCTCAAGAAGTCAGAATTTATTCAATGATATTCTTCTTATCTTCATTGATTTTATTGTATTCAATAAAAATGTTTGAAGCTCCATCAAGAAAAAATGCAGCCTGGCTTAGTGTGTTTTCGGTTTTATTAATATTAGAGCATACAATCGGCTTTGTGTATGTTTTATTTAATATTTTTGGTTTAATTGCATTCAGACCCAAAAAGAAAAAAGAAACAGATTTATATATGCCGATTGTGGCGGGTTTAATTTTGTGTTTACCTATAATACCTTTTATTTTAAGAATATTTGTTCATCCGACTTATTTTTCTCAATGGTGGTCGCCATTTAATTGGTCAAAAATATTTTTCTATTTTACGGATTTATTCTCACCGGTTTTAAAAAACATAACAAATTCGCCAATGAGTTTTTATCATCAGATAATTAATCATGATGTTATTAATATTGGTTTTGTTATGTTTGCACTAATTCCAATGGGAATTTGTCTTTTGATGATAATAAAATCAAATATAGATTCAAAAAGAATTAACAAATATCTTTTATCGGTCTTTTTAGCAACATTTTTGACGATTTTGATTACTGCAATAGCAGGAAAAATAATCTTTTTAACAAAATATCTGACAGAGTTATATCCAATTTTAATTTTAATGACTGCAATAGGCTGGGCACAGCTAAATTCAAGGGGTACAAAGATTACTCTTGCAACAATTTATATTTTTATGACTTTGTTTTTCATTCTTGTTTCTCATACATCGGCTCCAAAGCTTGTTAGACAAGAAGGACAAAGATTGCCTGTTTTAGCTATGCAAGAAATGGGGATAAATAAACAAGATAAAATTTTATTCCTTTTTTATCCTAAAACCCATTTTACCAAGTACTACAACGATAGTGATTATATAGCAACATCAATTGATAAATATAATTTTCCTTATGCCTTAAAGGCAGGGTCTACTTATGATGCTTTTTTAGATGGTCATTCTATTTATAAAGTTTTTTTTTAAAAAAAGATTCACCTATATTGGATGAAAAGTTAAACAGGGAAATTTTATCGGATATGAAAAAAGGTCAAAAACTTTTTGTGGTTGACCTTGAAAGTGTTAGTTTATATAGCGAAGAGCAGATGAAAAATCTTTTATCTGATGAAAAAAAATATAATAAGACTCCGTTTTTATTTTTAATTGCTTCATATATGAGAAACAGATCTCTTGATTGGGCAGCTCGGAACTTGTTGTATCAAGGAAAAATTAAAACAGGTTCTTGGATGGTTTATTCATTTATGAAGATATAATTTAGAAAAGTAAATTTTGTTTGTCTATAAATTATGTTTTTGTTATTATCAAGCTATGCATGGTATTATTCATTTCGATGAGTTAAAATCAACAAGCGCTTACGCTCATCAACATCTAGAGGAATTGGATGATTTTCAAGTGATTTCTTGTGACTTACAAACACAAGGCCACGGTCAATTTGAGCGTAGTTGGTATTCGTCAAATAAAAATGGCGGTAATTTATATATTTCCCTTATTTTAAAACCTCAAAATTTGCTTCATCTTAATGAACTAACAAGATTTGCCGCTCTAATCGGAGCAAAAACTCTTGAGCAATACGGCTTAAAACCCCATTTTAAATATCCTAACGATATATTAATAGATAATAAAAAAATAGCAGGAATTTTGGCTGAATCTGAATTTATCGGTCAAGTTTGCAAGGGTGTTATTTTAGGCTGTGGAATTAATTTAAATCTTGAGGAAGATGAATTAAAAAATATTGATCAAAAGGCAACGTCAATTTATGTTGAAACCAATAAAAGAGTTGATAAAAATGAATTTTTAGATAAATTTTTATTAAACTTTAAAAAAGAATATAATGATTTTTTAGAAAACGGAATAAAAGGAGAAATACTATGTTAAACCCTGAATTATGGACAACAGGCGGTACAACAATGGTTGTCGGAATGGGAATTGTTTTTTCATTTCTGATAATTCTTGTTGGTGCAATTGCTCTAATGGCGAGATTTGTTGAATTTTTAAACAAAGTTTGCCCCTTACCTGTTGTTGAACAAAAAACAAGAAAAATTAATACAACAGACGATGCTGATGTTGCTCTTGCAATTGCAGTTGCTGTTGCACAAGGTTAATTTTATTAAGTAAACACAATTAATGAGGATAAAAAAATGGCAAAAAAACAAATCAAAGTTATGGATACGTCATTTCGTGACGGTTTCCAATCAATTTACGGAGCTAAGGTTTTAGTTGACGATTTCATCCCTGCACTTCAAGCTGCGGTTAATGCCGGTTTAAGACACTTTGAAACAGCAGGCGGTGCTCGTTTTCAAGCTCCTATATTTTTCTGTAATGAAAATGCATTTGAAACAATGGATAAAATCAGAGCTGCAGTTGGTCCTGATGTTGTTCTTCAATCATTGGCCCGCGGCGTTAATGTTGTTGGTTTAAATTCTCAACCACGTGATATCATTGATTTGCACGCTAAAATGTTTGCTAAACACGGCGTTAATGTTATCAGAAACTTTGATGCTTTAAATGATGTTAATAATTTAATTGATTCAGCTAATTCAATTAAAAAACATGGTCTAAAACACGAAGTAACAATTACTATGATGGAACTTCCATATGGCTGTGAAGGTGCTCATGATGTTGCTTTTTATGAAAGAGTTTTAAGAAATATTCTTGATTCAGGTCTTCCATTTGATTCTTTAGCATTTAAAGATGCTTCAGGTACTTCAAACCCAAGAAAAGTATATGAAACAGTAAAAATGGCTCGTGAATTATTAGGCGCAGACGCTCACATCCGCTTCCATTCACATGAAACAGCAGGAACAGGTTTAGCTGCATATTTAGCTGCTCTTGATGGTGGTGCTGATGGAATTGACCTTGCTATGAAACCTGTTTCAGGCGGTACCGGTCAACCTGATATTATTTCTATGTGGCATGCCCTAAAAGGTACTGATTATGATCTTGGTTTAGATATTAAGAAAATCATGGAAACAGAAGAAATCTTTAAAGAATGTATGAAAGATTATCCGATTTCACCAATTTCATTAGCAGTTAACCCAATCTTAATTCAAGCTCCGCTTCCTGGTGGTGCTACAGCTACAACTGTTAACCAATTAAAAGATATGGGAATGCTAGATAAATTCCCAAAATTAATTGCTAATATGAAAGAAGTTGTTGAAAGAGGCGGTTTTGCAACAAGCGTTACACCTGTATCTCAATTCTATGCTCAACAATCATTCTTAAATGCGATTACTGATAAGCCTTGGGAAAAAGCTAACCCTGGTTATGCTAAAATGCTTTTAGGCTACTTTGGTAAAACTCCTTGTGAACCTGATCCTGAATTGGTTAAATGGGCAGAAGAAAAAACAGGTTTACAACCAACAAACGAAAAAGTTGTAGACTTAAACGATAAAGACCCTGAAAAAGGTGTTGAAGCAGCTAAGAAAAGATTACAAGAAGCAGGTTTACCTCTAACAGAAGAAAATATCTTTATTTCAGCAGCTTGCAAAGATGGTAATGTTGATAAAGGTATTGAATTCTTATTAGGTAAAGGCACTGTTTCTGTTAATAAAGTTTCAGCAGATAAAAAAGAAACTGTTGCAACAACATCAGCTGATGGTTACACTGTTACAGTTAACGGTAAAAAATATGCTGTTAAATTGGATGGCTCAAAAGCTACCGTTAACGGCAAAACTTATGATATCGGTGTTAAAGCCGGTGTTGAAGAGCAAGCTAAATCTTCATCAAGCGCTGGTGGTCAAGAAGTTAAAGCGGCACTTCCGGGTAATGTTTTACGTGTTGAAGTATCTGAAGGCGATGAAGTATCTGAAGGCGATGTATTATTAGTAATTGAAGCAATGAAAATGGAAACAGAAATTAAATCTCCTGTTTCAGGTAAAATTTCATCTGTTGAAGTTGCTCAAGGCGACCAAATTAAAACAGGTCAAGTATTGGTTGTTGTAGGTTAAGATTGGAGGAAATAAATTATGAATATTGGAGAAGTTTTCCAACAATTATGGCATACAACAGGTATATATAATTTTGTTCAACCTGCTGATCCTAATATCACAAATGTGTGCGAACAATTCATGCATCAATATGGTTCACCTATTATGCTTGTAGTTTGCTTGTTTTTAATGTGGCTTGGTATCAAAAAACAATATGAACCATTATTGTTAGTTCCGATTGCTTTTGGCGGTTTCTTATCAAACATTCCAAATGCCGGAATTGCTGAACCTGGTGGATTTTTGAATATTATCTATGAAGCAGGTATTCACCAAGGTCTATTCCCGTTAATAATCTTTATGGGCGTAGGTGCAATGACAGATTTTGGTCCTCTGTTAGCTAATCCAAGAACTGCATTATTAGGTGGTGCTGCTCAATTTGGTATTTTTGGCGCATTATTGTTAGCACTTTGCGTATTTGGCTTTACTTTGCCTCAAGCTGGCGCAATCGGTATTATTGGCGGTGCTGATGGTCCGACATCAATTTACGTTACATCTAAATTAGCTCCTGAATTATTAGGTGCTATTGCAGTTGCGGCATATTCATATATGGCATTGGTTCCTGTAATTCAACCGCCGATTATGAAACTTTTAACAACTAAAAAAGAACGTGAAATTCAAATGAGTCAATTAAGGGAAGTATCTCAACGTGAAAAAATCGTATTCCCTATATTGGTTCTTTCTTTGTGTATTTTATTATTGCCTGATGCATGTCCTCTTGTTGGTGCTTTGGCTTTTGGTAATTTATGTAAAGAATGTGGTGTTGTTGAAAGATTATCGAATACAATGCAAAATGCTTTAATTAATATTGTTACAATATTCTTAGGATTATCTGTTGGTTCAAAATTATCAGCTGATCAATTCTTAACTGTTCAAACACTATTTATTCTAATTCTTGGTATTGTTGCATTTTCTCTTGCAACCGCAGGCGGTGTTGTGATGGCAAAAATTATGAATTTATTTTCTAAAGATAAAATCAATCCGCTTATCGGTTCAGCAGGTGTTTCAGCTGTTCCAATGGCGGCTCGTGTATCAAATAAAGTTGGTTTAGAATATAATCCTAACAACTATTTGTTAATGCATGCTATGGGTCCTAATGTAGCAGGTGTTATTGGTTCAGCTGTTGCAGCAGGTGTATTATTAACAGTTTGCGTTCAATAGTTGAATGTTAATTAATTTAAAAAGCAGAACTAGAAATAGTTCTGCTTTTTGCTTTTTTTTAAAAAATAATTAAATATAAACTAGATTAAATTCCCTTTTAAAATATTATTTAACTACATTGAATGTATGATTTTTTGAAATCTGATTTAACAATAATTAATTAAGGTCGAAATCAGAAGAAGGGGATAAAGGTAAAAAATGTTTAGTCCGCAAATACAAAATTATATAAATTCTTCTTCTCAAGCTCAAGCTTTCAGTCGTGTTAATGAGCTTAATCGTTATATTGATTCTATTTATCCTCAAACCCCTGAAATTAAACAAACTTCGGCTTTTGATGAGATTTTAGCTGAATCAAAAAATGAAGTTGAGTCAAACAGCGTTTTTGAACTCGACACCCCTCCAATGTTGAAAGATGATATCAAGACTCTTCCTTTTGGTTCTTTAAGCGGCTTAAAGGGTGCTTCAGGAGCTGTTTCAAATACTAAAGAAGCAATTTTAAGTTATATAAAAGATGCAAGTGAAAAATATAATGTAGATGAAAAATTAATTAAGGCACTGATAAAACAAGAGTCAAATTTCAATCCTAATGCCGTTTCTTCAGTTGGTGCAAAAGGGTTAATGCAGTTAATGCCTCAAACAGCTAAATCTTTAGGAGTAATTAATTCTTTTAATCCAAAAGAAAATATCGATGGCGGAGTTAAATATTTAAAACAAATGCTTGATAAATATAACGGAAATAAAATTTTAGCCCTTGCGGCTTATAACGCAGGACCTTCAGCCGTTGATAAGTATAACGGGATTCCTCCTTATAAAGAAACTCAAAATTATGTTAAATCTGTGTTAGCTAATTATCTATAAAGGACAAGAAAATGGATAAAATAAATCAGGTTAATTTTTTTAGAACAAATCGATTGGAACCTTTGGAAGCTAATATTTCAATAGATTCCAATGATACAAATGTTAAAAGTTTTAAAAATGTTGTAGCTGATATGATGCAAGAGTTAAACGAGGTTACAAATAAGCCGGAGCAATTGACTCAAGATGCTATGCTTGGTAAAGCCGATGTTCATGACGTTATGGCAGCGATTGCTCAAAGTGAGATTACGGTTCAAGCTGCAACAACCATAACCGGAAAAATACTACAAACATATGAGAAAATAATGCAAATACAGATTTAGTCTTAACTTTAGCAAATTATGATAGTATAATTTAATTAAAAGAACAGTATGGAAAAATTTGACCTAAAAAAGATAATTGAAAATAAACCGCTTTTATACACTATAGTTGCCGCTATAGTGGTTGTCGTTGTAATGTTTGTTATTATGATGTCTGTTATGGTCAATGTTGGTTCTGCCGGTACTCAGGGGCAAGATAAGCAAATTAAACAAGCTGAAAAAGTAATTAAAAATGACCCCGTAACATTATTTACAACTGAAAATTCCGGTAAGGCTCTTGAAGTTCAGGCTCTTTTGGCACGTGAACAGATTGTTGCCACAAAAGTTGAAAACGGTTCAAAAGTTAGTATTGTTTTAAAAGAATATACTCAAGATCAAAGAGACAGAGCCCTTTTGGCTATTGTTAAAAGCGGGCTTTTAGATGAACATACGGGGTTAGAAATATTTGATAAAGGAGACTTTACATCAACAAAAGATGATAAAAAGATTAAATTAATAAGAGCAATAAACGGTGAGCTTGCCCGTTTAATAAGGAAAATTCCTCCTATTGAAAATGCACAGGTGTTTATTTCTATTCCTGAACAAACATTCTTTTCTCAAGATCAAAAGCCTACGACAGCTACAGTTCAAATTACTATGCCATCAGGTGAACGTCTTGACAATATGAAAGTTAAAGCAATATCAAATTTGCTATTAGGTGCAGTACATGGATTGCAAGCCGATAATATTTCAATAACAGATACAAACGGCAATGTATATAATTCTATTATTGGTGCTTCTGATGATGCAATTGCTAAATTGGAAGAAAATGATAAATACATGCAATCAAAAGTTAATGCTCAATTAGATAAATTGATAGGTAAAGGTAATTATATAGCTACTGTTTCAACATTTTTAACTCAGGCTCCCGTTGAAAAAACCAGCATATTATATGATCCTGATCAAAAAACTTCAGTTTCAGAGCAGCAATTTAGAGAAAATTTGGGAGATAATCATAATGATTCATCAACATCAGGCATGAATCCTGTTAGTGTCTATGTTCCTGATGGAGTAAAAGGAGCCGTACAGTCCGGTTCATCAAGCCAAGACAGACAATATTCTCGTTCTGCTGTTGAAACTCAATATGGAGTATCTAAGACACAAGTTAGCGAATATACATCAGCAGGCACCATTGAAGAAATAACAGTCGCTGTTTCTATTGAGGAAAATGCAATTCCGACAAACATGAGTCTTTATGAATTAAAGACTTTAATTGCGCATGCTGCAAGTCCTAAGGTAGATCCTGAAAATGTTTCAATTGCTTTTGTTGAATCTAGCAGCCTTGTTTTGGCGCCTGAAAAAGAAAATGAATTACCTAAAGTTGAAGAGTCAGGAAATCCTTGGTGGGTTGTGGGTGCACTTCTTTTAATAGGTCTTATTTTGGGTCTTGGTCATATAGGTAAAAAGGTTAAAGATGAAGCAAGAAAACAAGAAGAAGAGCTTGAATATTTAAGACAAATTGCAGCAAGTCAAGAACAGCAATTGAAAGATGTTTCTCAACAGGCTTCAAGTTTGATTGCTCAACAAGAACAAATGGCGCAAAGTTTTATTGAACAAAAAAACCAATATGCGCTTGCTCTTGAACAAGCTAAGTCGGCTGCAGCTGCAACTAAACCAAAGCATAATCTGTCTGATGCAATTGATGAATTGGAATCCGATTTTAATTCTATGGATGAAAATGAAGCAATAGAAAAAATCAAAAATTGGATTGAAAATGCGTAAAAGTTGATTGGGGAATAAAAGAGAAAAATGGCGGAAACTGATATAAAAACTTTTAATTTTGAAGCTTTTGCCAAAGACTTGTCTAATCAGGCAAGTCAGGTTATTCCTAATGACATAAAAAAACCGGATAGAGAGTTTATTGTTGAAATTATATATCGTTTTTGCGTGATGGCGGGAGATGCTCTGGTTAAGGAAGAGAATTCCAAGCTAAATGCTCAAGAAGCAAGTCTTGTTACTCAATTTATAGGTGAGTGGATTTTTCATAAATCAATTGACTTAATAAGAGCAAAAATTGATCCGCAATATAGAGAAGGTGTATTGCAAAAAGTTGCCTTCACTGTCTTTGATATAGCCAAAAAGGCCGTTGAAAAACAAATTCCTCAAGAGCAATTGATATCACTTGTTGAAGCACAAGTTAAAAAATCTTTCACAAAGGCCATGGAAGATTTAAAAAGCAGGGGCATAATATCTGAACAAACAACTCAAAATGCTTTATCTCAATCAAACATTGATGCAATGGCACAAGAGCAGATAAAAGAAGAAACAATGACAGATATTGCCTGTATGAGTGATGAAAAGATAATTAAACTTGCTTCTTTGGCTATTTTGATAAGAAATTTTCCAAGTGAGAAAATGAAAAGTATTTTGCAAAAGTTCAATAAGCCTGAGCGTGAAGTTTTGATTAAATATTTAAAAATGCCAGATTTAGAAGAAAAAATGGATGCTAAGGCTACGATGAGGTGTTTTGAAGAAATGAAAAATGCATTGCCTGAAGCTGTTGTTGTTAGTTATGACAAAGCGTATAAAAAATTGTGTAAAATTGTTAAAAATTCGAATAAAAATCAAATTTTGAATATTATAGAAAATGAAAGACCAAATGTACAAGAATATGTTTTGTCTTGCTATGATAAAAAAAGAAAAAAAATTCCGGCTTATATTGCAGATGTCATATCTAAATATTTAGAAGAAAATGTTTCATGATAATTAGAAAACAAAATATTCAAAATAGAAAATCTCAGCAATCTTCTTCAGATAAAATTGTCAAAAGAGGCAATATCATAAAAAAAGAAGATTTGCTTTTGGATGTTGAAAATGTTTTAGGGGACACAAAAGAGACAGAACCCAATGCGCCTATACAAAAGCCGAAGGTTAGTGAAGAAACTGTATCAGAGACTTTTGAAAAAATTGATATTTCTTCAATTGAATTTAAAGAAAGAGTTGAAAGAAGACGTGGTGATAGAAGACGCGGCTATAGAAGAATAGACGAAAGGTCTTTAGTTTCAAGAGCTCAACAAGAAGCTCATTCAATTAAAGAATTAGCAGCAAGAGAGGGTTACCAAAACGGTTTACAAAAAGCGCAAGATGAAGTAGAAGAAATAAAGACTTCTTTGAGTGAATTTTTGGCATTAAAAAATGAAATGTATGAAGAATTTTATCCTCATATTATGGAAATTGCTGTGGAAATAGCCAAAAAAATCATTAAAAAAGAAGTAGAATTGTCACAAGATGTCTTGAAAAATATTATTATGTCTGTTTTGGATGAAATTCATTCTGATTGCGAAAAAGTAATGATTAAAGTAAATCCTTCCGATGTAGAGTTTGCGAGTGCATCTTTGCCTGAAATTTTAAGTGCAAAAAATGTAAGCGCAAAAGTTAATATTGTACCTGATGAAACAATCGAAAAGGGAAGTTGTGCTGTTGTTGCCAATAATGGTGTTATTGATGCTAATTTTAAAACACAATTGGCGGTCTTGCAGAGTGCTTTTGGCATATATAAAGGAGGGGTATAAAATTGGCAGCTCCTCAGCAAAACTCTAATCCGATTTCTGAAATTGCATTAGCCGCTTTTGTCATTGTTTTAATATTAATTTTATTATTGGAAATGCCTAATTGGGTAATTAATTTTTCAATCAGTTTTAATATTACACTTGGCATTGTTTTGTTAATGATTTCATTATATGTTAATAAGCCTCTTGAATTGGCGGCTTTTCCATCAATACTTTTGATTGGAACGGTGTTTAGATTGGTTTTATCTATTGCATCAACTCGTTTAATTTTAGCTAAAGGGGACGCCGGACAAGTCGTTGAAGCATTCGGACACTTTGTTACGGGTGGAAACATGGTTGTTGGCGGTGTAATTTTCTTAATTATTACCGTTGTTCAATTTATGGTAATCACAAAGGGTGCTGAGCGTATTGCTGAAGTTTCAGCCAGATTTGCGCTGGATGCTATGCCGGGTAAACAAATGACAATAGATGCAGACTTTAATGCCGGATTAATTTCTCCTGAAGAGGCGGTTAAAAGACGTGAAGATTTACAAAGAGAGTCAAGTCTTTATGGTTCAATGGATGGTGCTATGAAATTTGTTAAAGGTGATACTATAGCCGGTATCATTATTACTTTAATAAATATCATAGGCGGCTTAATCATTGGTATTTTATTAAACGGTATGGCTCCTGCGGATGCTGTTCAAAAATATACAATTTTGACCATTGGTGATGGTTTAGCGGCGCAAGTTCCATCTTTATTAATGGCAATTTCATCAGGCATTGTGATGACTCGTGCAACAGGCGGCGGAGTTGCACTGGGTTCAGATTTGGCTATTGAAATTTTATCAAAACCGACAAGTTTATTTTTAGCTTCAGGATTTTTGATTTTAATTGCTTTGACATCAGGTATTACAGGTTTACCTTGGTTTCCGTTTTTAGTATTTGCTGTTATTTTGATTTGCGGTGGTTTATCTGTATTGGTAAATCAAGATGTTCAACAGCAATTAGGACAATTGGATGCTGTTAAACAAAATATGCAAGATTTAGTTAATCCTAATAAAATGTATGAAAGATTAGGTGTAGATGTTTTATCTTTGCAAGTGGGGGCGGGGCTTTTAGTTATTGCAGACCCTGAACAAGACGGTCAATTATTGGCAAAAATTGCAGCGCTAAGACAAAGAGTAACAGATGATTTAGGTTATATTATTCCAAATATAAGAATTATGGACTCCAGTGCTATTGGTGATAATGAGTATTTAATTTCAATCAGAGGTAACCCAGTTGCAACAGGTACTGTGTATCCCGGTAAATTAATGGTTATAGCTGATCAATATGATGCATTAGGAAAAAAATTACCTGAAAATGCTATTGTTTCAGTGGAGCCGACTTTCCAATCACAAGCGTATTGGCTAAATCCTCAACATATAGGTAAAAATGATAAAATCCAAGCAGTTGATGCTGTGGATGTAATTGTTACACACTTACAAGAGTGTGTTCGTAAGTATGTTGATGAAATTATGACCAAAACCGATGTTCTAAAGTTAATGGAGCTTGTTAAATCTCAAGATCCGACACTGGTTAATGACCTTGTGCCTACAATTATTTCAACTTCTGATTTAAGAAAGATTTTTGTAAATCTTATTAGAGAAAAGGTTTCAATTAAAGATGTTATCTTTATTTTTGAAAGATTATGTGATTATGCAAGGTTTTCAAAAGAACCGGATATTTTATCAGAAAGACTAAGAGCGGCATTAGGCAGGCAAATTTGTCTTTCTAATGTAAACAAGGAAAAAGTCTTATATGCTTTAACACTTTCATCAGAATGGGAAAAAACCCTTGATGACAGTTGCCAAAGAACAGAGTTGGGTACAATGTTTTTACTAAATCCAATGCAAGTTCAAGAGCTTATTGAATCAACAGCAAATACTTTAATGAGAGCACAGGCCGCTGTTGGAGTTCAGCCTGTAATATTGTGTTCTCCAAGAATAAGATTGCCTTTATATCAAATGCTTGAGCGTCATATACCAACTATTGTTGTTATTTCATATTCTGAATTAATAACCGATATTAGAGTTGAAGCAATTGATACTATTGGAGAAGGCTATTAGGTTTATTTTTCCATTTGTTTTTTAAGCGCTGCTTCTAAAGTTTTAATTTTGTTTTCAAGAGTTTTAACTCTTAAAGATGAATCATCAGCTCCTATAGATTTTTTTTCGTATTGTCTTTTTAGGCTTTTGATTTCTTTTTTCATTTTTGATATGAAAATCATAAAGATGACACCTGCCATCATAAAGCCTATCATCATGTAGCATATATCAAATAATTCAAGATTAATGTTCATTTTTACTCCTTAAAAAATTTAAAACTTTTATAAAATCTTTGCTAAATTTATCTTCATTTAATTGAAATTCCATAAATTTTTTTGTTTTTGGATGAACGAAAGAAAGATAATAAGACTGTAGCAGCTGTTCTTGGGTTTTTAAGTTATAAAATTCATTTCTCATATAACTTTTAGCCCCATATAGGCTATCGCCGAATACAGGATGATTAATTGAAGCTAAATGTGCTCGAATTTGGTGAGTTCTTCCTGTTTTTAATTCTAATTCAACCAAACTTGCGCCTTTGTATTCTTCAATAACTTTATAGTGAGTTATTGCTTTTAGACCTTGATTATCATCAGATATATTCATTTTAACATTATTTTTAAGATAATGAACAAGAGGTTTGTCTATAATTCCTTCTTTTTCATTGAAATTACCGAGGGCAAGCGCAAGATATTTTCTTTTTGCTGTTTTTTCTTTAATTTGTTTAGCTAAATCAATATGAGAAGAATTATTTTTTGCTATTACAATAAGTCCTGATGTATTTTTATCAAGCCTGTGGACTATTCCTAATCTGTCTAAACCCTGAATATCAGATAAATTATTTTGATAACGATATAAAAGAGCGTTTACAAGGGTGTGTTCTCTATCATATTTTGTTGGGTGAGTTAAAATATTTTTTTCTTTATTAATAACAGCTAAAGAATCATCCTCATATATTATGTCAAGTTCAAACTCCCAAGGTATAAGCTCACAAGATGGATTTATTGTTTCGTTTAGAATTTCTTTGTTAAAAGAAATAACATCATTAGTTTTTAATTTATAAGATGGTTTTTGCGGTTTTTGATTAACCGAAAAAAACCCATCATCAATCAAATAGGCAATTTTTGCTCTTGGATAATTGTTTTTAAAATACTCAACAATAAAAACATCTAATCTTTTTTTATTATCATTGCTTGATATTGTAATTGTTTGAATTTCTGTCATTATTCTTTATTGTCTTTTGAAAATAAAACGAAAAAAATGTATAAAATTACGCCTATGCTAATCATTATATCAAAACAATTAAATATCGGAAAATTAATGAAATTTAGCTTAATATAGTCAACAACATAACCGTTTTGTATTCTTTCAATCAGATTTCCCAATGTTCCTGCGCTAAATAATGTTAGCGATAAAAGGGCGGTTTTGTCTGAAAATTTTATATTTTGAAAAACATAAAAAGCAAGAACAATTATGGCAAAAAGACCGATAAAAGATAGCATTATTGCATTATTTTGGAATAATCCGAAAGCACTTCCCGTGTTATTAATGTGGTAAATTGAAAAAATCGGATTATCAAAATCATTTAGATAAGGATTATAGCTTATTTTTCTAATTTGATTGCCAAAATCCAAAAGAATTATATTCATTAAAAAATAGAATATACAGGCTTTTTTGTCTTTCATTTATTTTTTCTCTGCTATACTTGCGCTAACTGTTTTATTTCTATTCATGTTAATTCTTTTCATGATATATGCTATGCCTAATATCTCGATTTTAGCTTTTGTAATTTCTTCATTAATTGAAACTTTTGTAAAGCCTACGCTTGCAATTGCATATTCGTTTAGATTTTTATTGTTTGCTTTAACATAACGTTCTAAATCTCCGGTTTCGGGGATTTTTCTGAATTTTTCATTGTAATCGGCGGGCGGATATGTTATTTCTTCTCTTGAAATTGAAGCCAGAGCAATTATATCATCGGGCTTATTCGGCATTTTTAGAGAAATATCATAGTTTTTATCATTTTCGATGAAAATAGGTGTTTCCAGTTCCATGTCTATCTTTTTTGCAACGCCATATTTTAGCGATGTTTCTTCCATTAAAATTTCATCTGCAACGATTTTCCAATCATCATTATTTTTTTTGAAATATATCAGATAAGAGCTTTTGCCTTTTAGGGTGCCCATTTTTTCTTTGTTTTTTTTGTCGTTATCAAGATAAACTTTGGCATATGTTTCATCGCTCATTTGAGCTAAGGCCCAATTATCATAAGTTGTTATGTTGTTTATTTTTGTTTTGTATTTAATATTTGTGTATGATTGGTGTGTTTTTTCTAGCATGGTTTTCATATCTTTAAGATTAAAACCATCTGCGCTTTTGTAGTTTTCATCATAATAAGACTGAACTAAATCGACGTTGTGGTCTGCCATTGCTCTATTGTGTTTTTTTAAAACTTTTTTTATTTCTTTTTGCGGGTTGTCTTGTTTTAAAAAAGAAAGATTAAGTGCATATAAAGGGCAATTTGCCGATAATATTATTATTGCAATGAATGATGAAACAAGTTTTTTCATTTATTTTTCCTTATTTTAATCCTTTTTAAATAAAAGATAGTATTTTTTATTTCCATAATATAATATCATATCCCAATATATTCCTGCATCATTGAATTCTATGTATGCTTTAGGGATTGGAGTTCTTTGGTTTTTATGCCCCCATTTCGTGCCGATAAAGCCCATTGTTTTATCTCTGACTTTTTGATATAAACTTGGTTTAGGGTGTGGAAATTTTTCTTCATAAAATGTTTCTAATACTGTTTCTTCTTTATATGCAGGCACTACGAAAGATATTTTTCCGTTTTCTTTGAATAAAATCCAAGTTTTTCCGTTTTTTTCTCTTGGAGTTAAAAGATAATACCCCGGAGGAATTTTTTTAGATTTAAAAACAAGGTTTACTCCAGTTCTAAATAAAGGATATGGAGCATACATGTATTTTGTGTATTCATCAGCCTGATAAGGGTCAAGACCGAAAATATATTCAAAATCTGCTTCTTCAAGCGTTTCATAAATTTCATCGTAGCTTTTTAATTTGGAATTTGAAATGTTTTCGTTAGCAAATGAATTGCAGGAAATTAAAAATAATGCAACAAGAACAAATGATGTAATTTTAGTGATTAAATTTGCCATAATAACCTCTTTAATGCTACCATATTGCGTATGGAAAATAAAGTATTAAATGAAAATATCAGCCATGTTGCTAAATATAATAAAGAGCTTGCTGATGAAATCTTAAGGTTTAATTGCGAAAAATCAACACTGCAGTTGGTGCAGAATGAAAATAATGAGTTTAATTTATTAAAAGAGGGGAATTTTGTTCACGATATTTATGGTGCGTTAAATGAGGCAAAAAGAATTATCGGCTCCATTAAAAATAAAGAAGAAAAAAATATTATAAGAATAATTTACGGGCTTGGATTGGGCTATTTAGTTGATGAAGCGGCAAATAATCTGAATGGTAAAATAATAGTTTATGAACCGGATTTGGATATTATAAAAACGGTTTTAAGCTTGGCAAAGATAGACGGATTATTCAAAGATAATGTGTTTTTGTGTTCAGATAAAGACAGCCTTATGGATTTTGTTTATGCCCTAAGTAATCAAGATACAAATATTTCAATTACTTTTTTAAATTATCATAAAAGCTTGTTTTTGGACGATATTAAAGATGTTTTATACACTGCTCAAAAATCTCAGGCGCGTCATAAAGGTAACAGAATGACAATGTATAAAAAAATGCCGCAGGCAATTTTAAATACATTTTCAAACTTAGAAAAAATTATAAAAGCACAGGATATATTGTCCCTTAAAGATATTTATAAAGGTAAAACCGCACTTTGTCTTTCTGCCGGCCCATCATTGGCGGAAAATATAGAAATAATCAAAAAAAATCAAGATAAATTTGTTATTTTTGCGCTTAATCCTACGGTTAAACTTTTGGCGCAACATAATATTCAGCCTGATTTTATTTTGTATATTGAAACAATAGATAATTCTGCGCAGTTTGAATATGATATTGTTCAAAATTCATATTTAATTTTAGAACCTTATTGTCATTGGAAAGTGTATAATTTAAAATCAAAAGGAATATTTAATTATATTTCTCAAAATTCTTTTTTAAATCCTTGGGTTTTAGATTGTTTGAAAATGCAATCAAACCTTCAAACAGTGGGTACGGTTTCATATATGGCCCTTGTAAGTGCATTTTTGATGGGTTTTGAAAAAATAGTTGTAATAGGTCAGGATTTGGCATATAAAGACGGAAATTGCTATGCCAAAGGAAGCCATTATGAAAATTTGAGGTGTGTATTTAAAAAAGAGCTCAATAAATATGTAATTGAACCTGATAATATTGAGAAATTTGAAAAAGCCGTAACGCCATCAAGCACTGACAGTAAAATTATTAAGTTAAATGCACAAAAATATTTGAAATTTTTAAATGATAATATTGCAACAATTAAAGCACAAAACGGTTCTTTAATTCCGACTCAGACAGGATACGCTATTTTTGTTGATATATTTAAAAAATTGGCTAAAGAATTAAAAGTAATAAATCCGTCTTTAAAATTAATTAATTCTTCTAATGGCGGTGCTCAAATAGATAATTTTGAAAATATTGAGCTTGGTGAAGTTGTTAAGGATTTAAGTTTTATTGAAAAGAAAAACATAGAAATAAAACCGCCTGAAATTGATAAAGAACATATTAAAATTAATATTCAAAAGATGAAAGAAAATCTTACGGTTTTTAGAGAATATATATCTAAAATTCAAGTTGCGACAAATAAATTATGTGATGCATTAAACAAAAATCTTGAGTTTGATGAAAATGTGTTGAATTTGTTAAAGCAACAAAACGAAGTTTTTAAACAAGCAAAAGATTTACCAAAGGATAAATATTTTAATCTTATTCTTGAAAGTATTGAAGACAGATATGTTCTTTACTTTAATGAAAATTATCTTAAAACTCCTAAAATTTGTTTGGCTAAAAACAGGTATGCACTAAGCTTTTCCAATGAAATGCTTAATATAATAGATGAAAGTATTAAAAAATTAACAGATTGTGAGTTTTTCATCCTGCAATAATTTATCTACATCTAAAACTTGATAAATTTCGCCGTCTTTTACAAATTCAAGAGTATTTGTTTCTTCTTGCTTTTGAAGCTTGTTTTGGATAATTTCTTCAAAATTTATATTTAAGCTTTCGCAAATTTCATCTGCTAAAATTCCTAATTTAAATTCATTTGAGTTTAGTATTATGATAGTAGATTTTTCTTTTATGTGAGTTTTTGAGTTGTTGAAAAATTTTCTTATATCAAGAACGGTTATATATTCTCCTTTTATGTTTGCAAGTCCATAGATAAAATCAGGAGTAGACGGAACCTTTATAAATTTAGTATTGTTCACTTTGAAAAATTCTTTAACACTTGCCATGTTAATGTAATATTTAACATCATTTATTGAAAAAGAAACGCCCATGTCATATAAGGGTGTATTTGTTTGAATGTCTTGGACAATTTTTGTCAGAAAATTTCTTCTTTCTTGAAGAGTTGTTTTAGAATTTTCATCGTTGATGATATAGTTTTGAGTATTTTGTTCGTTTTTATATCTGATTGGATTGTTTTTGATGTGTTTTTCAAGAGAGTCTATATTTAAAATATAAAAATCTTCATCATTTTCCATAAATACACCGTCATAGAGGCTGTTTTCATCCATGTACGGAATATTTTTTATTTTTGACAGGGCAATTTTTTTAACATCTTTAACATTATCGCAAATCAGGGCAGTAATTGAATTTTCAGTTTTTAAAACAAGAATTTTTGCGCTTAGGTCATATGTTATTCTTTCGCTTTTTAATATTTCTCTTAAATCAATAACTGCAATTGGAGATTGCTCATATTCCATTATTCCTAAAATACAAGAAGGCAGGGCATAAGGGTAATCCAGCTCCATTATTTTAACAATTTCAAGAACTTTTTTTGTTTCAATGGCATAGATTTTTTTATCTATTTCAACTAAAGTATATATTTCGTTTTCTTCTTCTTTAATTTCTTGAAGAAGGCTGTCTGATTGAAGTGTTAAATTATTTTCCATTGTTTTTTATTACTACCTTCTCATTCAGTGCTTCACTGTAAGACTTTTGTGCAATTTTTTGGGCTTCATATATATTATAGTTATTGTTAAATACGCAGTTAACAGCTGTAATAATTGCTTCAACATTATTTTCATTGTGAACGATTGTATTTAAAATTTCATACAGTGAATTAATTCTGTTTTTAAGCTCTTTTTCGTCTTTTGTGAAAACAATTATTGCATATTCGTCTTCATAGTTTTTGTGAATTTGTTCATTTTTGTTTAATGTTTGTATAATTTTTTCAGATATTTTTGAATTAATAATGTCTAAATCTTGAGTTGAAAGATTTTCTTTTAAATGTTGAAAATTAACTATATCGATTACTACAAGGTAAATGCAAGAGTTGTTGACAAGAGCATTTTCAATTTTATTGTATAGATTTAGCTCTGTTTTGTGCAGGGAATATTTCTTTTGAGAATCTCTTTTTGATAGAGAAAATTTGTTGATGTATCTTGCTTTGAAGAATTTTTCCAGAATATTTTTGATTATTGATATACTTTCTTCATTTTGCCATTTTCCGTTTTCAAAAGAATAAAAAGCAATTTCGGCAGTTTTTTTGTTTAAATGTTCAAAATTGAATTCTAATTTTGAATTAAATTCATTTGGATTGACAACAGTTTTAGAATTAGGTGCATAAGTTTTAAACATAGTATTGTTCTTAGCATTATATTTATTCAATATGGTGTTTTGAAAAATGGGGCTAAGGATAATATCTCTGACATCAAGGTATACTTTTTGTTCTTTTTTTTCAAACGAATGAACCGAAATTAAGCCTAAATCGTATTTAAGTTTTGGATATAAAATATTGAATAAATTTTCTAATATTTCCTCATCGTCTAATGTAAAATCATGTAGTTTTTTGAAATCTTGTATAAGTTCATCTTTATTTATTTCAAAAACATTGTTTTCAATGTCTTCTTCAGATATTTCAAGATATTCATCTTGGATATCCGGTGTTTTTGAGAGTGATTTTTCAAGAATTTGTAGCTTGTATTCTTCACTGACCGGATGTTCGTTTATTGCTTTTTGTGCCAATTCAACAAGGGAGTTAACGTTATTGCTTTTTGTTAAGAAGTATTCGTTAATGTCGTCTTGAAGATAATATCTGGCATGTTTAGCATCCAGTATGCTGTATATGATTACAGGAATTTTTGATATGGTTTGGTTTTCTTTAATCGATTTTACGAGTTGAAATCCGCCGACAACAGGCATAATTGCATCTGTTATAACTAAATCCGGTGCAATATCAAAAATCATTTCGTAGCCGATTTTAGCGCTTTTAGCACTGTATACTTCCCAATCGTTTTTTGTCAGAATAGTTTTTATAAGATTTAATTGGGTGGTGCTATCATCTATTATGATTACTTTTTTTGTCATAGCTTAACTTATTTATTATAATTATTTATAATAAGATTATACATTTTTTTATATAAAGGTGAAATATGTCAAAAGAAGTAAATAATGGTTTAAATGATAAGATAAACATTAACAGAGAACTTACAAGAAAGCAGATTTTTGATGGCGCAATGGTGTTTATTGCATTTTGCGTTAATTTTTATTTTGTTAAGGTGCTGGGTTATGTTAGTTATGACCTTATTACAGTATCTATAATAAGTTTAATTATATTATTGTTTGCTTTTGAATATAGCAAAAATGCAGTTCAAAAACCTTTAAACGACATAATAATAAATACTTTTGACGAAACTTTGGATTCTATAGGACAAATACAAGATAAAAATAATTTTCAAAAAGAAAATAATATTACATCAAACGATAAAATCAGAAATGTTAAAGAATTAATGGATAATTTAAAGAAATATTCTGATGAAATGGCGGATTTAACCGATAAGACAAGAGATAAAACAGATCAATCAATTAATTTTACAAATAATGAGTACAGCGCAGTTAAAGCAAATATCGAAAAAATGTTTTCAATAAGACATAAAATTCAAACAATCGCAGAGTTGATTTTGGAATTGTCTGATTTTGTGCAATCAATTTCATCAACGGTTGGTCTTGTTGAAGATATAGCGGAACAAACAAATTTATTAGCATTGAATGCAGCCGTAGAGGCGGCTCGTGCAGGCGAACACGGCAAAGGTTTTGCTGTTGTTGCTTCTGAAATCAGAAAATTGGCTGATGAATCAAAACAAGCAACGGCAAAGATTATTTCTTTAATTAATGATATTCAACAAACTGCAAATTCAACAGTTTTGGCTACTGAAGAAGGCACAAAAGAAATCGAATCCGGTTTGGAATTGGCACACACAATTTCAGAAAATATTGAACAATTGATAGGCGCTATGAATGAAATTTCAAAAAATATGAATGAAATCATTGTGTCATCATCTCAAATAAGCAATGATTCAAGAATAACAGACGGGTTTATTGAAGAAATTTCTCAATATGTTGAACAAAATCAAAAAATTACAAATGAAAATGAAGAAATGGTTTCTAAGATACAAACAACATCAAATAATTTAAAACAACAGGTTTTATAAAATTCTTCTTATAGGTAAAAAAATGGAATTTCAAAAAGAGGAATTAGATGAAATATTAAATATTTTTCAGCAAGAGTCCATGGAAATAATTTCTTCTATGGACGGCAAGCTTTTAATGCTCGAAAAGGGCGGTTTTAATTATGATATTGCAATTCAATTGTTTAGAGATGCACATTCTCTAAAAGGTTCAGCAAGAATGCTCGGCTTTGAAGATATCCAAAATGTTGCTCATAAAATTGAAGATGTTATTAGTTTAATAAAAGAAAATAAACTGGAAGTTCAGTCTTGCGTTACGGATGTTATTTCCGAGTGTTTGGATTTTATTTCGGATTTAATTAATAAAACGGTTGCACAAAAATCAGAATATAAAAGTCCTGATATTCAAAAATATATAGATAAACTTGAAAATATTGAAAAAACAACTCAAAACAATGATGAAGAAGTAGTTTCTCTTGAAAACAGCTTGCAAAAAAAAGAATTAATAAATAAACTAAGCGAGCTTGAAAACGATATTATAGAGATATTGTATTTAGTTTCTTTTGCAAGGGCTAAGAAAAATTTTGATGAAGTTGTTAAAATTGAAAAAACGGTAAACGATTTTATTTCCTTGTTAAATATCGATGACAATGATTTGAATTCTGTTAAAAATTTAGCACAAAATATTTTAAATTCTTTAGATAAATATAAAAATACTGATAATAAAGAGCTTTCTTTTATGGATGTTAATTCCGAGGTTATGAATTTAATTGAAGAATTTTCAGCTCTTTTAGATAAGGAAAATATAAAAAGACAGCAATATTATGACATTATTGATAAAAGACTAAATTCATCGGAGTTAAATGAGCAAGATAAAAAAGAAGAGTCTGATGAAAAACCTTTAAAATTGCTTTCATTAAAAGACGAGAAATTGCAAGAATTTATTCAAAAAATTCCTTTATTAGAGATAAATACCGAATTTATTCCTGATACTGTTGAAATTGTTGATGAATTAATTTCAAGAGAAAAAAATAATACAATTTTAACTGTTTATAAAAACATTAAGGAAATAATTGAAGTATTTAAAGAAAAAAATATTCCTTTGACCCATGATGTTACTTTGGGTTTCAAAGAAATTTTTGAATCTTTAAATGAGGAAAATGAAATTTCGTTAAGCGAAATTTTAACAAAATCTGATGTAATTAAAACTATGGTTAAATTTCAATATAAAAACCATAGCACTAAAACCAAAAATCAGCACGAATTATCTCAAAAGGATATTTTAAATACCATAACAAATACAGAGATAAAAACGCTTAGAGTTGATTCAATTAAATTGGATAATTTGGTGGGACAAATCGGCGAGTTGATTGTTTCAAAAATCAAAACAAATGAACAGCTTTCCTTGGCTAAAAAAATCAACAATGATTTAATTGAATGGCAAAAGAACTTTGTTAAAATGGGTTATTATATAAAATATTTTGATAAAAAATATTTATCAAATCCTCTGGGCGAAGATATTCATGATTTTAGAAAAATAATTGCATATAATAAGCAATTATGTGCATTGTCTGAGCAGCATAATGAAAAAATAACTTTTTTAATAAAGGAAATGTCCCATCTTTTTAGGCAAATTCAAGAAAGTGAGGCAAAATTAAATTCAACAACAACCGAGATTGAAGCAATGGTTAAAAATATGAGAATTTTGCCTTTGTCTACAATTTTTCAACTTTTTCCCAGAATGGTGCATAATATTGCCAGAGATAAAAATAAAAAAATAGATTTAGTAATCGAAGGGGCAGATATTACAGCAGATAAAACAATCATTGAGGAAATTAAAATTCCTTTAATGCATATTATTAGAAATTCTATTGACCATGGGATTGAAGAAGTTGAAGAAAGAAAGACTTTAGGAAAAAATCCCGTAGGCAGAATAGAAATTAATGCCAGCTATAAAGATAATAAAGTTGTAATTGATGTAAAAGATGACGGCAGAGGGCTAAATATTGAAAAAATAAAAGAAAAAGCGCTTGAGAAGAAATTATTAACCATTGAAGAATTAAATGCAATTTCTGATGAAGAATTGACTAATTTAATATTTTATCCCGGTTTTTCAACCGAAGACTTTGTAACAGAATTATCAGGACGAGGTTTAGGGCTTGATATAGTTAACAACAAAATTAATCAGCTTCAAGGAAGGGTTGATATTTTTTCTCAGGTTAACAAAGGAACGGTTGTTCGAATTATTCTTCCTGCAACTGTTGCAACCAAAAAAGTATTCGTAATTGAAGAGCAAAAACAGCTTTATGCTATTGAAACATCGGTAATAAGAACAATTACAAGAATAAATACCGATGAAGTTTTTGAAAAAGATAATAACAATTACTATATCTATAATGGTTCAGCTATAGTTATTTATACTTTATCTCAAATTTTAGGGCTTGAAAACAGACCTCGTGAAACTGCTAAATGCACATTAATGATAATTGAAACAGAAAACACTGTTTTTGGAGTGATTGTTGAAAAATTAATTTCAGACCAAGAAATTGTGCATAAAAAACTTGCAGCGCCATTGTATAAAGTTAAGCATATTTCGGGAATTACGACTCTGGCAAACGGTGAAGCGTGTTTGATTTTAAATATAAGCGATATAATCACAACAATTACATCTAAAAAAATAAGAAGCAGAATTGTTGTAAAAAATGAAATAGCAAGGGTTCAAGATAATTTTAAATATAAGGTTCTTGTGGTGGATGATTCAAGAACAACAAGAATGCTGCAAAAAAATATATTATCAAATCAGGGCTATAATGTTTCAACTGCAACAAGCCCGTTTAATGCCTTGGATAAAATAAAACAGACCAAGTATAATCTTGTGATTTCTGATATTCAAATGCCGGAAATGAATGGTTTTGAATTTATAAAGGAATTGAGAAAAAATCAAAATTATGAAAAAACTCCTGTTATTGTGGTAAGTTCTGAGCCTAAAGAAAAATATTCAAAAGAAATTGAAGAAACAAAAATTAAAAAATATATTCAAAAAAATGCCTTTAGACAAGATGAATTTATTCGTATTATTGAAAACATTCTACATTGAGTCAATTGCCATGAGTCCTTCCACAAGGACAAATCTTCCTAAGGGAATAACTTCGCAATATTGTTTTAGACTTTCAATGAAACATTTATTTTCGCAAAATCCTCCGGAAATACAGATTTTAGAAGGATTTTTAGCAAAATTATAAGCATTAAATGCAATGCCGTGGATAAATTTTGAAATGGCTATTTCGGCACTTATTCCTTGAGCCACATCATCCATAATTTTCTCCAGTCCAAAAATACCGCAAGTAACTGAATATTTTTGCGGGTTGAACTTTAAATCTTTTACATCAACATTATAAAATTTTAAAAGCATTTCGATAGTTGCGCCTGTAGCTGAAGCACAAGTTGTGTTCCAGTCCATGTCTTTAAATTTTTTATTTTGATATTGTACATATTTAATATCTCTTGACCCTAAATCAAGCGCTATAAAGTCATCTTCAAGATATTTTTTAGCACCGTTTGCAAGGGCTACAACTTCATTTTCGTATATGTTTTTATCTTTAGAAAGACTGTGACCTGTGCATTTATTGTATTTTAAATTGAGCGTTTTTAAATCTTTTGTAGGGATAATTGAGTAATTTTTTCTGTCGTTTTCTATTTTTAAAATTTTAGTCCAAGTTGTTCCTGCATCAATATAAGTTTTCATTTTTACCTCAATTTTAAAAATGCTTCTATTTTGGCTTTTGCGCTATTAGACGGAATTGTATCTATATCAATATATAAGCCTTGATATTTATTTGCCAGATATTTTGCAAGGGCAGTTTTAGAGCAAAATGCTTGAGTAAAAAATACGGTTGGAAGATTTTCATCAACGTATGTTTCAATTTCCCAATCTCCGGGATATCCTGCTTCAACTGCTCTGGTCCATCCAAAAAGCTCGGTGTTATTAGGAAAAAGATTTAAAATATCAAGATTATTTGGCGGTACTCCCCAAAAACCAAAAACAGGCTTTACTTCTTTTAAATAAGAATAATCTTTTTGTTCATAAATATTTTTGGTTATTATTTCAATTTTTTCCTTTAAAGGCAGATTGCTTTTTGAAACAGGCAATTTAATTTTAGATAAGTCAGGGCATTTGTCTTCAAAAACAGATTGAATTACATTAAAACCCTCGTTTTTTAATATTTCAGAGATAAAATAAGCACTATCGCACTTATCTTTTCCAATAGGTGCAAGAACTGTAATTATTTTATCTTTTAGATGAAATGCGTTATTGCAAATGTTTTTAATTATGGTGCAATAAGCGTCAGGAACAAACTTTAAATCGGGATATTTATAATCAATATCTAAATCAATCCATTTGGCATTTGGATATTTTAATTTATATTCATTAATTAAAGCCTTTTGAGGATATCCCCAAAAGGCAATTATATTTTTGTTTTTATTATCTGTTTGCGATAACTCTTGCAACATGTACACCTGAAGCGCTTGCTTGCATTAAACCTCTTGTTACACCTGCGCCGTCTCCTATTGCAAAAAGATTTTTAACGCCCAGTGTTTCAAGTTCATTTGAAATTAATACTCTTGCTGAATAGAATTTAACTTCTATACCGTATAAAAGAGTGTATCTTGAAGCTACACCCGGAGCTATTTTATCAAGCGCATATAGCATTTCTATTATACTCAAAAGTTGTCTGTATGGTAAAACCAGACTCAAGTCCCCCGGAGTAGCACACTCAAGAGTCGGTTGAATGATTGATTCTTTAATTCTTTGAGGGGTAGAGCGTCTGCCATCTAATAAATCGCCAAATCTTTGAACTAAAATGCCGCCTGATAACATGTTTGCCAATGATGCAATGTGTTGACCGTATTTGATGGGCTCATGGAAAGGTTCTGTGAATTTTTTAGAAACCAACAGAGCAAAGTTTGTGTTAGGAGTTTTTTTATCTGCGTAAGAATGACCGTTAACAGTTGAAATTCCGTTATAGTTTTCATTAACTACTTCGCCATTGGGATTCATGCAGAATGTTCTAACTTCATCGCCAAAAGTCGGAGCATGATAGATTAATTTTGATTCATATAAACGAGATGTAATAGGTTCCATAACAGCAGCCGGCAATTCAACACGAACTCCGACATCAACTGCATTGTTAACCATTTCAATTTTGTGTTTGATGAATTGTTGGCTTAACCAGTCTGCTCCTTCACGCCCTGGAGCAACTACAACATAATCTGCAAAATATTCACTGCCTTGACGAGTTGTAAAACCTTTAATTACGCCATCTTTGATTATTAATTCTTCAACTTGTTCGTTGTTGATAATATCAATTCTATCCATAAGATAGTCTTGCATAGATTTTAGTACAGCTAAAGATTTTTCTGTTCCTAAGTGGCGTACAGGAGAGTGTACAAGTTTTAATTCCGCCAATGTTGCAGCATGCTCAATATCTGCAAAATCGGCTCTATTTGTACCGAATACGGTTTGAGTTGCACCGTGGTCTAAATATATATTGTCGCAATATTCAATTAAATTTTCAACTTCATTATATGGCATGTAATCAACTAAGTGTCCTCCTACTTCAGGAGTTAGAGTTAATTTGCCGTCTGAAAAAGCTCCTGCTCCGCCCCAACCGCACAATAAACCGCAAGTTTTGCAGCTTAGGCATTTTTTTTGACCTTCTCTAATAGGACAAATTCTTTGTTCTATTTTTCTGCCTTTTTCGATTAGTAAAACTTTCCAATCAGGTTTTAATTTGGTGATTTCTAAAGCAGTAAAAATTCCCGCAGGGCCGCCCCCAACTATTGCAACATTGTACATCTTATTTCCTTTTATTTTACAGTGATAACTAAATTAACGGGAAAACATCCTATCTTATTTTACTACAAACAAATTAAATCTAAATATTTTTACTTGAATTTTTAACATTCGTTTAATATTATTGTAGATATAGATAAAAGGGTTTAATTATGTACGGAATAAATGAATATAAAATAATGGATTATGTGCCTACTGTTATTGAAGCTTCAAGCAGAGGGGAGCGTTCATTTGATATTTTTTCAAGATTGTTAAGAGAAAGAATTGTTTTTTTGGGTTCAGAAATTGATGATGATGTGGCAAATTCAATTGTGGCTCAATTATTGCTTTTAGATAGCGAAAACTCTGAAAAAGATATTATGCTTTACATTAATTCTCCGGGAGGAGTTATTACGGCAGGCATGGCAATATATGATACTATGAAATTAATCAAAGCGCCCGTTTCAACAATTTGTCTTGGTGATGCTGCTTCAATGGGTGCGTTTTTGTTGTCAGGCGGAACAAAAGGTAAAAGATTAGCTCTGCCAAACGCCAGAATTATGATACACCAACCTTTGGGCGGTGCAAAAGGTCAGGCAACCGATATTGAAATAGAAGCAAAAGAAATTTTAAGAATGAAATCTATGTTAAATGAGCTATTGGCGCAGCATACAGGTCAAAAGCTTGAAACAATTAAAAAAGATACGGAACGTGATAATTTCATGTCTGCTCAAGAAGCTCTTGAATACGGTTTAATTGATAAAATTATTACTAAAGAAAATTAACCCTAACCTTGAAAAATATCTTTTTTAGTGCTATACTATAGTGTCAATTTGAAAGGTTAATTATGTCGTTGGTAACTCAATTAGCAAGACAAAGTTTAATAGCTCAAAGGAATGATTTGCAATTTCAAATGTTGCAAAATAATTCTGTTCAAAGGGACATGTTGAATAGCCCTCTTTTTATGGGTAATCTTGAAATGGCAAATCGAGCTGAGTCATCACTTATGTTGGATAATCTCAATGCCTCCGTACAACTAATGGCACTCAATAGTGAGCTTAATGCTCTTAAAGACTCCAAAATAAACTACTTGGCTTAATTAAAACAAAATATTTTAAAAAATGACCGATTAAATTTAATCGGTCATTTTATATTTATAATAAATCGTTAAAATTATCTATTTTCTTTTGTTCGCCGTTGTTCAGGTTTTTAACGCTATAAAATCCTTTGTCGATTTCATCTTCACCTAAGATAATGGCATAATTAGCACATTTAGCAGCTTTTTCAAGTTGTTTGGAGAATTTTCTTTTTTGCATATCAAATTCAACTTTTTTATTGCTGTTTCTTAATTTTTGCGCCAGTTTAATAGCTTCTTTTGTGTCTGTTGAAACTATATAGTAGTCAAGTTTAGGAATTTCTTTTTTTTCAACAAGACTATAAAGCCTCTCAACTCCCATTGCAAAACCGACAGCCGGAGTTGGTGTGCCGCCTAACATTTCAACTAGGCCATCATATCTTCCTCCGCCGCAAACAGCGCTTTGAGAGCCTAGTGCCGAAGATTTAATTTCAAAAACTGTTCTGTTGTAGTAATCTAAACCTCTTACAAGAAGTTTATTTCTTTGATATTTAATGTTTAATTCATCTAAATAACTAAGTAATGTGTCAAAATGCTCCTTGCATTCATCACAAATATAGTCGTTAAAAATAACTTTTTTTATTTCTTCTTTTTCAAAGATTTTTTGACAATTTTCGTTTTTACAATCAAGCATTCTTAGAGGGTTCTTTTCGTAGCGCATTTTGCAGTCATCGCACATATCATTAAGATATGGCTCTATTGCTTTTTTAATTGAATTTCTATAGTCATTTTTGCATTTTGGACAACCCAGAGAATTTAATTCAACTTCTAAATCGCCTAAACCTATTGATTTTAGAAATTCAACAGCCGATAAAATAACTTCAGCATCTGCTGATGGTTCATTTATTCCGAACATTTCAATGCCAATTTGGTGAAATTGTCTTTGTCTTCCTGCTTGTGGGCGTTCATATCTAAACATCGGTCCAAAATACCAAAATTTTTGAGGAGGACTTTGACGGTTTAGATTGTGTTCAATATAAGCTCTTACTACTCCGGCTGTATTTTCAGGGCGAAGCGTAATAGAAGATGAATTTTTATCAGCTCCGCCAACATTGAAGGTGTACATTTCTTTATTAACTATATCGGTTGAATCTCCAACGCCTCTTTGAAACAGTTCAGTTGCTTCAAAAATAGGAGTTTTAATTTCACTAAATCCTGCATTTTGAAAAACGTTTTTGGCGTTTTCTAAAATCCATTGCCAAGTAGGTATTTCATCGTTTAAGATATCTTTTGTTCCGCGTTGTGCTTTAATCATGGTTTTTCCTTTAAATTTCAATTTTTATTTTACTATAAAAATAATTTTGAAACTAAAAAGCCGATAAAATCATTTAAGATTTATCGGCTTTCAGAATTATTTTAGTGTTAAATTAGTCATCTAGGGCGTCAACGCCTGGAAGAATTTTGCCTTCAATAAATTCTAATGAAGCACCGCCGCCTGTAGAAACGTGAGTGAAATCTTCAGCTTTAGCAAATTTCTTAGCTGCAGAAACTGAATCACCACCGCCAATAACTGATGTTGCGCCATCTTTAGTAGCTTCAACAATAGCTGCTAAAACTGCTTTTGTTCCGTTTGCAAATTTAGGATTTTCAAAAGCGCCAACAGGGCCGTTCATAAGAATTGTTTTAGATGATTTAATAACATCGGCAAAAGCTTTTTGAGTGTTTGGACCTGCGTCAACTCCTTCAAAACCGTCAGGAATATTTGTAACGTCAACTACTTTATTTTCGCCGTTTCCTGAAAAATCATTTGTAGCTAATACATCAGTAGCTAAAACTAAATTAACTCCTTTTGCTTTAGCTTTTGCTTCGATAGCTTTAGCTGTTTCTAATTGATCATCTTCACAAATTGAATTTCCGATTTTACCGCCGTTAGCTTTTACAAAAGTGTATGCCATACCGCCGCCGATGATTAAATTATCAACTTTTTCAATTAAGTTTTCTAATACGCCGATTTTTGTAGAAACTTTAGCACCGCCAACAATAGCTGTGAATGGATGCTCAGGGTTATCAAGAGCAGAGCCTAAGCATCTTAATTCTTTTTCCATTAATAAACCTGAAACAGCCGGTTTTAAGATTTTAGCCAATTTAGCTGTTGAAGTGTGTTTTCTGTGAGCTGCGCCAAATGCATCGTTTACATAGAAGTCACCAAGTTTAGCAAGTTCATTTGCAAAAGTCATATCATCATCTTTTGCTTCTTCGGCTTTATAAAATCTGATGTTTTCTAATAGTGCAACTTGACCGTCTTTTAATGCTTCAAGTTCTTTATCTGCGCCTTGACCAACTAAAGATTTAACAAATAGTACATCTTGACCTAGAACTTTTGATAAGTATTTTGCAACAGGTTCAAGAGAAAATTCAGGTTTAACTTCTCCTTTAGGTCTTCCTAAGTGAGCCATAAGGATAACTTTAGCACCTCTTTCAGTTAAGTATTTAACTGTAGGAATAATTGCTTGTATTCTTGTATCGTCTGATACATTGTTGTTTTCATCTAAAGGTACGTTAATATCAACTCTTACAAGAGCTCTTTTTCCTTTGATGTCGCCTAAATCTTTAATAGATTTTTTCATATTAAAACTCCTTATTAAGTCGTACTTTATAAGGTAATTTTAAAATAAAGATAAAGATAGTTCAATAATAATTATTTTTTGAAGATTTTTTTAATGCATTCTAACAGGTCTAAAAATAAATTTTTAATTATGTCTAAAAAGCTTTGAGATTGAATTTCATCTTCAATATAATCTTCTTTTTCAAAAGAATCTTCAGGGTAATCTTTTGCTGATGAAAAATCTATTTGTTCATCTTCTTCTTTTTTACCGCGTTCAAAATATCCGGTATTTCCGCCGCCACCGGCACAGGATTTGTGGCTTGCTTGTACGTTAGACAAATTACCTAAAGGATTAAAATCAAATGACATCAATATTTCTTTCTATTCTTTACTATAATTATAGCAGAAAGTTGATTGTTCTACAACTATGAGAAGAAATGCCCTCTTTTTGAGTTAAGCGTAATGTTGTCAAATGAATATAGTGCTGCAGGTCTTTTTGAAACGGATTTTGTATATTCGTTTGTTTCAACAAGGATATTTGATGATAACATTTTTTTTCTGAAATTACGTTTATCAAGAGTTTTGTTTAATATTAGCTCGTAAGATTTTTGCAGTTCCGTTAAGGTGAATTTTTTAGGAAGCAATTGAAATGCTATGGGGCATAGCTCAAGACGTTCGCGCGTTCTTTTTAGGGAATATTCGATAATTTCTTTGTGGTCAAAAGCTAAGGGCGGAAGATTTTCAACTTCATACCATTGAACATCTGCTACTCCTTCTGTTGCTTTAACATCCAGTTTAATATCTTCGGCTCTTAAAAGAGCGAAATAAGCACAGGTTATAACACGCGCGTTGGGATATCTGAGAGGATCACCGAAAGTATACAGTTGTTCTAAATATATGTTTGAAACGCTTGTTTTTTCTTTTAAAACACGTAAGGCCGCATCGTCTATATTTTCTGATAATCTTATAAATCCTCCGGGGATTGACCATTTTCCTCTGAAAGGTTCGTTAGCACGCTTAACCAACAAGACTTTCAGCTTGTTGTCGTTAATTGTTAAAATTACAACATCGACCGTGACTTCGTGTGTTTTTGTTTCCGCAAATGTTCTCATATGCCTATAATATAATAAATATCGATTTATGGCAAGTTTTACACTTAATATTTTCTAATCTATGATTCTTCCGTTGAATTGCTCAATCATTTCTTGCACTTTGTGACTGTATTGCTTTTTTTCGTTTTCTGTCATTTGCTCTTTTTCTTCTTGCATATTTGTTTGAGCTTCTTTAATCGGATTTTGTTGAGTTGTTTGTGTTTGTTTTATTGTTTGATTTTGAATAACAGAACGGTTGTAAGATGGTTTTATTTCTATAATTTTTGTATTTTCGTCAATTCTTGAAAATTCGATTTTATAGTTAGTTCCTAAAGCTTTAATTGCATTTTCAAGTTGAGGCATTTTTGAAGCTGATTTTGCCTGAACTAAGGTATTTTCATTTAAAAACCCGAGAGTAATAGTTTCATTTTCAATTTTTACCAGTTTTGCAACTCCTTTATAGAATGCCCTTGCCGGCATTGATGGAATTAAAGAAATTATATCCATCCAAATTTCAGCACTGTCTTTTGATTGAACATTTGTTGCCTTTTGGTTTTCAATTGGAGTTTCTTTTATGGGTTTAGAATTTTGTATCGGTTCTTGTTTAATTTCAGATTCATTGTTTATTGGTTTTTCGATAGGTTTAGCTTTTTCAATCGGAGCTTGCAAATTGATTGCTGCAATGTTTGGATTTTGTGTAACAGGTTTAATATTTTGAGCTTGATTTAGTGTTAAATCAAGTCTTGAAGCGCCAATTGCAGCTAATTCCATCCATAAATAAGGATTTGTGGCAATTTTAATTTCTTTATAATATTCAATAATTGTATTTAAAATTTTAAATATCTTGTCTTTATTAAGATTAAGAGCTTTGATTTTTTCAATATCATCATCAATTAAAGAGCTGAAATTTTTAATATTTTCAAGATTGTCCGAATTTAAAACTAAAATTACGTTTCTTAAAAATTCAATGAAATTTTCTGCTAAATTTCTTGGCTCATTTCCTTTTGAATAAATCTCATCAACGCACATTAATGCTGTTTGAGTGTTTTGATTATAAATTTCTTTTAAAAGATTTAAAAGGGTATCAAAGTTAATTTTTCCTAAAAGTTCTTCGATTAAATCTTTTGTGATTTCTTCTTTTACTCCTAAAATGCTGACTTGATCTAATAAAGCCAGAGAATCTCTTAGGCCTCCTGAAACATTTTTTGCTATTGTAAAAAGAGCTTCTTGAGTTATTTTTATATTTTCAAGGTCTGAAATTTCTCTTAATCTTTTAACAATATCTTGTGTGGTAATTCTTCTTAAATCAAATCTTTGACATCTTGAAACAATTGTTTCAAGAACTTTATGGGGTTCTGTTGTAGCTAAGATAAAAATAACATTTTTAGGAGGCTCTTCAAATGTTTTTAATAATGCATTAAATGCATCATTTGAAAGCATATGAACTTCATCTATGATAAAAATTTTATATTTACCGTGTATTGGTGCATATTGAACTTGGTTTATGAGTTCTTTTGCATCTTGTATACCTCTGTTTGAAGCAGCGTCAATTTCAATAACATCAAGACCTTGGGCGTTTGTTATATCAATACAGCTTGCGCATTTTTGACAAGGTTCTATAGTTGGACCATGTTCGCAATTGAGAGATTTTGCTAAAATTCTTGCACTTGAAGTTTTGCCTGTTCCTCTCGGACCGCAAAATAAATAGGCATTTGCAATTCTGTTTAATTCAATTGCATTTGTCAGTGCTTTAACAAGGCTTTCTTGTCCTACTATATCTTTAAAAGATTGCGGACGGTATTTTCTAAATAGAGGCAAATAATTTTGTTCCATAAAATTAATTATAATATAAAAAACCCATGCCCATGGTAAAATAAATTAAAAAAGGTAAAGATGAAAATAAAAGACGCAAAATTTTTAATAAGTTCACCAAATTTAAAGCTTTGTCCAAGTACAAATTTAGCTGAGTTTGCATTGTTAGGGCGTTCTAATGTCGGTAAATCGACTTTTATTAATACTCTAACCAATAGACAAAAATTGGCAAAGACTTCTAATACCCCCGGAAAAACAAGATTAATTAATCTTTTTGAAATACAAAGCGAGAAAATGCCCTTTATTTTAGCGGATTTACCGGGGTATGGGTATGCAAAAGTATCTAAAAAAGAGCAAGAAAGCTGGCAGAGAAACCTTGAAGAATATCTTTTAAAAAGAGAGAATTTAATTTCTTCAATTCAATTTATTGATGCTCGTCATGATATTCAAAAAAATGATGTTTTAATGCAGGAATGGCTTAAATATAATAATTTGCCCTGTATTAATATTTTAACTAAGTGCGATTATATTTCAAGAAATGAAATTGCCAGAAAGATTGCTATAATTGAAAAACAGTTTAATAATAAAACTCTTGCTTTTTCAAGCAAAAATCGAATTTATTGCGATGAAGTTGTTTCATATTTAGTCAGTTTAATTCAGAATAATTAAATTTCTTTCATAAATTTCATCAAGCGGCAATTTATATGGAATAATTTCAAAATTACTTTTTGGATATTTTTTCTTGAACATTTTTATTTCATCATCTGATAATTTTGCTTTATAAATTAAAAAATTACCTTGTTTTTTTAAATGTTTTTTAGATAATTCCCAAACATCAACCATTTTTCCGACTGCTCTTGAAACAATTAAATCAACATTTTGATTTGGAGCTTCTTCAATTCTTGAATATAAAATTTCAAGGTTATTAAGTTTTAATTTTTCTTTTATTTCTTTTATAAAGTTAATCTTTTTAATTCTCGAATCATTTGCAATAATTTTTTTATTTTTAAAACAAATTGCCAAAATTACGCTTGGAAATCCTCCTCCGCAGCCAACATCAAGGATTTTTTTCTGAGTTTGAAATTCACTCCATTTGTTAATTGCTAAAGAGTCAAAAACATGTTTTTCAAAAAGCACTTGAATATCGTTTTGGCTCATGAGGTTTGTGTGGGAGTTGTATTGTTTAAAAAATTCTTCCCATTGATTTAATTTTTCAATTATTTCCTCATCAAGGTTTAAATTAAGCTCTTTTAGAAGTATTTCTTTTTCACGATTTGTTATCATATTTTTCCATAATTAAATCAAAAGTCATTTTATCAAGACGCATTTTTATATCTTCAATTCTTGAGTTAATTCTTGCCATATTTTCGCTTTTTGGATTTGCCTTGAGGGTTATTTTGGCATTTAGGAAGTTTTCAAGAGCTTTTTTGTCGTCTTCTTTGTCGTAATAATATTCGCCTGCTTCAAAATATACAAGGGCAATTTTGAAGTCATCATTTAATTTTTTAGCCGAATCAAGCGCTTGTTTATAGTAGCCTATTGCAGATTGTTCGTCTATTTTTGAATATAGTTTAGCTAATTCTTTTTGTGAAAAATACATATTGTTGAGATCATTATTTTCGCTGTCATATAACAGCGCAAGTTTTAAAAATTCTGCAGCATCTCGATATTTTGATTCTTCTATATATATTAAAGCTAAGTTTGTTAAAGATAAGCTGTAATATTTATTTTCATTTTTTTCAGAGCTTGTTGTGTAATTTTTTTGATAATATTTAATAGCATTTTCCCAATCTTGATTTTCATCATAGATTAAGCCGAGTTTGAAATAGGCTCTTGATACTATTTCTTTGTTTTTGCCTAATACAAGTTTTAGAGCATCGTTGTATGCTTTTATGGCATTGTCAATTTTAGAATCTGCTTCTTCCATTTCGCCATATTCAATTAAGGCATTTGCTCTATAGCTTGTTGAATTATTTTCATTTGTTGCAATTTTCATAAATTGAGTTTTTGCAAGTTCCGTTTTAAACAATCTTACGTTTGTCATTGCAATTGCAAACTGGAGTTCACATTTTCTTGAATCTCTTGTTTCAATAGCATATTCAAGAGCTTCCGAGTAGTATTTTTGTGCTGTATTGAAATTATTTAAAGACTCGTAATTTTTTGCAATTAAAGAGAAAATTTCAATTTTAAATTCGTTATCAAAGTCTGTTTCTTTTGCTCTTAAAAGCTCACTTATCGCTTCTTGATATTTATAGTTTTTTGTGTAATCACGAGAAGAATTAATCAAGCTTATTATAAAATTATGTTCTTGTTCTTTTTTTAATTCTTCTTTTTGTGCCTGAATATTTGAAGTTTTTGAGAATATATTATTTTCTTTTGATAAAAAATTTTTTCTTTCTTTAATTTTGTTTAGTTTTTCGTTTAATTTTAATTTTTGTTTTTCTTTTTCGTTTGTCCAAGGGTTCTGCGGTATTCCAAGATAGGAAAAATGTTTGTTTTGAGTATTTATTTGCGGAATTAAAGATTTAAAAGTTTCAATTTCTTTTCTTATTGATTCTCTTGAAAGCCTTAAAAGTCTGTCTTTTGGGCTTTTTGTCAATTCGTTTTCATAAATAGATATTAAATTTTTGTAATTGGTTATTTTTTCCTGAATAGAGAAGGTTTTTATTATATATTGTTTGAAATAGTCCTTGACATACATTTCATCTCTAAAGTGGCTTACAAGAAAGTTTTTAGACAAATAATCGATATAAGATGTGTTTCCCAGTTTGTATTCTTTTAGAAAATTAATACTGACAGGATGTGATAGCGTAGCTAATATTTTAAATAAGTTTTGGTATGCTGTCGGGGTTAGAGAAACGAATTTTGTTACCATGAATTCTTCAAAGTCTATATTTTGGCTTTCGTTTTTTCTTTCAAATTCGATAATTAAATCTTTTATTGAAAATCCTGTTGTGGCACAATATTTAACACCCATTTTAAGATAAAGTTCAAGCCCGTTTGTAATGTTATAATATTTTTCTTTGAGTTCTTCGTCTAAAACATCTCCTAAAACGGTTAATTTTGATTTGAATTCTTCTTTGCTGATTTGACTTATCTCAAGAGTTTTCATTTTTATTGGTTTAAATCTGAAAAGATTTTTATTGTTGTTCCTTGCAACAACAATAATTTTTACATTTTCAAAACTTGCAAGATGGGAAAGAAAATCAATTATCTCGATGTTTTCATTGACTTTTTCAAAATTTTCAACTGTTATTATGCATTTTGAGTTAATTGTTTTAAAATAGTGGCTGACTTTTTCTTTAAAATCATCTGTCATGAATTTTTTAAGAGAAATCTTCTGTGCTAAAGAAAAACTTCTTAATGCATCATAAAAATTAAGTAAAAAATCGTCTATAACACTGTTTTCAAAACAAAAATGCTGAAATATTAAATAATCTTTAGAAAGTTCTTTGGCTAATTTTTCAATTGTTTCGCTTTTAGCTGAGCCTTTTGGACCACTCATGTAGAGTAGGTCAAAAGATGATGTGGCAAAATTTATTATTTCATTTATAATAGAATTATTAAATTGAAAAAA
>CALVHD010000010.1 GCA_944327245.1 Candidatus Gastranaerophilales bacterium
AAACCGCTGCCCACAATCCCTTGGCGAACTTGTGAGCCTTAGGGATTGGAAACACCCTTGGGGTGCGTAGGATAATTGAGGCTGTTTGGCGACTATAGCCAAACAGAGCCGAAATACCCACAGGCGGAAAACCCTAAACAAGCGAACTTAGCCAGACTTGGCTTAGTGAGCGAAGTTTGGGGCATAGGTGTGTGAAGCTCGTGACGGCAGAGCGTTGAGCTCTGGCGGACAGAGCGAATACCTTACCACATAAACGAGCGAGCTTGAAAGCGTATTTCACTGCACAAACGAATTTTCATTTATAAAGCGCAAAGCCAAAGTGAAAGCCGTTAAATAAAATATTTACTATTTCAATAATACTCTTAATTAAGCGCACCGGCACCGGAAATAACTTCTGTTATTTCTTGAGTAATCTTTGCTTGACGCACCTTATTAAACTCAACAGTTAAAGTATTTATCATATCACTTGCGTTATTTGTTGCCGCGCTCATTGCAGTCATTCTTGAAGCCAATTCACTAGCTTGGGCTTCTAACAACGCCTGATATACAACATTTGTAATAAACATCGGAACAATTGCAGATAAAACCGTCTGAAGATTTGGCATAAACTCACTCAAAGGCTCAATTTTATGAGCATCATGTTTAATTTTTAATTCATCATCAAGCTCTTTATTTCTAAATTCTCTGACTCTTTCATCATCGGTTACAGCAGGCAATAATTGCCAAGATTCGGCTATATAAGTCATCATATTTTTATATCTTGTTGTTACCAATTCAATTGAATCAATATCGCCTTTTATAAAATCATCTGCCAATAGTGAAGCTATAACATAAGCAGAACTTGAATTTACATCATCTAAAATATCGACATATGTTTTTTTAATTTCAAAGCCATATTGCGCTTGGGCATTTTTGATTGCAGGAACAGCTTTTTGTCCAACGAGATAAACGCAAACATTTTTGCCTTCATTTTGCAATTTCTTAATTAAATTTAAGCTATAGCGAACAATATTTGCACAGTATGCTCCGGCTAAACCCTTATTTGACGAAATAATAACCAAGCCAACATTCTTAACTTCCCTTTTTTCCAATAATGCAGGAAAATTATCGATATTGTTTTCTGTTCTTATTTTATCACACTTATTTTTAAGGGTTTCTTTATATGCCCAGCAAAACATCTCATACAACTCCAAAGTGAATGGGCGAGAAGCCTTAACGGCGTTTTCAGCTTTTTTCACTTTAGCTGCCGCAACCATCTTCATGGCTTTTGTGATTTTTTGAGTATTTTTAATGCTGTTTATTCTGTCTTTTATGTTTCTTAAATTTGCCATTTTTTTCTTTCCGAATTAATTATTCAGGTTTAAAAATATTTTCTTTGAAATTTTTAATATGTTTGATTAATTCTTCTTTATCAGAATCTTCAAGCTTAGCTCCGTCATTCAATTTTGCTTCCAATTCAGGGCAATTTGATGAGAAATATTCAAAGAATTGTTTTTTGAACTCTTGAATATCCTTATTCTCAACATCATTTACAAACCCTTCATTTCCACAGAAAAGAATTGCAACCTGTTGAGCAACTGATAGCGGATTATACTGAGGTTGAATTAAAATTTGAGTCAATTTTTCACCTTTTACCAATTGTGCTTTTGTTGCAGCATCAAGGTCTGAAGCAAACTGAGCAAACGCAGCAAGTTCTCTATATTGTGCTAAATCCAAACGCAATTGCCCTGCAACTTGCTTAATGCCTTTTGTTTGAGCAGCACCCCCAACACGAGATACTGAAATACCAGCATTAATTGCCGGTCTTTGACCTGCATTAAATAGGTTTGATTCAAGGAATATTTGACCGTCAGTAATAGAAATTACGTTTGTCGGAATATATGCTGAAACATCCCCCGCTTGAGTTTCAATGATAGGAAGCGCAGTAATTGAACCGCCGCCTCTTTCGTCAGACAATTTACAAGCACGCTCTAATAATCTTGAATGCAAATAAAATACATCCCCAGGGTATGCTTCACGTCCCGGCGGTCTTTTTAACAATAAACTCATAGCACGATAACTTTGCGCGTGTTTAGTTAAATCATCATATATTATTAAAACGTGTTTACCTTGTTCTAGAAATTCTTCTGCTACGGCACAACCTGCAAAAGGCGCAATATATTGCAAAGGTGCTGAATTATCAGCAGTTGCTGAAACTATTATTGAATAATCCATTGCCCCTTTTTCTTCTAAAATCTTAGCTAAATGCGCTACAGTTGAAGTCTTTTGACCAATAGCAACATAAATACAGATTACATCTTTGCCTTTTTGGTTAATTATTGTATCGATTGCAATAGCAGTTTTTCCTGTTTGTCTATCACCAATAATCAATTCACGTTGTCCTCTGCCGATTGGTGTAAGCGCATCAATTGCTGTCAAACCTGTTTGCAAAGGTTGATGAACTGATTTTCTTTCAATAATCCCAGGGGCAATACGTTCAATCGGGCGAGTTCTATCTGTGTGAATATCGCCTTTGCCGTCTATTGGAATACCTGTTGGGTCAATAATTCTTCCGATTAGAGCATCCCCTACGGGAATTGAAGCAATTTTACCTGTTGATTTAACGCTCATTCCTTCTTTTATTTTTGTATAATCACCAAGAATTACCACACCCACATTATCTTCTTCAAGGTTTAGAGTAATTCCCAGAGTCTTATTTCCATCATCAAACTCAACAAGCTCTGATGCCATAACATTATTCAGACCGTAAATTCTTGATATACCGTCTGAAATTTCAATAACACTGCCTACATTATCAACTTCTAATTTTTCTGAATAATTCTCGATTTTAGATTTGATAATTGCTGTTATTTCGGAACTGTCTATTGCTGGTGCCATATATTTTGCCTTTCATGTTATAAATTAATTTTTTTGAGTCTGTCGAATTTAGTTTTTAAACTCAAATCAATAACTTTATCTTCAAATTTAATAACCAAACCGCCTAAAATATCTTCATCTTTTTGATAATTTAGAATTACCTCTTTATTAAATTTATTTGATAATTTATCTTTTAATCTTGTTTTTTGTTCGTCATCAAGCTCATAAGCATAATAAACATCCAAGATTTTAATATTTTTCAAATTATTTCTTTCTTTTTTGAAAACATCATAAATTGTTGAAAAAATATTAAATCTGCTTTCATCTAATAATGTTTCCAAAAAATTTAGTGTAGTTTTGTTTATTTTGTTTTGAAATGTTTCTTTTATTGTTTCTTTTTTATCGCTCAAGGAAATAACAGGATGTGAAAAAAACATTCTGAATGCATCATTTTTAAAAATTGTATCACTGATTAATTCCAAGTCATTTGCAACATCATCAATATTATCTTGAGATGCTTCAATCAAAGCTTTGGCATACCTTTTTGCAACTTTTAAATTTTTTATATCTAAACTTTTATTCACAATAAACTTCCTTCAATTTTATCCAATTCATCAATTGAACAATTGATTAATTTTTTATGAACATCATCATTCAATCTATTCAGAGTTTCATCTTTAGCCAACTCGACACAAGCCTTATAAATATCGTTTGTTGTCATTTTTTTATATTTTTCTTGTTGACTTTTATATATTTTTTCAAGCCCTGACTTAATTTCCTGTTCTTGCAGCCTAGTCTTTTGTTCAAATTTATCTTTCAAATTTTGTGCATTTAATTTTGCATTTGAAATTATTTCTTCTTGAAGCTTTGGAGTATCCTTTGTTGATTTTTTTGTTTGCTTATACTCAGAAATTGCACTTTGAGCATTTTTAGAACTCTTTTCAACAGATTCTTTAACATCATCAGCCATTTTTTGAATAAAATCACCAAGATGTGCTTTTTTAAATATCAAAACCAACGTTGATATTACAATTATAAAATTTATTAAATTAGTATTTAGAATTTGTTCAAATAGAGTCATGTCAATAGCTTTCTAAATATTCAAATAATGATTTATTTTTTCATCCGACAAATCTACGCTCACTTCTTCATTTAAAACCCTTGAAACCATTGATTGAACAATTGAATTAACTTCTTTTTTAGCCTCATTTTTTGCTTTTCTTGATAATTCATCCAATTGAGTTTTATTTTCATCAATGAGCGACAAAACTTCTTGTTTTACTTGTTTAATTTTTAGCGCATTTTGTTCTTTTGCTTCTTGAGTAGTATTTTTAACTATATCAGAAGCTTCTTTTCTTGAAGTTTTTAAAGCTTTTTCTTTTTCGTCCAACAAAGCGCGAGATTTTTCTTTTGATTCTGTTTCCATTTTTAAATTTTTTGCATAAAAACCATTTCTTTCATCAATTATTTTAGTAATTGGATTAAAAAGAATTGCTTTTATTATTAACAAAAATATTATGAAACTTATTGCAACAAAAATGAATGTGCCGTCAATTTGCATTAACATCTGAAAAAATCTCCGCTTTTAATTATACTTCAATTATTTAAGTACAAAACCGATTAAAATTACAACCAACAGAGCATATATAGCACAAGCTTCGATTAAACCTGCACCAATATAAAAGTATTTTGAAATTTGTCCTTCAACTTCAGGTTGTCTTGCAATGCTTTCAATAATTGCTTTTGTTGCCAAACCAAGACCAATACCGGGGCCTACAACACCAAATCCGATTGCTAAACCCATAGCGATAAATTTTAGTACTGATAAATCCATATTTTTCTCCTTTATATTAATGTTTTGCTACTGCACCGCTTATATATGCGCTTGTCAAAAGCGTAAATACCAACGCTTGGATAAACGCAACAAATATTTCAAAAAACATTATGGGCAAAGGTAATAATGAACCTAAAAATAAAGTTATATTATATACCCAGCTTGATGGCAAAATGCCGCCTAATGTATTTTGACAAAATATGCTTATTGCTTCGGGACTTATTAAAGATGCAATTAATCCACCCAAAACCATAATTAAAATTTCACCTGCCAATATGTTGGCAAAAAGCCGTAGAGCCAATGTCAAAGGTCTTACAATATCTTCCAGCATATTAAAAGGTGTCATAAACCAAACAGGTTGAAAATAATGTTTAAAATAACCGATACCTTTTAAACGAACACCTGAAGCAATATAATAAATCAAAACTATAATTGCTAATGCTGCTGTTACGTTTATATCATTTGTTGGAGAAGCAAATTCTCCTTCGGTTGCTTTAATAAACGGAAAGAAATTCAACAATTTCCATGGCAGTTGACCAATTAAATTACCTGTTATTATAAATAAAAATAAGGCAATCAATATTGGCGTATGTTTTTTTCCTTCAGGCCCCATGTCTTTTGTTAAAGACAAAAATATAGTTACGATATTTTCAAAAACTGCCTGCAATTTTGAAGGAATTAATTTTATATTTCCTACTGCCAATAATGCAAAAAATATTATTATTGCCATAGTAATCCATAAGGTTATCAATGTATCCATATGCACATTCAAACCAAATATATTTACTATCCAATGCTGTCCTATATGAAATTCCATTTTACTTCACCTTTTCAATGAACACAATTATATTAACTCAATCTTTTCTTTCTTAGTTAAGCCAAATGGATGATTTTAATTCCAACACATTTAATAAACCACAACACAAACACTTTAAGCAAATTAATTTTTTTAAAATTATTAATACTTTAAAGCTCAATCTAAAGATTTAGATAAAAAGAACCAATGCATATAGGGTAAATTTCAACCTTAATATTGATGAATAAACCGCCCAAAAAAAGTATATTCATAATGTAAGTTAGTTTAATCGAATTAAAAAAAAGAAAAAAATATACTTTTTGGAGGGGTTAATGAGAAGAACAGTAGATTTCAAAAGAAAGCAAAAAGTCATCGTGGTTGATGACAAGTATGAACACGCTTCAGGCGTTCGTGAATTGGTAAATTTAGAAAACGATTATGAAGTTATTGCAAATGCAGGGAATGCCAATGTTGCAATTTCTTTAATCAAAAAATACCAACCCGATATAGTATTAATGGATATTAATATGCCTGAGATGGATGGCATAAATGCAATTGCTGAAATCCAAAAGCTAAGCGTTAAAACAAGAATTATTGTTTTAACTGCATATGATGATGCCGATTTAATCTATAGAGCAATGAAAGTCGGAGCTTGCGGCTATGTATTAAAAACAATGGTTTCAGCTCAATTAATTAAAGCTCTTGATGAAGTTTCAATGGGTAAAATTTATCTTCCTAACATTTTATGCTCAAAATTCTTTGAATATTTCCAAGATTTCGAGAAAAACGGAAATGCTAAACAAGAAGATGAAAATGAAGAAAATCTTTTACACTATCTTACAAACAGAGAAGAAGAAGTGCTTTCATTATTGTTAGAAGGTGCTACTTATAAAGATGTTGCAAGAGAATTATTTATCTCTGAAACAACAGTTAAGACACACGTAAACAATATTTTCCAAAAACTTCAAGTAAGAGAAAAAACTCAAGCAGTTCTATATGCAATCAACAAAGGCTTCAAACCAAAAGCTAAGAAAATTGCAGTATAAAATTGCTCGTAAAATCAAAATGGTAAGTTAAAAAATAAATGAATAAAACAAAGAAAAATTTCAATACATATTTTGAAAAAAAGGATTTAAGCGGAAATGAATTGTATTCATCCACAATCATTGAATCCCTGACAAGAAGTATTTTAGAGCCGATAGCCAAGGAAAACTCCAAGGCTATCGTCTTTGCTCGTTTAAAAAATGTCAAAGGAACAGACAGCTTAATTAAAAGACTGGAATATTCAAAAGATATTATTTTAAGGGAATTCTCAGACTTTGAATTTTCAAAATTCGATATTGAAGAAACAGGCTTTGTTGTATTGACTACCCAAAGATATAATTGCGCATTTTTATTTAGAGAAACAGAAGAAAATAAATATGAGATTTATTTTAAAATTAATTCCAAAATGGTAAACGATGTTTATGAAACACTAAAAACAATATTTTTAATTGATTACGACGAAGAATTTTATGCGCACAAACCCGAACGCCGAGATAACGAAATGATGAATGAGGCAGTTGGGAACATTATTAAATATTTTGAAGAAACAATAAAAGAAAACGAATATAATTCAAAAATTCAAGAAAACTACAGAACAGTAAACGAAACAAATACATCACTAAGAAATGAAATATATCAAAATGCACGCCAAATTGCCCATGAAATAAAAAATCAACTAAGCATTCTTGATATTTATACAAGAATTTTCGAAAAGAAAACACAAGACTACGAAACAATTAAGCCAATAAGAAAATCAATAGAATTAATAAAATCACAAATTGAACAATTTAAAAACATAGATGTAATTAATCTTCAAGAAAAAAATATAAAATCAATTTTACAAGACTCAATTAAAATGTATGGAAACATTTTAAAAGAAAAAAATAATAAAATTATTCTGATTGATGAAATGGCAGGATTTGAAGCTAATGCATTTGTTGATGAAGAAAAATTCTTAATTGTTATTAATAATATAATTAAAAATGCAAATGATTCCACTAAAAATGACGAAATAATAATCAAATTAAAACAAGTTGAAGAGCAAATCAAAATTTCAATAATAAACCATGGTGAAATGATTGAAAAAGAAAATCAGGATAAAATTTTCGAACAAGGTTACACAACAAAAAAAGACGGATGGGGAGTAGGATTATCTGTTTGCAAAAAATTCATAGGCTCACAATTTGGCACCTTTGAATTAACCAAAAGCGATGAAAAAGAAACAATTTTTACACTAACCCTGCCTTTGGCGCAAACAAAATAATCTAAAATAAGGATAGAATTATGGATTTAATTAATAACAGAACAAAAGAAATAGCCGCAATGGCTCTTGATGGCTTGTATGAACGCTCTAAAGCAATTTCAGCCAACACTGTTAATGCACTAACTCCCAACTACCAAAGAAAAGAAGTTTCTTTCGAGGGAAGTTTGAGAGATATTATTAAAAGAGAAGATGAAAAAGAAAATCTGAAAGTTCAAAACTCAATGAACTACGATAAAAATCCAAATATCGTATTAAAAGGACAAAGTCCTGAGCAAATTGCCCTTTTAAGTACAGATATTAAAGACAATTATTTTATTGATGTTCAACAGGATTTAAGAGAGCCAACAGGGACTGACGGGAACAATGTTGTATTAGAAGAAGAAATGATGGATGAAGCCAAAAACGGCATGCAATACCAAGTTGTAGCTTCTTTATTATCAAAGTCATATTCGCTTTTAAGCAGCATAATTAAAGGACAAAATCAATAATAAGGATAGAATAATATGAGTTTTAGTGTTTTTGACATAGCTGCCTCAGGAATGAGTGCACAAAGAATTAAAATGGATACTGTTTCATCAAACATCGCCAATGTAAACACAACAAGAAATGAATTTGGCGAAAAAGAAGTATACAGAAAAAAGCAAGTCAATTTTAAAGAAATGACCATGCAAAAAGGATTTAACTTTCCTAATGGAAATGCTTCAGTCGAATTTGACCCTCCCAATGCGCCATATTTAAGAGGAGGAGTTACAATAAATGACAATGCTATAGCCAAAGGTGTTATGGTAGATTCAATAACCGATGCCAATAACCCGACAAGAATGGTATATGATCCAAATCATCCCGATGCTAATGAAGACGGTTATGTTGAACTTCCAAATATTAATGTTGTAGAAGAAATGGTAAATATGGTTAACGCTTCAAGAGCCTACGAAGCAAACGTTACCATAGCACAAACTACAAAAACAATGATACAAAGCGCAATTAATATATAAAGGTAACTTATGAGCAGTAATTTTAATATTAATACCAATTTTCAAATGGGTAATTTTGATAATTCAATAAATGAATTTAATAAAGCATTTTCAAACTCAATTAACAATACAAATAAAGCACTTGAAAACGGTGGTAATTTTAATGAAATATTCAATTCCATAGGACAAAACAATGAACAAATGGCACCTATGCAATTAGGAGCGCAATATTTTAGCGGAGTTGATGCAATTAATTCTCAAAAAGTTGAAAATTTATCTCCAACCGCGCAAGTTGCAAAAGATATCGGCTCTGGTTTTTCCAACAGTTTAAATGAATTAAGCGGAATTGAAAAAAAAGCGGAACAAGACTTTGAAACATTTGCTTCAGGAGGAGATATAAGTGTCCATGAAGTAATGATTTCCGCTCAAAAATCAAATTTAGCCATGCAAATGGCAATTCAATTAAGAAGTCAATTGCTAAATGCCTATAATGAATTTAAAAATATGAGCATTTAAGCAAATATTCATATTTCTTAACAGTGTTGAAATTGCCGACAAGTAAGATATTATATTATTATTGGGGAGCGGTCTTGCTTGGATAAAATTAGTTAGAATTAGTATTGGATAAGTTAAGTGAACGAACATATTAAATTATTAATAGAAGACATTAAAAAACTTTGGTTAAAACTTGATATAAATCAAAAATTTTCAATTGCGGCTCTGTTAGTTGCAATGTTTGTTGTGGGAATATTTTTCATAGTCAAAGCAACAGAGCCTAATTGGAGCGTTTTATATTCTGATTTATCCAAACAAGATGTTGCAGCTATAACAGAAAGCTTGAAAAAAAGCGGTTATGCCTATAAACTTTCTGATGACAAAACAACAATTCTTGTTAAAAACCAAGACAAAGAAGATTTAAGAATGTTTGTTGCAGAAAACGACCTAATTAAAGACACAACAGGAGGTTTTGAGCTTCTTGATGATTTGCAACTAGGTTCAACTGATTTTAAAAATAAATTAACAAAACAAAGAATATTCCAAGGAGAATTAACTCGCTCAATCGAAAAAATAAACGGCGTTTCGAAAGCAAGAGTACAATTGGCAGAACCTGAACGCTCAATTTTTTCTGATGAAGATGAAGAACCGTCTGCAAGCGTTGTGTTAATACTTGAACCCGGAGTTAAATTAAAAGCAAGTCAAATCTTGGCAATTAAAAATTTAGTTGCATATTCTGTTCCGAGATTAACCAATGACAGAGTCTTTTTAACAGACCAAAACGGAAATGTACTGTCTGAAGATGTTGCTAAAAATTCATCTGATATGCAAACATACAGAACAAACTTCGAAAAAGAAGCAGCAAAAAAAATCAAAGATACTCTTGAAACAATTATGGGCAAAGATAATGTTTCCGTTCAAGTTTCAACTGTTATGGATTTCAATCAAACAAGAGCAACAATTGAAAGCTATACTCCAAACAAAGACTCTAATTCCGGTATAATTGTTGCTCAACAAGGCGAAAAAGAAGTTTATTCAAATCCTCAACAATTACCTTCCAACAATAAAGAAAAAGAAACAACTCAGCAACAAGATAATCAACAAATTGAAAATACCGGAGTAAACCCCGCTCAGGATAATATGCAGCAGGCTCAACAAGCTCAAGTTCAAGACCCTGCGTCTTTACCATTAAACCAAACTCCCGTTAAAACAGTAAACTATAACGATAACGAAAATGCAAAAACTGATAACGACGTTAGAAAATTAAGCTATGAAAAAGAAAAATCAGCTACAACTTACGCTGTAACAAAAGAAGTAAAACAAGTTGTTTACGCCCCCGGAGCTGTTACAAGAATGAGTGTAGCGGTTGCAGTTAATAAAATATTAACAGATGAAGAAAAAAGCGAAATTGAAAATCTTGTTATAGCGGCAACAGGCATGGATAAAACAAGGGGGGATGTTGTAAATGTAACAAGTCTTAAATTCACAGGTATTGATAATACACAAGAGCTTGAACAGGATAAGGCCGCTCAACAAGCAATGACTATGGAAATTTTAACATTCATCTTTAAAAATGTTTCACCTGTGTTTATAATACTTCTATTAGGTTTAATAGCACTGCACAATTTTGGAAATATATTTAAAACTCCAAAACCAACTGAAGACGAGCTTGAAGATTTAGATACGCAAGATGACACTTCACTGCCGACATTTGACCCGTATTTAATGCTTCAACAAAACAAAACCAATTCTGAAGATTTTTATCAACAAGACATTCAATACACTTCAGCCGTTGATAAAAAGAAAAGTGAAATCATCAATTCAATTTTAGGAAATCCTGAAGAAGCAGCAAGAATTTTAACTTCATATATTAAAGAATAAGAAAGATAAATCATAAAAATGGCCAATATCCGCATAGAACAAATGACACCTACACAAAAAGTTGCAGCTCTTTTAATTACATTAGGGCCCAGTGCAGCATCTGAAATTATGAAAAACATTGAAGATGATAATGCACTTGAACAAATAACAATTGAAATTGCGGGTATGTCAAAACTTCCCCAAGAAGTAATTGAAGCAATTGTTGATGAATTTCATACAGTATTTCAAGCTTCCTCTATGCTTGCAGCAGGAGGTATGGGCTATGCAAGAGAGCTTTTAGAAAAAGCTTACGGAGCTTCTGAAGCAAATAACATTTTAAATCGCTTAGTTACAATATTAAACTCAAACCCGTTTCAATTTTTTAATGAGGCAGATCCTGCACAATTAGCAACCTCATTTCAAAATGAAAATCCGCAATTGATTGCTCTTATTCTTGCATATTTAAAGCCTGAACAATCAGCAAAAGTCTTAAACTATCTTGCCCCCGGCGTACAGCATAAGGTTGCTTTAAAAATTGCTCAAATGGAAACAACAAATCCTGAAGTTATATCGGAAGTGGAAAAAATAGTTGAATCAAGATTTTCTAATGTTGTTGCCACAGATTTTTCAAAAGCGGGAGGCACAAAAGCTCTTGCAAGCATTTTAAACAGCACAGACAGAGCCACAGAAAAAAACGTAATAGAAATGATGGAAATAGAAACTCCGGAATTAGCAGAAGATGTAAGAAGCTTAATGTTTGTGTTTGAAGATATTGTTCAGCTTGATGATGCTTCTATCCAAAGAGTTCTAAGAGAAGTAGACTCAAAAGACCTGGCAACAAGCTTGAAAGGTGCAAAAGAAGAAGTTAAACAAAAAATTCTCAAAAATATGTCTGAACGTGCTCAAGGAGTGCTGTTAGAAGATATCGAATACATGGGCCCTGTAAGAACAAGAGAAGTTCAAAAAGCGCAATCTAAGATTGTTGGAGTAATTAAAGCACTTGAAGCAGTCGGAGAAGTAACTATTTATCGTGGCGGTCAAGAGGATGAATTAATTGAGTAAGCTCAAAGCAAATAATATAAATTTTGATAATGACGATTTTGTTGTCGAAATAAAAGAAGAAACAAAAAAAGATGATAATAAGTCAGCCAAAAAAAGAACCGCTCATCAGGAAGAATTTCCTGATGAAAGTGAGCTTATTTTAAACAGAGCAAAAGACGAAGCAGCAAAAATTTTAGAAACTGCCGCCAAAAAAGCTGATGAAATAATTAAAAATGCAAAAGACGAAGCAATAAAAAAAATAGACGAAGCAACACAAAGAGTTGACGAAATAACCAATAACGCCCAAATAGCAGCGCAAGAAAAACTAAATGAAGCAGCAAAACAAAATGAAGAATTAATCAATTCATCTAAAGAACAAATTGAACAAGAAAGAATAGAAAAAGCAAAGCAGGGCTACGAAGAAGGTTATTCTGACGCTCAAGAAAAGATACAAGAAGAATTATCCGAAAAATTAAAAGATTTTGATAAATTTATCGAAAGACAATTTGAAATTAAGGAAAAAATAATTAAATCAGCCTCAAAAGATATTTTAAACATTATAGAAAATATCTCAAAAAAAATACTCTTAAAAGAACTCGACTCTGAAACACTTGAAAAAATAATCAAAAACACAATTTCGCTTTTCGAAAAAAAAGAAAATATTAATATAATTTTAAGCGAAAAATATGCAAGGCTACTTTTTGAAATACAAAATAAATCACTAAATCAAGAAAATGATTATAATTTTGAAAATTTCAAAAAATATGATAATTTCAATATTATATACAATCCAAAATACAGCGATGACACAATTATTATAGAAAATCTTGAAGAAAGATATTGCGCTTCAATTAATCTGCAATTAGAAAACATAATAAGAAATATCTATGAAAACTCAAACAACGGGCAGATTGAACTAAATCAATATATAGAAGAAAATGAAACTAAATGAAATAAATAACATCGTTAATAATACAAACTCTGTTATAGAAATGGGCAAAATAATTGAAATCATAGGTTTAACAATTATTGCAGACGGCCCTGTTTCTTCCATAGGAGATTTATGTCACATTATTGAAGATGACAATGACAATATAATTTATGCCGAAGTAGTAGGTTTTAAAAAAGATTGCATTTTATTAATGCCTCTAGGGTCAATTGAAGGCTTAAAAGCCGGAGCTAAAGTTATTAATACAGGTACTCATATGAAAGTAAAAGTATCTGATTCACTTTTGGGCAGAGTTCTTGATGGGCTTGGAAATCCTATTGATAATAAAGGCCCTGTAATTGCCGATGATTATTATCCTACAAGTGCTGAAATAATTAACCCCATGGAAAGAAAGCCAATTGACGAGGTTTTATCTTTAGGACTCCGAGCAATAGACGGTCTAAATACAATAGGAAAAGGTCAAAGAGTAGGAATTTTTGCAGGTTCCGGCGTTGGAAAATCAACAACTCTTGCAATGATAGCCAAAAATACATCAGCAGATATTAATGTTATAGCCTTAATTGGAGAACGGGGCAGAGAAGTTAGAGAATTTATTGAAAACACCATGGGTATTGAAGGCATGAAGCGCTCTATTGTTGTTTGTGCAACATCAGAACAACCTGCACTGGTTAAAATCAAAGCTTCATTTGTTGCTTGTGCTATAGCAGAATATTTTAGAGATAAAGGAAAAGATGTTCTTTTCATGCTTGATAGTGTAACTCGTATTGCTCTGGCTCAAAGAGAAGTAGGGCTTGCCACAGGCGAACCCCCTGCAACAAGAGGATATACTCCGTCTGTTTTTGCGCTGTTGCCTAAGTTTTTAGAACGCGCCGGCGCAAATAAAAACGGCACCATTACGGGCTTATATACTGTTTTAGTTGAAGGGGATGATATGAATGAGCCCATTGCAGATGCTGCAAGAAGTATTCTGGATGGACACATTGTTCTATCAAGAGCTTTAGCGCATAAGAACCATTATCCTGCTATTGATATTCTATCCAGCATTTCAAGGGTTATGAATTCTATTGTTGATGATGAACAAAAACAAGCAGCAGGTAAAATCAGGAACTTAATGGCAAGTTATGCCAAAAATGAAGACTTGATTAATATAGGAGCTTATGCAAAAGGGTCAGACCCCACCACAGATAAAGCTATAGCGCTCCATGAAAGAATAGAATCATACTTAATTCAAGGCTTAGATGATAAAACAGACTTTGAAATAACCAAAAATGAACTTATAAATCTTGCAAAGATGTAATTTTATATTTTTTAATTATTTCATCAATTCTATTTTTATAACTAAAGTTTTCATCATACAAAACATCAATAAAATCTAGTTTTTCAAGAGAAATATAGCGCATTTTTATATTCTTTGTATTAAAAATTTTTGATAGTGCATAAATATAAACAATGCTCTGCAAATCGTCTTTTGGGTTTTTGGGGAGATTTAGAGTTTTCCAATCATAGATGATATATTTGTCATCTTCTTTATAAATGGCATCAAATCTTCCCGTAAGATAATAATTTTCATCATTTAATTTTTCTTTAATTAAAAAAGGATATTCTGTTTCAATAAAAAATTCTTTTTTATCCTTTAATTTATCTATGAAATTAAGATAAGTTCTTTTTTCTTTATCTTCTAAATCCAAAAGCATTTTTGAAACATCAAAACCCTTAATATAAGCACAAATTAAACTATGAAATTTTTTACCTAAATCAGTTCTATGGTCTTTTTTATATAAAGATAAATGATAGATAAATTTATCAATAAATTCTTCAGGATTTTTATCTAAAATTTTAAGAGAATGGGCGCTAAATGTATCAATTATTTTAGGCATATTCAGCTAATCCTTTCAATATTTCAGAATTTTTTTGTTCCTCTATTTTTGAAAAACGCTTATACTTATTGCTTGCGGTTAAATATAGTTTTTTCTTTGCACGAGTAATACCGACATAAATCAACCTATAATTTTCTTCAATTATATCTTTTTTAAGCTCAAAATCACTTTTTGGCTCTTTTTTAACCTTTTGAATAAATTTTGAATTATCTTTTAATTTATATTCATTTATATCAAAACAAAAGTTTTTTTGAGTCATTTCAGGAATAAACACCCAATCAAACTCATCCCCTTTTGATTTATGAAGTGTCATAATCTGAACAGCATTTTCTTTTTGAGTTGTATCATCGGTAGTAAAAAATTTGATATTCGAAAAATTATTTTTATTTTGAATTTCCCTTAAACGATTCACGGTATTTTCAAATGTTTTTTGGCTTAATTGAATTTTAGCTGCAATTTCTGCAACAAGCGAAATATTATCTTTTTGTTTTGAATTTGAAAAATAATATGAGCCGATTTCAGCAACCAATTCATAAATTGAAGTTGTATTTTTAAACAGAAAATAATTCAAATCCCACCATAATTGGCTATCAAAATCATCTTTTAAAAATATTGCCTCGTCCAATGATAGTGCATATTTTACTTCATCATATTTATAGTAACCGTACTCAAAAAGTTCACGAGCTATTTCAGATACCTTTTTATTATCATAAGGATTTAAAATAAATTCTAAAATCAAAAGCGTAATTCTATAAATCGGATTATTAATTAAATTATCAGAATTTTTATAAGTTTTAATAGAGTTTTCTTTTAACAATTTATCCCACTTATTTATTGCAAAATTGCTTCTTAAAAGAATACCTATGGTTGCATTTTTGTCAGTTTTTAAAATCTCTTTTATTTTATTTAAAATAAATTGATTTTCGAGATTTTCATCTTCAAAAATTTCTGTTTCAACAGCATTTTTATCAACAATATTAACTCCATCCACCGGCTTCATAACTAAAGACGAAAAAGCATCAATCTTATTTTTCACTGCAAATTTAACAGTATTATTAGCGCAATCTAAAACCCCTGTAGCACATCTTTGGCACCTATCCATAACAACATTTTTAGATTTTTTCATAAATTCTCTAAAACCTTTTACATCAGAATTTGTAAAAGTTGAAGTTATTGCTTGGTTAATATCTCCACAGCGTATTATATTTTTATGTTTACCCCCTAAAAGAGCAATAAGGGCTTGCTGAGTGAAACTTGAATCTTGCGCTTCATCTTCGATTATTACCTTAACAACATCTTGATAATATTCTAAAATATCCTTATTTTCTTTTAAAAGTTTTAAACTTAATAACAACAAATCATCGTAATCAATTAAATTTTGTTCTTTTAATTTCAACTGATAAGCATTATAAACATTTATAAAAAGCTTGTTTTTACAATCAAAATCACCATAAATTGATAGTTCATTTTTATATGCTGAAATTGCAGAATCATATAAATCAGTTTTATCTGGAGCTATACCTAATGAATAAGTGATTTCAGCTAAAATTGCGCTTCTTTTAATTTCATCTATAATTTCAAAATCATAATCAAGCCCAAGACGGGAAAAATTATTATTTTCTTTTATTATTCTTAATGCAAGCCCGTGGATTGTTGAAATATTAGGCAGCTCAATTAAATCAGGATATTTTGCTTTTATTCTTTCTTTGAAGTTTCTCGCTGCCGATTCCATAAAAGTTAAAACAAAGATGTTTTTAGGCTCAATATTTGATAAAATCTCGCCTGATAAAATTTTTTCTACCAATAAAAGCATTATTGTTGTTTTGCCTGAACCTGCTGTTGCACTTACAGACATTAAACCGCCCTTATAATTTAAAACTTCTTTTTGGTCATCTCTTGGAATTATAGGTTTTATTTTAGTTGTTTCTTTGATTTCAGAATTAATTTTATAGTATTTATCAATCCCTGAAAAATTTTCTTGACCCAATGAATCATATGAACTTTGATATAGGGTTATTTTATCAGCCAACAAATAAAGCTTGTATAATATTCTTGCTGTTCTATCTAGAGTTAATTCAATATTATCTTCCAATTCAAAAGTATCTTTTGACCAAGTTTTTTGCATAACCCAAGCATTATATAAAGGCCCTATATCTTGTCTTAGCCAATTTTCGTTATTGATATCCAATAAAAACTGATATTTTGTTTTATATGAATAATCAATTATTTTTTGCGCAGATGAAACAACAATCGAATTTTCATCAATTTCATCATCAGACAAAGGGTTTTCTGAAATAATTGTGTTTTCCAATTGGATTATTAAATCATTATTTGAAACGGAATTTTTAAAAACTTCTTCAAAATCATTAATTTGTTTTAACAATTGCGCAATTTTAATATAATCTTTCGATAAATCTCTGTCTACAGGAAGAAAATTAGAAACTATTTTATATAGCTGAATTGACAATTTTTCAAATCTTATTTTTTCATAAATTTCAATTAATTTAATAAATTCATCATTGTTTTTATTTTTAATAAAATCAAAAATATTAGAACCTTTAAAATCTCTTTCAAGCTTATATTCTTGAATTATTTTAACTGATTCTTTTTTATCTAAATTTAAAAGTTCAATAAAAATCCCTTTTAAAATATAAGGTGAAATATCTTCATTATTTTTATCATTTATTATTTTTAAAAGCTCTAAGATATATGTAATTATTTTATTTTGGTTTAATTTTTCATTCTTAGTTAAAAAATTAAATTTAAAACCGGATTTTTCTAATGAAATTTTTAAAAATTCATCGGATAAAGGAGTTATTAAAGAAATATCACAAGGTCTTATGCCTGAATTAATCAAAATTTTAATATCTTTTAAAACTTCATCTATCATTTCATTTCTTTTTAAAAATGATTTTAAATTTATATTATCAAATTCAATTTTTTGATTATTTTTAACCAAATTTAATATTTCTTTTGCATTTAAAGTTTTTTTATCTTCTATTTTTGGACTGATTTCTTTTTGAGATAAAAATTCTTCAAAATTAACATTTATTGCACCCAAATAGCCTAATCTGGATGAACCATCTGAATCATAAGCAATAAAAAACTCCTTAACGCTTGGTTTAATGTGTTCTAAATAAGCTAAAACAACAGGAGTTATTTCATCTCCGTCATCAACAAATACATAACTAAATTCATTTTTCAATTTTTTATATAAAAACTGAAAAATATTCATCTGCCTTGTATAATCAAAAGCCCTTAATTGAATAGATTTTGATTTATACTTATTAATTGCTAAATTAGCTTCAATTGAATAACTTTCTTTTAAAATTTTTGCTCTTTTTTCGACTTCTTCATCAGATAAATTATTTAGATTAATTAAAGCATTTCTTCTAAAAAGCTGGTGCAACAGACTTGTTTTAGAATTATATCCAACAAAATCAACTTCTTTTATACATTCTTTAAAAATATATTGACTAACCTCTAAACCGCAAAGATTAGGAATAATCTTTCTATTAGTATTACTTTTAATTGAATTTTCAACTATTGCCCAATTATCCAGAATATAATTATAGATTAATCCTTCAAAACTATAGATTTTAAGATTACCTATGCTGCCTAGCGGAGAATTTTTTTTAATTTCCTCAATAAAATCTTTTTTCTTTTTTGAATTTCTCAATAAAACGAGAATTTCTTTTGCTTTTATTCCGTTTTTTAAAAGTCTTAAATACTCATCAACTAGAATTTTTGTTCTATTATAGCTAAAAGGCGCATTAATAATCATAGTTCTATAATATATCAGATGGGTCAATATCTACAACCATTTTAATATCTGATGGCAATTTAATTGATTTTAAAAATCTTAAAATCGTTCTATGTCCATTTTCAGACAGCTTATTTTTAATTATTATATTATATCGATATTCTTCTTTAATCCTGTTAATCACGCAAGGACAAGGCCCTAAGATTAATATTGTTTCATCTAAAGATAATTTTTTAATATATTCACTTAGCGCAAGTTCAATTTCCAATGCTGATTTTTCAGCCCTATAATCATCTTTTGATGATAAAACTATTCTAATCATCTTTGAATACGGGGGATAGTCAAGCATTTGACGTAATTCAATTTCGTTTTTATAAAATTCTTCATAATTCTGCTCTTGTGCATTTTTTAAAAATACATTATCGCAATTATACGTTTGAAAAATAACTTTCCCTTCTTTATCTCCTCTGCCTGAGCGACCTGCAACCTGTGTTAAAATTGAAAACCCTCTTTCTGAACTTCTATAATCAGGCAAATTAAAACTTAAATCCGCATTAATTACGCCCACCAAAGTTACATTTTTATTATCCAAACCTTTTGCTATCATTTGAGTGCCGACTAAAATATCAATTTCGCCTTTTTGAAATCTTTTCAATATTTCAATGTGTTCATTTTTTTTGGTTAAACTATCAGAATCAAGCCTTTCAATTCGATAATCAGGGAACATTTTTTTTGCCGCAATTTCAACTTTTTCACTTCCCAATCCAAAATGTTCAAGAGCTTCGCTATTACATTTAGGACATTTCGGATTTATTATTTCATAATTACAATAATGACATTTATAAGAATTTGTTTGATTATGATAGATTAAAGGAATTGCACATTTTGGACACTCTAATACAGTTCCGCATTCAAGGCATTGAGTGTATGAAGCAAAACCCCTTCGATTAATTAAAAATATTACTTGTTCACCTTTTTCAATTGTTTCTTTGACATTTTTTTGCAAAGTTTTTGAAAAAAGAGTGTAATTTTTTTCTGCTCTTTCTTCTTTCATATCAATTACAACTACTTTAGGCAATAGCGCATTATTATACCTTTCTTTTAAAATAAATAATGAATTAGTATTAATTGCCTCATAATAACTTTCAATAGATGGCGTAGCTGAACCTAAAACAAGCTTTGCATCATATAATTCGCAAAGTTTTTTTGCAACATCACGAGCATGATACCTTGGATTTGGCATGGTTTGCTTATAACTTGAATCATGTTCTTCATCAATTATAATAAGTCCTAAATTTTTCATAGGCGCGAAAACAGCACTCCTTGCTCCAAAAAGAATTTTTATTTCATTATTTCTTAATTTTTTCCAAGTTTCATATTTTTGAGCTTCTGTTATTGAACTATGCCATATTGCCACACAATCAGCGCCAAAACGTTCTATTGTTCTTATGGTTAATTGCGAAACAAGAGCTATTTCAGGCGCCAAAAATATGACATTTTTACCCTCATTAATCGTATCTTCAATTAATTTAAAATAAATTTCAGTTTTTCCTGAACCTGTAATTCCATATAATAAAGAGGTTTTAGCATTTACTTTTTTAATTTCATCATAAACTTTTTTTTGCGCTAAAGATAATTCAAAATTAGAATTTCTTTTTTCAGTATCAAAAATTTTATCTTTAATTTTAGGTGTTCTATATTTTTTGACATTTTTTTCAAAAAATTTTTGAGGCAGCGCAGTATTTAAAACCGTCTGAATATCGCAAAAATAATAACTTGAAACCCACTCCAAAAGTTTTAAATACTCAAGAGAAAACAATGGAGTATTGTCTAAAATTCCTCCTATTTCTTTTGCTTTAATACCGGCTTCAAGGTAATTTGTAAAACCTACAACGTAGGCTTTTAATTCTTCTTTTCTTCTGCCAAAAGGAATTGAAACAGCCTGACCTACCTTAATTTCATCTTTTAAACTATCAGGAATTAAGTAGCTGAATGTTTTAGTACCCAATTTATTTATATCAACCAAAACTTGAGCATATTTTAAATTCATTATTTAACAAGCCCCATAGGAGTCTTAATTTCATTATCGATTAACAAAAAAATATCTTTTGCAACTTCGCTTCCTTGGCTAAATTCGCTGTTTTGAGGAAGAATTTTTATTTCTGTTTGATTTTGATACCTTTTAGTTAAAGTTAAAAGATAATATTTTGAACCTGATAAAAATAATATATAACCGTTTTTTGTTTGAATTTCAGATATTTCATATTTATCTGACGAACTAATTGCGCTTAGAGCACTCATAAAAAGACTGTCAGCGTCTTTAGAATATATTTTATAACATTCATTTAATACATTTGCCAATGCACAATTAAAAGACAATATTAAAGCTAAAAACAATATTATTTTTTTCATTTTACTTTTCCATCCAAGTTTTTCCGAGTCCTATTTCAACTTTCAAAGGAACTTTTAAAGGTTGATTTTGCTCCATTGATTCAAGTGTCAATTTTTTAACTTCATCAAGTTCATCTTTATAAACATCTAAAACAAGTTCATCATGGATTTGAAGAATTATTTTAGATTTAAAACCTTTTAATTTTGAAAATAACTCCACCATTGCCATTTTAATAATATCAGCACTTGACCCTTGTAATGGAGCATTTATTGCAGCTCTGGCAGCAAATTCTCTAATATTAGCATTCCTTGAATTTAGTTCAGCTCCTAAGTATCTTTTTCTGCCATAAAGTGTCTCAACCCAGCCGTTTAATTGCGCACATTCAAGCGTTTCATTTATATAAGTCGAAATTTTTGGATACGTCATAAAATATTTATTAATTAAATCTTGGGCTTCAAATGGTGTTATATTAAGAGTTTGTGCTAAACCATATCTTGTCTGACCGTAGATTATACCAAAATTAACGGTTTTTGCTTTTCTTCTCATTTCTTTTGTTACTTCATCCAATGAAACATTGAAAATTTTAGATGCCGTAATTTTATGAACATCCATTTCTTCACAAAATGCTTTAATTAGACCTTCATCGCCTGAATAATGGGCCAATAATCTAAGCTCAACTTGAGAATAATCAGCACTCATAATTAAATAATCTTCATTTGTCGGAACAAAAGCAGCTCTGATTCTGTTTGAAAAATCTGTTTTAATCGGAATATTCTGCAAATTTGGATCAGATGACGATAATCTTCCTGTTGTTGTAACCGTTTGATTAAAATGCGTATGGATTTTTCCGTCACTTTTAACTAATTTAGGCAGAGCATCAATATATGTTGTTTTTAGTTTCATTAATTGACGATGTTCTAAAATATCTCTTGCTATTTTATATTCAAGCGCTAATTCATCCAAAATTTTAGCGTTTGTTGAATAATTACCAGATTTACCCTTTTTCTTTGGTTTTATTTGCAATTTATCAAACAAAACTTCAGCCACTTGTTTTGGAGAATTAATATTAAATTGCATGCCTGCTTGAGCATAAATCTTTTGTTCAAAATCTTTTACTTTAACAATAATTTCTTCATCAATTGTTTTTAAGTAATTAACGTCTAATTTTACTCCTGTTTTTTCCATGTCCTTTAAAACAAAAGCCAAAGGAAGTTCAACTTCATTTAACAACTTTAATTCTTTTTCATTTAAAACTTCATTATAATATTCATATAAATCAAAAAGATATGAAGCTAAAAGAAAATAATCCTTTTCATCAGGAATTATGCTAAAACTTTCGTTAATTTGCGTAATTATATCATGTTTACGTGATGAATCTTTAATATAGCTTGCAAGCTGAGTATCCGAAATCACCCCTTTTATATCATAATTAATATTTTTAACATCATAAGTTATTTTTTTAATTTCAGGATTATTAAGTATATCTCCTGTTTCATTTAAAGGCAATTTTAAAACAGTATTGTTTCTATATGCAATATAGCAATAGTTGCTATCTTCAAAATCCGATAAAAAACCTATCTCGCTTGGTTTATTATCTTTTAAATATTTTTTTGCTTCAACACCGATTAGTTTATTAATTTCTTTTGTCTTTTTTTCTTCAACTTGACTAAATAAACCAAGCTGTGTTTGTTCTTGTTCAAGAGGCAAAAATTGAACAATATTATCGCAAGAATTTTTTGAATTAAAAGGAACTAATAATTTATCTATATTTTTAACAAATGAATAAAACTGCATTTTAGCTAAAAATGCCTTAACAACCTCATGATTAGGAGTTGTTAAACAAGCACCTTCAAAATCAAACTCGATATCCAGATTTGTTACTATAGTTGCTAAAAACTGCGATAAATATGCATCTTCTTTTCCTTGAATAAGTTTTTCTTTTAGGGCTTTTTTTGTTATATTTTCAATATTTTCATAAACTCCATCAAGAGTTTTATATTCATTTAATAATGCCGAAGCAGATTTTGGACCTATTCCTCTAATGCCTGGAATATTATCGGAGCTATCCCCGCACAAGGCTTTATAATCCACAATTTGATTAGGATAAACCTCCATTTTTTCATAAACTTCTTGTTTGTTATATTTTATCATTTCACCTTTAGAAGGAATTAAAACAGTCGTTAAACCATCATCATCAATAAGCTGAAAACTATCCTTATCACCTGTTAAAATGTATGTTTTATGTCCTTTTTTTTGAGCTTGAAGCGCAATTGTCCCTATTACATCATCACCCTCGTAGCCCTCTTTTGTATAAATCGGTATATCAAGAGCACAAAGTCCTTCTTTAATTAATTCCAGTTGAGTTCTTAAACTATCGGGCATGGTTAATCTGTTTGCTTTATAATCTGAATATTTTTCTAATCTAAAGGTTGCTTTTGAAACATCAAAAGCAACAGCTATTGAATTAGGTTTAATATTTAACTTTTTATCGGATAACAAGTCAAATATCGCTTTGAAAAAACCATAAACTGCCCAAGTCGGAATATGATTTGTTGTTTGCATATTAGTTCGCTCAAGCGCAAAAAACATGCGAAAAGCTAGTGCGTGTCCATCAACTAAAATTAAAGTCTTTTTATCTTCCATTACTGCTCCTTAATAGCTATTTTACAATAAAATTCAGCCCTTGTAAAAGTTTTATATGTTTGACATTAAAGAATAATAATTTTAGAATGTTTATGGGATAGAATATGAACAAGGTGCTAAATAATTCTGATAAAATTAATTATCAAGAAATGAAAGAGTTTCTTTTGAACTCTTTTTTTGAGCATATTTGTAAAGAAAAACTCTTTAAGCAAGCCGATTTAAATAAAATTCATAAATGCTCTATTGCAATAAAAGCCTTTGATTTAGTTTCAATTTCAATGTCATATCTTGCAATTAATAACTATAGACAAGGCGCAAGATATTTTCAAACTCTGACTTTATTAAATGATGCAAAATATCTTGCAAATTCATCCAACAGCCCCATTGCACAAAAAATTAATCTATTTTGTTTTGCCCTTGTTGAATATCTTGAAAAAAATATCGAACCGGCGCTAAATCTTCTAAATGCCAGCCTGTATATTAAAACAGACAATGTCAGATTTGAAGAAGCTATCCTCAATTATAAGAAAAAAATTGATAATGAATATCAAAAAAAGACAATTTCGGCTGCACCTCCCTCTTTTATCCCAAATGAAATCAAAGATGACGCTCTTTTAGCACTTTTACAAGTCGGAAGAACTATCGCAGTTGAAACAAATATAGATAGCCTCCTAACTATAATAGCTCAACAAATTCAACAAGCCCTAGGAGCAGACAGGTGTACTGTTTTTCTATTAGACACAGAACACGATGAATTATGGAGCAAAGTTGCTCTAGGACTTGAAATGCAAGAAATAAGATTTAGTGCAAACAAAGGTTTAGCAGGTCACGTTGCGACAACTGGCGAAACAGTTAATATATCTAATGCTTATGAAAGCGAATATTTCAACAAAGAAATCGACCTTAAAACAGGTTATAAAACAAGAAACATTTTGTGTATGCCTATAAGAAATCTATCCCATCAAATTGTCGGCGTGTTTCAAGTTTTAAACAAATTTGAAGGCGATTTTACTCAAAAAGACGAAGATTTATTGATTGCAATAGGCTCATCAGCAGGAATTGCGCTTGAAAACGCTAATTTATTCAACAAACAAAAAAAATTAATTGAAGAACAAAAAATGCTTTTCTCAAGTTTCATTGATACCCTTTCAGCTTCCATTGACGCAAGAGATAAAATAACATCAGGTCATTCAAGACGTGTTACAGCATACGCCGGACTGATTTGTGATGAATGCGGATTATCAGATAGTGAAAAAGAAATAATTAAAAACGCAGGTTTATTGCATGATATAGGAAAAATAGGCATAAAAGATTCAGTTTTACAAAAAGAAGGAAAATTAACTCCGGAAGAATATGAACACATTAAAGAACACGTTCGTTTTACCCATAATATCCTAGGTAAAGTTTACATTTCAAAAAACTTCAAAGATGTAGCAAAAATTGCCTCCTCCCACCATGAAAAATATGACGGTACAGGATACTATAAAGGTTTAAAAGGTAAAGAAATTCCTTTAGGCGGAAGAATTTTAGCGGTTTGCGATGTGTTTGATGCAATAACATCAAAAAGGCACTATAGAGATAAAATGGATATAAAAACCGCCCTTGAAATTATTATAGAAGGCAAAAACAAACACTTTGACGAAAACATAGTAAATGCGTTTTTCAATATAAATACATTCAATATTTTAAATGTTATGGTAGATAATTTAGAAAATATTATTGAAAAACAAGAAGAAAATTTGTTAAGACAGTTTAATTTGGGCGAATTATATGTTATTCTAAATAATAGAGAAGATGCCATCGTTAATCATAAAAAATTAACAGATACATTTAATAAATATTATAAGTGCAACTTATAAAGGATAATCAGAAAATGAGAGGAATAAAAAATAAAATCATTTTATCTTTATTCTTAGGGTTGATTGCAACGTTTAGCGCACAAGCAGCAAACGAAGACAATCTGCTTGAACCTGTTTCTGAAATTAAAATCCACAATGAACCAAAGCAAAACACAAACTATTTCAATTTAGCTAATATTGTTGACACTCTTTTGACAAACGACAATAAAAACCAAGAAATAACCGTAGATAAAAAATCTCAAATAAGAAAAGATTTTATAGATGCAACTTCTAAATTCAATCAAGGGAATGCCAAAGTTGCATATGATGAGTATAGCATTTTAATTAATAAAGTTGAAAATGACTCCTCATTATTAGCACTATCAAAAGTTTTTTATGAAATCGGATATTTTTCTCTGGCCAATAAAGCAATAGAAAAAATTGTCTATAAAAATCAATTCTATGACAACATAAATGACCTTGAAAAAAGCTATAAACCAAAATCAACTCTTACTTATGATGATGAAATTTATTTTGCAAAATTATATTCAAGCATTTATTTCGATAATTCTGCTCAAGAAGCAATTAACGATTTAGTTGAGAATAAAACAACTTATCAAAAAAATGATTACTACAACTACATTTTATCTTGTGCAAATTTAGAATTAAAACAATATTCAAAAGCTCTTGATTTTATAAATAAAGCAATTTCAATTAATCCTGATAATGTTTCATTTAAAATTCACAAGCTGGATATTTTAATCAATTCAAAAAAATATAAAGATGCGCAAAATCTAATAGAAAAGCTTGAAAAATCTAATTCCAGTGTCGTTTTTGCAAACACAATCGCTCTTAAAAAAGAACTAATACTTGCAAACACGGTTAACAACGATAAAGAAAAAAAATATCATATTGCAAACAAAAGTTTTCTTGAAGGCAACTATGAAAAAACAAAAAAAGATTGTCAAAACATCCTGAATTTCGATAAAGACAATGATAAAATTATAACTTTATATGCTAAAAGTGAACTTGCACTTAATAATATCGAAAGAGCAAATGTTTATTTTGTAAATTCATATAAAGAAGAAAAAAATAATATTGAAACTTTAATTGGTTTAGGTGATATAAAATATCTGCATGGCGACTATAAAAACGCTGTTAAAACATATAAAAAAGCCTACAACAAAGATAAAGATAATTATGAAATACTGATTAAACTTGCAACAGCTCAAAGACAATATGCTCAAAACCCTAAAGAATTAAAAAAACTTGAACTAAAACTGGATAAAATGCCAAAAACCAAATATATAAGCTACTACAACAGTGCAATCAGTATCGCTCAGAAAAATGATGTTTTAAAGGAAGAATTTTTAAAAAGAGCTTTAGAGATTAACCCAATGTATGAAAATGCACTTGGTGAATTAGTTAAGCTTAACCTAAAAAATAAAAACTATAAAAATGCCAGAGGTTTAATTTACAATGCGGCATTTACTTTAGAAAAAAACTATTATTATTACTATCTTTGCGGACTCTATAGCCAAGCGATGAACAAAAAACAAGATGCTATTCACTTTTATAAAACTTCTCTAAATTTAAATCCAAATTTTGAAATCGCAAATACAAAACTTTTAAAACTGATTCCCAATGTATCCGATGAGGAAATATAATGGTAGTATCTACTAAAAGTGCGGCAGTTATCGGCTTAAATGTTTATGAAATTAATGTTGAAGTAGACACAATAAATTCAATTCCTCAAGTCGTTATTGTAGGTTTACCCGATACAGCAATTTCAGAAGCAAAAGAAAGATTAAGACTTGCAATTAAAAACTCAGGATACTCTTTCCCTTCGACCAAGGTTGTTATTAATCTTGCACCCGCAGATTTAAAAAAAGAAGGCTCAAACTACGATTTAGCAATGGCAATTGGCATTCTATCAAGAGAAGGCATAATTAAAGAATTTAATAATGAAAAAATTGCTTTTGTTGGAGAATTATCTCTTGATGGCTCTATTAGAGCAGTCAAAGGGATTTTACCAATTGTTAGTTCTTTATTGGAGCTTGGAATAGAAAAAGTCATCGTTCCATCTTCAAACCTTGAAGAAGCAAGTTTTATCGGCGGCATTGAAACACTCGGCGCAGATAATCTATCACAAGTTGTTGAATATCTAAATCAAAATTCAGACCTTAAAAAATTAAAACAAAATATTGATGATTTTTTAAATAAAGAAATAAATTTTCCAATTGATTTTTCAAACATAAAAGGGCAAGCTCAAGCTAAAAGAGCGCTTGAAATTGCGGCAGCAGGCGCACACAATGTTTTAATGTCAGGCTCACCAGGATCCGGCAAAACCATGCTTGCAAGAGCTTTTATGTCAATTCTGCCGCCTCTGACAGCTAAAGAAGCAATTGAATTAACTAAAATTTATTCTATTTCAGGTTTATTAGATGACAAAAACCCTCTAATCACAACTCGTCCTTTTCGCTCACCACACCACAGTTCAAGTGCTGTCGGGATAATTGGAGGCGGCTCAAATCCAAAACCCGGCGAAATTACTCTGGCTCACAGGGGCGTGTTATTTTTAGATGAAATGGTTGAATTTCCAAGAAATGTACTTGAAGTTTTAAGGCAGCCTTTAGAAGATAATATTGTTACAATTTCAAGAGCACAAATAAGTGTTCAATATCCGGCTAATTTTATTTTAATAGGAGCTATGAATCCTTGTCCTTGCGGATTTCTGGGCGACAGCAAAAAACAATGCAAATGCAGCGAATTTCAAATAAATCGCTATAAATCAAAACTTTCAGGTCCATTATTAGATAGAATTGATATTCAGCTAAAAATTCAAAGATTATCAGATGATGAATTATTGCAAGACAATAAAAACACGGAAACTTCGGCAGAAATAAGAAAAAGAGTAATTAAAGCAAGAAAAATCCAACTAGAAAGATATAAAAACGAAAATATACTAACAAACAGCGAACTAAATGCCAAGTTAATTAAAAAATATTGCAAAATTGATGATAATACTAAAAAATTTCTAAAAGATGCAATAAATAAATTTAATTTATCAGCCAGAGCCTACGATAGACTTCTTAAAATCTCAAGAACAATAACCGACCTTGAAGGAAAAGAAGACATTTCCATCTCTCACATTGCTCAAGCACTCCAATTAAGAAGTTTTTAAATTAGACTTTTATCTAATGACTTTTCTATAAAAACAATTTATTATTATAAACGGGTCGGGGCCTATCACCTTAATTAGCGTATATGATTTTTGCTTTGGGATAGTTTGATTTCATCTTAAACCCGACCTCCTTAATCAAAAAGCAAATTATACCAATCAAGAAGCTCATCAACATTTTTATTTGCTAATGCTTTTTCTATTTTTTCATTCAACTTATCTTTTTCATTATCAGACAACTGTTTAATACTTTTGGGTAATACTATTTGATTAGTATTCTCACATTCAACAAAGCCTTTATTTAAAACCAAAAAATCTCTGTAAGTTTTTAATATTGGCAAATATCTTTCATCAGGAAGATATTTTTTACTTTGATAATATTTACAATCTCTTGGCAATTGATTTTCTATAAAATCAATTAAAAAATCAATCTCGCTTGTGTATTCTTCTTCTTTACAATCTTCACCAAAAAGCTTATTTCCCTCAATTTGATAATTATCAAATTTTTTTATATAGCTTGCCCACATCAAACAACCAAGGTAAAAAGCAATGTTTGTCTTCAGTAATTTTTGCAATTTGTTAAAGATATGTAAAAAATTTAGACGTTTCAACTTAACATCAGGTACAGCGCAAAACATATAATATGTATAACCGACTTGCCCTATAGAATCAATCACTAAAGGCGCATACCCCGGATCGAATAAAATTTTATTTTCAGATTTCATATAAATATTCTACTTAAAAAAAATTAAATTAACATAATTTTATTAAAATAAAACCGTATTTTTTAAAATGCACCAAAATAAAGACATATCAACTGCCCAATTTATTAATACTTATTAACTATATTAACTTTAGTAAATTTATACAAATGTACTAATTCTAAATGATTATTTTTTATTATAATTTATGGTATAAATATAAACATAAATATAATTACTTAAAGTCGGAGGCAATAAAAAATGGTACAAAAAATAGGACAATTTGTCTTTATGCTGCACTCGCATCTGCCGTATTACAGAATGGCGGGTATGTGGCCTTTTGGGGAAGAATGCTTGTATGAATGTATGGAAGAAACATATGTTCCTTTACTAAATATGATTTCAGAATTATATGATGAGGGAATTAAAGCAAAATTAACTGTTGGCATTACTCCGATTTTAGCAGAACAATTAAATGACGCCCATCTTCAACAAGGATTTATTGATTATCTCGATTCAAGAATAAAAGCAGTTTCAGAAGATCTTGAAAGATATCCTGACCCTGAAGTTGCACATAGCCAACATCTTAAATATTTAGCAAAATACTACTTTGATTGGTATAACAGAATTAAAGATTTATTTATCAATAAATTCAATAAAGATTTAATCTCTGGCTTTAAAAAATACCAAGATTTAGGTTGTATTGAAATAACTACCTCCGGCGCAACACACGGTTTTTCGCCGCTACTTGCCACTGATACAAACCTAAACGCACAATTTAAAGTAGGCTCAGACACAACAAAACGCCTTTTCGGCAAAAAAGCAAAAGGTTGCTGGCTGCCAGAATGCGCTTATAGACAAGGTTATGAATACATTGGAAAAGATGGTAAAAAGAAATGGCGTCCAGCTATTGAAGTTACTCTTCAAAACAATGATATAGAATATTTCTTCACCGAATCACACGTAATCGAAGGTGGGAACTCTATCGGAAACCGTAGAAATATAGGAGTTTACGGAAATATTGAGTATATACCATTACCAAAAAGAGAGGCAACCGGATATGACACATATAGTGCCTATTGGTTACCTGATGCACAAGTTGCCGTGATGGGTAGAAACGATAGAGCAGGATTCCAGGTATGGTCAGCGGCAGACGGATACCCTGGAGACGGTTGTTATAGAGAATTCCACAGAAAAGATTGCAACTCAGGAATGCATTATTGGAGAATTACATCATCTACAACAGATTTAGGCGATAAGATGTTGTATGATCCTGTATTAGCAATGAATCAAGTAAATTCAAATTCAGATCACTACACTAATTTAATTTATCATTTATTAAATGATTACAAAAATTCTCACAACGGCAAAGAAGGTCTTGTAATGGTTTCATTTGACACTGAATTATACGGACACTGGTGGTTTGAAGGTATTGAATTTATTAAACAGGTAATTCGTAAATTAAACAAATACGTACCTGAAGTTAAAATGATGACAGCAGGTGAATACTTACAAGCTCATCCGCCAACAGAAGCAATTCAAATTCCTGAATCATCTTGGGGACAAGGCGGACATTTCTGGGTATGGCAAAACCATTTAACAGAATGGATGTGGCCGATTATTCATGCATGTGAAAAACGTATTATAGATATCGTATCAAAATACGAAAATATTCCATCAGACAAAGTGCTGCATAGGGCTCTAAATCAATTAGCAAGGGAAAATCTATTGTTGCAAAGCTCGGATTGGCCGTTCTTAATTACTACATGGCAAGCAAAAGATTATGCTACAGACAGATTTAGAGAACATGTACAACGCTTTGAGCAAATTGCAGATATGATTGATAATAATGCAATAGATGAAGCAAAGTTATCAGAAATTGAATCTATTGACAATTGCTTCGCTGATATCGATTATAGAGTTTATTCACCGATAGAAGAAGGGGTAATACCTCAACAGGAAAAACGACTTGCCCCTTTGTATGCAGACAGAAAATAATCTAAACGTACAAAAGCCTCGCACAATGCGAGGCTTTTTATTGTAGTTATTAACAATAATTATTGGAAATAACCGAATTGGTCTTCAATATCTTCTTTTCTTGCTTCTTCAAGCCCTTCTCTATCGGCTTGAACTGCTTGCAATTGAGTTTCTAAAGACGCATTTTCATTTTGAATTTGAGTTTCCATATCGGACTGAGCCTGCTCAATTGCTTTTAATTCTGCATCTTCAGCATCTTTTAACTCAAGCATTTCAGCCATTAAATCCTGATACTCGTCATTAGTCTTATCCCCAATTTGATCCATTTGTTCTTGGATAGCGTCTTCCTGCATATCATATTCTTTAGTTATGCCGGCTTGTTCATCGCTTGCATACTTTTGCTTTAACCTTAAATCCATAGAATTATCGGTTAACTCTGCCTGCAAGTCTTGCTCTTTTGCGATGTAGTTTTGAATTGTAATCCAGCTTCCTAACATTTTTGTTTTCCTTAACTTTTAAAAGTCCTATACATACCCTATAACTTTGTGGCACGTACTTTTATAATCATCACAATCGTATATACCACCCTATATGTATAATTCCACGATTTAAAAATGTATAGCATAAAGATTGTGTTATGTTACAATTTGCAACAAAAAATCGTTCTTTTGCTCAATTATCCTACGGCACCCTAAGGGTGTTTTCAATCCCTAAGGCGCACAAGCGCTGTAAGAAAATTACATCATTCCCTTTTAATACATTTCGCCCATGCCAAATGTAAAGAAGCCTGATTTTCTATCAACTCCGCAAGTATTTGTCAAAGGAATACCGTAATCTAAATTAATTGGTCCAAGTCCCGGAATAAATACTCTCAAACCAACACCGGCTGTAATTGCATAACCCGGTTTATCAAACACATCTGAACCTATTGATTTATTAAATAAAGTACCTGCATCTACAAAAGCAGCCAATCTTAAATTATTCAAGAATGAATTAGATGTTAATCTGTCTATAAATGGAATTGGAGCCCTATATTCAACACTACCCATCATATAGCCATCGCCAACACCAACTTCTGATATATTAAAGCCTCTGATTGTATAAGGTCCGCCAAGAGCAAAACCGGCAAACTCAGGCATATCTCCATGGAGCTTTCCGCCTGCTTTAGCAGTAACAACCAAAGAAGATTTCTTTCCTATAGGCATAAATTTTCTTATCATACCATGCAATTTTCCAAAAGTATCACCTGTTATACCAAGATTTTCTTCAAAAGTAATTCTTGCTAATACACCTCTTCTTGCATTAACTGCACTATCTCTTGTGTCATATGTTAAAGCAGGGGTTATCTTTACATAAAAACCGCCATCCAACTCTTTATCACGATATGCCCAGTCTATTCCTCTTTGAGCATATCTATTTCTCATGCCTGTTTCATCACCCTCATCAAGAGTAACACTTTCAACACCTAATCCGATTGAACCTGAAAGATTTTTAAACGCCACAAACTTACGAGCAACTGTTACTTCGCCGCCAAAACGTTTTTCAATTGCCATGGGAACTTGATAGCTGCCGTAATATCTTGCAAAAACTCTAGCTCCTAAAGATTGATTTTCTCTTTTAAACATTGGCTCTAAAAAGCTGATTTCACCCTGTAAATTTGCTTTTTGAACTACAGAGCTATCATTCATCAAAATACCGGTACCTGCTAAAAGATTTAAGTTAAGTTTTTGTCCTAAGCCTCTAAAGTTGTTTTCGCCAAAGCCCACAGAACCAAAGAAACCTGAAGCCGAATCAATACCAACCCCAAGAGAAATTTTACCTGTTCTTTGTTCTTCCAATGCGACATAAACATCATACAAGCCTGTTCTTTCATCTTTTTTCAATTCTCTTTGAACATCTTTAAATGCTTGCGTACCCATTAATCTTAAAATATCAGAGCGCATTGTGTTTTCGTTATATACACACCCGGGCTGCAAAAATATATTTCTTTTTACAATAAAATCTTTTGTTTTATTATTTCCCTCAACAATAATATCGCCGATTATACCTTCATCAATTAAAAAATTAACATATCCATCGGGATCATCTGAAACTTTTGAAACACGAGCTAAAATATAACCTCTTGTTGAATATAATTCTTGAATTTCATTTATTGCATTGTTAATATTCAGAATATTTTGCGGTTGACCTTTATATCTGTTTAAAATATTCATTATTTCGCTTGTTGAAATGCTTTTATTTCCAACAACATTAAACCCAGCTACAGGAGGGTTTTCCTCTAAGATAATTCTTAATTTTACATTGTTATTATCAATTTTAATCGGCAAAGCTCTTAAATTTTGAGTAAAATAACCTGTATTATATAATGTTCTTAAATCGTTTGAAACTTCAGAACGAATATATTGATAACCTTCTTTTGAATTTATTTGTTCTCTGATGTAATTTGTATCCAATAGATTATTTCCAAAAATTTCAAGCTCTTTTATATAAACAATATCTGTATCGTTTATATAAGTATGTTCAAAATTTTCATCCTTTGTTATTTCCTGCTCAGTAGGGGTTTCTTCAAGAATTTCATCCTTAGGCTCAACTTTTTTTGTTTTATTTCTTTGGAAAAAATTAAAAATATTTTTCTTTTTTGTTTTCTTTTGTTTTTCTGCCTTTACCTCTTGTTCTGCACCATCATCTCCCATTGGAGAATAAACAGAAGTATCCGCATCTTCAAACATAGAAAAATCAGATTTATCAAGCGGAACTTCTTTAACTTTTAATTTTTTTTCTTTTTTCTTTTCTTCTTTTTGTTTTCTTTTAAAAATAGACTTGAAATCCTTAACTTTTTTAAGGTCTTTTATATCAACCCTTGAGGCTGTAGCAGGGTCTACACCTGAAATAGGATCTTCTGTAGAAGCAAAAACTCCTTGTCCTAATAATAAAGACAAAGATAAAAATATTGTAAATGTGAATACAAATAATCTTCTCATCTATTCCAAGTCAATATAAGATAATTATCTAAATATAATTATATATCTAAAAAGCTACAAAGCCAAAAATTTTAACAAAATCCGCCAATCGTTTTAGTTTTTAGAATAAAAATGTTACAAAAATTATTACAAACTGTCATATTGAAAAAATTTATACTAATATTTTATTAAAGAGAAAAGATATATGAAAAAACTTCAAATAAACAAAGACCATAGAGCTTTAATTGAATCCGTCATCAGAGAAAGTTCAAAATTCAAGGGAAATGAAGAATTAATTGAGCTTTTTTGTGAAGCCATATACAAAAAATCATATCTTCTAATTGATGCAATTAGAGATATGTCAAGACTTAGACGCCATCTGCAAATGATATGCGACGGCTGCATGGAGCATATAATCAAAGAAAAGCAAAAATTTGACGAAACAAGAATTTATAAACAAATTGAACAAAATGCAAAATTAAAAGACGAAATTGTAAGCGTTAAAAAGAAATCCCCGCTTGATGAAAAAGAATTGATTGAACAAGAAATCGAACGCCACAGAATTAACGAACAAATTGTTAATTTAAAAGAAGAAATTCAAAAAAGCGAAAAATATGATGCAACTGATGGGCTAATTGATCCTATTGAATTTTGCCCTCAAAAAAGAGTATCAGAACACACAATTGAAAAGCTCATAAAACTCATCAAAATAATTGATGAACAACATCCCACAAAAAAATATTACGATATCTTCTATGCAAGATATGTAAAAAAGCTAAATCAAGTAGAAATCGCCCACGAGCTTAAAATTTCACAAGTCGAACTATCCAAGCGATTTGTTGAATTAATTAAACTTGTTAAAGATAATACTTAACTATATTTTTAAGCCTCTATTTGTAAAAGCCATATAATTTTTCATTGATAACGGCTGTTTTTTATAGTGCCCGTATCTTCTGCTTTCAATGTGTGCAGGGTCAAAATATGGTTTGTATGGTTTTTCTTTAAATTCAGGGTTTCTTTTTTCCATACCTTTTTGCACAAAATAAGCGCTGATATCTCGAATAATCGGAGTAATTATAGCGCAGCCTATTACAGCACCTGCAAAAGCACCCATAACAGAAGCGCCGTCTTTAAGTTTTCCTTTAAATTCTTTAATAGCAAAATCAGAAGCAACATTATCTTTAGTAAGCAAAGTATCCTTCATGCTTTGTATCATTTCAGGAGACTTTTTAAATAAACCTGTATTAAAAAGACCTTTTTCAGCTTTAGATATCTTTGCCTTTGCAACCTGAGTTGCTTTTTGTGCTATATCCATATCAGATAAATTACTCAAACGTTTATCAGTAACGTTTTTTAATTTATCAATAATTTTTTGAGTCATCATATAATACAAAGCTATGTTTGCAACCCCTGTTGCAATTCCTGATGGCACTAAAAACTTTTTATCTTCAGCTGACGTATTTTTATCAGCAGCAGCAGCAAAAGTATTACTTGCAGCAGCAAAAAGCATACCTGCAGCATTTAAAACCAATAAAACCTTGCCTGTGTTTCCTTCAGGATTTAATTGTTTTACAAATTTAGCTAAATTAAATGCCATTATTTAGCCTCCTTTGCATTTTGGATAGTTTTATTCTGATTATTATTTTGAACTTGGGGTTTTTTGCAAAACTTTTTTGTAACACCCTTATTAATATAATTAATCAAAGGTGCATCAATAAGGAAATTTGTTCCCATCATAACAACAGTAGCTAAAGCGCCGCCTATTGCTTTTCCCCAAGCAGACATTTTTTCGCTGTATTGATATTTTTTAGTTTCATTTGATAATTTATCAGGATTTAAGACTCCGGCCAATTCACTGCCTGCCTTAGAACCAATTTTCATACAGGCAGCAACAGCACCTGTAATACAAATTGCTCTTACTGCTACACCAACAATGGTTCCGCCTACTGATTGAGAAAACGTTCTTATTGCTTGAACTTTAGAACTTTGATTTGTTCTTCCGTCTTTTTCTTTTGTAACTTTAGTTATTGCTTTTCCGATACCAATATCCACAACAGGTCCAATTATTGCTTCTGAACCTGACATAACAATTTTTTGAGCAATAACAGAACTTCCTGCAAGCCCGGCCACAGCAACAGGATGATTCATAATAAAATCACCTGCTTTATTGATAATTCTTCCTTTAAAATTTTGTTGTTGTACGCTGTTAATTTTCATATAGACTCTTTTAATACATAATTTCTAACAATGATGAATAAAAAAATTTGCCCCTATTAAAATACGCTTTAACAAATTTTTACAAATCCCCATTTGCTCATTAATGTTTTTTAGACTAAAATTTATTATAACAAAAATTACTTGAAAATAAACCCTTGGGGATATTAAGATTATGCAAAGAAATACAAAACACGCTTCAATTGAGCTTAAACAACCGTTCTTTTATGACATAACTTTAAGAGATGGAAACCAATCACTCAAAAAACCATGGAGCTTAAAAGAAAAATTATTTATTTTTGATAAAATAGTTGAACTTGGTATTCCCGCTATCGAAATAGGTTTTCCTGCTTCATCGCAAATGGATTTTGATTCTTGCACCACTTTAGCTCAAAGAGCAGATGAAAACACAAAAGTTTCAGTCTTGGCCCGTGCCAATAAAAATGATATAAATAGAGCGCTTGAAGCACTTGAACAAGCTAAAAACCCAAGATTACATACTTTTATTACGCTATCGCCATTTCATATGGAACACGTATTAAATAAAAAACAAGATGAAGTAGCAATGCTTGCAATTAATGCGGTTGAATATGCAGCGCAACATCTTTTAAAAACAAACAAAAAAGCTGATATTGAATTTTCAGTTGAACATTTTGGAGATTGCTTTGAAAATCTTGATTTTGTAATTGAAGTTTTAAAAGAAATTGTTTCAAAAGGGGCAACCACAATCAATCTTCCAAACACAGTTGAAAGATATCGCCCCAAAAGATTTTTGGATATGATGGTTAAAGTAAAAGAAAACCTGCCAAAACACGCTATAATTTCTGTTCACAACCATAATGATTTAGGTATGGCAACGGCAACAACCGTTGAAAGCTATTTTTTAGGTGCAGGTCAATTGGAATGCTGTCTTAATGGTCTTGGCGAAAGAGCAGGAAACACAGATTTTAACCAAGTTGCTGTTGCACTTCATAATTCAGGAGTAGAAACAGGAATTAATTTATCTAAAATTTATGAAACAGCTCTTACAATTTCGCAAATGTCCCATGTAAAAATATATGAAAAAGCACCTTTGATTGGTCCTGAAGCTCTTGCGCACCGTTCAGGAATACATCAAGACGGCGCAATTAAAACAAAAGACATGGATTTTGGAGCTTATAGACCGATTAATCCAAGTTTAATCGGACGATATGACGATGAAAAAATCGGCTTTACTTCTCAATCGGGAAAAACTGCAATTTATGATATTATTAAAGCTCTTAAATATCCGATTACAATTCAAGAATCTATATATTTGACTCCTATAGCTAAAAAATTAGCAGAACAAAAAGGCGAACTGACTCAAGAAGAAATACTCGATTTGTATTTCAATAAAATATGCAATATTGAAGGAGCATTTGAATTAATTTCATTCAAACAAATAGAAAAAGGTATTTTTGATTTATTCTTTAATTTTAAAGGAGAAAGAAAAGAAGTAATAGGGCAGGGAAACGGCCCATTAGATGCTTGTTTAAACGGCTTAGCCAAATTAGGATTTAAAACAACGCTTTCATACTATAAGCAATATTCTCTTGACGGAGATGAAAAAGGTTCAAGCGCAAGAGCAATGAGCGCAATATCTATGCTTGATGACAACAATAACGTAATTATAGGCAGAGCCATAGATACTTCAACCGCTCTTGCTAACGTTAAAGCAATCTTTAATGCCCTAAATCAAATAATTAAATAAAGAAATCTTCTTTTTTATTTATAAGTTCTTGTGTTTCAAAATCAAAAAAGTGCAAATTTTTTGTATCAACAGAAAAATCTATATTTTCACATTTTGGAACATTAGAGCTTACTATTGAACAAAATTCCTTATCTTTAAAATTAAAATATATATTCTTTTGAGAACCCAGATTTTCCTCAAAGGTTACTTTTGATGAAAATTTTATTAAATTAAAAGGATAAGATGGGTCATATGAAGAAATAATATGTTCAGGCCTTATTCCTATATATAATTTTTTATTATCCTCCAAATTACAAGGAAGAGTGTCTATTCCTATTATGACATTTCCAAAAGTCAAAAATCCGTTTCTTACTTCCGCTTCTATTATATTCATCGGAGCAGACCCCATAAAAGTAGCCACAAAAACATTTTTCGGATAATTATAGATATTATAAGGAGTATCAACCTGTTGGACTTTGCCGTTATTCAACACAACAATTCTATCCCCCATGGTTAAAGCTTCCGTTTGATCATGGGTTACATATATAAAAGTTGTTTTTAATTTCTGATGCAGTTTTTTAATTTCTGAACGCATATACATTCTAAGCTTTGCATCTAAATTAGATAACGGTTCATCCATTAAAAAAACTTTTGGCTCTCTTACCATGGCTCTTGCTAACGCAACTCTTTGTCTTTGACCGCCGGACAGTTCCTTTGGCTTTGCCTTTAGGTAATCTTCTAAAACAAGAATTTCCGCCGCTCTTTGAACACGTCTTTGAATTTCACATTTTGCCATGTTCCTAACTTTTAAACCAAGAGAAATGTTCTCCTTAACATTTAAATGAGGGTAAAGTGCATAATTTTGAAATACCATAGCAATATTTCTATCTTTAGGTGCAACTTGATTAACCAATTGATTATCAATATAAATATCACCTTCAGACTGAACTTCAAGCCCTGCTATCATTCTTAACAATGTAGATTTTCCGCAACCGGAAGCCCCAACAAGAACAATAAATTCACCATCTTTGATGTCTAGATTTATATCTTTTAAAATTTCTCTGTCGCCAAAGCTTTTTGAAATATTTTTTAAAACTACCTCTGCCATCTGAGCTCTTTTATCCATCCATTCTAATTGGTAATACGAATGTAATCATTGTACCAAAATTTTCTTTCGAATACACCCACATATCTCCACCAAAATCTGTTGTGTATATTTTTAAAATATTAAGTGTGGCTCTAAGCCCTATAGGACGCCTTGTCAGACTCTTATAATAGGTATTAAATATATTGTCTAATTCTTCTTGATTAAATACAATATCAGTAATTTTTGCTTCAAAAAGAACATATTTTGTACCATCCAAAGAATCATTTGCAGCAAAATCTCTTGTTTTCAAAAAATCTACAGGAGGATGACCTATATTTAAAAAGCATTTTCCCAAATTTGAAAACCTCAAAAATATATCCATTATACATCTTAGGATATATTCAACTGCTTCAGAATCAAGACAACAATCTCTTTGAGTCAAAGACCTATAGTCAAGAGAGAAAATAATTTTTCTGTCTTGAAAATCCTTTTGATAAACACGCTCTATTGATTTTATTAAGCTAATTAAATCAAAAGTTTTATTGTTATATTCAATCTTTTTAGATTCCAATTTGAATAAAGCAAACAATTTTTCCAAATCATAACTTAAATTATTAGAATTTGTATTAATTATATTCAGATATTTTTCTTGTTTTTCTGATAACGCCCCGCCTATCCCATCTAAAAGAGCTCTTGAAAAACCGCTTATTGAAACCAAGCTGGACAATATTGAACCTGAAGAATCTATTAAAAAATCATTTTTACCATCTATGATTTTTTGTGCGGCTGCATATTTTTCATTGATATTTTTTTGTTCTTTTTGCTTATTTGTAATATTTCTAACGCAAACGAGTACTTTTGAATTTTCAACTATTCTTTTTGCAGTCATTTCAAGAAAAATTCTTTTTTCTTCATCATCTTCTTCATTCTTAACAATCGCCTTGACACAAGCGCTTAAATCATCTTGAATGATTTTATTTAAAATTGCAGTACCGTTTTCAACAAAATCAGAAAAATAATGTCCGATAATATTAAACTTGGTGGTTTTATATATATCAAGAATTTTATTATTTACATCTACAATTTTTCCGTCTTGTTCTAAAGTAAACACACCGTCAGGCAATAAATCAAAATTTTCAACTTCTTTTGGCTTTTTAAAATAATCTAATAATTTCATCTATTTAAACACTCTTTTTAAACCAATATTACCATGATTTTTATCTAAACAAAAGTTATAGAAATGCCATTCTTTGTAATAATTAACATTTTATTTTTTGTAAATTAATATGATAATAGAAAATTATAGGGTGACTGATGAATTTTATTGAAACAATTCAAAACAAAGAAATTGTTCTTGTTATCGATGAAAAAATAATTGACGACAATTTTTGCGAAAAAATATTGAACAAAATTCAAAACAACAAAAAAATCGGACTTGATATGACAAAAGTTCAAGACATTTGTTCTCAAAAATTTATCTCTTGCCTTATCAACAATAAATTTAGACTTTTTAATCTGCAAAGCGAATTATTAGCATATTTGGCAATTGTTTTAAAAGACGGATTTTTAAAATCTTACATAAACTATGAAGATTTCAGCAAAAATAAACGAGAATTAATTAAAAGACATTTGCTTATTACATAAATCTTGCAAAAATTAATTAAATTAATGTAAAATTGCCTTATGTTTTTAAGTGCAATTTTATTTAATTTCTTTTCTTCTTATTTAATTGCATCCTTATGCAATAACTTTTTAATTATTTTTATTGCATATTTTGCTCTTATTGTACTTAATATGGAAATTTTATCCTTTTTTAGTGCAATAAATGAAATTAATCTTTTATTTTTTTCATTTTTAAATTTCATTTTAAGTTTTTCTTTTTTTAAACTAAAAAAAGGTGCAATCCTAAAACCGAATTTTGATATTAAAAGACTGATTAATTCTCTTAAACTTGATAAATCGCTGATTATTCTTTTAATATCTTTTATTATTTTAAATTTTGCCGTATTATTTCTTGCTATTGTAATTCCAGCCATTGAACCGGACAGCCAAACATATCATTTTTTAAGAGCTTGGGAATTTGCAAAAAATCAAAATCTTCTTCATTTTGAAACAAATGACATAAGAGCTTTAATAATGCCGATTAATTCTGAAATTGTTTATGCTTGGATGTTAATTTTCAAAAAAAATGTATACGGATATGGAATTGTATCTTATCTTAGCTATATTTTAACAATTTTTGCAGGCTGGCAAATATTTGAGAAATTCAAATATTCATTCAGAAAAAGACTTTTTGCCATTTTCATTTTTTCATCATTAAGCGCAATCATAATCCAAATTCCGAGCATGCAAACAAATATTTTAATCGGAGCATTATTAATAAGTTCACTTAGCTTGTTTTTATCCAATTCAAAAAAATCTCTTTATTTTTCTTCTTTGGCGCTGAGCCTTGCAATAGGCACAAAAACTACGGCGATTATCTCTCTTTTTGGATTTTTTATCTTAATTATTTTCTATGAAATTTTAATTGATAAAAATAAAGAACTTAAAAAAACTAAATTTTTTACTGTTTGTCTTATAATCAATTTCATTATATTTGCAAGCTATAACTACATCCTAAACTTTATTCAATTTCACAGTCTTTTTTCAAATAATGCTGCTTATCAAGGACACAAGTTTTGGGGCGGCTTTAAAGGTTATATTTCAAATCTTATTAATTTTGCGGTTCAAACATTTGATTTTACAGGATTTAAGTGGGGAATGTATCTAAACAAAAAAATCTTGCTAATCAAAACCGACATATATAAATTTCTAAAAATTCCTATTGATTACGGTACAAATGTCACTTTGTATGAAATAAATATAGGAACAGATGAACAAATAGCAGGTTTTGGAATATTAGGTTTTTTGGCGTTTTTACCTATGATATTTTTCAACTTTATTAAATTTTTCTACAATAAAAACAAAAGAACTGTATTTCTTTTTTTGCTGTCTTGCACTTTTTTAATTAATATCCTTATACTTGCCCGTTCGTGCGCATTTATGATTTTTTCTGTTCGGTTTATTGTTTCTTTTGTATGCTTAAGTTTTGGAATACTTCTTCCTTTATATTGCAAAAAAAGCATTCTAAAACCAATAATTATTTTATTTTGCATTTTTTACATGACACTAATCCCCTTTCATATACAAAGAATGCCTTTTGAAAGAACACTAAAAAATTTAAAAGAAAACAACTATAGCTTAAAAAAATTATCCGATGATTATTTTTCAAACAAAATTATTCCTGTTTATAAAGCAGGCTATGTAATAAAAAATACAATAGAAAAAAAATATAAAAACAGCAAAAATATAGCAATAATAAAACCTCTTGAATCAGCGATTTTCTACACAAAAACACTTGAATTTAAAGGCTATAATGTTGATTTTTTAAACGGAGCCTTGCTAAATAAAGAAAAATTAAAAAAATATGATTTAATTATTGCAATAGATGACAGTCAAAGCGACAATGTATTTAACCCAATCGATGTTTTAAATACAAAATATACAGTTGATGAACATAACAACGTAAAATTTGATATAGATAATAAACTAAATTGTTATTTTCAATTTATGAAATTACCAAACTCGGATATTATAAATGAAAAAAACGCAATTGAAAGAGTTTGTATTACAACAAATTATCTAAACAAACTCTATAAACCGGACTATGTAGAATATACTGATATATTAATCGGCTTTAAAAAAGTTAAATTACTCTATTTTAAGGGTTAAAAAATATTCAAATATGCGCTATCATGTATAAATAAATCATAAAAAGGAATTGTTATGTTTAAAAAAGCTTTATCATTATCACTTATAACTCTTTGTTTGAATACTTTTGTGCCATTTTACGCCCTTGCTTTTGACTATCAGGATAACGATGTTGAACATCTTACTCCCGTAGTAAAAAATGCAAAAATTGACTTGGTTAAAATTACCCCCGGCGGAAATATAATACAAAAAGAAAACTATATCGTGGTTAATTTTGCTCAAAATTTTAATTCAAAGTACTATAAAACAGGAGATTATGTACAATTTAATTTTGATAAAGACCTAAAAACTCAAGAAGGAACTCTTTTAATTCCTTGCAATTCCTCTCTCATTGCCAGAATAAGCTGTATTGAAAAACCAAAATGGTTTTCAAGAAACGCTAAAGTGTTTATGGAATTTACACACATATTGCTTCCTGATGGCACAAACATTCCCGTATGCGTACAATTGGCGGATAAAAAATATCTAAAAGAAGGCGCTAAAGAAACAGCAGGCAAAATTGCAGCCTATACCCTTTCAATAGGTGCTGTAGGTTCAGGTCTTGGTGCTGCAATAGGGGTTGCCGCAGGGCACACTATTACAGGATTAATCATAGGCGGCTCGGTTGGAGGCGGAGTTGGCTTAGTTTCAGGTATTGTTTCTCCTGGGCTGCATTTTAAGGCCAAAAAAGGCGAAAAAATAATCCTTGAATTACAGGATAACCTAAAACTTCCAAACTAATTGTTAAATAATTTTAATTTTAGCATTTTTATTTTACAAAAGTGCTAAAATATCATTATGCAAAGTTTTTTTCAAGATGAATTTATGTATAAAAAACTTCTGAAACGCATGAAACATGAAGTTTTAAAAGAGCAACTCAATAAAACAATTGATGAAATTGATTATCTGAATGAACTTCAAAGTCACCTTGCAGAAAGAAATGACTTTATTTCATTACATTCAAAAGAAATTGATTACATTAAAAAAATAAGTAATGTCGGAAGAAAAAATATACAAATATAGGCTTAAAATCACTAAAAACAAAGAGCTTCGCTTTATATCACATTTAGATTGGCAAAATTTAATTTTAAAAATTTTTAGAAGGTGCGAATTAAAGCTTGCTTTGTCGCAAGGTTTTAATAAAATGCCAAAAGTTTCATATTCGCCTGCACTGCCCATCTTTATTGAATCAAATTGCGAACTTGTTAATTTTCAAACGCTAGAACCACTGAAAAGTGATTTTTTAGACAAATTTAAAAAATTTTCTCCTAACGGAATTAATGTTATTTCTCTAAAAGAAATTACAGAAAATGTAAATGAACCTAAATCTCTTGAAAATTACGTTCAATGGGCAAGATATGAGGCAGTTTTAAATAATAAAAAAAATCATGTTTACAATTTAGATAAAATAAGATATATTATAGAAAAGTGTTTATCTTCGGATGAATTATTAATCACGAAGAAAACTAAAAAAGGTATAGAAAAAACGATTAATTATCGAAATTCCCTAAGAAGTTTTGAAATTCTGGATGACAATGTTTTAAGCTTTGTTTTAAAAGTGGGACAAAATGAGGAAATTCCCTCATTAAGAGCGGATGAATTTATAAAAACCTTATTTGAAGACAGCAACATTTTCAAAATAAAAAGAGTGGAATTTTTCGATACCAACTTGAGAGTTATTTAAGTTTAAAGGAATTTTTACCATGACAAAAAAAATTGTAATATCAGAAAAAGATAATATTGCTGCCTTAACCGAAGACAACAAAGTTTGTGAATTTTTTGTTTCAAAAGGTGATGTTTTATTAGGCGATGTTTATTTATCAAGAGTAGACAACATACTTCCATCTATTGAAGCTGCATTTGTCGATGTAGGCATGAATGATAAAATGGGCTTTATCCATACCGATGATATTATGGGAAAAGGAACCCTAAAAGAAAAAGTTAAACCCAATCAAAAATTAATTGTACAAGTTGTAAAAGAACCTACAGGTCACAAAGGTCCAAGAGTAACAACAGCACTTTCTTTGCCGGGAAGATTTTTAGTTTTGCTTCCTGATGAAAAAGGAGTAAATGTTTCAAAAAAAATTACTTCTCAAAAAGAAAGAGCAAGATTAAAATCTATCGTTAGCCTATTAAAGCCGGTAGGCGTAGGTGTTATAGTAAGAACTGAAGCCGAAGGACAAACAGATGCTGAAATTCAAGAAGACTTAGAAATATTGTTGGAAAAATGGAATTCAATAGTGAACGCTGCAGACAGTGCTCAACCTCCAACATTGTTATATAGAGATCAAGATTTATTATACAGAGTTATAAGAGAAGCTTGTGATTCTAACGTTGATGAAATTATTGTTGATACTGCCTTTGCACTTCATAGAACTACTCAATTATTACAACATTGGAACATGCAAGTAAAAGTTACAATGCACAAAGGAAATGAACCTTTGCTAGTTGCAACGGGCATAAACAAAGAAATATTAAATTCCCTAAACACAAGGGTCAATTTACCATTAGGCGGATATTTATTTATCCAACAAACAGAGGCGCTTACAGTAGTTGATGTAAACTCAGGTAAATTTACAAGCTCATCAAATCAGGCAGAAACTATATTAAAAACCAATATGCAAGCGGCAGACGAAATAGCCAGACAACTAAAACTAAGAAATATCGGCGGCATGGTTGTGATTGATTTCATTGATATGGCTTCAAGAATGGATAAACTAGCGCTTTTGGAACATTTTGAATTAGTTTTAGAAAAAGATAAAGCAAAACCTCAAATCGGTCAATTGTCTGATTTAGGTCTGGTTGAGCTGACAAGGCACAGACAAGGTCAAAGTTTAGCTGAAATATTCACTAAAAAATGCGATAAATGCCAAGGTCAAGGTTTTATCATTGATGAATTAAAATTCTCAACACCAACTAATATTGGTGAATCAAGAGCAAAAATGAACAAAATCAAAGGGCCTTTCAACTCTAATTTTAACCAAGAAAGCCCCAACAACCAAAATCAAAGAAATCATAAATTTGATAAAAATCAAAAAAGAGATAAAAGAAATCAGCAAAATTATCAAAACAACAATCAACAACAAAATCCTCAACAAACACCTGCTCAAGAACTTACAAAAGCACAGGTTAATGATATAATTGATGATTTAATTAAAGATGTTGAATTGAACAATTCAGCTGAGCCAATTGAAGAAAAAACAAAAGAACCAAAAACAACTAACGAAGATACACAAATTAAAGAAGCTGTTGAAGAAGTTGCTATCGATATGGCTCAACAAAAAGTTCAAGAATTAAAAGAAACTCCCTCTGAAGTTAAAGAAGAAACAACAGAACAAAAAGAAGAACCTAAAAAATTATCAAGAAAAGCAAAGAAAACAAGAAAAAAATCAGAAATTATTTCTGAAGTTAAAGAAGAAACAACAGAACAAAAAGAAGAAACAACAGATATAAAAGAAGAAAAACCAAAAAGAAGAACAAGGAGAACAAAAAGTGCTAAAACAAATTAATAAGATATTTGTTCTTATATATGTTCTTTTATCCTTTCTGTTTTGTCCTGTTGTTATGGCGGATTTGGCAAACACAAATCAAACAGAAAACAACAAAATGGAACTTATTCAAAACGATGTCAGAGTTAACGATTTAGACATCGAACCGATTAATGTTCAAGACGTAAAAAAAGATGTAATTCCCGATCCGCACAAAGAAAGCAAAAAAGTTATGGCACTTTTTTTAAAAACCATGCTGGGAGTAGCAATTTGTGCAGTATTATTGTATATTGTTCTTTTATTTGTAAAAAAATTCTATAGCAGCGCTTTTGTTTCTGAAGAAGATGAATATGAAAATCTTGATTTATCTACGCCTGACAACAAACAAGAAGCTCTTAAATCATTTTTAAACAGAAGCATTAAATAAAAACTCTAAGGATTGCCTTTTTATGCAACAATATCATCCTGAACATCATGTTCATTTTGACAAATTGCGTTTTCATCAGGCAATCCTTGTGTTTTTAAAAGAATATCAACAATGTGTTTCATTTGACATTTGAATGAATACTTTGCCTTCGTAATCGGACAAATTTCACAATTACAATTAATTTTATAACATTCCAAAGCTTGTTGTGTCCAATTCTGCACAATAGAATCGGAAATTATTCCGTTGGTCTGGCATACAAAATGTTCATCTTCAAAGTTATAAGCATAACTTTTAAACAAAATATTCCCCTCAAATCGTAGCAAATCTTATATACAATTATATTATGCACCAATTTTTGAATTTTATCAAATAAATCCTATGAATGTAGTACTTGAATAAATTATTCTTTTCGGCAATTAAAAAACTTAAAAAATAAAATAAACTTTTATTATGTTTGATTATTTTAAAAATATTGCGGAAAAAAACTCATGCCAGTCTATTGGCGTATGTTCGGTTCATCCGAGCGTAAACTCTTTATATGAAATACTTTTAATGCAATTAAGAGATATATCATATTATCTTGTTAAATTAAAAGAATTTGGCTTTTTGAACAACAACATCATGAATGTTGTAATAGAAACTCTATCAACATTTTTAATAAATACAAATTTCAATCAAAGCAAATATCTTAATTTAATAATAAAATTGCACAACATTAAAGAAGAAACAAAAGATAAATATATAAATTATTGCTCTGTGCATAAATTCCCTTGCGAAGTTATTAATACTGATTTCAAAATCAACGAGAAAACAACAATATCTGAATTAATTAATTATTCTCAAAATACAATCATGAACAAGCAAAAAGACTGCGATAGAAAAAAACAACGTCTTTTTGAACTTATTACACTTCAAGCAAAATTATGCGCAATTACCATATCAAAAATAAAAAAACTTGATATAAACTTTAATGAATATGATTATGAAGTTATAAGATTTTTTGCTCTTACAAACGGATATTCAATTAGAGATGAAAAAATCATAAGAAGAATAAAAGAATTTTCTAATATTTCAGCCCAATCAAAAGAAAAACTTAATTTAATATATAAAGAAAAATATGGAAATAAAGAAACTGCTTCTATTCTAACTTCTGCACAAAAAGGGCACTCTATCCTTGTTTCAGGAGATGATCTTGATGAACTTGAAAAAGTTTTAAAAACTCTTGAAGAATATGACCCCAAAACCCCAATAAACGTATATACAAACGGCGCATTGATTTTGGCCCATTTTTATCCATATTTTAAAAATAATAAATTTTTAAAAGGACACCTCGGAAAAGATAACACAGAATATGAATTTTCAGTATTTCCGGGGTCAATTTTAATAACAAAAAATTTCGTCCAAAAAATAGACACCTTATATCGTGGTGAAATATTTTCCAATAAACTCATTTCATTTGAAAAAGTTTTTGATATAGAAAATAACGACTACAAACCCCTGATTAATTCTTGTTTAAACACAGAGGGATATACCAAAAATCAAGAAAAAAAATATCTTAAAATCACATATGATATTCAAGAAATACAAAAAGCTCTTGAAAATATAGAAAACGAAGAAGTAGTTTTAATTGCAGGAAAACCTGATGATAACTACATTGGAGAATATAAAAATAAAAAAATAATTACCTTCAACTGGCCTTTAGAAGAAGATATCATGATAAAATCAATAAAACATTTAAAAAATAAAAATATAAAAACTTCAATCTTCTTCTCTCAATGCAACCTTTCAAGCATAGACACAATTCTTTCTTTGTTAAACGAAGAAATTAATATCTATCTTGCGCAATGTTCTTCATTTTTAATTAACCCTCATGTTATTGAAGCCTTAAAAGAAGATTTCAAGGTTAACATAATATAAAATAAACCTCCTATATTTAGGAGGTTTATTTTTTAATGTGCTCCGTTATATACAGAATTATATTTCCATTTTTCCAAATTCGGATTTGGTACATAAAAAGTTAAAACAGTATCATCAATTTTTATTTTTCCCTTTGGTGACATAATTTTTCCATCTTTTACTATGTAATTTATGCCATCGTCAACATATTTTTCTTGTTTATCATCATAAACTTTTCTTCTCAAAACAGTGTTGTCGGGAAGTCCGCCAAGACCTTTTTCGTCTTTAATTTCAATTGAATTAACACTATGAACTTCATCAAAATCTGCACCAAGTCTAGATTCATTGCCTTTGGGCAAACGATTTGAAGTTACGACACTTATAACTTTTGAACCATTTTCATCATATTTCAATATCGGCCACATTTCTAAATCATCTTGTTTATCAACATTTAACGATATCGGATAGCCTTCTCTTAAAGCTCTTAATTGAGGGTCTTTATATAATGAAGAAATAGCTTGCATTTTGTTATAATAAGAGCTATATCTGGAGTCATTCTTCAATCCGTGAAGAATTTCTCCCCTATTTCCAACATACACATTCTTAGACGGTGTTTCATAACCCGTTTGAGCAAATTCAGCACCATTATACAATGTTGGAGTTCCAACTAAAGCATTTACTACTTGCCACAATGATTGTTGTATATTCATAGATTTTGACAACATTCCTTTATGGAAATCAAGCATTTTTTCTTTATCATCAATTCCTGCTCTTTTAAATAACATTTGTATTGTAATTTCATATGGAGTTACGCCGAATGCCTCAGCTGTTCTAAAATCAGGTTCATCACCTTCTTTAACGACCCCATTTGCTAAATCTTTCAAAGAAGCTAATAATTTTTCTTTTACTTCAGGATTATTGGCATATTTTTTGTCAATTTCTTTTTTCATAACCTGAGCAACAGCAATAGCTTTAGAATTAATTTCTTCATAATCATCTCTGCCGGTAATTTCAGTTGCAATTTTCTTGTCTTCATCTGAACAATTTGCCAAATTACCGGATAGATATAACTTCATATCTAAAGGTAGTGCATGCAATAAGCGAGGTTTATCATGGTTTTCATAGAATACATGCGAATACATAACAGTATGAGGCTGACTATGTTCCATTAAATGTTTTGTTTGTTCTTTTAAAAATGAAACATTTCCCGCCTTATCGCCGACGCCTTCATATCTTTCGGGATTTACGCCTGCAAACATGGATAATCTGTTGAAATACTTGTCGTAATTTGAACCTGTTGTTGCGCCAACCTTTTCCAAGAACTGTTGTTCTTTAACATAAGCAACGTGGTTTTCATAATCTGAAGCGTAGTAATCTTTTGAAAATCCTGCTTGTGAAACCAAACCACCAAATAAATTTAAAACTTTAGTTCTGTTATCATCGGGAACACCGGATTCTTTAAAATAATCTATTCTATTAGCATCTTTGTCATAATATTTTTCAGCAATTTCAAGAACAGCTTTTCTATCTTCATCAGTTATATTACCTGTTTTTAAAACATTAGCTGCGGCCATAAAACCCTGTTTATCAATTGAATCACCTGATTTTTTAGCAATCTCGACAAGCGAATTAGCCGTTCTTTCCAAAAAATCATTTGTTATATCTGGAGCAAATCTTCTCATAGAAGCAACATTGTTCCAATCATAAAAACTGCCAAAATCAGTTATTTCAAGAACAGTATAAGCTGACGGATTATATTTTTTAACATTTTTTATAAAATCAGACCAAAAATCTGCAACACTGGGCAATATACCACTCTCATCCCAAACTTCATGAAGCGTAGAATAGCCGTTTCTAACAGAATCTAAATCAGCAATATCTTTTGCAGCATCAAAACGCCAATTTAAACCACCCTTGCCCATTTCAACAATAGCTTCCGCTTGTCTAAAATCTTCAAGCGAAATATGGGATAATTCTTTTTTAATTTTATTTCTGATTAAATAAACGTCACGAGATGTAATAGATTTTTGCAATTTTCTTACAACTTGTTCTCTTTCATCTTTAACATTTATGGGTCTGTGCTTTAACAATGAATTTAAAGTAACTTTTTTCAAGGCGTCTAAATCTATTAAACCCTTAGAATCAATTAAATCAGGCTTAAATGAGCTTACTATAAGGCTTTTTAATATTTCGTTTGCATAAACCTTAACAACATAAGTTCTATATTTATCATCACCTTTATACTCATCAGGTATTACTTCACTAATAGTAGTTTCAACAATATCATTCAATTTATTAAAAGTATCTTCATTTAAATACTCTTCCCTAAATTGAGGTTCAGAAAATACTGCAGCCAGCTCAGGGCTAACTTCAATTGATTGCAAAGGAAACTCTCTGATATAATCAGCAACTTTTTTACCTTCAGATAAAACTCTTGAAGGTATCTGTTCAGGATTTTTTTCAATTTGTTCCATCTGCTCAGCCGTAATATCGTTGTTCAATGCAATTTGTTTTTTAGTATTTTCATTAGCCATAGCGGTTCTTAAAATGAAATCACTTTGAATTGCTTCAGTCCAAAATGAAGCAACACCAAGAAGATAATTTCTTGCATTTCTTATGCCGTCAATATTTTCTTTAGTATTTTCAGGATTAGACAAATTCATTTTAACAAGATCGACATTACCATCCCAAAAAGAAGCCCCTGCAACGTGTTGTCTATCTGATATTTTAAAATTATCAAATGATAAAAATTTATTTAAATCTCTAAAATCTTTGATATACACAAAATTTTTATCATTAAAAATCTTCATTCTGGAATCATCCGGATCTACTTCAAAATAGAAAGGATGAACAGAATCAGGATAACCTATTACTTCAAAATCTTCTTTTGGTGTAATATCATAACTTGAAATTAATTCTCTTTCATTATTTATTTGCTTTTTGCTTGCCATGCGGCTGTCAAAAAACTGAATATAAGTTGGCTCTTTTCTGTTATAGCCTTCTTTTTTAGGATTAACAACCCTAATACCCAATGTAGGATATGGATATTCCTTGCCCTCTTCAGGCATTTTTGGCAATACACCAAGTACAATATTATCTTGTAATTTTAGCATATTATAAAACGGTGAATTTTTGCCCCATTTTAATACATGTGCTACCAAAGGCGACTGAATACCTTGAGAAGTAAAAGCGCCATCTGCCACATAACCCTTGCCCAATTTAAACAAATCAAAATTTAAGTCTTTAAAATCTTCAATATTATTACATTGATATAAATTATTAGACCAATATTTATGTGGAGAAATCGGGTCAACACCAATATCAGGAGTTGTAATTATATATCTATAAGGATCTAACTCACCCGTTTTTAAAAGCGCATCAAGACCTTTTAGGCTGCCGCCCAGCTTATTAAAATGATTTCTTCTAAAATCGCTTACTTTTGTTTTTCTAACCTTGTTATCTATATAAACAGCATCAGAATCAACAAAGCTATGGCGCATTGTTCCTGCTTTAGGAGAAATTCCGTAATTTCTTCCGAGTTCAATTATATTTAATTTTGCACCATCTTCTGTTTCAAGACTTTTAAACCCGTCAGTTAAATATCTTGAAGAAGAGCCGTCTTTTTTTGCTATTTTATATCTATATACAAAAGCTGGAATTTCTATTTTGTCTACAATATCTTTATTAATTTGAATTTTGCCGTTTTCATCAAACTGAATTAATCTAAAGTCCTCTTTTTTCGGCATTATATAGCCGCTTGAATCTTCTTTTTTAGCTAGAAAAGCAAGCTCTAAATATGCATCTTCTTGCAAAGGATTATATGGAGGGGCAGTAAAATCAAACACAGGAAGACCTGTTTTATGGTATGTGCTTTTAACCCCTTCAAACGAAATTTGTTTTTGTTTAGCTTTTTCAAGTTTATTAATTGATAAATCCATAACTCATCCTTTACTGTTTAATTTCCCTTTTGATGAAATTTTTTAACCTTTTACAGATAATTTTGCTGTAATACATTTTCAGGCTTAGATAATTTTTCAATATCTTTATCATCAATTTCAAAGACACAAGCCCTGCCTGCGCCCAATTCCGTTATCAATGAACCTTCACCGTCATTTTGAAATTTGCATTCAGCGCCATAACTCGGCATTAAATTTGCGAATTTTTGTTCGGGTTTAAGTCCCGGTATTTCAATCTTTCCGCCAACTTTAAGATTAATATTTCTATTGCCGACAAACACCAAGGTTTTACCGTCTTTATGTCTTGCAAAAGCAATAATTTCGGGGTTATTTGTAGGCAACACTATAAATGAACCTTTTGTAATAACATCTTGAGCGTTTGTCATCGACAATTTATTTTTATTATTTAATTCATTATATTTTCCATCTCTAAGTGCAAATGCTGCTTTGACAACTTCTGATATTTCAGGAGAATTGCCTCCCGGTTTTCTGGATTTATTAAATATATCTATTCTGCCTGAATGAACCTTGCATTCATGCTTATCAGTTTCAGAATCTCTTACAAGAGCATGTTCATAAGGATATAAATAATAATCGCCCGTTTGCGTACCATCAACCATATATGGGTTAACTTGAGGCAGCATACTTTGTAATATAGTTGTAAACATTACCCAAGGAGCACCGCCATACAACATTGGAGATTGGTCATCATGGGTTGCAAAAGAACCTATTAAAGACTTAGGACCGCATTTTGCACCTATTTCATTATTTAAATTAATATTTTCTTTTACATAATCATATAAAACATCCGCTTTTGTCCAATCGCTATAATTATGATATTGACCATAATAGCTGTCAAAACCAACTTCTAAAAGCTCTTTTGGTCTATCATAAGGCATATTTAATTGCGGAGAAGCATCTTCATGGGTGTATGTTTCAGCTAACCAAGCAAATTGCGGATCTTTAGCCCTTGAATAATTAATAATTACATGCCAAAACTCAACAGGTCTTGCCCTGCCTACGTCTGCTCTTATGCCATCCATGCCTAAATCAACTGACATATCAACGTACTTTTTAAGCATATCTACAAGAGGCTTATTCAAAACACGATTTTGTTCATCCTCAAACGATTTCAACATTCTAATATCTTGCCAGCCTTGAGGAACTTTTTCTTTTCCATCGGCGCCAATTTCCATTAATTCAGGATGATCTTTTGCAAAATCAACACTTGCACAAGATGGTAAATCAAGCATTACCTTAATACCACGCTTATGACATTCGTCAATATAATATTTGCATTGAGCAAAAGCTACATCGGGGTCATTTTTATCCATTTTCTCAAGCTTTTTGCCCGTTTTTTGTTCATATAATTCTTCTATTCTTTTTCTTGCTTCAATAGGCGGATTTTCGTCAACCAATTCAGGGTCAAGCGCTAAAAAGTCTTTTGGTGCATATAATGAACCCGCTGTACCCATAGCATGGGTTTTTCCTGTAGGATGAATGGGTAGAACATGCAGAGTATTAAAGCCTAAGTTTTTGATTTCATCCAATCTATCAACAGCGTTTACAAAATTTCCTGAAATTTCATCGCCTTGAATTAGTTCATTTCCGTCTTTATCTTGAGCATTCATTGTCCTTAAAATTACAGCTAAAATATTAGCTTTATTATGAGTCAACATATCTCTTAAATCGTTTTTATAATTGGGAACTCTTTTTTGAGCTTCCGTAACATTTTGAACAGAAGAAACATCGGTCTTAGGAAGTATTGTTTTACTTTGCGCCAAAAGCATTTGAGCCAAAAGAGGACTTACCATTGATAATTGATAATCGTCTTTTATTTCTTGTTTTTCTTTTGTTTGCACTGTCGGAGTTGATGTGTTAACCGTTTGAGCAGGCATTTGCGCCAACCTTACATTATTTATTGACATTATTTAACACCTCCATTTTTATTTTCTTCCTCAGGAAATTCGTTTTTAATCTTTCCAAAGAACGGTTGAACCAACAATGTTACCGCAATTAAAGCAGCCGTCATAGGAACAAATATCCTTGCCCAGCTCTTATTGTTATAAATCTCAGTTGCACGTTTTCTAATTGCATCGGAAAAACTCAAAGATCTTAGATAATCTTTTTCTTTATTTGGATCTATTTTTCCTAAATTTTCAACTACTTCTTTTATATTAAAACCTGAGGTTTCATAATCAAATTTTTTAGAGTCATAAATAAAACCTTTTAGCACATTAAATTCTTCTTCATTACCAAGATTAGCTTTATTTGCATATACTGAAGAAGATCCATCGTAAACTAATAAACGTGCAGCACTAAGCAACTTCTCAAAGTTACCTTTAATTTGTTCAGGATTACCGCTTAACAACCTTGCATCTTCAAGAGCAGTTTTAAATTCACCGTTTGCAACTCTTCTTTCAAAATTACTGCAAATTAATGCTTTTGCTTTTATTGCTTCAATAGAAATTATTTTTCCATTTTTGAAATTAGTTAAAAATCTTAACAAATCGCTATCTTCACCTTTTTTTATTCCAATTAAGGCATTATTTAAATTTTTAAATACCTCATTATCACTTGCAGATTTTGCATTAGTTACAATGCTTTCAATATTTTTTCTTTTAACAAATTCTCTAGTAGTTTCTAAAAGATCAGCATCCATTGAAACTGATAAGAAATTACCAAGTTCTTTTTGATATTCTTCTTTAGATAAATTTTTTGTTCTTTCTGCAAAAGCTTTAAAATAATCAGTCAAATATTCTTGTGCTTTAGTATTTCCAACACCTTGATTGATAATTTTTCCTAAATCATCATAGCTAAAATCAAGCCTTTTCATTAATTTATCTAACTCGGCAAGATATTCTTTAGTTGTCATAGATTCTGTTTTTGAACCCATAACGGAATTAAATAAATTCATATAAGCTTTAAATCTGCCTCTAACTTCAGGTAAAACAGATTTATTATATTCTTTTATTGTTTCAAAGAATGTTGAATTATCAAATGTCAACCTTTTTTCTACAGAACTGATTTGAGAACTGCTCAAGCCCTTGTTTTCTAGAATTTTTCTTAAACCGTTTAGTGTTTTATCGGCGCTTTTGCTAAAGTCTTCTAAAATTTGTTTTACATCTATTGTCTTTGATGTAGCTGGTGGAATACCGGCTCCTGATAACAATAAATTATCTGCAGCTTCAACAGATTTAATATTTTCAAGAGCTTCTGATAAACTATCTTGTTTAACAATTGCAGTAGCAGACTGGATATTCCTTAGAGCATCCACTAAAGTATTAGGATGGAAATTTTTTATTGCTTCATTACTATCCTGATCTTTAAACATTTGATAAGACCTTTTTACAACTTCACCGCTTTTTGTCTTAACATTGTCATACGGCGTATTTATTTGAAGCATTTCCCCTAATCTTTTAAAGAATAAATCATCAACATTTTTAGTTGAATATTCTTTAAATAAATTTTCTATTCCGTCAACATTTCTGACATCTGCCTTAGCATTACTTAAATACTCTTCTAAACCTGATTTTAGAATTACATTAGAACTTTGTTCCATAAACGGTTTTGGTGTAATTATATCCCTTGCCTTTTTATAATCTCTATCAATAACCGCATTTTTAATTTTTGGTTCTATAATATTACCTGTCATTGCAGTCAATAATGGAGTTGCAAAACCTGCTGTTGCCATCCATAGAGTCCTATTTTGAAGCGCAAGTTTTTGTTTTTTTCTTAAGATTTTTTCTTTACCGTTTGGACTATCATAATCTATGCCCGTTCTTTTGCCCATTTCTCTTAAATCTTTTTCAGAATATACATCGGTAGGATAAAACTGATTATCTAAATGGATATCTTTTTCATCCCCTTGAGCACTAATATATCTATCGCCTATATCAAGACCATGTACAATCTTTGCTGGCAAATTAATAAACAATTTCGGCCATAAACTCATAGAGGCAAAAAAGGTAGTTCCGCCGACAAATTGCATTATTGCGTCTGTCTTTGTTTTTGCTCTGCTTGCTAAAAATGAAGCAATTACAAGCGCACCAAGCTTCATGCCAAGATCGTTTATTCTGCCTAAATTATTGTCGCTTAGTTTACCGTCTTTAACCGCTACAAAAAAGTTTTTACCGTCTTTTAAAGTATTTTTAATTGAATGAGAAACACCGCCTTTTACCAATCTTGCCTTTGGGGCATTAGGTTTAACATCGTTTGCATGACGGGTCAAATCATCATAAACTTTATCAAAATTATTTTCTTTATGAATACCGTTTTTATTGTTATGTTTTAAAGAATTACTTAATATCGGGCTTATATAACTCATTAGCATACCTCGTATTCTTTATTAGTATCAACTTTAGTTTTAACAGTGTTCGGATTTGACTTAAATCCGATTGTAGGAACAATCCATGCCAATAAAGTTGCTATCGCACTCGCACCAATTAAAACTTTTCCGTAATTTCTTGTTATGATATTTCTATCAGTGCCCTCCCACAATTGTTTTCCTGCCTCAACAGTAGCTTTTGCAACGCCTCTTAGAAAATCTGCAACATTTTTTAAGCTGGTCATTTTTGGTAACCTCAACTCTTCAAATGCCTTTTGAGCCCCAAAAGCAACTCCTGTAGCAGCTACAATATATTTTGATATATTTTCCATTGCGGTTGCTCTGATTTTTAATTTCTTTGTTTTTTCATTTATTAACTGTCCGGGATTATTCAATTTTTCTTTAAACCCTGCTTTTTTAGCCTTTTCATCATCAAGAGCAAATACATTGCCATGATTTAATTCTGCATCTTTTGCAAGCAAGTCTTTTCTGAAAAATTCAGCAGAATCATAGACTCCGGGGTATTGTATTCTGACAAGTCCCTTTTCTTGACCCGGCTCAGGAAGTTCATTGACTTTTTTAATATATTTTAAATCCAAATCCACACCCGTTGAAGCGTTTATCATTGTTCTTGATAATTTTGTTGAGGCCCATTTACCTATTCCATAGGCAATAACACCGGCTGTCATTTTTCTAAAGCCCCTGCCTGCAGCATGTGCATCGGTTGCATTAAATTTACCCCTTGCAGCACCATATAAAGCAATTAACATTGCACTTCCCACAATATAAGGAACCATGCCTAAGGATAAATATTCATAAAAATCGCTATTTTTAGAACCTGCAAACCCCTTTGGAAAATAAGTTAAAAAATCATTTGTTAATTTATGAGCTCCTGCTTTTACACCTGATAAAGGACCTTGTTTATGTATATGAGATTCCTCTTCAAAAAATTTCTGTTTTTGTTCTTCTTTCGATACGTAATAACCTATTCTTGGAAGACTGTCAACGCTGGGACTTTGGATTTGTTGCATAATTACTCCAAAACAACTACACACTTATATAAACAACACTAAATTGCAATTTTTGCCTTTTTATATTAAATATTCTTAACAATTTGTAATATTAACAACAATCCGAAAAAGCACGCCCAATACGACTTTTAAACTTATGAAAATATTTTCATCAACACATTGTTCGAATACTTAACCTATTGCCAACACCATAAAAAATTTCTAAAATAGTAATATGACTCAAGGCTTTTTTCAATTTAATAATTCTATTATAAATGAAATAATAAATTTTGCCACATCATCTTTTGACCTACTCTACATGAG
>CALVHD010000011.1 GCA_944327245.1 Candidatus Gastranaerophilales bacterium
TGAAACGTCGCTGTGGTAAGGTATTCGCTCTGTCCGCCAGAGCTCAACGCTCTGCCGTCACGAGCTTCACACACCTAAGCCCCAAACTTCGCTCACTAAGCCAAGTCTGGCTAAGTTCGCTTGTTTAGGGTTTTAAAAAAAAGGCCTTTTGAGTAATTCAAAAGGCACGATATCAAAACACAAAAAATAACATAAAATTTGCTTATAGCTCAGTTACGCAACGAGCGGATTCTGCTGCAGATCTTTTCCAATATGTGGTATACCAGTTGTCATTTTCAAGTCGATACACATATACATCATTTCCTATTGGATATGCTTCGCTACTCCATATGTCATATACACTACAAGCACCATTAAAGCTGCCTCTACAGGCGTATGTTGCTATCGGGTCGCATTGTGCTGCTATAGAGCCATTGTAATATTCTCCGCATAATTGTAGTCCTTTTGCTCCTTTGTTGTTAGAATACGCGCCCCAGTTTGCCATCTCTGACGTTGTAGGCAATCTCCAAGTATATCCGCCGTAGTTATAATTTTTACAGATATAATCAGCAGCATACCAACTGCAAGCAGTTCTACCGCAGCCTGAATATCCGCCGCCATTTGCATTATCACAATTGGAAGCTGTAGATCCTTTCCAGCAGCAAAGATTTGTGCTGGTTGCACTACAGTTCGTATATGTATTTACTATATTAATTCCGCTTGGAATTTTTAGAGTTGTGCTATCTCCCATATTTCTTCTTGTTATACAAAGATTTCCTATTAACATAAAATCACTGCCTTTACAAAACGTGCTTTCACATTTGCCGTTTTTAAGTACATAACCGTCATTGTTATCGCAAGCAAGGCATTTGTTTTCGTCGCAAGTTAAACATTCTGCTCCGAATTTAGCTTCGCAACTTTTTTGCATTTCTGTAACACAGCGAGTAGAAAAAGCACTTAAATTACTGTCGTTTCCTTGGCTCCATTTTCCATTCATTAAATAATAATTTGAGGTTGCGTTCCAAATATGGTATGGATAACATTTGCCATCACTTGATCCTGAACAATTATTAATATTTGCGCAAAGTGCAGAAAGTTTACCAGATGTACTATCGCATAGTTGAAGTCCATTAGCTTTAAGGTCTATTGAGCTGTTTATCCAACCGGACATCTCTGACGTTGTAGCCAATCTCCAAGTATATCCGCCGTAGTTATAATTTTTACAGATATAATCAGCAGCATAATAGTCACATACGGTTCTGTTGCATCCTGAATATGTTCCACCATTTTCGTTATCGCAAGTATTTGTAGTATTTCCTTTCCAGCAGCAAAAATTTGAGTTGCTTGAGTTGCAAGTTGAACCTGTATTTACTATATTAATTCCATTTGGTATGGCTAGTTCGTCTGCATCACCCATGTTTTTCTTTGTTATGCATAGATTCCCAACTTGTATAAAATTATCGCCTGAACATGAAAAAGGTTCGCAATTGCTATTTTTAATAACATATCCGTTTATACAAGAAGTACATTCTTCTTTATTGCAACTTAAACAATTGCTATATTTATTATTACAAGCACTGCATTTATTTTTTTCATCTAAATAATATCCGTCAGCGCATGTTGAACATTTATCGGAATTGCATTCTATACAATGTTCTCCATATTCTTTATTACATTTTTTGCAAGTGCAAGTTGCATTATCTTTATATTCATTATCAGCACAATTTAACCCAGTGCAAGATAAACAAAAGTTGCTTGTGCAAAGATTGCAATTAGGACCAAATTTTTCGCAGTCTGCTGTAATGTCAGAAATAGAATCGCCCCCTCTACCTATAATCTGAGTAGAAAATTTTTTAGTTATCAACGGTGCAAAAGCTGCGCTAATACATGAAATTACAATTAAGCTAATCAAGAGTTCAACTAAACTGAATGCAGATTTTTTTTGAGTTTTTAGTAACATATTTATTAACTTTCGAATTAACATATTAAATAAATTTTTATTTTTTTTATCTTTGATTATGTTACCATAATATTACAAATTAATAAACATATACATCACCAAAATAATTTAAAATTTAGATTTCATTGGTAATACAGCATAGTATATCTTTTTTGCTTTCTTAATTTTTGTTAATAAATATGTTACCAAATATATTTGATAGTAACTTGATTATGGTTCATAATTTTATTGGCTAACCTTATCATATAAGTAACATACTTATTAAGGAAGTTATATGGATAAAGTATCCCTTGGAAGAAAAATAAAAGAAGCAAGACTTATAAAAGGCTTAACACAAGCTCAATTGGCTGAAATTGTTTCGCTTCATGAAAAGCATATTTCAAGAATTGAATCCGGAAAATATATGCCGACATTAGATAATATTATTAAAATTTTTGAAACTCTTGATATTGAATTTAAAATGAGCAATTTAGATATAAAGAGTCCGGTTGAAAATAATGTTGTAAAAACGGAGCTTTTAAAATTTATTAATAATTCTTCGGAAAATGAGCTTGAATTTTATTTAATGCTTTTAAAGCAAGCGCAAAAAGGACTTGCAAAATATAAATCAACAATAGTAAGCCATTTATAGTTCAATATCTTCCCAATCACCCATAGAGCGTAATTGTTTTTCTTTAATTCTGTGAACTGTTGCGTCAACAAGAAGATCAAATGATTTAAAATCTTTTATTTTTGGTGAAAATTCCTTAATTAGGGTATCTCTTACCATTTTTTCAAGTTTTTCGTTATCTTTATTTATATCTTTATTATCTTCAGGAATAAGATAGTCTATATATCTTGAGCCGATTTTATAATCTTGAAATTGTGAAAACATGGTCCATTTTAATTTTGGACTTAAATCTTTTAATTTTCTCACAATTTTAAAGTTTTTAAAATTCATTTTTGACCTCTTATTTGATTTTGTCATGGTATTGTTGATTATTTAAAGTCAACTGAATAAATAAAATGATAAATAATTATTCACATGTTTACAAAAGTTTACTTTATTAAATTATATAGTATTTTTTGGATTTTGCAAAGAATTAATATTTTTCTTTAATTGTTTGTGTTGTTTACACTAAATTTGAATTTATGTAAAATTTGATACATACTTTTATTAGATTTTCTTTACATCTAAAAATTTTTAAAATATAGTAAAAATAAAAGTAAATTTAAGAGGGCCAATAAGTGGATAAGTTCAAATTAGATAATTATGACAGACAACCTGCAGAATATCCGAGATATTCAACAAACGCTAATATTAAAGTAGTCGGTGTTGGCGGCGGCGGCGGCAATGCAGTTAACAGAATGATTGCTTCCGGCTTAAGCGGTGTTGAGTTTTGGGCAATGAATACCGATGCACAGGTTCTTGAAATGTCCAGTGCCCCAAGAAAAGTTCAACTTGGAACTAAATTAACTAACGGTCTTGGTGCAGGCGGAAATCCTTCAGTTGGCGAAAAGGCTGCAGAAGAATCAAGAGAAGATATAACAGTTGCACTGGATAGCGCTGATATGGTTTTTGTTACAGCAGGTATGGGCGGAGGAACAGGTACCGGTGCTGCTCCTGTTGTTGCCAAAATTGCAAAAGAAATGGGCGCTTTAACTATCGGTGTTGTTACTAAACCTTTTAAATTTGAAGGTAAAAAAAGATTAGCTCAAGCACTTCAAGGGCTTGAAAAATTAAAAGAAAATGTTGATGCATTAATTGTTATTCCCAACGACAAATTAATGGAAGTAGTTGAAAGAAGAACAACTTTTAAAGATGCTTTCTCTGTTGTAGATGAAGTTCTTTTGTGTGGTGTTCAAGGTATTTCAGATATTATCCTTGTTGGTGGTTTAATTAACGTTGACTTTGCCGATGTTAAGACAATTATGCAATCATCAGGCTCAGCTTTAATGGGTATCGGTAAATCATCAGGTGAAGGCAGAGCAATGGAGGCTGCTAAACTTGCAATAGATTCTAAACTGCTTGAAACATCGATTAACGGTGCTACAGGTATTATCATGAATGTTACTGGCGGTCCTGATATGACTTTATTTGAAGTAAATGAAGCTGCAAATGTAATCCATGATGCAGTTGCTGATGATGCCGATGTAATTTTTGGTGCTGTTGTTGATGATAGAATTCAAGGTGAAATTCAAATTACAATCATTGCAACGGGCTTTGAGCTTAAAAATGGCGAAGTTTCTGCGCCAAATACCGCAGATAACAAATTATCAGCAGCAGGATTATTTGGCGGATTTTCTTCATCAGGAATGAATGCTTCTTCTTCATTCCCGTTTGGAATGCCTTCTAACACTGAAGAAAAACAACGTGAGCAATCTGCTCCATCTTCATCAAGTTCATTAGATATTCCGGAATTTTTAAATCCGAAAAACAGATTATAAATTTAATAACTTAAAAATATGACTCTCAAATTTGAGAGTCATATTTTTTTCTTTTTATTTTGAATAAAGTATAATAAAATAAAAGTATGGAGTTAAAACAAAAGAGTATAAAATTTTTATTTCTAGTGTTTGCTTTTATATTCGTTGTGATATATTTTTCGCTTGCGCAATTTTCGCAAGCAAAGTCTTATAATTTTTTATATAAATTAACTCTTAAAAATAAAATTCCCTCTTCTGATGTTGTTTTGATTGCCATTGATGATAAATCGCTTCATGAAATAGGAAGATGGCCTTGGAAAAGGGAATATTATCTTGAAATATTTGATTATCTTCAAACATATACAAAAGCAAAGGTTATGGGCTATGATGGGCTTATAATGGCTCCGGATTTAGAGTATCCTTTGAGTGATAAAAAGTTCTTTTCTTCAATAGATAAATTTAAAAATTTAACAACGGGTGTTGCTTTTTCTTACGATGACTTTGAAAATAATATTGATAAAAATAATTATGATAAGCTGCTCAAAGAAAAATCAGATGTGGTAATAATTGATAAAAGAACTAAAAACAAAGTAAAAAGTGATTTTAAGAGTTTTACTGCTCTGCAAAATGAGTATTTTAAAAATGTTAATTCAATAGGTTTTGTTAATGTTCCGACAGATTCAGACGGATATATAAGGCAAATTGCGCAATTAATTGATTATAAGGGTACGATATATCCTTCTATGTCTTTTTTAATGTATAGTAAATATACCGGAATTAAGGAGTTCATTTTATCAGATAATTATATTTTTGGTTTTTCAGATAAATATACTCTTAAAATTCCTGTTGAAAATAAAAAAGGGATGACGCTAAATTATATTTGTTATTATGATTTAGAAGATATTAATTATTCGCATAAAAAATATAGTGCATTTGATGTTATCAATTCTTATAGAGCAATAAAACAAGGTAAAAAGCCTATATTAGACCCATCGGTTTTTGATAATAAATTTGTTTTTATCGGAGCGAATGCAAATGCTCAAGCATTGAATGATATTGCAAGAACTCCGACAAGCGAAACTTTTTCAGGTCTTGATATTCAAGCAACAAATTTTGATAATTTGCTGTCAAATCGTTTTTTTAGAATGTCGAGTCCTTTATATAATTTCATTATTTGTTTATTTGTCTTTATTTTGGTTTTTGTTTTGATAAATACTATGCCAATTATTGGCGCATTATTATCTTGTACTACTATAATGCTGTTATATATGTTTTTTGCAATATTTATGTATTATAACAGAATTGCAATAAGTGTTATTTTGCCTTTGGTTTTTGTTGTTGTTTCAATAGCTTGTGCTTATTCATACAGATATTTAATGGAGGATAACAAAAAATTAAAAATTCAAAAAGTGATGGGTAAATATTTGTCTTATGATGTTATGCAAAATGTTGTTAAAAATATTGATAATATTTCTCTTGGCGGCAAAAGAGCAGACATAACCGTACTTTTTGCAGATATTAGAAACTTTACTTCTATATCTGAATCTATGGATGCTGACAGTGTTTCTGTGATTTTAAATGAATATTTTTCTGCGCTTGTTCCTATAATTGAAGAATATAACGGCGTATTAAATAAGTTTATGGGAGATGCTGTTTTGGCTATTTTTGGTGAACCAAAAAAGAGTGATAACCACGCGCTTGATGCGGTCAGATGTGCAGATAAAATGCTAAGAAAGGTTAAATATCTTCAAGAAAAATGGCTGGAAGAAGGTAAACCCAGAATTGAGATTGGAATAGGAATTTCATCAGGCGAAGCTTTTATAGGTAATATTGGCTCTCAAGAACGTCTTGAATATACTGTAATAGGTGATACCGTAAATACGGCAAGCAGAATTGAAAATTATAATAAAGTATATAGAACTAATTTTTTAATAAGTGAATCAACTTATGAAAAAGTGAAAGATTATGTTGATGTAATAATAATTAAAAATGTTGTTATAAGAGGAAAAGCCAATAAAATTAATTTATATGAAGTTATCAGGTTGATTTATTAGGAAGAAAAATTGAGCTTTGATGAAATATATGAAAAAATAAAACAGGCAATAACGCTTGAAGTTAAATATCAATACATAGATTTTGACGGAAGGAAGATGAATTTTTCAAAATTTATGATTGGTATATTAAATCAGGTTTTAAAAAATATCAATAAAATTGAAAAACAAAATATTCTTTATCTTATAAATCTTTTTGAGTCTTATCATATTGATAGTGTTAACAATAGAAAATATACAATTGATAAAACGCTTGAAACCTTTGCCCGTTTAAGAAAATTGATTAAACCCAAAAAGGAAAAACAAACAGAAGAAACAGAAAAACAATTCCAAGATGAAATAGAAGATATTGATGTTGCTTATGTTAAGGGGGTTGGTCCAGTAATAGCCAAAATGTTCAATAAAATGAACATTTTTAAAGTAAAAGACTTGATTGAGTATTATCCAAGAAAATATATTAATTATGTGGGTCAGAAGAAAATCAAAGATTTAAAATATGGCGAAACTGTTTCATTTTTTGCAACTATAATAAAAGTTGCTCATAGAACAACAAAAAATAAGCTGACTATTTTTACTGTTTATGTAAAAGATTCAACCGGCGTTATGCCGATTAATTTTTTTATTAAAACAGATAATCGAAGATTGATTGAGCATTATAAAAAAATGTATCCGATTAATTCAAGTGTTATGGTGTTGGGAAAGGTTAAATTTGATGATTACTTATCAGCTACAACAATAGAAAAAGCTCAAATTCAGATATTGGGTCAAGGAGAGGCTCTTGAATTTAATAAAAATTTGATAATGCCTGTTTATCCTTTGATTGAGGGTCTAAATCCAAAAACATTAATAAACGCAATAAATAATGCCTTAGTTAAATTTCAAGATAAAATAGTTGAACCTTTACCAAGATATATTATTGATGAATTAAATTTAGAAGATAAAAAATCGGCCATTTTTGATATGCATAATCCAAAAAGTCAGGAACAGATTGACAGAGCCAGATATAGGCTTGTTTTTGAAGAATTTTTTTCAATGCAATTAAATTTGGCGCTTTTAAGAAAGGAAAATCAAAAAAATAAAACAATAAGGCTTAGTGTTAAAGAAAATGGTTTAGTTGATAAATTCATTAAAAATCTGCCTTTTGAATTAACAAATGCGCAAAAAAATGCCTTAGATGAAATTATGCAGGATTTGAATTCTGAAATTCCTATGCAAAGGCTTTTACAAGGAGATGTGGGTTCAGGAAAAACAGTAGTCGCGGCAATTATTTTGCTTTGTGCAATTGAAAACGGATACCAAGGGGCAATTATGGCGCCGACTGAAATTTTAGCCATTCAACACTATAAAAATTTTTCAAATTGGTTGACTCCGCTGGGGCTTAGTGTTGGTTTGTTTACAGGTAAAAACAGTGCAAAATTAAGAAAAGAGATGCTGGCTAATTTAAAAAACGGCCAAATTCATGTTGCTGTTGGAACACATGCGCTTATCCAAGAGGGAGTTGAATTTCAGAATTTGGGTGCGATTGTAATAGATGAACAACACAGGTTTGGCGTTAAACAAAGAAATGCACTTTTAAATAAGGGTAAAATGCCTCAAATGCTTAATATGACAGCAACACCAATTCCAAGAACTTTGGCATTAACTTTATGCGGAGATTTGGATGTTAGTGTTATTGATGAATTGCCAAAAGGAAGAAAGCCCATTATAACAACTCTTGGCGGAGTTAGTGAAAGAAAAAGAATATATGATTTAATAAAAAAAGAAATTTTCTTTAAACACCAAGCATATATCGTCTATCCTTTAATTGATGAATCTGAGGCAATTAGCGCAAAAGCGGCAACATTGGAAGCTCAAAAACTCCAAGAGGGTGAATTTAGCCAATATAAGGTGGGTTTATTGCATGGCAAAATGTCAAATATTGAAAAAGACGAGGTTATGAATGATTTTAAAAACGGAAAGTATGATATTCTTGTTGCAACCACTGTTGTTGAAGTTGGTGTAGATAACCCAAATGCAACGGTTATTGTTATAGAAAACGCTGAAAGGTTTGGTTTATCTCAATTGCATCAATTAAGAGGCAGGGTTGGAAGGAGTGAAAATCAATCATATTGCGCTTTAATAACTCAAGGAAGTTCTGAAGTCAAAAATAGGCTTTCAATTATGACAAAAACAAATAATGGTTTTGTCATTTCTCAAAAGGATCTTGAATTAAGAGGTCCGGGGGAGTTTTTAGGCACAAGACAGTCGGGTTTGCCTGATTTTAAGCTTGCAGACATTGTTCAAGATTCTGATATTTTAGAATTAGCAAGAAAATATGCTGTTGATTTTGCTCAAAAACAAAACATAAATGATTATCCGATTTTGAAAAATGAAGTTGAATCAAATAATCTTTTTAGAGGCTAAGTTATTGTTTTGACAATGTTTGTGGAAGTAACCCTGACGCCAAATTTATCTTCTATGACAATTACTTCCCCTTTTGCAACCAGTTTTTGATTTACAAAAATTTCAACTTGTTCGCCTGCAATTTTATTTAATTCAACAATTGAGCCTTTTTCAAGCTCCATTATTTCTTTTATGGATGATTTTGTTCTTCCTAATTCAACGCTTATATGCATTGGAATATCAAGCATAATATCAAGATTTTTCTTGATTGCGTGGTTAACTGTTATATCTTCAAATTCTTGAAATTTTACGGGTCTTACAGTTACCAGTTGGCTATTGGAGGTCTTTTCATCTTTTTCGATTTCCAAATGCAAATTTTTTTCAACCTCAATTTCATTATCAATTTTTTCTGTTGATAAGTTTTCTTCATTTATTTTCGAAGTTGAATTTTCGTTATTAATGTTGTCTTTATTTTCTTCCATCTTTTGATACTTATTGAATAATAAACTGTCCGAAGCTTACTCTCATAACTTCTCTTTGACCTTCAAACACATTATTTACCATTTCGGTTATTTCTTCTTTAGCTAACTCTTTGCCTGTGGGCGTAGATAATTCATCAGATGTTTTGTTGGATAAAACAGATATAACAGCATCTCTGATAGCCGGTTTATAGCGTTCCATTTCTGAAATTATACTTGCGTTAGGATCAAGTGGAGTGCTTGCGCCGTGTCCGCCTTGCGGTTTAGCTTCTGCCATGGCTTGGGAAGTTGCAATTTCTTCTTCTGTTTTTGATAATTCCATTGCAATTCCGACTTTTAAATATCTTCTTGGTGCTGCATCTGCTAAATTTAATATAAAATCTCCTAAATCAAGCAATATGCCTTCTTGTTTAACTTCTTCCGTTTCTTCTGATTGTTCTTCTTCGTTTGGAATAAGTTTAGATAATTTTTTGTTAAAAGATGAATCTAAAAGTATGTACATTATAATCATCGCAATAATTATCACAACAAGCATTATGACGTTATTGATAATCATTATTGTATTTGAGCTTAGTTCTAAAGGTTTTTTGTTTGGATTTTTGTCTTCCTTGTCATTTAGGGGTTTTACCATATTTCCTCCGTATTTGGCTATAGCCATTCTTCGTTTTGTGTAGTTTTATTTTTGAAGATTTTATTCTTAAGATTGATTATACCATTTTTTGTTTTATTTCCTACATTTTTTATTCCGTTTTTGGTGTCATTTGTAAATTCAATGATATTATCTTTAGTGTCTTCTTTAAGTTTTTCTGTATCCCATTTTTGTCTGTCAATTTCAGACAGTTCTTTTTTAGAGCCAATATTGTGCTTGTCTTTAGCATATTGTTTTATGTTTTCTCTTGTAATATATGTTGGAGGTTCAACATAGTTTGGATTTAACATTTTCATTTTAACATTATATGCAATATCAGGGCTTATATATTTAGAGTATTCTTTTAATCTCAACATTCCCTCGTAATTATTTGAAATTGTTGTATCAAGGTTTTTCATTTTGTTGTTTCTTATGTTTTTAGCATATATGCTCTCCCATAGCATAAGTTCTTTTTCAACATCTACAAATGCAACATATACGCTTACTCTATGGGTTGGATTTACGACATCCATGCCTGACACATTAAATACATTCCAGACGGTGTTTTTTAGAAAATCACGCTGTATATCCATACCCATTGAAACAATAACCATCTTTTTTACGCCTATGCCTTTGGCAATTTTCTTTAAAAGCGGATATTCAAGATTATATCCTTGTTGAAGTCCTTGGAGAGATTCAAGGTCATATTGCCTTAGCCCTGCTGCTTTTAGAGCATTTTGAGTAGTGTCAATGGCAACAACTTGGACATTTTTTTTGTTAAGTTCGCCTTTAATATCTTGAGCAAAGAACATCGGAGTTCTAAAATAAGCATTATAGTAATTAACAGGGGTTAAAAGGGTGTCTGTAATTATTCCTATTTTTTCTAAAGCGTAACAATTAAGAGTGTTTGATAACATTAAACACAATAAAAATATTATTTTAAATATAATTCCCCTCATCATAACAATAAAATTATCAACTATATTAATTGCATTTCAAATCATATATTTGGTTGATTTTTTTGACTTTATTAATTTTTTTATTAAATAAAAAAAAGAATAAGTCGTTATATTTCATAGCTTAGTGTGCTTTGAAAGATTAATTAATGCCCTTTAGATATAGATTACAAAAAATTCTTGAAATAAGAATTAGAAAAAAAGAAGAACAATTACAGGTTGTAATAAAAGCACAAGAAGAGGTTAATCGAATTGAGTATTTGATAATTGAAAACAGAAAACAAATTGAAACTTTGACTAAACAGATGAGAAGTGCAGACCCTATGATGTTTGATCAGTATGATAAATATATTAAACATCTTTGGGAAGAAGATGAAAAACTTCAAGAAGAAAAAAGACAAGCTGTTGAAAATTTAAATAAAGAAAAAGAAATATTAAAAATTAAAGAACAAGAAGTTAATGTTTTAGAAAGTCACAAGGAACATCAAAAAGAAGATTATATCAAGGAACAAAAAGCGCTTGAGCTAAAAGAATTAAATGAAATCGGTTCGCAAAAATTCTTTATAAGAAATAGAGAAAAAACCCAAGAACAAGAGTTATTAGAGTATTTGGAAAAACAAAAACAAAATGGAAATTAGTGCCCCATCTACAATTGAATATAATCAAAATGCTTTTGATGAAACAAGCATGCAAGGCAGTATATCTCAAGATTATATTGCCGCTAAGACTTTTTCACCTTTTGATGATATAAGAACTAAGCTTTTAGAGATTATTTCATTTATTTCGAATGATAAAGAACCAACTTTTGAAGAACAATTAAACGAAAAATTTTTAAATTTAGATTTTGGTTCAGAGTTTGATATTGATTCATCGAAAATCGGAGTAAATGATGCAATATTTTTTGTTAATTTATTAAATCAAAATAATATAATTAACTATACTGTTGATAATGATAAAATTTCTTTAAATATTGATGATAAAACAATTAAAACTTCAAACTCGCTTTTAAATATGCTTCATAGTTCAATTGAAACAAAAAAAGCGATAAGGTTAGACTTTGATAAAGATGTAACCGTAATTTTAAAATTGGATAAAGAAGGTAAAATTTTGACTCATTTTATCCCCGGAAGTTTTGAAGTAGAAAGTTTTTTAAAACAAAATATTCCATGTTTGAGGCAAAGGTTTGACGATGCTCAAATAAACTATTCGCAAATTGCTTATTCAAAATATAAAGGCGAAAACAATAATTCAAATAATCAAAGAAAAAAAAGGAGTAACTAATGAGAGATTCCTATATTAATGCGATGAATACGCAAAAAACAACGGTTCAATGGATGAATGCAATTTCAGAGAATCTTGTTAATTTATATACACCGGGGTATCGGGAAAATCAGGTAACTTTTAAAACCTATCTTGACGCTGCCGTTCCTGACAGAATTTTGAAAAATACGGGACAAGGCAAGGCAATTCCAGGGACATCAAATGAAAATGTTTTTCTTGAAGGCAACGGTTTCTTTGTTTTAAGAAATGAAGAAGGAAGAATTGCTTATACGAGATTGGGCGAGTTTAAGTTTGATGGCGAAGGCGTCTATAGGGCTGCTGATGGGTCAAAAGTTCAAGGATATATTTTGAATGATAAAGGTGAAATTATGTCAGGTACAAAATCTTTATCAGACAGTGCTTATGAAGATACAATAGCCCAAGGCGGAGCTTTGGCTGTTCCGACTACTGAAATTAAGCTTTGGATTGACCCTGATAACGGTAAATATTTAGGTAAATATGATGAATATGAAATAAAAGGCGATGGAATTTTGTATGGAAAAGCTAACAATGGTAAAGATTGTACGCCTTTGTATAAGCTTGCTTTAATGAATTTTCATAATCCGCAAGAGCTTTTTGAATATAAACAAGGTCAATATCTGGAAACAGAATATTCAGGCAAACCTGTTATAGGAAAAGGTGAAGTGAGAAGCGGTTTAATAGAGTTATCAAACATTGATTTTAAAGCTAATGCTACGTATTGGCAAGAAGCAAATACACAGCTGGATCTTTCAGGAAAAATCATGTCTACTTATAAACAACTTTTGCAATCAGCTATGGAATTATTAAGTTAAATTTTGAATAATGTTGTTATGAAAAAAAATATTATCAAATTAATAATTTTTTTAATCTTCTTGATGATAAATCGAGCATATTGTCAAGAAGATTTTTTCATAGATACATATTTTGAAGAGGCTAAAAATTCTAAACCAAAATATGAAAAAAAAGTTGATGATATTAAAGAAAAATTAAAAGAGAATAAAGAAGAAAAAAAAGGGTTTTTTGCAAGGTTTAAAAAACGGGATAAAAAGTTTAATTATTCAACAAATAAATATGAAGAAATTCCAAGAGGATATTACGGCAAATTACCTAATATTGAAGATGATTTTAGTTATAAAAAGCAATATTCAAAATCAAGCAAAGAAAGTGATATTATAGTACCAGATAGCGAGGAGACACAAGAGGAAAATTTTCAAAAAGCTCCTTTTGATGATGCATTGTTTTTGGATGTAATTGTAAAAGAAGAAAAATCTTCGACTTATGTTAATGATTTACAAAGAGTAAGATATGCGCTTGATAGTTTAAGAAAATGTATTGAACAAAATGAGGATATTCAAAGATTTAATGCTTGTGTAAATGTGCTTGATTTATATACAAAAAATCTTAGAACAAAATATCAAAATAAGCCTGAATCTCATAAAGAAAGTTACATACAAATTTTAAATTCAAATTATTATGCTAAAGAACTTGGTAATTTGAAATATGATGCAGGGTATTATTCAAAATATATACCAGTAAATGATGGCAAGTATTCAAGTAAAAACATTGATTTAAAGGAGCAAGCTCTTTTAAATAAAGTCAATAAAACGCTGTTTTTAATTAATCAAGAACGCTAATATGCAACCCCTTTTTCATTTAAACCAAAAATAAATACATCTTCCCCTTCATTGTTGGGTTCTTTTTTCCCGTTTGTATCAACGTACAATTTTCCCCAGCATTTTCCCCTTTCAGGTACAACCGCATCGGGGTCGATTGGAATTTTTGGAATCGGGCAATCTTCGATTTTATCTAAGACTTCAAGACCAACGTGTACTTCGCTTGTTAATTTGGCTCCTGTATATGAATCTCCTGATGAACAATAGCCTGTGTTATCGCAGAATTCTTCTCCGACATTTTCTATTTTCATGTATTTTTGAAATAATTCCAATACTTCATTTGCATCTTTCAAAGAGCCGTCTTCATTAATTATTGCATATTCATATTCATCCAGAATTTTTGTCATAAAGTTTCCGGATGGAACTGCATTGGTTTCTTTTTCTCTTATCATTTGGCTTGCTTTTTCAAACTCATCTATTGCTTTGTATGCATTTGCAATGTTGCTCTTTTTATTAAAATTTTCAGGTTTGATATTCATTAGCATTACAACAGCAAGTATTCCCATAACTGAAATGCAAACCATTATTTCTGCAAGTGTAAATGCTTTTTTCATTTTTTCTCCGTTTTTATTAAATTATAATTTTATAATTTAATTTGTGCAATAAATCATTTTTTATTCCAATTTATGAATGATAAAATAAAACAAGAAGGCTTTTTACCTTCTTGTTTTATTTCAATTATTTTATTATTCTTTTTCTTCTTTTTCTTTTTCTTTTTCAAATGATGCACTGCTGTCAGAAGCATTTTGTGATTCACTTGTAGCTGGGTGATTGTTTGTTTGTTCCGGGCTCGGACTTGTTTCTGGAGCTGACGTTGGAGCTGGAGCCGGAGCTGAAGTTGGAGCTGGAGCTGGGGCTGAAGTTGGAGCCGGAGCCGGAGCTGAAGTTGGAGCCGGAGCTGGGGCTGAAGTTGGAGCTGGAGCCGGAGCTGACGTTGGAGCTGGAGCCGGAGCTGACGTTGGAGCTGACGTTGGAGCTACATCTTCATATGTTACCGGAGCTTGTGTTGGAGCTGGAGCCGGAGTAGTTGGTTCTGGTTCTATAATTTGTGTATCATCAGGGTTTACATCTGAAACAGGTGGACAGTCGGTAGTTACATCAGGTAGCGTAGGTTCTTCTGATGGAGTTTCAGATGGAGCTATTGTTGGTGTAACACTTGGTTCATCAGATGGAGTTTCAGATGGAGCTATTGTTGGTGTAACACTTGGTTCTTCTGATGGAGTTTCTGATGGAGCTATTGTTGGTGTAACACTTGGTTCTTCTGATGGAGTAAATGTTGGTCCGTTTATTGGGTCATCAAAATCAACGCCGCTATCTCCAATATCTAAATCATCATCGTTACTGTCCGGTTTAGATGGTGTAACACTTGGTTCATCAGATGGAGTTTCAGATGGTGTTATACTTGGTTCATCAGATGGAGTTTCAGATGGAGTTATGCTTGGTTCATCAGATGGAGTCTCTGATGGAGTTATACTTGGTTCATCAGATGGAGTTTCAGATGGTGTTATACTTGGTTCATCAGATGGAGTTTCAGATGGAGTTATGCTTGGTTCATCAGATGGAGTCTCTGATGGAGTTATACTTGGTTCATCAGATGGAGTTTCTGATGGTGTTATACTTGGTTCATCAGATGGTGTAACACTTGGTTCATCGGATGGAGTTTCTGATGGTGTTATACTTGGTTCATCAGATGGTGTAACACTTGGTTCATCGGATGGAGTCTCAGATGGTGTTATACTTGGTTCATCAGATGGAGTAACACTTGGTTCTTCTGATGGAGTTCCAACAGGAGTTTCGGATGGAGTTCCAACAGGAGTTTCGGATGGAGTTCCAACAGGAGTTTCGGATGGAGTCCTTACTGGAGTTTCAGATGGAGTCCTTACTGGAGTTTCAGATGGAGTTTCTGATGGAGTTTCAGGTTCGCCATCGCCCTCGAATAGTAAATAATCTTGATATTTTTCAATATCATCAATATGATAGTATCCTGTTCTGCTGTTGTCATTTTCATCATATTCACTAAAGTTTAAAGAATCAGGATGGTATTTACTTGTATTAATATCTTCATTAGGATCTACGCCGTCTGCATATGCGTTTGCAGAGTTATCAACATTTGTTCTATCTGTTCCTGTTGTGTTTGCAAAGCTAAACATATCATAGTCTTGCGGTTGAATCATAAATACTTGGGTTTCATCACCGGTATTACCCGCAACAACGCAGATGGTGCCATCGTCTTCAACTTTTGCAACAACACCCATATGTCCGCTGGTAAGAAAACATATATCACCTGATTGGGTTTTATTGGCTTCAACCATAGCACCTGCATCTTCAGCGGCTTTTCTTACATATTTAACTGTCCAAGAATCTTCAACGCCATCTCTGTTGTTATCTTGGCTTATATCCTTATACCATTGAGCTGTTTCTACACCTGATGTTTCTTCAATGTAGTTAACATAAGCAGCACACCAAGCAACACCGCCATTATCATCATTAGCGCCAAGCGTGCTTTGATCTTGAACGAAAATATCGGCATCGCCGCCGTCTTCAGTTCTTATATTGCCGTCAATAATATTTTGTTCTTTGGCAAGAGTTGTTCTGATAAGTTTTTCTTCTTCTGATAGTTCATCAAATTTATTTACAGGCTCTTGGGGTGCGTCAGGCTCTGTTTCTTCTTGAGATGCTGTGTCATAAATGTTTTCATCAGAATTGCTTTGCTGATTTAGTGCGGCAATTTTTGATGGAGCTAATGTTTCAAATATATTTTCTTCATTAGCGCTTTTATCTGCTGCTTGGACTTGCGGAGCATAAGTATTTTGCTCTGTGTCAGTTTTTGTTGATTGGTTTGTAAAACCATTTTTGATATAATCTTGTACATTTTTCAGAAAATCAGGTATTTCAAATCCCATGTCTAATTCCTTCCTTGCTTAAATTTTACTTCCACGAGAATATTCTTTTATAATTCATTAATTCCACGCAATAAAAAAAAATAACAGCGTGTTTAATAAATTAAAAAGAATTAAGCATTGGCGAAATAAGTGATTGATTTTCTGATTATTCTTCTTAAAATTTGCGCGAAAAATAATTTTTTAATATTTTTGTAATTTATTGATTTTATACCTTTTGATAGGTTTAGCGAGCGTAATAATATAATTATTTCAATAATATTTAGTGTAATTCTGATAATTTTTCTTATTTGAATAAATCTTTTATTGGTAATTATGGATACAAATCTGTTTAGTGTGATTATTACTTTTTTGATTTTATTGTTTATTATAAATATGATTTCACTGGATATTGTTAATTTTTCATTTAGCAAAATAATGCGCTTTTCAAGTTTTATTATTTGCAAAACTATAATAGTGCTTAAAATAACTTCTAAAATTATTAATAATATAAAGACAAAATCTAGCATTGATAGTATTATATATTATGAGGATAAATTTCTCTATACGTAAGTTAAACTATTTTAAAGGTTATAATGAATTTTAAAACTGCAATTATCTGGTTAGGGCGTTTTTATAGATTTTTAGAAAAGATAAGAGCGCAAAATAAATTTAATTTAGATTTATTTATTGATAATAATTATCCTTGGATTGCATCAAAACTACAGACATATTCAAATATTGCAAAAATAGCAGTTTGTGCAACTAACGGGAAAAAAACCACACTGGATTTATTAAATCAAATCATTGCTAAGGACAATAAGACTTTTATTACAAATATTAATAAAAATGCTGAGTTATATCCTGTTTTAACCTCTATAATCTTAGACTTATCAAAAACTTTTGGCATTTTTGATAATGATATTAAAAAAAATTTTTATACTATGGCGCTAAATTGTTTTGAACTGCCTTTATATTTTAATACGATGAAATTTGATTATCTGCTGCTGCACAATACGTTTATAGATCAAAAAAATTGTTATACCCTAGAGGAAAAAAGAAAAAAAATCCAAGAAGCAATTGTTTTAAACTCTAAGCTCAATTTGGTTATAAATGCCGATGACCCTGTTTTTTATGAGATTGATGAAATTAAAAATGATACAACTTTTAATAAAAAAAGAAATAAAGTTTATTATGGTTTTGAAAATGTTGAGTTTGCATTTTCAAAAGAAGATTTATCTCAGGAAAATGATATAATAAGATGTCCGAAATGTTCTTGTGTTTTGGATTATAAAAAAAGATTTTATTCTCATTTGGGTCAATACGATTGTGAGTGTGGTTTTAAAAGACCAAAACTTGACATTAGTGCAAATGTTAAAGTTTTTAGCGACTACTCATTTTTGGATGTCTATTATAATGATGCTAAATTTGTATTTAAGCTGCCTTTGGGCGGTTTATACAACGCCTATAATGCTCTTGGAGCAATTTCTTTAGCCTTGGTTTTGGGAATAAACAGAAAAACCATAACTTCGGCTTTTGAAAATTATAAATCAATTAAAGCCAGAGATGAAATTTTAAAATGTGAAAATAAAAGCGTTAAGATAAAAACCATAGTTAACCCTGTCTCATTATCAGAGGTGTTAAGAGAGCTTTGGGGAGAAAAGAACAAAAAAATAGTATTTTGTTTGAACGATGAGATTATAGACGGTGCCGATACAAGTTGGATTTGGGATGCTAATTTTGAGGCGTTAAGATATTTTGAAAATAAAATATACATAACATCTAATCGTTTTGATGATATGGCTTTAAGGTTGAAATATGCAGATGTAAATCCTTGTTTTTTGGTAATGGATTCTTCGGTTAAAAGTGCAATTAAAACTTGTCTTTATGAGCTTGAAGAAAAAGAAGAAATGTTAATTTTGGCAACGCCAAGCACTGTGGACGAAGTTTATGAAGCGCTTAACAAATATTAAGCTAAAATATTGCATTAATCAAAAAAAAGTTATAAAATAACGAAATCAACTATTTGTGCGCTGAATTATTTAATTAATTTAAACAATTTTTTGCACCGGTGGTCGAATAAAATTATCAAATAAAACAAGGAGACCAAAATGTACGAAGATCAAAACCTAGTATGTGAAGATTGCGGAAAAGAATTTGTATTCAGCGCAGGAGAGCAAGAATTTTATGCTCAAAAAGGGCTTGTAAATGTTCCTAAAAGATGTCCTGATTGCAGAAAAGCAAGAAGGCAGAAATCAAGAAGAAAAATGTATGATGCAGTTTGTTCAGAGTGCGGTGCTGCTACAAAAGTTCCCTTTAAACCAATAGAAGGCAAAGAAATTTATTGCAAGGAATGTTTTTTAAAAAAACAACAACAAGGTTAATATAAAAAAGAGGCATTTGCCTCTTTTTTAATGAATGGCTTTAATTTGCAAAAATCACGATTTAAGTATATTATATATTTGTCAAAATATGATATAAGGATTAAATATGTCTTCTCGACAGATTGACAATATAAGTGACAGTGAAAATAAAATTGAAACAGCTGAAGATAATCAAGACAGGATAGATAATACAAAATTAAATGCGGTTATAAGGGCATTTATTGCAAATATTGGTATCGCTTTGGTTAAATTCATTTGTTTTTTGGTATCAAAGAGTTCTGCGATGCTGGCTGAGGCAATTCATAGCGGAGTTGATTCTTTTAATAGTATTTGTCTTATGGTTGGTATCAAAAGGGGGGCGCGTCCTGCAGATAGCGAACATCCTTTTGGCTATGGATTGGAAGCCAATATATGGGCTATGTTTGCCTCTATATTAATGCTTGCGGGTGCTTTTGTTGCAATATATCATGGTTTTGATAAATTATTTAATCATCATGATATAGGAGAGTTGTTAAAAAATTATAATTATATTGCGGTTGCTCTTATAATTAGCATGATGTTTGAAGCTTGGGCTGTTTCAAGTGCAACAAATGCTGTTGTTGAAGAGGCCATGATTGTTGAAAAAAATATAATAAAGAAATTTTTTATATCTTTGAAATATATTAGAAAAATTCAATCTCCAACAACCAAATTTGTTTGGTATGAAGATACGGCAGCTTTTTTGGGTGTATTTATAGCTCTTGTAGCTCTTACTGTTTCTAAATTTTTTATGCCTGTTGAATTTGCATATATTCCAGATGCGATTGCGTCCATAATAATAGGTATAATTTTGCTTTGTTTGGCTATTTATCTTTTAAGAAACAATGTTAGCTCCCTAACCGTTCAATCAGCACAACCTCGCGTTGAAGAAATAATCAGAAATGTTGCTTCAACAATACACGGGATTGCTCGTGTAGTTGAATTAAAGACTATGGATTTAGGCAGTTCAGGGTTAGTTGTTAATATGACTATTGAGGTAGATCCTGAAACACAGATGAAAGATGCTGATGATATAGCTCAAATGTTAGAGCGTAAAATCAGAAAATATGTTAAAAACATAAACGATATTACAATTGAATTACAGGCGGATGACGAAGAGGGTAATTGGGAAGAAAAATTTGAAAAATTGATTAAAGAGGGCGAAAATATCGGCGCAATCGATAATCATGAAGGGAAAATGCTTTCTAATTTTTTCTCTTTTGCAAATACGGTTGTAAAGGAAATTATGGTTCCAAGAACAGAGATTGTTTTTGTGGATTGCGAAAAAAATATCTATGAATTGTCTGATATAATTATTTCTTCAGGACATACAAGAATTCCTTTGTATGAAGAAAATATTGATAATATTTTAGGTGTAATTAATGCCAAAGATGTTCTTAAAGTTATTAAAAATAATAACATCGATGAGACTTTCAAAATAAAAACAATTGCAAGAGATTTGTTAATTGTCCCTGAAAACAAATTTATAAGCGATTTATTGTCTGATTTCACTTCTTCAAAAAATCAAATAGCTGCTGTTGTGGACGAACATGGCGGAATAGCGGGCATAGTTACAATAGAAGATATTATTGAAGAAATTGTAGGTGAAATTTATGATGAATTTGATAAGATTGAAACACCTGAAATTGTTGTAATAGATGACAATACTCTTGAAGTTTCATCTAAAACAAGTATAGATGATATAAACGAAAGGTTTGATCAAGATATTTTAAGCGAAGATTTTCAAACAATAGGCGGTTATGTTTTTGGTTTGTTGGGCAGAGAGCCTGAAGTCGGCGATGTTGTTGAAGATAAAAATATTACATATACAATATTAGAAATTGACGGAATTAAGATAACGAGAATAAAAATGCATAAAAATACACCTTTTGTTGATAAAGAAGAAACAAAAGAGGAAGCAAAAGAGGAAGAATAATGAAATTAACTGTATTGGGTCCGGGGTGTTGGGGCTTAACTATTGCAAAATTAGAAAACAATAATTTTGATGAAATTTGCGTTTGGGGAAGAAAAGAAGATATCTCCAAAGAATTAAAAGAGGAAAAAAGAATTGAAAAGCCTCTTAAAATTGAACTTGATAAAAAAGTTGAAATAACGGACGATTTAGCTTATGCCCTTAAAGATGCGGAGATTATTCTTCTTGTTGTTTCTACATCAGGAATTCGTCCGGTTTGTGAGCAAATTAAAAAAATCGGCTTAGAAAAAAATCAAATTCTTGTAAATTTATCAAAAGGGATTGAATTACCATCATTGAAAAGAATGTCTGAGGTAATCTTGGAAGTTCTGCCTGATGTTAATTTTGCTGTTTTATCAGGTCCTACTTTAGCTAGAGAAATAATTGAAGGTAAGCCGACACTAGCTACAATTGCATCAAATGATATGGAGATTGCTTCAAAGGCTCAAAAATTATTAAATGTTCCATCTCTATTCAGGCTTTATACTAATTCTGATATGATTGGAGTGGAATTGGGCGGCAGTTTGAAAAATGTTATTGCTATTGCTTCAGGATTTGCAAGCTCCATGGGTCTTGGAGATAATTTGAGGGGCTCTTTGTTGACTCGCGGAATGGCTGAGATGGTCAGAGTGGGCGTGGCATTAGGGGCTAAAGCACAAACATTATATGGATTATCAGGCATGGGTGATTTGATTGCAACGGCTTCGAGTCCATATTCAAGAAATTATACTGTTGGGTCTTTAATTGCACAAGGCAAAAAAATTGATGATATTTTAGCCCATTTAGGTTCCGTAGCTGAAGGTGTTAAAACATCAAAGGCGTTATGTGAATTAGCCAAGAAATTGAATATTGATGTTCCTGTTTCAAATGCTATATATGAGGCAGTTTACACAGATATTACTCCAAAGGAAATTTTGGACAAATTAATGAATAGGAAATTAAAAGAAGAAGATTAATATGAAAAAGCTATTATTTTTATTCACAGTTTTGTTGTGTTGTTCTTGCGTTTTTGCAAATTATGATTTTACGATTAATAATAGAAATATTTCATACAACGAAGATGAGTTAAAGTTTTATGAAAATAATAAGCTTTTAGATGAAAATGAAGTAAAAGAATTATTTCCGGATTATGAAATTATTTTAATTTCTGATTTTGATAAAAATAAAAAATATTATATGAAAAATTCTTTATTTAAAACAAGAAAGTTATTGCTTTTAAATGATACAAGAAGAACTTTTCATTTGTTCTATGTTTACCCTATAAGTTCAAGAAATCAGGTAAATGAACAAGATAAAGATTATAAAGTAAAATCTTTGATTACTGTTTATGGAAAGAAAAATGTAAGACTTAAACATTTCGGGCTTGATGAGTTTGAAATAGTTGTCAGGTAGTTATTAAGGAAAATTACAAAATTTTTCTTTCATGTTGCAAAAAATTTTTGTTATTGTAGAATTATATTTGTCAGAAATCCCAACATCGAACATAAGAATTTAGCTTTCAAAAGAAGCTTATTTTGTGTTCTTTTTTAGTTTAAAGGGTAAATATAGAAATTAATTACATTAAGAAAGGTAATAAACGTGGAAGAAAACAAAGAAATCCAAGAAGTTGAAGTTTCAAATGAAACAGTTCAAGAAGAAGCAGCAGTTGAAACAACTACTGAAGCTCCTGTTCAAGAAACTAAAAAACCTCAAAGAAAAAGCAGAAGAAGAAAAATTGAAACAGTTGAACCGACTGAATCAGAATGGAAAGAACAAGTTGTTCAAATTCGTCGTGTAACAAAAGTTGTTAAAGGCGGTAAAAAATTGTCTTTCAGAGCTATTGTTATTGTCGGTAATAAAAAAGGTCAAGTTGGAATGGGCGTTGCAAAAGCTGCTGAAGTTATCATTGCAATTCAAAAAGCTGTTGCTGATGCTAGAAAGAACTTAATTACAGTTCCTTTATTTAATACAACTATTCCTCATATGATTACAGGTCGTTCAGGAGCCGGTTCTGTTGTTTTGAAACCTGCTTCAAAAGGTACCGGTGTTATTGCAGGTGGTGCAGTTCGTGCTGTATTAGAGCTTTCAGGAATTGAAAATATCTTATCTAAATCATTAGGTTCTAAATCTCCTCTTAATGCTGCTAATGCTGCTCTAAACGCTCTTAAATCTTTAAGAACATTTAAAGATGTTGCAGCTGTTCGTGGAATAAGCGTAAAAGAAATGTTAGGACAAAAATAATTTAAAGGTATAAAGAAATGGCAGATAAAAAAATAAAAATTAAACAAGTTAAAAGCACAATCGGTGCTTCGCAAAAGCAAATTAAGGTTGTTCGTGCTCTTGGTTTGACAAAAAAAGACCAAGTTGTTGAACATAATGCAACGGCTACAATCCTTGGTATGGTTAATAAAGTACCTCATATTGTATCAATTGTTGAATAGTAATTTAAAAATAAGGAAGGTTTAATATAATGTTAAATTTAGAAGATATAAGACCGGCTGAAGGTGCAACTCATACTAAAAAACGCAAAGGTAGAGGTATTGCATCAGGTCATGGTAAAACATCTTGCCGCGGAAACAACGGTGAAGGACAAAGATCTGGAAATTCTCACAAACGTGGTTTTGAAGGTGGTCAAATGCCATCATACAGACAAATGCCTAAATTAAAAGGTTTTAAAAATAAGTTCAGAGAAGTTTCTGCTGAAATTAACGTTGCAAGATTAGCTGAATTAAATGTTGAAGAAGTTGATTTAGCATATTTGCAAGGTGTTAAAAAAGCTCATTCTTCCGCTGTCGCTTTAAGAGTACTTGGAAACGGTGAAATTTCAAAGGCTGTTGTTGTAAGAGCAACTTATTTCAGCCCAAGTGCAAAAGAAAAAATTGAAAAAGCAGGCGGAAAGGCAGAATTAGTATAATGCAACAAAATATCGATTCAGATAAAGTTGTGCAAAATTTAATGGCAAGTTGGCAAGCAAGTGGATTAAAGCAAAAGCTTATATTCACTTTTGCCGTTATTGCTTTATTTAGATTTGGTGCACAATTGCCGATTTATGGCATAAATAACGAAGTATTTTTAAATCTTGCAAGCGGAAATAATTTGATAGGTTTCCTTGATATGTTTTCAGGGGGTGCCTTGGGTAAGGTTTCTATTTTTGCTTTAGGTATAGGTCCTTATATTACTTCTTCAATTATTATGCAGTTGATGGCAGTAATTATTCCAAGCCTTGAAAAAATGCAAAAAGAAGACGGCGAAGCAGGCAGAAGAAAAATCCAACAATTGACAAGAGTTTTTGCGGTTGCTTTAGCTTTGTTTCAATCAATTATTTTTGCTCTTGCATTGTATAAGCTCCCTGGGGCTATTATGGCCGGAGTAAATCCTATAATGTTTTTTGTAGGGTCTGCTGTTTCATTGACTGCAGGTGCAATTATTGTTATGTGGCTGGCTGAATTAATAACTGAAAAAGGCGTTGGAAACGGTGCTTCATTGTTGATTTTTGTGGGTATTATTGCCGGTATTCCTTTGTATTGCGATAGAACTGCAACACTTGTTTCCCAAGATCCTATGTTGCAATTAGGGCTAGTTATTTTAACTGCAATATTTATTGCGACAATAATATTTATTATTATTCTTCATGAAGCTGCAAGAAAAGTTCCGATTGTTTCAGCAAGAAGACAGGTCGGCAACAAAGTTTATGGCGGACAAAATACAAATATTCCCTTTAAACTTAACCCCGGTGGTGTTATGCCGATTATCTTCACTGTTGCAATATTACTGTTTCCGGCTACAGTTTTAGGCTTTGTTCAACAAATGCACATTCAAAATGTTATTGTTGCAGGCTTTTTTGAAAAATTGAGTCTGGTTTTCAGCGCAAATTCAACAAGTTATTATGTTATTTATTTTGTTTTGATTGTTACTTTGACTTTCTTTTATGCATCCATTATTCCATCAATGCAGCCAAAAGAAATTGCTAATAATCTTAAAAAATATGGTTCGGCAATTCCGGGGGTTAAGCCGGGTAAACCAACCGCTGATAAATTAAACGAAATTTTAACAAGAATAACTCTAATTGGCGCCTTGGCATTAGGCATTATTGCTTTAATTCCGACAATTGCAACTAAAATTACAAATATTACCACTTTCCAAGGTATTGGCGCAACAAGCCTTATAATCTTGGTTGGTGTTGCTCTTGATTTTATTAATCAAATCAAAACTCATATGTTAGCTAAGAATTATGAAAGTTTCTTACAACAGTAAAGGAAAAAAAATGAAAAAAGTATTCATATTTTTAGGCCCTCCGGGGTCAGGAAAAGGAACACAAACATCAAGATTGGCGGATAAACTTTCTATCCCTCATATTGATACAGGTTCTTTATTAAGAAAAAATATCCAAGATAATACAGAGCTTGGTATAATTGCAAAAAATTACATTGACAAAGGTCAATTGGTGCCTTTAAAAGTTGTAGCAGACGTTATTAAAGACAGATTATCAAAAGACGATTGCGCAAATGGTTATATTTTAGATGGTTTCCCTCGTTCAGTTGAACAAGCGCAAGCATTAAAAGAAATTATGACTGATTTAGGTACATTTAGTTTAAAAGATGATGCCATGGCTGTATATTTTGATATTGATAATGAAGTGTTAATTCAAAGATTAATTAACAGAAGAAGTTGTCCTAATTGCGGCACAATATACAATTTAATTTCAAATCCTCCAAAGATTATGGATTATTGTGATATTTGTGAAACAAAATTAGTTACAAGAAAAGATGATAACGAAGAAACTGCAAGAGCTCGTTTTGAAACTTATGAAAAAGAAACAGCTCCTTTATATGATTACTTTAAACAAATGGGTATTTTGAAAGAATTAAATGCCGATGTTCCCATTACTGATATGTGGGAAAATTTAAAGAAAATTATATTTGAAGAATAAAATTTAAAAAGACCTGAGAAATCAGGTCTTTTTTATATCGCTATTTTCACAATTACTTTTTTAATTTCTTCACTATTTTCAACGCTAAGCATAGGGGCATGGACATCGTTTGGATAGAATACAACAAAATCGCCCTCATAAACGTTTATGTAGTTATATTTTTTGCCGTCTAAAAATTCTAAATCTTTTTCATTATCATAAGGGCTGATTATTGTTTTAAAATCCTCAAGTATTCCGTAGCCCATTTTTTCTCTGCCTTTTATAACATATTGGATATCTATATATTTTCTGTGTACTTCCCATTTTTTTTCTTCTTTTGGTTTAGTTTTAAGGGTTTGCACATTAGCAAAAATTTCATTTCCATCTATTTCATATTTACCGTCAGGCAGATTTTTTAAATCAGTATTTTTTAAAAAGGCGAAGCCTTTTTCTATTTTTTCTCCAAGGATATTGTATATTTCTGAATTTTTAAGTCTGTCAAAAATCATTCTTTACTCCTTTTTTCTAAAAGCATTATTTCTAATAAAATTTTTTCAAAATATTTTTTTATTGCATATATGAAACCTATTCTGCCTTCAAAAATTGCTTTTTTAAACAGATACCAATATAAAAAAGTAATCATCGGTTTAAAAAAGATAGAAGGTGTTTTATTGATTGATTTAATATTATTCTTATTGTGTTCAATTATATTAAAAAAGCTTTGCGTAATATCATTTTTAGAAAAACACAGTATGCACGAACTTTGTTTTTTAAAACCGTCTTGAATTTTTTGAATTTTGCCCTTTTTTAATTTAAGCTCAATTGAAAAATTGTTTTTTATTTCGCAATAACCTTTTTTAAAAAGCTTTATAACATTCTTTTTTCTTGCTGCTTTAATTTCTTTGTTCAAATAAAAATATTTTTGATTAAAAGAAAGTGTAAATTTGTTTTTCTTTGGATTTTCAATGTAGTTATGAATTTTTGAGATTAATTTTTGAGGAATTATCTCCCTGTCTTCAAGAATAAAAATCCAATTATTTTGGGCTTCATCAATTGCTTGATTTATCCCTAAAGAAAGCTCATTTTTGTCTGCATAGATAATCTTTGTTTTATATTCTTTAGCTATCTCAACAGTATCATCTGTTGAATGTTCATCTACAATAATAATTTCATCTAAATCTTTTGTTGATTCTAAAGTGTTGCAAAGAAAGTCCTCGCAATTATGAGTTTTTATTATTGCCGTAATTTTTAAATCTTTTTCTTCCATAGTCTGATTTTATCATAGAAAAACTATTCATTTAAAGGCGGTAATTTAATGCTGCCTTTGACGTCTTTTGCAATGCCTACTGTTTCAAAGAGTGATTTAGAAAGATCTTGTTGAGAATTGGCAGTTAAAAATTTGCCGCTTGTCATTAATGCAGTACATCTTAATTGATTGTTTGCTTCGGCATCATGAATATCAAAAGCTATAACGTCAATAACAACATCATCTCTTGTTTTCATTAGTTCGATAACGTATGTACAAGGACTTTCATCACAATTTTCTCCGCCATCAGTTAAAAGGATTATATGTTTTTTGCCTGTTGTGCCAATAAAATCGTTATTTACGGCTTGTTTAAGGGAATAAGTGATGGGAGTCCAGCCTGTGGCGTTTGTTGCATACAGACTTCCTAAAATAGACTGATAATTATTGTAGCCCAACGGAACAGTTAATTTTGACGCCTGACATCCTTGAAGATATGTAAAACCTGCTTTATGACCGTATATTCTCAAACCTGTTTTCACATCAGGAGGAATTTTAGGTAAAATTTCAGCTAAGGTATTTCTTGCCATATCAACTTTTGCCATGCCCTGAATTGTGTCATTCATTGAGTTAGAAAAATCCACTATGAAAATAATTTGTGAATTTTTTTGAGCTTTAGCAACACTTTTTGATACATCTGTTATATTTTGCGGTGTATAGATTTTATATGAATAGTTTGGCTCGCTTTTTACAAATTGTATTGTACCTAAAGCGCCAATAATTAATAAAAATGAAAGATATAATATTTTTTTTCTCATATATAAGATTATAACCTTTTTGATTTTTTGTTTTGATAGAAGAAAGTATTATTTTATTGTAACAAGTGCATCATTAGACAATTCTTCGGTTAATTCTTGAGCTGTTACAATCTCTATAGGAGAATTTTCATCTTTTTTAAGATAAATTGTTTCAATTCCTGATTGTACGATAAATCTTTTGCATAATATGCATATTATATTATGCCCCCAGATATATAGGCTTGAGCCTTTACATCTGTCTTGCCCCGCTTGAATTATTGCATTTTGTTCGGCGTGGATACTTCTACAGGTTTCATATCTTGTTCCTGATGGAATTTTGTTTTTTATTCTGTAGCATTCACCCAATTCCATGCATGACATTACTTTTGATGGTACGCCATTATAGCCTGTTGCTTTGATTTTTTTATCTTGTCCTACAATTACGGCTCCAACGTGGGCTCTTATACAATTTGAACGCCTTGCTACAGTTCTTGCAATTTCTAAAAAATATTCATTCCACTCTAAAGGTGTTAAATTATTTTCTTCCATATTTTAATCCTTATTAATACTTTTATTTTAGTTTAAAGAAAAGATAAAATCCAGAAAATAAAAATCAAAAGGCATGCCATAATTATGTAAGAAAACTGCCTTTGTTAAAATATATTAAAAAATATTAATAAAAATTTATCATGCCAAAACATGCATGCCTACATGATTTCAGCATGTTTGCATGTGGCGAAATAATCAGGAAAAATTATTTTTTTGCCTCTTTAAAACAATATTTTATAATTAGAAATGTGAGCATAAATTGCTCATCAAAGAATAATGTAGAGTATTTTTTAAGGCTTTTGAATGACTGTAGTTTCTAATTTAGAAAAAATATTACAAGATATTAAAAACTACAAGCCAAGGATAATTGCAGTAACAAAATACTACGGCATAGAAAAAATGATGGAGGCATTTAATGCCGGATTGAGAGATTTTGGTGAAAGTAAAGCCGTTGAATCGACTGAAAAAATCAACAAAATAGATGATACAACGAAATCTCAATCGATATATCATTTTATTGGACATTTACAAACTAATAAAGTCAAATATGTTGTTGGAAATTTTGAATATATCCATTCCGTTGATAGTTTGAAATTGGCTCAGCATATAGATTTAGAGGCAAATAAAAAGGGCATTAAGCAAAAAATTTTAATTCAGGTTAATAATGCGCTTGAGCCTCAAAAGTTTGGCGTTGCACCTTGTGAACTTGAAAATTTAATCACAGAAATCAAAAAGCTAAAGTCGCTGGAACTTGTCGGTCTGATGAATATAGCTCCTTTAGTTGATGATGAGGCTCTATTGCATAAGCTGTTTAAGAATATGAGAGAACTGAAAGAAAAGTTTAATCTGTCGGAGCTTTCAATGGGTATGAGCCATGATTATAAAATAGCTCTCGAGGAAGGGGCAACAATGATTAGATTAGGCAGAATTTTATTTGAAAATAATTAAAGGAGAAAAGATGGCACTTTCAGAAAAAATTAAAGAAATTATCGGCGCACTTACCGACTCTTTAAATCCAATGGGTGAAGAACAGTATGACGAAGAAATGGAAGGCGGATTTGAGTCAGAATATCCGACAGATAGAAATGCAGCGCTTCAACCAAGTTTTGTTGAGTCTAATCCAATCAGAAAAAACAGATCTAATTTAAGAGTACTTCCTCAACCTAAGGCTGGGGCTTACGAGGTTGTGGTTATTGAACCAAAGGCTTACAATGAGTCAATCACAATTGTAGAAGCACTAAAAGAAAGAAAGACTGTTATCTTAAATTTACAACTTCTTGACAGAGAGCAATCACAACGTATCGTTGATTTCTTATGCGGATGCACTCATGCTCTTGATGGTTCACAAAGAAAAATCGGCGAAAATGTTTTCATCTTTACTCCATCAAATATAAACATTTCTCAAGAATTTGTTAATTCAAAATTATCAACAGATGCGATGTGGACTAAAGCGTAAGTGATGGTTCATTGAGTTAGCTGTTACGGAAAAATAGAGAGTTAAAATTAAGGCGCAAAGTTTGCGCCTTTTTTATTATATTCTATTGAGTACTCGACAATAGTTATTCATATTCTATAATATAATTATACTATTATTTTTTAAGGAGAATCCTTATGGAAGACAATAAAAAAAATCCGTTTTGCGAAGATAATATTGAAGAAAAAAATGATGAAGCTGCTGCTGAACAAGTAGAAAATGAAAATAATACACAAGAATCTGAAACTTCTGTTGATGAAAATTCGTCTAATGAAGAAAACGATGAAAAAACGCAGTTAGAAAAAAAATATGAAGAATTAAATAATAACTATATTAGACTTGCTGCTGATTTTGATAATTTCAGAAAGAGAACTTTACAAGAAAAAGAAGAATTATCTAAATTTACAACTGTTCAATTGATGAATAAAATTGCTTCTGTGCTGGACACTTTTGAAAGAGCACAAGAGCAATTGAAAGATATTGATAATTGTCAAACAGTAAAAGAAAGTTATGAGGTTGCCTATAAACAATTTTTAGATACATTGAAAAAAATGGGTATGGAAGAAATTGAGGCAATAGGTAAGGCTTTTAATCCTAATGAACATGAAGCAATAACTCAAGTTCCCACAAATGAATATGAGCCTGATACAATTGCTTATGTTGCACAAAAAGGTTATAAATTGAACGATAGAATAATCAGACCCGCATTGGTCGGCGTAGCGAAGAAGTTGGAAGATGAATAAAACAATGGACTACTATGAATTACTGGGTGTGGAAAAGTCAGCCACAAAAGAAGAAATAAAATCAGCTTTTAGAAAGCTAGCCAGAAAATATCATCCTGATGTTAATAAAGCTCCTGATGCGGCTGAAAAATTTAAAGAAATAGGTAAAGCCTATGAAACCTTATATGACGACAACAAAAGAGAAATTTATGACAGATATGGCGAAGAAGGTTTATCTAATGCAGGATTTAATCCTAATTCGTTTAATATGGGTGATATAGATTTATCGGATATATTTTCATCTTTTTTTGGCGGCGGGTTTAGCGGTTTTTCTTCTTATGAAAGAAATTCAAATGCGCCTGAGCGAGGAGATGATTTAAGGCTTGATATTGAAATTGACTTTTTGGAGGCTTGTTTCGGCTTAGAAAAAGAAATTACAATAAGACATCTTGAGGCTTGCGAAGCTTGTAATTCAACAGGAATGGATAAAGATGCAAAAGATACAGTGTGTCCGGTTTGCAAGGGTGCAGGCAGAATACAAAAAAGCACACAAACTATATTAGGCTCTTTTACTTCTGTTACTACTTGTCCTAATTGCCATGGAACAGGTAAAAACCCTAAAGCTTTTTGTAAAACTTGCCATGGAGTTGGAGCAGTTGAAAAAGAAAAGAAAATCAAAATTAAAATTCCTCATGGTGTCGAAAACGGCTCTAAAATGCGCGTGGGTAACGAGGGAAATGCAGGAAGAAACGGCGGAAGATGTGGAGATTTGTATATTGTAATTCATACAAGACCTTCTAAAGAGTTTGCCCGTCAAGGATTTGACATTTATACTGAACTGGAAATTTCAACACCGCAAGCTGTTTTGGGTGATGAAATAATGATTAAAACAATACACGGGGAAACGCTTCTAAAAATCCCTCAAGGAGTGCAAAACGGAGATAGACTTACCCTAAAAGGACAAGGTGTTCCCTACCTTGGTAGTGATACACAAAAAGGAAACCATTATATTACAATACATGTAGCAGTTCCCAAAAAACTATCTTCTCAAGAAGAAAGATTGTATAAGGAACTTTATATGTTATCTAAACAAAAAGAAAAAGATAATTTAATAGATAGAATGAAACAAGCTCTTGGAAAATAGAAGCTTAGGAGGGATAAGATGAAGTTTAGAAATGCTTTTTTAGGGGTTATTTTAACAACATATTTATTGTTAAATAATATTGTATTTGCAACTAAACTTCCTCAAGATGTTTGGAAATATATAAAGCAAAGTCTTCCAAATGCTCAGCAAAGATTTGATAGTGTTATTACCATTAGTGATGATGTTATGTATATTCCTTTGTACCCTCCATCTGACACTACTGTTGACAGTATTCAAATAGACTATACTTATCCTGAGAAAAAAACTTTATCGGCTTTGCCTGAAGTAGTTTTATTTAATAACGGATATTCTCTTTTAAAAGTTTTTAAAGACGAAAAAGGTAATTATACTCTAACAAAGAAAGACGATTTACCGATTAAAGTTCGACTTGGTTTAATGCCTCAAGATATGTTAACACCCGTAGGATTAAAAATGCCCGAAAGTTTAAAATTAACTCTTGGAGATTTGTTAATTCCATCAAAAGAGGATGGTTCTCTTGTTTTAAAAGATAGAGATAAAGAAAAACCCAAAAGTCCATATGCTCCTCAGGTAAAAAGAAATCAATTTATTCCGGTTGTTGATTTTAAAGATAAAAAAACTTTTATAAATCCTCAAAATTCTAAATTTTTATCTGTGTATGATAATACATCTAAAGAGCCTTTGTATGAGCTCAAATTGTCTTCAATGCCGTCTAAAATAGTTACGTCTGAAAAATCAAAAGTGGCTCTTGTATTATATTGGAGTACAAAAAATCTTGAAATAATAGATTTAAAAGACGAAAGAACAATTGCAACAATTCCGATTGATGCTCAAGCAACTGACGTTGCATTAAATAAAAAAGAAAATCTTGCATATGTGACAAGTCAAAATGCAAAGGCTATTTATGTTGTTAATTTGAATTCAATGCAGTTGGACAAAGTTGTTAAACTGGATCAAAAGCCTTCTAAAATAACATATTGTGATATGGATGAATCAATATCATTTTATGATGAGTATTCCCAAAAGGTTTTTAATGTAACTAAAAGCGGCAGTGAGTTTATAGTGCAGCCGTTAGGAACTGTTTTAAACGCTTCAAAAATATTGTCTGATATGGCAAATGTATATGTATTATCAAGGACTGATTCTCAGTTGTATATTTTTGATAAAGCATTGGCAAAACAATTAAATGTTGTTGATTTAGACAAAAAACCAACTGATGCTCTAATCCATGAAAACAAAATATTTATTTTGTGTTCAAAAGAAGGTTTTATGGATGTTTATGACACAATTGAAAATAAAATTATTTCAAGAGAACAATTGTCTAAAGAGGGCTTTTATTCAAAACTTACTTTAATTCCAAATGATAACAATATTATGATTACAGGAATTAATGCAAAAAATTATTTAATATATAATCCGACCACAATGAAACTTGTAAAAGCTCAAGAATCATATATTGATGTTGCAAATATAATTATTCTTGATAAAAATCAAAGGCTGTAAATGGAAATTGAAGTTAAAAAGTTAAATTCAAAATATTTTGATGACAAAACAGAAGAAGTTTTGTCATCTTTGGAAAAAACAAGAACGGAATTTTGGAATTTAGATAGGGAGTGTGCAAATTTTTTGAATATGTTGATTAAAATAAATAATTCAAAAAATGTTCTTGAAATTGGTACTTCAAACGGTTATAGCGGAATTTGGATATTAAAAGCCTTGAAAGAAACAAAAGGAAAGTTGACAACAATTGAATTTTGGGAAAAAAGGCAGTCAACTGCAAGAAAAAATTTTGCTATTTGCGCTCCTGAAGTTTCTTGTGAGCCTAAAATCGGCTCTGCTGTAGTTGTTTTAGAAGATATTTTAGATGAAATTCAAAAAAACAAAAGAGAAAAGTTTGATTTTGTTTTTATAGATGCAAATAAAAAAGAATATATAAAATATTTTGAGCTTGTAGATAAAATGCTTATGGCAGGCGGAGTTATTTTGGCAGATAATATTTTGTCCCATTATGAAAAAGTAAAAGATTATACAGAAAATTTGTTTAGTAATCCAAACTATCAATCTCAGATTTTGGATTTTGGCACGGGAATGATGTTATCAAGAAAAATAAAAGAGGCTTTTTAAGCCCCTTTGTTGTCCCTTTAGTCTAGTAGTATTGCCTTATAAATTTTTTATGCGTTGAATGCTGAAATTGTCATTGGTATATTTGTGTCGTTAGTTGTTGATATATAATTCATTGTCCATATAAACATTGTGCAAGAAATTATTGTAAGCATAACTAAAAGACAGTTCATGAGTTTTGTTTCTGTCATTTTTGCCTCGCTGTTTTTATGCTACTGCACTGAATGAAGAAGAAGATGAGTTTGATGCAGGTGCAGCTGAAGCAATTGAGCCTGCTGTTTCAGCTCCGCCAAAAACACTGCCTTGGCTTGGTTTATATGCAATTGAACCTGCTGTTTCGTGATTTGTATTGTATTTTGATTGTGCTAAATTTAAACCAACTGTAAACATATTATTATCTCCTTCGCTTGATATTCGTTTTACATATATATAAAAACGATATACTTTTGATGATTTCGAAGTTGATATTTTTTGTTACATAACTTAATGTTTTATAAATTTAATTCACTCATCAATTCGTCAAAATCTTTGTTAGAAGCAGTTTTATACACATGTTGTGCTTTTTTAAGAATTTTTGCATTGTGTTGAATTACGCTTTCTAAATGTTCCAATTTTTCTTGAAGTTCCGGAAGTTTTTGGATAATATCAAGAATTTCTTCTTCTTTTGGCGCTGATTTATATTCATGCTCAATTTCAGATATTGTTTTGCCTTTTAGCTGAGATTTCAGTTCAATTCTGTGTCTTATTGTTCTTTGTTCTTGTTCTCGAATTTTTTGAAGTTTGCGTTGAAGCTCTTTAATTCTTTCGTTGCATATTGCAATTTCTTCAATGTTATTGAAGTATTCAATTGTTTTTGAAGTTTCATAAGATGATAATTTTTCTTGTAAGCCTCTTAGGGCATAATTCAAGATTTCAATGTCTGTTCTGGATTTTCTAAGGTCGCCTTTAAGCAAGATTTGATCTCTTTTTTGAAGGGCCTCATCACGCAATTGTTTTGTATATAGATAAGCTTTGTATTCTTCTATATCATCTGCATTCGCAAGATTAAATTGTTCTAATTGACTATTTCTGTTTGAAAGCTGTCCAATTTGCGCCTTGAGTTCACCTATATCAGATATTATTTGTGTTTTTTTTGATATTTCTTTTTTCTCATCTAAAATTGTTTGATTTTGTTTTAAAAGTGCTCTTAATTGGGCAATTTTTATATCAAGAGCATTTTTAAGTTCTTGATGTGTTTTTTGTCCTGAAATTATTGTTTTGTAACTTTGTGATCTTTTTGCTTTTTTGATGGTGTTTTCAGTTGATACTTTTTCTTGGATAATTCTGCTTAATTTTTCTTGATAAGTTTTTATGGACTTGTGTCTTTTATTTATAGTTTTTGCTATTGTTTCATCAAGAGTTGAGTCCGGTTGATGTAGTTTTATTTGATGTCTGCTTAGTTTGTAGATGGTGTCTATGATGTTTGGGATGTATGAATCATAGCTATCAGGCAGTTCTCTGTTATCAAGGGCGTTTTGAATAATTTGTAAATGTTCTTGAAGACGTTGTTGAAAATCAGGTATGTCTTTTTGCCAATCATAAAAATCCATGTCGTCTTTTTTTTGGTTGCAGTTGGCACAATCACAAAGATAATTAGATAGGCTGCTTGCTCCTCCTTTTGATTCTGGAAAAAGATGCTCGGCTGTCGGACGGGATTGTTCAACCAGCTTGAGTGCAATTTCTTTTGAGGTTTTGTCGTCTTTAGAATATTTTACAAAGAAAGAGTCTGTGTCGTTTGTGGAGTTTGGAAGTTTAGAAGCTATTTTGTGAATTGCTTCTTTATCTTTTTCGTTATTGGTTGCTTTCACTATTTCATAAATGAATACTTTTCTTGAAAATCCGATTAAACTATTGCCCTTCATTCTTTTTTCTTGTTCTTGGACTGCTTTTTTTATTAATTCTTTTTGTTCTGGGTCTGATATATTTTTTTCAATGTATTCATTTAGTTCATCAACTATTGCCAGCTGCCTTTTAATTAACGAAGAAATACAAGAATTTGCTTGTAATTTAATTATTTGAGATAGTTCCAGAGTCGGGTTTCTGCGTGCTAAATCTTTAATTATGTTTACTATTTGCTGGTAGTGAGGATTGAAAATTCCTTTCTTTTCCTCATTTTGTTTGTGTGTAAACACAGATTCATCTTCATATTTTTCAAGAGCTGAAGCTAAATCTTCCCCCTTTTTATCGTATACGTCTTTTACAAATTCCATTTGTTGTTCGGAATTTAGCATAATATATCCGCAAACAGGGCAGTGTAGATTTTTCAGAGTCTTTATCTTAAAGCTGGAAGTAGGGTAATTATTACCTTTGAAAACTACTTCACTTCTTGAGAATGTGTCAGCTTTCATTGGCACGTTTTGAAATTTTGCGCTGTTGTTTTGCTTTTTAGCTATGGCGAATGTAGGTTTGAATTGCGGAAAATTTATTCTCATATAGTATTAATAAGTATTGAGTAGTATATTTATATAAAAAGTCAAAAAAATTTTTTTTGATTTTTTATAAATAAATGTCCACGAGAGGATTCGAACCTCCGACATTCACCTTAGGAGGGTGACGTTCTATCCATCTGAACTACGTGGACATTTAACTTGATTTTAACACAAAGTTATTTTATAGTATATATATCTTTGGGTTTGTAGCTCAGTTGGTAGAGCAGTTGACTCTTAATCAATTGGTCGTGGGTTCGAGTCCCACCGGACCCAAAGTTTTATTTTTTCTATTAAAAATAATACAATACTTATTCTATTTTAATAAGTATTGTATAATGTTATAAAAAATAGAAAACAGTTTATAATAGAGGGTTTTTATGAAAAAGATATTATCCGTATTTATAATGTTGCTTGTTTCTTGCGCTTTTGCGGCAGATAAAGTACATGTTGAAGCACTAAACGGATTTTCAAGTGCTGATGTTGAAGAAGGGTTTAATTTTAAGGTTAAACTGGTTGAAGATAGCACAATGAATGATATTTATATGTTAAAAGGTGATATTTTAAATTGTGTTTTGAAAAAAGTTACAGACCCGACAAGAGCAAAAAGAGATGCAAAGATATATTTTACAGTAGAAAGCTATGAAGATTCTAAAGGGGTGCATGAGATTCAGGAGTCCCTTGTTGCAAGATATGCAAAGACTGTTTTAAATAAGGAAGAAATTAAAAAAACGCCTCCTAAAAAAATAGCAAAGACAGCAGCAGGCGCTGTTGGAAATTTTTTTATGAAAGGTTTTTCATATTGCGTTTCATTTGTTGACGGTGTTGCAACAAACCCTGAGGGTAACAGGCTTAAATCCGGAGCAAAACAGGTTTATAAGGATTCATTTTTGTCTATGGTTGAATATGGAAATGAAGTCACTGTAAAAGAAGGAGATGTTTTTTATCTTGTTGTGAAGTCTGTTAAGGCCGATAAGGAAAATATAGAAGAAAACGCACAACAGGAAATTAAAAAAGATGAAAATGTCGAAGATATTCAAAAAGAAGAACAAGAAGAAATAAAAGAAGAACAAAAAGAACCGGTTTCTCAGCAAGTTGAAATCCATGATGGAATTGAAGTTGTAAAAGAAATAAAAGAATAATAAAAATATATTTATAACACCCTTTTAAAAAGGGTGTTTTTTTGTGTAAACTTTTGTAAAAATTAAATTTTAAAAACTAAAGTTTATTTGAAACTTTGTCGATACTCCTTATGTAGACAATAAACAATAGGCAATAAGGAGCAATAATTATGGATGTTAATCAAGTTAGGTTTGGAAACTATTCTATAGGAAATTCTGGGGTTGGCGCAAGGAAAAGCGAAGGAAAAGAAAAACAGGAAGTATTGCCTGAAGCAAAAAATGAAGGCGTAAAAAGAGAAATAAGCGCTGATGAGATGTTTAGCGCAATGAACATAGCAGGCTTACAAAACAAAGCTCAAATAAATATCAATTCTAGAGCAGAAATTAATCCAATGGATTATTTAAGCGAAGATAGAATTAAAGATATTGAAGCCATGATGGGTAAATTTGAATCCGGAGTAAATCAAGTTGCAGATGTAATTGAAGCAGAATTTCCAAATGCATTATCGCAACAAGATAAACTTGCTTTGGCTGCCAATATTTATGCAGCAGAGTAAGTTAAAGAGAAGTTTTCCTTATTCTCCTCTATTGTTTAATTTTTAGCGCCGTTAAAGAAGTCTTTAGCGGCTTATTTTTTGTATTTTTTAACAAAATCTAGGGCTTGTTGTTTTGTTGTAATTTCTTTACTTAATTGCATTTCAAGCAAGCTGTCTGTAATTTCTCCTACTAATTTGGAAGGTTGAATGTTTAAAATTTCCATTATTTCTTTGCCGTTTAGAAGGCATTTTGGATTTTTTGCCATAGACTCTACTTCATAGTAGTAGTTAAGTAAATTATCAAGATGTAAAAGTGCTTTTTCAATCATTTCATCGCTTACGGCAATTCCTCTTGCGCTTAATCTGTCTGCTTTTGAAAGTTCTATAATATCAGGAGTATTTGTGTTTAATTTTCTGATAAACCTTGCATAAGCTTTTTTGTTGTCCGAACAGTTTATAAGACTTGCCGGATAAATATGATATTTGACCATATCTGAAATATATGAAATTTGTTTATTTGAAAATTTTAGTTTTTCCAGTTCTTTTTTTGCAAGCACTGAACCTTTTAAATCATGACCTATAAATCGGTGTCTGCCTGAAGGTTCTATTGTCCAGGTTGAGGGTTTACCAATGTCGTGATATAAGGCTGCAATTTTTAAAAGAGGATTATTTGATTTTATCTGTTTTACCGTTTCAATTGAATGATGGACTAAATCAAGGTGATGATGAGAGTTAGATGGAACTTTTTTAATTTCTTTAATGAAAGGAAAAATTATTTCCAGCGTTTTATCTTCAAACATTTCTAAAAGAGTTTCAGCAAGAAATTTGCCTTGAAAAAGATGAATAATTTCATAATTAATTCTTTCTTTTGCAATAGAATTAATTTTAGAAAAGTGTTCTTTGGAAAAATTTTTTAAATTTTCGTCTATTTGAAAACCTGTAGCGGCTTTAAAACGATACATTCTTAAAAATCTTAAAGAATCATCCAGCATGTTTTCAAATGAAATTGTTCTTATTATTTTTTCCTTTAAATCCTTTAAGCCGTTATTAGGATCATAGATTTCTTTTTTATTTAAGTCATAAAAAATAGAATTGATTGTAAAATCTCGCCTTTTGGCATCTTTTTCTATGTCATTTTCAATGGCTTCAGAAATATCAAAGTAGTTTTTTTTATCTTTTAGAACTACTCTATAGATTTTGTTGTCTTTGTCTAATTCAACAAAAGTTCCTTCAAGCTTTCTTGCAATTTCTTGAGCTAAATTTATTGCGTTGTTAAGGCAGACTAAATCTCTGTCGGATGAAATTTCATTATTTAAAAAGTAATTTCTTAAATAGCCGCCCACAAGAAAAACTTTGTAATTTTGAATAATATTGTCAATTTGAGATAAAAAGTTGTCTTTAATTAACATTCTTCAAGCCTCGAGATTATGTTTGAAACAGCAGCTGTTATTGCATTAGGTGCTTTATATATCATTTTGCCCAATGTAATTAATTTGTAGTTATTTTTTTTAAAAAAATCGAATTCTTTTTCTGAAAATCCACCCTCAGGACCAACTACAAGTGCTATTTTAGAATTTTTATCGATATTATTTAAACAATCTTTTAGGTTGCAATTTTCGTATTTTTCGGCAAAAATTAAAATATTTTCTTTTTTAAAATTAGCAAGGATGTCCGCTAAAGGTTGAATTGCTTGAATTATCGGAATATCAGCTCTTTCACATTGTTTAAAATTTTCATAAGCTATTTTTTGCCATTTTTCGATTTTTTCTTTTGAATTTTTTATTTTATTGGAAACATTATCTGATATAGCGGGAAATATTTCTTTTACTCCTGTTTGAGTGGCATTTGCAATGGCTAGATTTTGAGCGTCGTTTGCAAGGATTGATTGCACTAAAGATAAGTCATAAGGCAAAATTCTTTTAGATTTTTCTTTATTTAAAATTAGAGCGGTTAAAATATTTTTTGAAATTTTTTCAATTTTGCAAGTATAGATGACTTGGTTTTCATCAATAAATTTGATATTTTCTCCTTCTTTTTTTCTTAAAACTTTAAAAATATGAAATAAGTTTTCATTGTTTAAAAGTTCAATTTTGGAGTTTTTTATTTCTTCTTTTTTGATTAAAAAATGCGGCATAACAGTATAATTTTATCATAAATTATTGATTTTCTACTATAAACGGAGGATATTTTGCAAAATGCGGTTAAGGTTTAAAACTCAAATATAGCTTGAAATTTTGTAAATATTTATACTTTAGTATGAAAAATTTATACTAAAGTATAAAAAAATTTTTTCGATACTACTATTGTGGAAAAAATGGAGAGAAAAAATGGCTATCACATTAGGAACAAACATACCTGCTTTTATTTCTCGCATGTATCTAAATTCTACTAATACCAGTTTAACAGAAACTATGGAAAGACTGTCCAGTGGAAAAAAGATAAACAAAGCCGGAGATGATGCAGCAGGTCTTGTAATTTCAGAAAACATGGAGGCTCTTGTAAGGGGCTCAAAACAGGCAATGGCAAACATCCAAACAGCTGAAAGTTTTTTAACTGTTGCTGAAGACGGCATGGTATCTATTTCGGATCACTTGCAACGTATGAATGATTTATTGGTTAATATGGCAAATGATACGAATGATGTTGAATCAAGAACGGCAGCAGTAAGAGAAATTATTGAGCGTATAGATGAAATTAATCGTCTTGCGGAAAGTACAAATTTTAACGGAAGAACGATGCTGGATGGTTCAACGGATGAAATATATGTACAATTAGGACCTGATGAAACAGAAACATCTTACATAGAAATTTCATCAGCATTAACGGATTGTCATACTGAAGCGCTGGATGTAGAGTTGCCCGCCGTATTAAATCCGGATGCTTTAAAATATAATGATGGTACGGATAAAATTGCAATTCCAAATCCGGATGGCACAGGCTATGTTGATTCTGAAACAGGTGCTCCTGTTGTAAGCATTGTTGACCCTTCTGGTTATGATTCAGCTTTTGAACCAACAAATGAAAACTGCAGGGCATATATGGAAAAAGTTCAAGCTGCAATTTCTGCACTATCAACAAGACGAGGTATGCTGGGTGCATATGAAAACAGAATGCAAAGCTCATATGATTCTATGTCAACAAGGATTGAGTCTTTAGAGTCTGCTAAATCTGTGTATGTTGATACAGATATAGCAGAAGAGTCAACAAATTTTGTACAACAACAAATAATGCAGCAAATTAATATATCTATTTTATCAAATGCAAATTCTCTGCAACAAAGCGCTTTGGCTTTGCTTGGCGGCTAACAACTTAAACTTTTTGAATTTTCTCTCCACAGGACTTGCTTTTAATTATTTAGAAGCAAGTTTTGTTTTTAAATAATCATAGAAATTGCAATATATATTTTTTGAAATGTTTTCATTAAAAACATTTTGATAGCAGTCGTTATCAAGAATTTCAAAGCTGTTACAAGAAGTTTGTTTTGCTTCTTTTTCCATTTTTGCTAAATGAAAAAAGTATTCTACAAGCGCTTTTTTGTATTTTTCATCTTGATTTTCTATATAACTATTATGATATAGGATATCGAAAGTGTTTTGAATATTATTATCAATTATTTTTGGTATTTCATCTTTTAGAATTGAGTATATTTCATCAAAATTAAAATGAGTAGAATTATTTAAATGCGTGTTTAACATTTTTTTAAAATCTAAATTGTTTATTAAAAAATTAATAAAATATTTCTCTAAATCCAAAAAAGCCAAGGAAGCAAAGTGTTCAACTATTTTAATATCAGTTTTGTCTAAATATTTTTTTAGTCCAAAATGGCTTTTGTCTTTTTTTCTTTGCAGTATGTGCGTGTATTCATGGGCAATTGCAGACAAAACTTGCAGTTCTTCTTTTTCATCATTTGGAAATTTTATATATATGGTGGCATAATTTATGTTGTCATTTTCATCTTGATTGATTTCATAGTGAGCGTAGCTAAAGCCTTCTAATTTGTTTTTGAATGAAGCAATATTTTCGATATTAATCACAAAATCTTCACAATTGCTAAAGTATTCTTTGATTTTTGGGTAGTTAAATTCTTTTATATGACTAAAAATTTCAAGAGCTTTGGTTATATTGTTTTCCATTTTTTCTCCTTTTGGTAAAAATATTTTAGCATTTCAGATGTCAATTGCAAAAAAAAATCTTTTTGCGTATTATATAAGTACTCACTCAAACCTCGCAGATAACGTAAGTTATTTTTGTGAAAGGAAAGAAAAATGGCAAATATTAAATCTGCAAAAAAAAGAGTACTAATCGCTCAAAGAAACACTGAAAGAAACACTGCATTTAAAACTTCAATTAAAACAGCTGTTAAAAAAGTTTTAGCTTGCGCTAAAAGTGAAGACAGAGCTGAATTAAATGCTTTGTTATCTAAAGTATATCAATTGTGCGATAAAGCAGCAGGTAAAGGTATTTTGCATAAAAATACCGCAGCCAGAAAAAAATCAAGATTAACTAAAGCTGTTAATAAAATCATTAACAAATAGTTTAGTTGATAAGATTATTAAAAACCCAAGGAAGTCATTAGCCTTGGGTTTTTATTTTATTTATTTTCTTCTGTAATAAAGATTTTTTTACCTAAACTAAATCTTTTACAATAATCTATTAAGTCGTCTTTAACATCTGAACATAATATGTATAGAGCTATAATGTTTGGTACGCACATTGCAATCATCATAGCATCTGTTATTTCAATTACTGATTTAACATTCATAACCGAACCGATTACTATGAATACGCAATAAATAAGATTAAATGCAAGTGCTCTTTTTTTGCCTTCTCCAAAAAGAAACGTCCAAGCTTTTTGTCCATAATATGCCCAAGAAATTAGAGTTGAAATTGCAAACATTATGGCAATCACGGATAAAATAATCGGGAAAAAGGGAATTACGGATTGAAAAGCTCTTGAAGCAAGTTCAATTCCTGAGATTTCTTGAGCCGCATGGGTGCAAGCTCCTGAAAATATGATTGCAAAAGAAGTAAACAAGCATAAGATTCCTGTTAAAAATGTTTCTAATAGAGCAACAAAGCCTTGTGAAACCGCTTCTTTTGTTTGCGCTGCAGCATACACAATTGCTGCCGCTCCTGTTCCTGCTTCGTTACATTGAACAGAGCGCCTCAAACCTATTATTATTGTTCCGAAAACTCCGCCTGCAACCGCTGTCGGATGGAATGCTTCTTTTAAAATTAACAGGATTGCGCTGGGAATATGAACTATATTGGCGCATATTACAATTAAGCCTGAAATAATGTACATAGCGCACATTGTAGGAACTAAAATCGTTGTAATTTTAGCTATGCTTTTTATGCCTCCAACAGTAACAAGTCCTATCAATATTGCTATTGCAAGCCCTACAAGCCAAGCACATCCGTTCAATATACTGTCGGCACCCCCTGTCATAAATATTATCTGACGAGTAGACTGATTAACTTGAATCATGTTTCCGCCTGTTATACCTCCGCCGATACACAAGATTGCAAATAAAATAGATAAAGGCTGACCAAGCCATCTTAGTTTTTTTCTTGTTAAACCATGGGCGATATAGTGCATGGGTCCGCCGGAGATTGAGCCGTCTTCATTAAATCTTCTGTATTTAACAGCTAATGTTGCTTCAATGAATTTTATTGACATACCTAAAAGTGCGCCTGCAAAAATCCAAAATGCGGCTCCGGGGCCTCCTATGGAAATTGAAATGGCAACACCTGCAATTGAGCCTATGCCGATTGTGCCTGAAAGAGCTGTTGCTAATGCTTGAAATGAAGATACTTCACCGCAATTGTTTGATGTATCTCCGTTTGAGTGTTTAGATGGTTTTATTATAAGTTCGATTGCATGCTTAAAACCCCAAATGCATATTCCTCTAAAATAAATTGTAAAGAATATTCCGGCAAATAGTATCCAAAAGATGATTAAAGGAACTTTATTTCCAAAAAAGTTAATAGGATAAAAAATTACACTTGCAATAGCATCTGAAACAGGTGCTATATGTTTATCCATAAATGCATCCACGTTCATCGCTTGAGCTTTTAGTGTAAATAATAAAATTGTCAAAAATACGCTAAATAGTTTGTTCATCCTGTAATAAACCCTTTCTAGTTTTTTGGGGCAGATTTATATTATCAAGAACAAATTAAAAACACCATTTTATGAACTTACATTTTAACATTTTGTAAATAACTTGCTTTTTAAATTTGTTCAAAAAAGCGTTTTATATTATTCTATTGTGTATGAAATTAGTATTTAAAATGTTGATTTTGTTAGTTTGTTTTTTTAGTTTAACTGCTTTTTCAAAAGAAGTTAAATTTATTCATATTACAGACATTAATTTAAATACAAAAAATGCTTATTTGCTTCAAAAAACAGTTAAAGAAATTAATCAATATTCTGATATTGATTTTGTGGTTTTTGGCGGAAATAATATTGCAAAAGCAAATATAGATAATTTGAACACTTTTTTATATCTTTTAAAAAAAGTAAATAAAAAATGTTATGTTCTTTTGGGTTCAAATGATGTTTTTGCTTCAAACGGAATTGATAAAAATTATTATCTGAAAAGAGTGAAAAGAGCATTGTTTTTTAGACATAGCGATAAACCCAATTATGTATTTAAGAAAAACGGATATGTGTTTGTGGTTATGGACGGATCTAAAGAGTATTTTCAATCAACAAACGGTTATTACACAAAAACAGAGCTTGATTGGTTAGATAAAACTTTAAGTAAATATGAAAATAATGACGTTGTGATTTTACAGCATTTCCCGATTACCATTGCAAAATCTCAGTGGCTTCAAACTGCAAAAATAGATGAATATATTAAAGTTTTAATGAAACATAAAAATGTAAAAATGATAGTTTGCGGTCATTATGGTGATAATGATGAGAAAAAAATCCATGGAATTTATAATATAATTACGGAAAGTTATTCTGAAAATTGTGCATATAAAATCATTGATATGGATTTAGATGATGATTATGTTGCTACATTTTTAGTTAAATAGAAAATATTAAGTTTTCTAAAAATTAATTTATTGAGATAAAAAAATTGTGGTTTTTTTAAAAAAATCACAATTTTTTTAAAAAATATCTAAAAAGATATTAAATTTATATAAAAAAATCTCTCTTTTTTTAATTTTTCATATATTATTTTACAATCAAGTTTTTGTTTATTCGTATTGCTTTTTGACAAATTAGCAGGTTCGAATAAAATAAAAGCAAACAGCTATTTAAGGAGGAAATATGGCAGATACCAAATCAAAAAAAGAAAAAATCGTGAAATTGTGCGAAGAAAACAACGTAGGTTTCATTAGGCTTCAATTTTGTGATATTAACGGAACAATCAAAAATCTTTGTTTACCGATAAGTCAATTAAATAAAGTTTTGAATAATGAAATTATGCTGGATGGTTCTTCCATTAAGGGTTTTAGAAGTATAGAAACATCTGATATGTATTTCTTCCCTGATCTTGATACTTTTACAATTTTGCCTTGGTGTGAAAGAGATGGCGAAAATGTTGCAAGAATTATTTGTGATATTCACAATGCTGACGGCACTCCTTTTGAGGGCTGCCCAAGATGTAACCTGAAAAGAATGATTGCAAGAGCTGAAAAATTGGGCTATAAGATGAATGTTGGTCCTGAAGCTGAATTTTTTATTTTTGAATTAGATGAAAAAGGTCAAGCAACTACGATCCCGCACGATAAAGGCGGATATTATGATGCTGCTCCTACTGATTTAGCTGAGGATATAAGACGTGATATAGTTGGCACTTTGGAAGCTATGGATTTTGAAATTGAAGCTTCACACCATGAGGTTGCCGATGGTCAACATGAAATTGATTTTAAATATGCGGATGCTCTAACTACTGCAGATAATATTATTACATTTAAATATGTAGTTAAAAGTGTGGCTGCTGAATATGGCGTGCATGCAACATTTATGCCAAAACCAATTTTTGGAATTAATGGTTCTGGCATGCACTGTAATCTATCTTTATTTAAAGACGGTAAAAATGTTTTCTATGCTCCTGATAGAGATTTTCAACTGTCAAAAGAAGCGCTGTATTCAATTGGCGGTGTTTTAAAGCATGTAAAATCTTTTACGGCAATTACAAACCCTATTGTAAACAGCTATAAAAGGCTTGTTCCCGGATACGAAGCTCCTGTTTATCTTGCGTGGAGCTTAGCTAATCGCTCGGCTTTAATTAGAGTTCCGGCAAAACGTGGAATTGCAACAAGAATTGAATTGCGTTCTCCTGACCCGTCTTGTAATCCATATTTAGCTTTGGCTGCAATTTTAGGCGCAATATTAGATGGCATTGAAAATAAAATTGAACCGCCATTGCAAGTTGAAGAAAATATCTATGAAATGACTCCAAGGGAATTAAAAAAAGCAAAAATTGATTCGCTTCCCGGAACATTGATTGAAGCAGTTGAGCTTTTAGAAAAAGATGAAGTTGTTAAAGATGCCCTCGGAGAGCATATTTTAAATGAATTTGTAACAGCAAAAAATATTGAATGGGATAAATATAGAACAAACGTTACCAAGTGGGAACTTGATTCATATTTAGACAGTTATTAATTTAAAAGGCGGAGTTAATCTCCGCCTTTTAAATAATTTGATATTCTTTTCCTTTATTTATTATTAATTGCGCAGCAACATCAAGCTGATGATAGCTTAAATCTTTCATAACACAGAGCCTTAGACGACATTCTTTTCTTCTTGTGGCCGGATAAGTTACGATATTAACATAAACACCTTGTAGTCTTAGTTCTTGATATAGCTTGAATAATTTTTTTTCGTCATATATCATAACAGGAATTATTGCACTTTGTGTGTTACCTAGAGTAAACCCTGCTTTTAGAAGTTTATTTTTTAAATAGTCTGTTTTTTGCATTAATTCACTTCTTCCTGCCTTGTCTTTTTCAAGGAGTTTAAAAACTTCAATCAATCCACCTGCAACTGAAGCAGGAAGGGCAGTTGAGAAAAAGTATGTTCTTGCATACAGCCTTAAATATTGAACTATTTCTTTTTTGGCTGCACAATACCCGCCTAAACCCCCTGGAGCCTTAGATAACATGCCGACATTCAGATCGATTTTATCTTGAACATTATAAAACTGTGCACTTCCTCTGCCTGTTTTTCCAACAATACCAATGCCATGGGCATCATCTACCATAACTTTGCATTTATATTTTTGAGCTAAAGATGTAATTTTATCAAGACGCGCAATATCGCCATCCATAGAAAATACGCCGTCTGTGATTATTAATCTGCCTGTGATATTATCGGGTATTCTGTCTAAAATGCGCTCTAAATATTTCATGTTGCCATGGGGAAACACTTTAATTTGTGCACCTGATAATTGACAGCCGTCATATATTGAAGCGTGGTTTGCACTGTCGTTGATAATTATATCTTCACTGTTGCATAATGCTGAAATAACCCCGATATTTGTGCCGTATCCTGACGGAAAAACAATTGAATCTTCGCAATCATAAAACATTGCAATTCTTGCTTCCAATTCCTTATGTAAGTCGCAAATTCCTGCATAATTTGATACTGCGCCCATTCCCATACCAAATTTTTCAACCGCCTTTTTTGCTGCTTCAACAACTTTAGGATGATTGGCGATATTTAAGTAAGAATTTGAACCAAGCATAATGACATCATGGCAAAATCCGTCTTTTTCTTTTAGTTTGACTACGGGAGATAATTTATTTAAACTTACCATACCGAGAGCTTCGTTTCCTGTTAAAATACCGCTTTTTAGAATTTTATCAACTCTCTTTGCTTTTTCAAATAAATCTTCTTTTTCTTGAGTGTGAACAAAATTTTCAAATTTAATGTTCATTATTTCAGTTTCGGATATAGACAAAATTGTACCTTTCTATTTAGTCAAATAAATTATATAAATTTTAATTTATATATAAAATAGACAATAAGCTAATATAGTGCTATTATAAATTTCTTATAGGAGTGTCTAATGTTAAATAATATGTTTGAAAAATTATGTTTTAATGTTTATAAGTCAGTCAGCCCAAATGCTCTTAAAGCTATTATTCCTTTTGTGGATATAATAAGAAAAATAAATAATAAACCTCAAATACCGCTTAAAGAAAAATTGGCAGAGATTGATTTTCCTGATTTATCAAATGAAAAGGTAGTTTTAATCCATGGCGTTTCTGTTGGCGAAGTTTTGTCTTTGGAAAATTTAATTAAAAAAATGAAAAATGCTTTTCCTGAAATTAAGTTGGTTATAACAACAGGAACAGTTACAGGTCAGGAGTTAGCAAAGAAAAAATATTCTGAAATTGCCGATTTTATAACTTATTTTCCGCTTGATGCATATAAAACGGTTGAAAAATTTATTGAAGCGATTAATCCTAAAGTTATATTAATAGCTGAAACAGAACTATGGCCCAATTTTTCATATTGCGCTAAACAAAAAAATATTCCTTTATATATTATTAACGGAAGAATTTCAGATAAATCATATCCGAGTTATTTGAAAATCAAAGGGTTTTTATCTATTATTTTAGATTGTTACGAAGGTATTTTTTGTCAAAGTGAGTTAGATAAAGAAAGATTTATTTCAATTGGTGCAAAGGCTGATAAAACATCGGTTATGAAAAATTTGAAATTTGAAATTGATAAAAAAAATTGCGACATAGATTTAAAACAAGAAGGCTTTAAAGTTTTAATTGCAGGGTCAACCCATAAAGGCGAAGATGAGATTGTTTTAGAGCAATATAAGAAACTGAAGAAAAATGTACCAAATTTAAAACTTATTATTGCCCCAAGACATTTAACAAGGCTTGATGAAGTCATAGAATTAACTAAAAATTCAGGCTTTAGCTTTGGTTTAAGAACAAAAGAAGATAATTTTTTAAATAACGATATAATTATTTTGGATACTTTAGGGGAATTATCTAAAATTTATAACATAGTTGATGTTGCTTTTATTGGCGGCAGCTTTAACAAAACAGGCGGTCATAATCCTCTGGAAGCTACGATATATTCTAAGCCGACAATTTCAGGGCCTTCTATTAAAAATTTTAGAGATATTTATTCAATTTTAGAGCGTGAGGCTGCTTCTTTTGTGGTTAAAAATGAAGCGGAATTTTATAATACATTAGAAAAATTATTCACTGATGATGAATTTTATTCTAAGATTTCAAATAATTGTTTGAATTGTTTTAATAATCAACAAGGTGCATCTCAGTTTGTTATTGAAAAATTAAAAAAGGTGTTATAAAAATTTAAAATGAGGAATTAATATAATACCGGGTTGACGTTCGTGGAGATAAAAGCCCTCGACTGCTCCCGATGAAGATTAATTGTTTAATCTATGATTAAAAGCTCCCTTTAAGGGAGCTTTTTAGATTTTATTTGTTTAAGTCTTTTAAATCTTTAATTTTTAGAGCTAAATACGGGTCGTTTTTGTCTGTATCAATTAAAAACATTGCAAATGTTTTATCAAAATTAAAGTGTCTTGGAGTTGTCTGAATTGGCATAGCCATACATTTTGTCATAAGAGCTGCCTCAGATTTAACTTTTGCGCCTTTATTGTTTAGTTCAAGTTGTATTGTTTCAATAGCTTCAGAGAAATATAAATCTGTTCCTTTAATTTGTTTGTTGCATAATTCAGGGTATTTTCTTTGGCTGTTGATAACAAGATTTGGAACTTTAAGTGTATCGTTAGGGTTGAAAATTTCACCTTCTTTATATTCTTTTTGTTTTTTTAGCATTTTAGAATATAAAGTTTTAAGATTTTTATTTTCATCTGTTCTATATAGATAAACTATATCATTAGTTTTTGTTAAAAGTTGTATAGCGTAATCATTTTCATTATTGTAGAATAAAACTCTGATGTTTTTATCTAAAATTTCATTTGAACTATTGGTAATTCCAAAGAAATCATATTGTTCATTTGAGTTATTAAATGAAGATTTATCTAATACATCAAATTCATTCAAAAATTCAAATTCTTTTTTAAGCATTGCATAGGCATAATAGCTGCCATATCTTTTTGTCCAATCAAGAGAATCAAGAATATCTGATTTTTCATTGAATTTCTCTTTTATGTCTTTTTTAATTTTTTCTTTTGCTTCAGGTGAAGTTTCGCCATAGCTTGTATAATATGAAGATTCATTTAACATATTTTTATTAAATTCTTCATTATTAAGCGCTTTGAGTTCTTTTGTTTGTCTTTCTTTTACAAATTCAATATCTTTTTGAATGATATTATTTTTCATATCATTAAAAACAAGTTGAAAAGTTCCAACCCAAGCTTGGTTTGGTGCTTTTGAGTCTGATGAGAATAGTGTTAAAATATCCAAATTTGAATTGGCGCAAAAACCGCACGCACTTAGTAATACGGCGCTTAGCGCTGTTAATAAGATTTTTTTCATAAATTCACTCCTTGCTGACTTATTTATAAAGTATATACTTTGGTTTTTTTTCTGTCAAATTGATGAAGAGTTGTTTGTTTTAATGGAAAAGACTAATGATCAATTTTAGTAATATCGAGCATTTTGCTTAACATTTCATATATTAAACCCAATTGTGTGCGACTGGCAGATTTCAGAAGATTATTAATGGAATTAATTGTTTTTTCATCAGTTTTTACTTCACGAGCTATAAAAAATTTATATAGTTCTATTTCTAGTGTATCAGCTATTTTACTTAATAAAGTCAGTGATATTCTATCTTTACCAATCTCGCAATGTCCTATTGTAGACGTTTCGCAACCAACCTTTTCGGCAAGTTCTGCTTGTGTATATCCGGCGTTCACTCTTAATTCTCTAAGTCTTGCACCTATTTGTTTATCTAATTTTGTTCCCATACGGATTATTATCCTTTTCATTTAAAGTTAATTAAATGTTAAATATACTAATTTATATGGGTATATTTTCATGATATAATTATCAATATGTAAAAGATATCAATAATTATTCTCATTATTCTACTAACTACAAGTGCATTTGCTCACGATAACTACACCACCATTAAAATCCCTTCACACAAACACAATGAAATAAGTTATCAAATGACTGGTAGTATAACTTGGGTTTATTGAAACGTATCTTAATCTGCAATCTTTTTATACATTTTTTAATAATATATCGTATTTTTTATGTTAAAATCATTCTATGAATGAATTATTAATGCCGGCAGGCAGTATTGAAAAAATGAAATATGCGTTTAGTTATGGCGCAGACGCTTGTTATCTTGGGCTTGTGGATTTTTCCTTAAGAGCCCTAAGAAAAGGCGAGCTTATAGATGAAACAAATTTAAAAACTGCTGTTGAAATAGCAAATAAATTAAACAAAAAAGTATATTGTACATTGAATATTTTTGCTTATGATAATGACATTGAAAAATTATATAAAACTCTCGATATTATAAAAGAAGCAAAACCTCATGCACTTATTATCAGCGATTTTGGAATATATCGAGTTGTTAAGAAAAATCTGCCTGATATTGATATTCATATTTCAACACAAACCAATATTTTAAATTCCGAGGCTGTTAAATTTTGGCGAGATATGGGCGCAACAAGGGCAATTTTAGCAAGAGAATTATCTTATAGTCAAATCGAAAAAATAAGAAAAGAAGTTCCCGATATCGAGCTTGAAATGTTTATCCACGGCGCTCAATGCATGGCCTATTCGGGTAGATGTTTGTTATCTGATTATATGACAGATGGTACAAGAAAAGCTAATCAAGGAAATTGCGCTCAAGCTTGCAGATGGAGCTATAAGCTCTTAGAAGAAACTCGTCCAAATGAATATTATGAGATTGTTCAAGATGACAAAGGAAGTCATATAATGTCGACTAAAGATCTTTGTCTTGTAAGACATATTAAAAGACTTTGTGAGCTTGGAATTGATTCATTTAAGGTTGAAGGTAGAACAAAAAGTCTTTATTATGTTTCAGCGGTAGCTAAAACTTATAGACAAGTTATTGATGGAAAAATGACTCCTGATGTTGCTTTTGAGGAATTGAAAAAAGTTGGCAACAGAGGTTATTGCGAAGGTTTCTTTGGTGGAAACCATGATTCCAGCTGTTATTCTTACGATATTTCAAAAGGCTTAGCCGGAGCTGATTTTTTGGGAATTGTTCAAAAAACAATTGATGAAAATACTTTTGAATTGTTAATTAAAAATAAAATTTTATTAAATGATGAAGTTGAAATTATCACTCCGAAATATTCAACTTTAGCTCGAGTTGAGAAAATATTTCATAACAAAAAGGGCGAAGTTGACGTTGCAAATACTAACGATGAAATAAATATTACATTTAATTGTGATAGTAATGATTGGAAAAAAGAAGCTGATTTTGCGCTTGTTAGAACAAAAGGAATGAAAGAATTTTAGTTTATGTTTTTAGAACCTGATTTTAATCTTGAATCTATTTATGATATTGATATAGCTGAATTAAAAAGCGTTGGCATAAAGTTAATTCTTTTTGATTTGGATTCAACTTTAATGAAATCTAAAAGCGGAAAGTTTTCCTTTAAAACCTTGCAATTTTTAAATGATTTAAAGGCTAATTTTAAACTTGCAATTGTTACGAACAATAAAAATGAAGAATATATTAAAAAAGCCTTATCTCAGGTTGATATTCCGATATATTCAGAAGCAAAAAAGCCTGATACAAGAATTTTATTAACGGCATGCAGAGATTTTAATATTGAGCCTAATAAAACCGTAATGGTTGGAGATAGACCCCTAAGCGATATATTAGGCGGGAAAAAAGCAGGTATGGCAACTATTTTAGTAGATTCAATATCAAAAGATGAAGAAAATTTCATTGTTCGATTTGCAAGATACCTTGAAAGACTCGCTATAAAAAAGTAATTTACATAAATTAATATTTATTATAAAAAGCGCAAAATATATTTTTTAACTGTTTTATACCCATTGATGTAAATTATATTTATATAATTTATTAAAAAATGCGATACAAGAAAGGAATAAAATAGTTATGTATTCAATGACTTTTAAAAAGCCATCGGTTAGTGTTGTGCGTGTAGTAATTATTGAGGATTATAAATTGACAAGAGTCGGTTTAAAATGTGCCTTAAACAAAATAGAGGGTATTGAGGTTGTAGCAGAAGCCCAAAATGCAAAAGACGGAATAGAATTATTTAAAAAATTACATCTTGATGTTGTGCTTATGGATTTGGGTTTGCCGGGGATGAACGGATTTGAAGCAATGGATAAGATAAAAAGGATTTCACCTGATACGAAAATTATTATTTTAACTGCACACGATAGCGAAGAAGATACAAGAAATTCTTTTAATTTTGGTGCAAGTGCTTATTGTTTAAAAGATATTGACCCATTAACATTATCTTGTGTTATAAAAAATGTTGCAAAAGGAGCTTTTTGGGCAGATTCAGCTGTAGCTGATACTGTTTTTAAAATGTTTAGTAAACCAAAAATGAAATTCAAAAGCAATTATTACAACTTGATTGAAGATACAAAATTAACACCAAGAGAAAATGAAGTTTTAAAATTGTTGGTAGAGGGTAAATCAAACACAGAAATAGCTAAAGAGCTTGTTGTTTCAACTCATACGGCAAAAGCTCATGTTTGCTCGATTTTGCAAAAGTTTTGTGTACAAGACAGAGTCTCTGCCGCTGTTAAGGCTGTGAAAGAAGGGTTGGTTATAGTTTAGGATGGGTTTATTTTAGAATAAATCCTAAAAAGAAGCTTGAAATAATAAATATACCAACAAAAAAGTATGTAACTTTATTTAAGCCTTTTTCAGTTGATTTTTGAGATGAAAATAATTGACTTGCGGCTCCTATTGAAGCAATTCCATCTCCTTTGGGTGAGTGTAATAAAACTAAAATTATCGTAAATATTGCGCTAATAATCTGTAATGTATAAAAAAATGTTACCATGGGTATTTCCTTCTGATTTTATAATTTTAAAATAACATAAAAACAATTGAATACAAACTAGAACTTAACAAAAAGTTTTAATTTGCCGTTATCCCCTCTAAAATTAATCCAGCCGGTTTTAATTTGATTGTTAAAATCATATACTTTAACTAATACCCAATTGCCCCTTACAAGCCAAGGAACAATCTTTCTTGGCAGTTCAATTGAGCCTGTAGTATTTGATTGTTTAATTGGAGCTGCATATAAGATTTTATCTGTTTTTTGCAGGTCTTTATATAAATATAATCCGTATTTTTTTCCATAAACATCAAAAAATTCACTCCAATTGTAAAATTTGTTAGCCCCTTGTTCAACCCATCCGCAAACAGGATTTTCGCCTTGATTAAAGCATACTAAGCTCCAATCTTGTGTTTCGTCAAGTGTTGTCATAAGGGCAATTTTATTGTTTATGCTATAAGCTGAAAATACTTCTTCAATCGGACATCTGTTTTTATTAACCAAGCAAGAAACATTTCCTTTAAAATCAAAGTTAACAGTTTCCATGATTTTTCCGTTTTTATCAGGTGTTTGGCGCATAACCAAAGGGCTTTGAACATTTGTATATCCGATTCCGTATCTTCTTAGAGAATTGATGTAATAAGGCAAAACATCAGCTTTTGCAATAATACAAATATTGATAAATATAAATAATGTTAATAAAATTTTTTTCATTTTAATTTTCTATCCATTTTCTAAAAAAGTTTATTCCGCCTCGAGAGCTTTTTTCAGGATGAAATTGAACGGCACATATGTTATTTTTTTGTATTGAAGCACAAAATTCAACCCCATAGTAAGCTGTTGATGAGATTATATTTTCATCTTTTGGCTTAACATAATATGAATTTACAAAATAAAAATAATCATCATTTAAAAAGGAATTATTTGAAGTTGTTTTAATTTTATTCCAGCCGATTTGCGGGATTTTTTTTGATATATTAATATCAAATTTTTTAACTTCACCTTTTAAAATACCGAGCCCTTTTGTATTTGGAGCTTCTTCGCTTTTTTCAAAAAGAATTTGAAGCCCAAGACAAATTCCTAAAAAATCAATTCCTTTATTAATTGCTTCTTTAATTGTTTCAATTAAACCTGACTTTTCAAGGTTATTCATAGCTTGTTCAAAGTGACCTTGACCAGGGAAAAGAAGCTTATTGGCATTTAGAATTTCTTCTTTTGAATTTGAAACAGTATAATCATAGCCAAGATGATTAATCATATTGCCAAGACTTTTGATATTACCTGAATTATAGTTAATTATTACTATATTATTTTTCTTCAAAATAGAAGCCATCTTCTTTCATACGTCTTATTATTTCGTCTAAATCTTTATCAGCTGCAACAACAGAAAGTCTTACATATCTGGTTGCATTTTCATCAAAAGCAGTTCCCGGAACAATAACAATTCCTGATTTTTCAAGCATTTCATTTGCAAATTCCACGCAATCTTTAAATCTTTTAGGAATTTCAAGCCATAAATAAAAGGTTGTTTTTGGCATTTCAATGTTATAGCCTAAAGATTTTAAGCCATCTGTGAATTTTTGGAGTTTGTTTTTAAATTTTTTATTTTGTTCATCAATATATTTTTGACCTTCTTCACTTTCTAATAAATCTGCGCCTGTGTATTGAAGAACTTTGAAAATACCTGTATCAACAGTTGATTTTGTTCTTGATAACATTGTTATAGCAACTGAATTTCCGCAGGCCCAGCCAAGACGCCATCCTGTCATGGCGTATGATTTTGAAAAACTGTATAGTTCAATGCAACAATCCATTGCCCCTTTACATTCAAGGGCTGAATGCGGTTTGTAGTTTTCATCATAATACATTTCAGCATAAGCGGTATCAGAAATTAAAATTAGATTATACTTATTACAAAAATCAACACAATGCTGTAAATATTCTAAATCGCAGGTGCAGCCAAGAGGGTTATTGGGGTAGTTTATAACGACCGCCTTAACTTTTTTAGGGTCATTGCCTTCTTTAATATATTGATTAAATACATCTTCAAGATTTGGAGTGTAGTTATTTTCTTTTGTTAGTTTAATTCCATAAGCTCTAGCGCCTGATGCTTTAATCATTTGAGTGTAAGATGCATACCCCGGTTGAGGAATAAAAATAACATCTTGATTTTTTTCGTCATCATTGGGGTTTACTATTGCTCTAACTAAATTAGCTATACCTTCTTTTGAACCGATTAGAGAACAAATTTCAGTTTTTTCGTTTAATTCAACATTAAATCTTTTTTTCATTCTGTTTTTAACAGCTTCTAAAAATCTCATTTCTCCTTTTGGAGTTGAATAAGTGTGCATTGAGTCAATATTTAGGTATTCTATTGCTTTGTTTATTGCAAACTCAGGAACTCTTTCGACTGGTGCACCCATAGAAAGAGCTATTGGAGCTCTGTTTTTTTCTTTTAGAGTCGGGGTTAATTCAATTTGACGAGCTTTAATTTCAAACATTATGTAGTTTTGCATTGATTTAATTTTGTTGTTAAAAATTTCTTTATTCATAATTTGTACCCCTTTATTGCATATCTATTTTAAAATGTAGGCAAGATATAGTCAAGATTTGCAAAATTAGATGAAGTTATGTAATTAAGTATAAAAAAATTTTTACATTTGATAAATTTGCTTTAAAAAAACCTAAAAATAGGGTATAATATATAAATGCGAGATGGAGATTATCTGCGCTAGAAACGGAGAAAACTATGCACATTCACGT
>CALVHD010000012.1 GCA_944327245.1 Candidatus Gastranaerophilales bacterium
AGTAATTGATAGATATGATATTCTGTTTTCAATGTGCAAGTTTAGATTTAAACTTGTTTGTGCAGGCAAAAAAAATTATTTATTTCATTCCTGTTCTTAACTGCGCTTTTGTAGCTTGCGCATTTACTAAGTTATCACTTCAAATTTATTTGTCAACAAGTTTTTTTATTTTAATTAACTTGTGGGAAACTTAGCCAAGCTCGATTGCTCGTAGACATTATAATAAAACATAAAAAAAATTTTGCAAGCACTTTTTTTAACTTTTTTTAAATATTTTTTTAAAAAAAGTTAAAAATCAATCTATATTATATTCTTCCCACTCTTTTGTGACTAAATCAACTTCTTTTATTCTTTTAGCTTCTTTAATCCAACAATCACTTGATTTTATTCTTATTTCAAAACAAGATGAACAACATTGGCAATATGTGCTAACGGTAGTCGGAAATCTTCTTCTGGAAGGATTTTCTTCAAAAGCATCATAGGCAATTTCTTCTTCATGCTTTTGATAAATTAAATCAAGATTAATTCTCATTCTAACAGGAATTAACTCAACTCTTTTACATTTCGGGCACTTTTTAACAGTGAAATATTTAGCCAAAACTAAACCTTCTTTTTCATCATAATCTCTTGCGCCATATGCAAAACTTACAACAGTCAGAAAAATGTCTTTTTCTTCAGAAGAATATGTATAATAAGGGTTAATCTGTGCAACTCCCATAATTTCAAGAGATTCAAGGGGAATTTCTCTCATAGTGTGAAGTTGTATTTTGTTTTTTGGCATTAAAAAATTTAACATAGGATTATAATACTACATTTTTAAAATTTAATCTATATAACAGGATAAGTTCCAAGAAACTTATAATAATTACATTCTTTTTTAATTTCTTCAATTGCTTCTTTAATTTCATCAAGCCCCTTGTCAATATCTATAAAGAAATTATATTCGCCAAAAACCCTTTTAGAAGGGCGAGATTCAATGTAAATTAAATTCAAATTATATTTATAAAATATTTCTAAAACCTTTAACAATGCTCCTGATTCATTTTTTGTATTAAATGCAATTGATGTTCTTGTTATAGAAAAATTTAACTTTATTTCATTTTTAGATACTAAAATAAACCTTGTTTTATTATCTTTTACATCACCTATATTTTTATCAATTAAATTTAACTTTAATTCTTGTCCTTTTTCAAACGAACAAATTGCAGCATATGTATTATCTTTATCATTTAACATTGTTGCAGCATATGCTGTAGACGCCGTTTCAATTAAATCTATATTTTCATCAAAATTTTCTAAAATATATTTTTGAGATTGCGCTAAAGCCTGAGGGTGGGAAATAATATGTTTTATATTCTTTTTTTCTCCTTTTGAAAAAATACAATGTTCTATTTTTATATCTGTTTGCGCCCAAATTTTAACATTTGAAGAATATAATGCATCCAAACTTTGTCTAACTATGCCTTCAATTGAATTTTCAATAGGCAAAACTCCGATATTTTTTTCTTCAATGTTTAAAAATTCAACAATTTTTGCAATAGTTGAAACAGGCTCTATTATATATTTTTCAGTCAACATAGAAGCAATTTTTTTTGCTGCAATTTCTGAATATGTGCCTTTTGGACCTAAAAAATATAATTTTTCCAATACTATTTCATCCTCTGAATATCTCTTTGTATATCTTTTTTCTTTATAGAGTCTCTTTTATCGTATATTTTTTTACCTTTTGCAAGAGCAATTTCAACTTTTGCCCAACGACCCGAAAAGAACATTCTAATTGGAACAATTGTATATTGTTCCTGTTTAACTTTATTTAAAATTTTCAAAATTTCTTTTTTGTTTAATAACAGTTTTCTGTCTCTTTTTGGGTCATGGTTATAAATATTTCCAAATTCATATGGAGATATATGACAATTAATTAAATATGCTTCAAGATTATCTGTTATTTTAATATAGCTGTCTTTAAGATTAATTTGCCCTTTTCTGACCGACTTAATTTCCGTTCCCAAAAGACAAATGCCTGCTTCATATTTGTCAAAAAGATTATAATCAAAATTTGCTTTCTTGTTTGAAGCTATTAATTTGTTTGTTTTTGTTTCATTTTTCATATAATCAGTATATATTAAAAATTTATATTATGTTACAATTTTTAGTATGAAGAAAAAATTTAATATTGATTTAACTACCCAAAACAAGCTAATTATTACAGCCCTCATTATTTCAACAAGCTTAATCGTAGCAATAGCACTTTGGGCAGTTAATAAAATCAAGATAGAATTAGATGAAAGTTACAGAAGTTTCGGGCAATTATTAACCAAAACACTTGCAATTCAAAATTATGAAATTGCACAAACTTCGCTTAATCCGACAGCGCTCAGTTTTATAAAAACGCATGTTAATTCCATTCTTTCTTCTACAGACGATATATCTTACATAACATTTAAAAATAAAGTTGGAGATGTAATTTATTCAACTATTGAAAACTACAACAAACGAGCTCAAAAAGCAGACACTAATATTTCTTCTCCAATGTTAGATTCAAACGGAAAACTGGTTGGAACAGTTGAAGTAGGTTTATCTGCAGATTTAGCCAAAAACGTTACGCACACAACCAAAAACTCTCTTCTAACTGTTTTTAGTGCAATTTGGCTTGTTTTTACTCTTGTTATTTTAACAAATGCTTTTTTAATAAGACGAGAATTAACCCTGTTGCACCACGGTGTTAAAGAAATTGAACAAGGAAAATTTGGAACGGTTTTAAACTACAATCAAGCATCAGGTGAAATTAAAGAGCTCTTTGATGCATTTAATGACATGTCTAAAAAACTCCACAACTACGAAGAACAAAATATAGACCAACTAACCGTAGAACGCAATAAGCTGGAAGCAGTATTGATGAGCATTGCAAACGGAGTTGTTGTTTGTGATAACTATGACAAAATCTCTATGATAAATTCTGCTGCTCAAAAAATTCTTAACAGCTCAGAACCGGAAATTCTAAATACCTCTATTCAAGAATTTTGTGATTCAACAGGAGAATTATGTTTTAGAGATAAAATATCCATATTCAAAAATACACCTTTAGACGTAATTGAGAAAAAACCTCTGGAATTTAACGTTAATGTTGACAATAGAATTATTAAATCAATAATTTCTCCTATGTATTCTAAAATGCATGATTATCTTGGATATATTATTGTTTTAATTGACATAACAAAAGAAGCCGAAGTTGACAGATTAAAAAATGATTTTATTTCCAATGTTTCCCATGAACTGAGAACTCCTGTCACAATTTTAAGTTCTTATGCCGATACTCTTTATAATTACGGAGAACAATTTAATTTTGAAGAACAAAAAGAATTCATAGGAACAATCAACCAAGAGGTTATTAGACTCAATAAGATGGTTAATGATATTTTGGATTTTTCAAGATTAGAATCAGACTCTGAACTTGAAAAAGAAAAACAAGATATAACAGAAACAATTAACAAAATCGCTCAAAGTCACAAGGTTTTGGCTGATGAGAAAAACATTTCAATTACTTTTATCAAAGAAGAAAACCTGCCTATGCTTTCATATAACACTCAAAGCATAGAAAGAGTTATGAGCAACTTAATCACAAATGCAATCAAATATTCACCAAACAATTCAAGAATTAAAATAAGAGCAGAAATCGCCAAAGATCCAAAATATCTTGAAGTTACCGTTGAAGATAACGGCATTGGAATTTCACCAGAACATCAAAAAATGATTTTTGAAAGATTTTATAGAATTGAAAATCAAGTCCATACAATTAAAGGAACGGGGCTTGGACTGCATCTTGTTAAAGTTGCCATTGAAAAACACCACAAAGGAAAAGTTTTTGTCAAATCAAAATTAAATGAAGGTTCAACTTTTGGTTTTTGGCTGCCTTTAGATGAAGCTGACGTAAAAGAAATATCCCTTAAAGAATTAAAAGATAAAAGTTTAAACGATATTACAAAAGAAAATAACGAAAACTATAAAGAATACAAAATTGAAAAAATTGAAGATTACTCAAAAAAAGCTGAATTTGATGCAAAATTCATAGACATGCAGCCCATAGAAAGCAACACAAAAAAACAAACCAATATCGAAATTAAAGAAGAAAATCCAAACAAAGAAAATCCGATTAAAAAAGATTCTGCTCAAAAACAAGATATTGACGACGAATGGGAAATAACTTTTGAAGTTAGAGATAACTAATCTTCTATTTTAATATTTATCATAACATCTTGAGGATAAACTTCATTTATCAATTCATTTGAAGCATCTATAATACAAAATGAAAACTCTTTAGTTTCAAAATCTAAATCTTCAAAAGCTATTTTTAATTCAATTACATCCTTATAAGCAATTTTTGATTTCTTTGCCACACTTTGACACCATAATCCATATGGTATTGCTTTATTAAAAAATATCCTTGAAATATTGTTTTCATCAAAAACAAACCTAAGCTCGTTCGAAAAATGTTTTTTGATAATAGGATAAAAATTTTCATTTTTATTTACAAAACGAACGGGAGAAAAATATCTGCTTTTTTCATATGAAAAATATATGGCAATTTGATTTTCTATCGCTTGATAACTAATTTTAGGAGATTTCTTATTTAGCTCAAACCTGAAATACAGATAATCTTTATCAAAACCAAAATGAATATTTTTAACAAGTCGAGCCATATTTGCGGTAGGACCGTCCGGAATAAAAATACATCCTGCATTATCCCATTCATCATTTTCGTCGTTACTGTCGCAATTCAAAGAAGGACTGATTTGACTTATCGGATTTCTCAAAGGACGCGTTGAGGCATTCGATAAAGGCATAGACAAATACTGAGGAACCTCAAGCCCTAATGTTTCATAAACATTCATCAAATGACTTCTGAATAAATAATCAAAAATGCTGTCATTCTTGGATTCATTGGGTTCACCATACCACCAATACCAATCACTGCCCTGTGCAATTAAAAGCTCTTGTCTGGCATTTTTAATTCTGATTGAACAAATCTTCTTGTCTTCAGGTGTTTTAATAGAGTTAACCAATTGTTTTGAATATTTATCAAAATCAGCACATACGCTTGACAAATATAGCCAAGCAACATTTTTTGTAGGTTCACCTATCCATAAATCAAAATTTCTGTTTATCCAAGAACCTGATTTCAAATTTTCAAGAACTTCAGGTGAATTATTTTTAACAAAATCATCCACCAATACAGTTTCAAGAGAATCGTCCTCATCAATCAATTTATAAAAAGTTTCTAAAAATTTTGTTCCGTCATCTTGATATGTTTCCCAACAATTTTCCCCATCCATAGCAATTGTTAATATATGATTTTCTTTCGGAGAATTTTGTAATTTTGACTGAATTGTTTTTATTTTTTCATAAATATCATTTGCAGCGCTAATTGAATCATAATTGCCGTATCCGAAATTCAAAAGATTTGCGAAAAAAGAGTCTGCAAACAAAATGTTCAAAGGATTTTTGCTTTTTGTCTTATAATTTATATTTAAATTGAAAGGATTTTCTAAATTACCCTCAAAATCTCTAATAAATTCACTTTTTATTGTTTTTGAAAGTATACCTTCGTCTAATACCGTCCAATTTATTCCCATTTTAGACAAAAGTTCCGTGCTTTTAGGACATACGCACTGCTCAGAAAGCCACATTCCGCGAGGTTTTCTGTTAAATATTTCAACATATTTTTTAATGCCTAATTCAATTTGTTCCTTTGCATCTTGAGGTCTTGAAAAATTTTCAGGCAAATTTTCAAAATCCTTTATTTCTTTATTTTTAAAATCAAACAACAAAGGCAAAATTGGATGATAATACGGGCTTATTGAAACTTCAATTTTATTTAAATCCTGATATGTTTTATACTCAGTCAAAATTCTTTTTATAATATCTAATTGAATTTCATAAATTTCAATTCTTTCATCGCGTGTATAGCCTTTTTCTTTTTGAAAAAGATAAGCTAAATTAGGATAATCATCACAAAAACTTTTATCTATCCAACAAAGGGTAAAATTTGCCATGATGTCGCAGTATTCTTGCAAACTAAACATCTCAAGATTTAATTCTCTTGCATCCGCTCTTCTGTTGTACAGTTGAGTAAAGTGAGATCTTGTTAAAACCATGTTTTTATAATTAAGATCAAAATAATTATTAAGAATGAAAATCTTATCTTCAGAAGTTAATTTATTTTCATCTTTAACTAAAAGTCTTAAATGCAGGTCTTTAGCCCCTTGGGAATATTTTTGCAAAGAAGCCAATAAAATAGGAGAAAAATTAAAATTAAGCTTTATATTTTTAAATTTATCAATTCTTTTAAGCATATCAAGATAATCTTTTGAAGCATGCAGCCTAACCCAAGGCAAAAGAAAATCACTATCAAATTTGGATTGATAATTTGGCTGATGAAAGTGCCATATAAAAGCTATGTTTAATTTTTTCATACCCATCTTGTAATCACAACTATATTTTCAATATATCACAAATTACTGCACCCGTGCAAAATCTGTTACACAATCTTTCCTTGCGATATTTTTATTATATCAACATCTTGTAAAAAATCATCATCAAAAGCTAAAGTATCAACGCTAGTGATAATCATTTGAATGTCATTTGTTATTGCGCTTAAAAGATAATTCTGTCTGATATCGTCTAATTCCGCCAATACATCATCCAATAACAATAGCGGAGTTTCATTTATTTTATCTTTAATAATTTGGAGTTCCGCCAACTTTAGCGCCAAAACAATTGTTCTTTGTTGTCCTTGTGAAGCGTATTTTTTTGAATCAACATCGTTAATGTAAAAATCAACATCATCCCTATGAGCACCAATTAGACACTGAGCCTTTTTAATTTCTTCGTGTTTAATTTCATTTAATTTTTCATAAATTAAATTATTTAATTCTGCAACAGGCAAAAATTCGTCTGTTATTGACCTGTAATTTATTTTTAAATCTTCATTTTCCGCCATTTTAGAATGTTTTATTTTGGCTATTTTTTCCAACTCCAAAAGATACTTTTTTCTCAAATAAATAACATTAGCACACGCTATAGCAAACTGCTGATTAAAAACATCGAGCATATCGGGATTAATCATCCCCTGCATTAAATAATTTGCTTTTTGAAGACGAATTTTATTAAATTTAGACAACTTTTCACCATACAAAGGATATACCTGAAAAATTGCCAAATCCAGCCACTTTCTTCTATTTTGCGGTTCACCTCTTAACAAAAGCAAATCAGATGAAGAAAAATTAACCCCTGACAATATCCTCAAGAAATCTTTTGATTTTGCTTTTTTAACCCCGTTTACTTTTAAAATTTTATTTTTGGGCGGATTTATTTGAATTTCAAGTTCTAAATCAATATCATTTTTTATAATTTCAGCTTTTATACATAAATTATCAAAACCAAAACGAATAAGCTCAGAATCCTTTTTTATTCTTGATGAATCAAGAGCACAAAGATAAAAAATTGCTTCTAAAATATTTGTTTTACCTTGGGCATTTTTACCTATTATTAAAGTCTTATTTTTTGAAAAATTATATTCAAAATTTTCATAATTTCTATAATTTTTCAAAATTAATTTTTTCAATTTCATATTGTTATTGTATAATAGAAGTCGCAAAGGAGCAAAAATTATGTATGATTTTATAACTATCGGTTCGGCAACTCAAGATGTTTTTGTGCAATCTGACGTTGCAAGCATTGTAACAGTTAGCCAAATGGCAAAAAAAAGCGAATTTATGTCTTTTCCTTATGGAGCTAAAACAGAAATCGCAGATTTCTCCAAAAATCTCGGCGGTGGCGCTGTAAACACCGCAACAAACTTTGCTAATTTAGGCTGTAAAACTTCAACAATAATTAAGCTTGGAAACGACGAATTAAACAATGTAATTAAATTAAAACTGGCAAAATCAGGAATTGATATTATGAATATTATTGATTCAAATAAATATTTAACCGGTTTTTCAATTGTATTGGTAAGCTTTCAAGGAGATAGAACAGTTTTAGCTCACAGAGGAGCAAATGCGCACGTTCACGAAAAAGAAGTTAACTTCAATGCCATTAAAAACTCTCGCTGGGTATATGTTTCACCACTTTCAGGCGATAGTAACAAAATCTTAGATAAAATTTCAAAATTCTGCGAAGAAAATAAAATTAACCTTGCGATAAATGCAGGGACTACTGCTCTTAAAAAAGGTGCAAAATATTTTTCTAAAATTCTAAAAACAGCTCAAATTGTTGTTATGAACAAAGAAGAAGCAACTCTGGTTACTAAAATTCAAATAAGACAAGACACTAAAGAATTAAAATTCTCAAAAGAAGAAATTCATCCTGATATTGTAGCTATGCTAAAAGCCCTAAGAGGCAACACGGAAGCGATTGTTGTTATTACAGACGGCAAAAACGGTGTTTATTGTTATGACGGTAATAAAATCTATATTTGCCCTGTTTACCCTGCCGTTGTAGTATCAACTCTTGGAGCAGGAGATGCTTTTTCATCAACTTTCTGTGCTTCAATGGATAAATATAATTGGGATATAGAAAAAGCTCTAAAATATGCAACCATTAATTCTGCCTCTGTTTGCACACATTTTGGCGCACAAGAAGGTTTTTTGACTTTTGATGAGATAGAAGAAAAAATCAAAAAAGCTCCTGATTTCAAGGTTAAAATAATATGCGCTTAGATAAATTTTTAAAGGTTTCAAGGCTCATAAAAAGAAGAACGGTTGCAAATGATGTTTGCGATTCGGCCAGAGTTTTTGTAAACAACAATCCCGCAAAACCCTCTAAGCAATTAAAAGTCGGAGATATTATTTCGATAGAGTACAAAAATCTTATTAAAACATACAGAGTGCTTATTGTTCCAACGGGCAATGTTGCAATCAATGTTGCCAATACATTATATGAAGAAATTGATAAATAGTTAGTTTTTATAATTGCAATAATATTTTAAGAATGCTAAAATTAACTCAATATACTAAAAAGTGAGGCTATATGAAGTATAATTTCGGTGTTGTTAAAGAATTAAAAAAAGGTGAAACAAGAGTAGCTATTACTCCTGATGTTGTTTCGATGCTTAATTCGGACGGTTTCAGTATATTAATAGAATCCGGAGCCGGAATATTATCGGGTTTTAGTGATGAAGACTACATTCAAAGCGGTGCAACGGTTGTAAAAGACGCTAAAGAAGTATGGCAAAATTCTAAAATAATAATCAAGGTTAAAGAACCTCAATTGCAAGAATATCAATATTTTAGACCTGATTTAATTATATTCTCATATCTTCATCTTGCGGTAGAAAAAGAACTTACAAAAGAACTTTTGAAAAAGAAAGTTACAACAATTGCATCTGAATCAATAGAAACAGCTGACGGGCAGCTTCCTCTTTTGACTCCAATGTCAGAAGTAGCCGGAAGACTGGCTGTTCAAATCGGCGCACGTTTTCTTGAATCAAATAACGGCGGTTCAGGAGTCTTATTATCTGGAGTTCCGGGAGTTCAACCGGGTAAAGTTATTATAATAGGCGCAGGCGTTGTCGGTAGAAATGCCGCACAAGTTGCTATTGGAATGGGAGCAGATGTATCTATCTTCGATGTTAATCCTAAAAGACTTGTCCTAATAGATGGAATTTATGGAACATCAATTAAAACGCACTACTGTAATCCGGCCAAAATTGCTCAAGAAGTTCCAAAAGCCGATTTATTGATTACTTGTGTACTAAGACACTCTCATGTAGCGCCAAAAATAATCCCCGAAAGTGTTGTTAAACAAATGAAAAAAGGCTCTGTCATAGTTGATGTTGCAATAGATCAGGGCGGTAACGTTGAAACAATAGATAAATGTACAACGCATGAAGACCCGATATATGAAAAATATGGCGTGTTGCATTGTGCTATACCCAATATTCCTTCAGCTGTACCCAAAACTGCTTCATACGCTTATTCATATGCTATGTATCCGTATTTAAAATCATTGGGCGAAAAAGGACTTATAGAATCAATAAAAGAAAATCAAGATTTGTCAAACGGTGTTAATACATTCAACGGAGAAATTACAAATCAATCAGTAGCAGAGTCTTTAAATCAAGAATTTACCCAAATTGAACTTTTGGTAGGTTTTAAAATAAAATGATAAAAAATTCGAAAAGAATAGTATTCAAATTTGGTACAAATATTTTAAGAAATGAAGATGGTGAAATTTCTTTATCACATTTGTATTCTTTTATTGAAGATATTTCATATCTATTTAAACAAGGAAAAGAAATCCTAATTGTAACTTCAGGTGCCGTTGGCTTAGGTGCCAAAAAACTAAATATTGATACATCAGGTTCAACCACCCTAAAACAAGCAGCAGCAAGTGTAGGACAACCTTTGCTTATGAGCATGTGGCAAGACGGATTTGAAAAATACAATATTACAACAGCTCAAATTCTTCTTGTTGAAGATGATTTTTCAAACAGAAAAAAATATTTATCATTAAGGTTAACCCTGAATAAATTATTGGAAAATAAGGTTATACCAATTATCAACCAAAATGATGCAGTTTCGCCCTCTGAACTGGAGCATGCAAGTTTTTCCGATAACGACAAACTTTCTGCAATCGTTGCTTCTAAATTAGATGCAGACTTATTGGTTATGGTTTCAGATATAAACGGACTATACGACAAAAACCCGAAAATATATGATGATGCCAAATTAATTAAAGAAGTTGAAAAAGTTACACCAAAAATAGAAAAATTGGCTCAAGGCGCATCTGAAGGCGGCAGAGGAGGCATGATAACAAAATTAATAGGCGCAAAAGTTGCAACCACAAGCGGATTATACGCTAAAATAGTAAACGGAAAAATACCGGGGATTGTAAGAAAAATATTTGATGAAAACGTTGGAACGGTTTTTCTTCCAAACAAAAACCTTTCCCATAAAAAACGCTGGATAGCATATGCTACAAATATCATGGGTTCAATAACAGTTAACAACGGTGCAAAAGAAGCTATAATCGAAAAACAAAAAAGTCTTCTTTCAATTGGTATCATAGCCGTTAAGGGAAATTTCAACAGAGGAGATGTTATTTCTATATTAGATGAAGACAAAAACGAATTTGCAAGAGGCATAACAAGCTACAACTCTTCTGATGTGGACAAAATAAAAGGGGTGCACAGCGATAAAATCAGTGAAATTTTAGGTTATAAATTTGACGATGATGTAGTAATTAAAGATAATTTAGTTATAATTTAAAGGTTAAAATATGGAAGATATAACAACTATTGCACACAAAGCAAAAGAAGCTTTTTTAAAAACGATGAATATGGATAATACTACAAAAAACCATGCTCTTGAATTAATTGCAAAAAAACTTCTTGAAAAAAAAGAGCTTTTATACAGTGCAAATAGAGCTGATTCCAACAACGCAAAACAACTCTTGGAAGAAAATAAAATCAACCAAGCAACCTTTGACAGACTGAAATTAAACGGAACAAAAATAAGAGAACTGATAAAAGGAATAAACGATTTAATTAAACTTGATGATCCTGTTAATAAACCAATTTGGCAAAAAGAACTTGACAAGGGATTAATTTTAAAAAAAATCTCAACGCCAATTGGTGTTATAGGAGTAATTTTTGAATCAAGACCAGATTGTTTTATTCAAATTTCATCTTTGATAATTAAATCAGGCAACTGTGCCATTTTAAAAGGCGGAAGTGAATGTGCTAATACAAATAAAGCATTATACGAAATTGTTCAAGAAGTTCTCAAAGAAGCAAATATGCCTGAAAATACGATTAATTCAGTATATTCAAGAGATGATATCAAAAAAATGCTCAGTCTTGATAAAGATATTGATTTGATTATTCCAAGAGGGTCAAACAGTCTTGTGCAATTTATTCAAGAAAACACAAAAATACCGGTTTTAGGACATGCCAGCGGTATTTGTCATACTTTTATTGACGAAAGTGCAGATTTTGAAAATACAAAAAAAATCATAATTGATGCCAAAACTCAATATCCAAGCGCATGCAATGCCACTGAAACCATTTTAATTCATAAGAACTACCCATATATAAATGAATTGAAAGAAGCTCTTAAAAAAAGTGATATTGAACTTATTGAAAATCCTCTTGATTATCATAAAGAATATGGAGATAGAATTTTAGCCGTTAAAACAGTTAACAACCTTGATGAAGCTATTGAACATATAAACAAATACGGCTCAGGACACACCGATGCAATTATTTCAAAAAATCAGGAAAATATTGAAAAATTTATGAATTTAGTCGATTCATCCTCGGTTTTCTCTAATTGCTCTACAAGATTTTCAGACGGATACAGATACGGTTTTGGTGCTGAAGTCGGAATTTCAACAAACAAAACCCACGCCAGAGGCCCTGTGGGGTTAGAGGGACTAACCATCTACAAATATAAATTATATGGTTCAAATGATATTGTAGATGATTATTCTAAAGGACTTAAAAATTTTCACCATAAATATATTTAGTTAAGAAATATTACAATTTATCAAAAGCTGTTAATTTAAGATAAGAAAAATACTTTTTTTATATAAGGATATATAATTTTTATATAAATTGAAAGTGTTAATATGATTCAATTAAACGTAGACTATTCATTATTAACTAAATTTTTCGGCATTTCACCTTCTAAAATTCCGCAATACGCAAACAAGGATTTAGAAGAAATTATGGAGCTCGAAGCAGCTCAAGGCAACAAAAAAGCACAAGACTACAAAAAAATACTTTCTGACCCTGATAAACTTTTTGAAATCTTTAAATTAACAAATGTTGAAAACAAACTTATAATTCTTCAAAACATGTCTGAACAAGATGTAGATAAATTATTGCCCTATTTAACACAAGAGCAATTATCTAAAGGCTTGCAATTTTTCACTGAAGAAAAATTAATGTCTATGACAAAAGAACTTCCCATCGAGGAACTTGTTGGCATGATTTTTGAAAAATTTAATCTTTTTGATGTTCTTTCTTTAATGGAAGATGACGCTATGGACGTATTTTTAAAACAACCGGATGTTGAGCGAAAATATGCGCAAAAATATTTCGAAACGCTCGACCAAAAAACGCTTGAAAAAATCATGACATATTCTTTTGGCGCTAATTTTGAGGGAAAAAGCCAAGAAGAATACCTTGAACATCTAGAAAATCTTGACGATAAAGATTTTCAAAACTTTTTATTGTCTATGGAACGCGAACAAAAAATAAATCTTATCAATGGAATTGTAAGCCAAGATGAAGATTTATTGTTATTATTCAAAGCAGATGACCTGACTGCACCAATGGAAATGCTTATGAAACAAGATAAAATTAAATTAATGAGCACACTTGATTCTGAATTTTTAATACCAATGATTCAAGAACTTCCTCTTGATTTAACTCAAATTGTTTTAACTCAAATTGACCCTAGGGATTTTAGCGAAATACTGGCTGAAGACTTTCAAGATATTCTTTCTGAAGTTGTCTTGTTCTCAACAAAAGCAGCTTAGATTTTATATGCCTTTTTATAAAACAAATAACTGCCAACCACCATAATTGTAATAACAGGAAGCCAAGCGGCAAATATCGGCGGGATTGTTCCTGTTGCGCCAAGATTTAAAGACAATGCTCTTATTACATAATAAACAAATATAATTAAAATACTAAACAAAAAACCCCTGTTATAACGAACCCTTGGAGGAGTAATTGCCAAAGGCACACCAATTACAGCCAGAGCAAAAGTTGTTAACGGAAGTGCCAGCTTATCAAAAAGGTTAATTTCATATTCAAGTCTGATTTTCTTTTCTAAATGGGCCTTTTGCTTTTTAATATGTTTCATCAGCTTAAAGAAATTAAATTCATTTGTTGTTTCTTTAACCATTTCATTAACATCGCCAATGCCAAACGAAACGTTTGATTCTTCAAAAAGACTTGTGTTAAAAACTTTACCGTTTTTTGAAATGGTATAAATCACTCCATTGTCAAACTTCCAGCCATAATCAGAAGTTGTACCTTTTTTTGCTTGAACAATTTGAATATTTTTCGGATTTGAAATATCCACAACAGTAACATTATTTAAAGTTTTATCTTTGCACCATTGGGCATAAAAAAGCCGTTTTAATTTTCCATCTTTATCTATATCTTTAATGGTAAAATTCATTTTATTTTCAGGAATATGTTTTTGCTCTAATGAATATATAGCAAGCGATTTAGACTGAACAGACGCAACAGGAACAATAAATTCATTTATAAAAAAGCTTACAAAAGTCATTACTATAGCAAAACAAAATATCGGGCGGGCAACACGCTCAATACTAATTCCGCAAGCTTTGAAAATTGTTATTTCAGATTTTAAACTTAAATCATTAACTGTCATAACAGTTGCAAAAAGCGTTGAAATAGGAATGGTCAGCACAAAAACCTGAGGCAAATTTAAAACAATCATCATTATTGCAATATGAAAAGGAATGCCATATAAAGATATTTGTTTAATCAACTGTGTGAATGTTTCAGAAGCAAAAATAATTGATGTAAAAATAATTACACCCAAAATAAAAACATCACTTAATTGCTTTAAGATGTATCTGTCCAAAATAGATAAAGAATTATATTTTTCTTTAATTTTAGCTTTTAATTGTTTATATTTTGAATACATTTTTGCCGTCTTTGTCGTACATTTTTGCTCTTGATTTTGATATTTCTTCAAATAATTTGATTTTCTCATCATCAGAAATATTTTTCAAGCAATTAAATTTGTCTATTAAGATTTCAAACGCTTTTACAATATTTTTTTCATTATTTTTAAGCATTCCATATGCTAAAGGAGCATTTGTCATAGCTAAACGAGTAGTATCTCGAAAACCGCTTGAAGCAATTAATTTTGAATCATCCAATGCGCAATCAAACAACAAAAATGACAATATCATGGGCATATGGGATACTTGAGCACACATAAAATCATGATTTTTCATATCAATTTTAAATGAAATTGCACCAAGGTTTTTTATAATTTTTTCCAGAATTTCATTTTTCCTTCCCACAAGCCATTTTGCACCTTTGAATAAGTCCTTTTGCCCTGCATCAAACCCCTGTTTTTCAGTTCCTGCCATAGGATGAGATAAAATAAAATCAAAATTATATTTTTTATTTAATAAAATTGATTTAACAGAAGCAACATCAGCTACTATAGTCTTTTTATCCAAAAAAGTATTTAATTCATCTAAAACTTCCGTGGTTTTTAATAACTCGCAGCAAACAAAAATAATATCACAATCTTTTAGAATTTTTATGTCCGATGAAACGTTTTTTGTATATTCAACGGCCTTTTTAACACTTGAATTAGAATGACAATACAATTCATACTCAGGATTTTGAGCTAATCCTTTTAAAATAGAAGAACCTATTAAACCAAGTCCCGAAATTCCAACTTTCAATCTAAATTCCATAAAACTAATTATAACATATTTATTTTTTGTTGTAATTACAATTTTTCAAACAATCAATTTTGTTATATAATTCAATATAATAGTTAAGGGAGTATAAAATGTCTTCAAGCTACATAAAAAAGGGGAAAGCATTTAAATTCGGCGACAATATTACAACAGATCATATTGCCCCCGGCAGGTTATTTCATTTAAGAAACGATTTAAACGAATTTTCTAAACACGTATTGGAAGATGCTGACCCTACATTTGCCTCAAAAGTTACATACGGCGATTTTATAGTAGCAGGAAACAATTTCGGGCTTGGTTCATCAAGAGAACATGCTCCTCAGATTATTAAATTAGCAGGCGTTGGCGCAGTTATAGCAAAATCATTTGCAAGAATTTTTTATAGAAACGCAATCAACATCGGGCTTTTGGCAATTGAATGTGATACAGATAAAATTGATAATAACGATATTTTAGAACTGGATATTAAAAACGGCTTTTTAAAAGACATTACAAAAAATATCACTATTAAAATCACTCCCCTGCCGGAAGTAATGATTAAATTGCTTCATGACGGAGGACTTGTAAAACATCTGAATAAACACGGGGATTTTAAACTTGTATAACATTACTTTAATAGATGGTGACGGCATTGGACCCGAAACAACCAAAAGCGTAGTTGATATTATTGAATCCACAGGAATTAAAATAAACTGGGATGAATGCCTTATAGCTTCAAGGGCTCTTGAAAAATTCAATAAAACTCTTCCTGATGAAACAATTAAATCTATAGAAAAAAATAAAATTGTTCTAAAGGCTCCCTCAACTACTCCCATTGGAGAAGGATTTAAGTCTGTTAATGTTGAACTCAGAAGATATTTTGATTTATATGCAAATGTCCGTCCGAGCCAAAATCTACCCAATATAAAAACTCCCTTTGATAATGTAAATTTAGTAGTAATAAGAGAAAACACTCAAGATATATATGCCGGCCTTGAAGAACAGGTGGATAAAGATACTGTTCATGGCATTAAATTAATTACAAGACAAGGCTGTGAAAGAATTTGCGATTATGCTTTTAAATATGCTCAAGAAAACAACAGAAAAAAAGTAACCGTGGTAACTAAAGCAAACATATCAAAACTTGCTGACGGAATGTTTTTAAAATGCTTTAGAGAAATTGCAAAAAAACACCAATTAATTGAAACAAGTGAAATTTTAATTGATAATCTATGTATGCAATTAGTGCAAAATCCGTCACAATTTGATGTTTTAGTTATGCCAAATTTATACGGCGACATCGTTTCAGACCTTTGCGCCGGACTTGTCGGCGGTTTGGGAATAGCTCAAAGTGCCAATATCGGAAAAGATTGCGCCATTTTTGAAGCAGTCCACGGCTCTGCTCCAGACATTGCAAATAAAGGTATAGCCAATCCTACAGGGCTTTTAAGAAGCGCTGTTATGATGCTTAACTACATTAAAGAAAATGAAACAGCAAACAAAATAGAAAATGCTCTTTTTGAGGTTTTAAAAGAAGGAAAGGTTTTAACAAAAGATTTAAAAGGAAATGCCTCAACAAAAGAATTTAGTGATGAAATAATCAAAAAAATACGTATACTTTAAAGTAAAAAGGAGAAAAAAATGACAAAATGGGTTTGCGCAGTATGCGGTTACACAATCGAACAAGATACTATGCCTGAAATTTGCCCTCAATGTAAGGCTACAAAATTTAACAAAGCTGATGATATTAAAGGCTTTGCTTGTGAACACAAAGTTGGCGAAGGAAAAGATGTTGATGCCATTGTTCTTCAAGGCTTAAAAGACCACTTTAATGGAGAATGCACAGAAGTTGGCATGTATTTAGCTATGTCAAGAGTAGCAGACAGGGAAGGCTATCCTGAAGTAGCTGAAGCATACAAAAGAATAGCTTACGAAGAAGCTGAACATGCTGCAAAATTTGCAGAATTATTAGGTGAAGTTGTATCTCCATCTACAAAAGAAAACCTTCAAGCCAGAGTTGACGCTGAAACAGGGGCATGCGCCGCTAAATTAGAAATTGCTTCAAGAGCTAAACAATTAGGCTATGATGCAATTCATGATACAGTTCATGAAATGGCAAAAGACGAAGCTCGTCATGGCGCAGCATTTAAAGGATTGTTAGAAAGATTATTCTAATTAAACCATTTAATAAAAAGCCGCTTAATTATAAGCGGCTTTTTATTATTATAATTTCATTCTTTTTTCTTTCATAGCTTCAAAAATTATATTTCTTGCATCCAGCGCCTGTTCTTTTGTTAAAGGAGGAATACCTCTTAAATGGTACTCAAGCCCTAAATTTTCATATTTTGGTATTGCTAGATCATGATAAGGTAAAACATCAAGCGCTTGAATGTTATTTAAAGTTGCCAAAAATTCACCCAATTGTTTCAAATATTTTTTATTATATGTAATTGTAGGAACAACAACATGTCTTATCCAAACGGGAATTTGTTTATCTGATAAATATTTTGCAAATTCCAGAATATTTTTATTGGGATGTCCGGTTAATTTATTGTGTTCATTTGAATCAATATGCTTAATATCAAGCATAACCAAGTCCGTATACTTTAAAAGTTCATCAATTTTTAAAGTATCATAAGGATTAAATGTAACCCCTGAAGTATCAAGAGCGGTATGAATATTTTTATTTTTTGCCTGTCTGAATAATTCCGTTACAAAATCAATTTGAGCCAAGGGTTCACCCCCTGTAACCGTCAGACCGCCATTTTTAAGAAATTCTTTTACACTATCATATTTTGAAAGAATTTCATCAACACTCATTTTTTTATTGACATTAAAATCCCAAGTATCAGGATTATGACAATATAAACATCTCATCGGGCACCCCTGAACAAACACAACAAAACGTATCCCAGGGCCGTCTACTGTTCCGCAAGATTCTATAGAATGAATATTTCCAATTGTTTGAACCATTTTTATACCTTTTTTGTGATTATATAACACAAATAACATAATGTAAACTTTTGTAAAAAATACTTCATTTATACTAAAGTTTCATTAAATAAAACCCGTAACAAATAATATAAATCAAACAAACAATGGAGGCAATGACAATTATGGGTATGGCAGCATCGCAAGCAAGGTTTCTAGGTTTAACAGCCAGAAAGAGCAACGTTGAATATCAAGGCCAACAAATAAACCAACAAAGAACAGCTTTAGCTAACGAAAGCTCAAATTTATATACTCAAATGATGGATTTAACAGTTCCAACTCCTCCATCTACATCTGATTATATGAAAACTTCTTATGTTTTAGAAGATTCAGGCAGTTACGATCAAAGCGATTATCAAATTACTAATTTAACAAAAACTTACGATAAATCAGGTGAATATTTAATCAATTTAACAACCAAAAAAGAAACAGTTGCTGTAAGCAATGAAACTTATGATTTTAGCGGAATTGTTAATTCTGTTGACCCAAATTCAGGTGCTGACGTTAAAACAATCCGTATGACAGATAGAACAGATAATAGCAAAACTTTATCTTTAAACTATATTGAAGATGATTTAAGTGCTTATGATGATAAAGGTGCGCTATCTGTTACAGCTAATCAAATCTATGAAATTGACCCTTCTAAAGAGCTTGATGGCTACGAACAATGTGTAAAAGATAATCCTGATATTGCATATTTCTATCAAGATAAAAGCGGCAAAAACCACTTTTTAACCCAAGAAGACCTAACAAGAATGCTAGCAGGTGATACTGATGAATCTTATTCATTCTCTAACACTTATACATACACTAAAGATGTATCAACTCAAGTTAAAGGTTATGTAGAAACATCAGAAACAGGTCGTTACAGCACAATTCAAATTCAAGATAATGAAAACTATCCTAATGATTTAAGAGGTAAAACTTTCTCTTTATCAACAGTTCAAGAAATGGATCAAAATTCATATGATGATGCTTATAACGATTATGAATATCAAAAAGCATTATATGAAAAATCTATTTCAGATATCAACGCTCAAACAGAACAAATTCAAAAGAAAGACCAACAACTTGAATTAAGATTAGACCAATTAGATACTGAACAAAACGCAATCGCAACCGAAATGGATTCAGTAACAAAAGTTATTGAAGATAACGTTGAAAAAACTTTCAAAATATTCGCATAAAAGCAATTAAAAGGCGGACAAAAGCCGCCTTTTTTATCGTCCATTTATATTATTTTGTAGAAAAAATCAATCTTAGGGTTTATAATATTAAAAAAAGCTCCTTAATAAATTAAGGAGAAATAATGGTAAGTTAAACTTTTATTTTATTAGATGTAATCTAATAATGATACGCCTTGTAGAACCATAGAGCCTATTTGATAACTCATCTGCAAAGAGTTTTGAGCATTAGAAAGCTCTGTTGCCACTTTTATTATATCTATGTCTTCTAAATCGGATTTATCCTCTGTTAGAGAAACAATAGTTGATTCATTAATAGATTTAGTAGAATCAAGCTTTGTAACTAAAGCAGAAACACTACCTTGTGCTTTAGTTACATTATTGCTTGTGTCATCTAATATTTTTAATTTTTCTCTGATTGCATTATAATCAAGGTCATCTGCATTTAGTAAATCATCCAATTCTTTCATTTGACTGAAAAAATTATTAACATCATCATTTGACCCCATAATATCTTCACCAACAACATTATAAGTAAATGTAGTATCTTCAGATATCGTCAGGTTTCTTTTTCCGCCATTAGATGATGAACCTTGATAAGTGATGTTTCCATCTACATCTTCAGAATATGGCATAGTTTCGGTATATGTACCTGAAAAAATATAATTATCCATATACTTTGTATTCATTTTATCCATAATGGTTGCAACTCTTTGCTTTATTTCAGTTGCAATAGCTTTAGCTGAATCAGGAGTAGTTGCTCCGTTTGCAGCTTCCACAACAAGAGAATTAATGGCCGTTACCTCATCTTGAATATCGCCTAAAGTATCATAAGCTAAATTCATCTCGTTTGTTGCAGCTTCAATATTACTTTGGTATAAATTCAACTTAGATAATTGCTCATTTAATTTTAAAACTCTTGTAGCGTCAACAGGATTTTCGGAAACTTTTGTAAAATTCTTACCTGATGAAATTTTATTTATAATATCAGCATAATTATTATATGCTCCATTCATTGAGCCTGTTGCAATGTTTGTAATTGTAGAAGTTGCTATACGCATAATAAAAATCCTTTTTTATTTTATACCATATTAATAACTACACCAAATAAATCGTTCACGGTTGAAAAAAGCTTGGCTGAAGCTTCATATGCCCTTTGAAATCTAATCATATCGGACAATTCTTCATCAAGATTTACACCGATTAAATTTGTAAAATTCATTGCGCTGGAATCAGCTATATCTTGGTATGTATCTGCTTTTGAAGCAATATTTGATGCATCAAGTCCGTTTTTAGCTGCATTATTAATTAAAAATTGAGATAATGTGCAATTATTGTTGCCGCCGCCATAAGAACATATTTTAGCATTTTGCAAGGCAGTAATTTCAGTAGCATTATCAGAATTTCCGATTGCATTAACCCAACCAGGGTCAACAGCACCTGTTTCATCTTTAAAATTATTTAAATCAATTCTTGCAGCGCTTACTAAAAACGGATTTTGAACAATATTACTATTTACTTTTATATTCGAAGCATTAATTACTCCTGAACCGTCAGAAGCTACAAACATAGCTTCGGTTGCTTTTTCTAAAATTATGTTTCCATCAACATCCGTTGTTAAAGATGCTGCAAAAACATCACCGTTATCATAAGTTTGAATACCGTTTAGGGCATTTGCAAATGCAGTTGCTGCGCTATTTAGCGCTTCTTTCATATCATTAACATTTGCAAATTTATCACCGGATCCATTTAAAAAGTCAATATATGCTTTCATTGAACCTGATTTAATAGAATCATTTACACCATTTTCAATAATATAAGCTTCGTTTTCCGTTGATTGCAAGCTGAACTTAACCGCATTATCTTTATCTTGAGGGTCATATTGAGCATTCAGAGTATATTTTTGTTCACAACCCTGAACAACTGCAACATTTCCGATATATACGTTAACCGTTCCATTTGCATTTTTATCCGTTGTAACATCAATATAATTAGATAGTTCTTCTAAAATACTATCAATTTGAGTTTGAGTAGAAGAGCCTTGGTTGTTTTTAATGTGCGCTTCATTGGCATCTGCCAAATTTTTCAATAATGAATTTACAATTTGAGTATTTGTTTGAACAGTATCAAAAGTATCTTGTTGTAAATTATCATATTTTTTTGAAACTTCATTAAATTTATCACACACATTTTGAGCAGCCAGAACATATTGCTGTCTTATAGACATATCTGTCGGGTATTTTTCCAAATTAGCCGCAGCTGTATAAAATTCATTTAAAAGATTATTTAAGCCGTTATCTCCTAAATCATCAGCTATATCTTCTAAACCGCTTAAAGCATCATTTAAAGTATTATAATATTGGGCATCAGAATTGGTTGAAAGCTTATCTCTAAAAGCTCCATCATTGGCATAATCACTCAATGAAGAAATAGAAGCACCATTCATGCCCTTTATGGTAGAAATTACACCATTACAATTTGTTGTATATTCGTTTGTTTGAAAATCTACTCTTTGCCTTCTGTAGCCTTCAACATTAACATTGGCAATATTTTGAGAAACAACAGTCATAGCATACTGGTTGTTTTTCAAAGAACCTAAGGCAATATTCATACTTTGATTAAGCGACATAACAATAAATCCTTTTAATTATGCTTCTTCCGTGATTGATGATATATCTAAACTCTCGCTATTAGCGCAGCTTTCTCCTTTAGAATTATATGAAGAATTTTCCTGCTGCACTATATTTAAAATACCAGATAATATATTATTTATAACACCCAAAGAGTGTTTTATTAAGATTTCGTTATTTTCTTGTATTGTTTTTATTTCTTGACCAAGAGCCTTAAGCTCTTTTTTTTGTTCGTCCGTAAAGCTGTTTTGAATATTTGCCAAGTCAAATTTTTTAATTTGCTCACTCAATTCAATCGTCATTTCGTCCGTTGTGTTTAATTCATCAAGATTTTTTTTAATGATTGCTTGTTTTTTTTGAATTAAAACATCTTTTAATTTACTGTATATTTCAAATATTTCACTGTAACTCATTAATTCCCCTATTTAAGCAGAATAATCTGCTATTACACTTCTGCCATACATTAGACCATAATTTATATCATCAATTGATAAATTTTCGCCCATTTGATTTGCGTATTTTTGAATTTCTTCAACATCTATCCTGCGCCCCTGTTTATCTAAATTTTGCTGAACCTCCTGTTCATTTAAAAGGGCAATATCATCCTTCTTAAAATCTTCAGCATTTGTTTCACTTGTTTCCATAGAGGCCTTAAAAGCTCTATTGGCACTATTTAAATTAATTTTTGAAACAGAATTTATGTTTATTGAAGATATTTGAGAATTATTATTGATATCCATTTTTAACCTTTAACAGTCTTTTCTAATTGTGTATACAATTGTTTAGCTATACCCAAACTTGTTTGAGGATTATTGGCAATATTTCTTGCAATATCATTATACATAAATGATTTTAAGTTATCCATATATTTAGATTCTTGAAATAAAGACCCCTCTTTATCCACTGTTTTATCGAGTTCATGTAACATTTTTGCAACAAATATAGATTCAAACTCTTTTGAAACTTTTTCTAATTGTTCTTTTTCATTTTTTGATGTTCTTTTAATATTATCGATTTCAGCTAAATCAGAGCTGTTTTGAAAATAACTTGAACCGATTGAGTTAACATAATTATCCACTATATCACCTCGATTTCTGCTTGAAGACTGCCTGCTGATGATAACGCCTGTAAAATTGCTATTAAATCAAGAGGAGTAACACCGATATTATTTAAAGCGCTAACTAAATCAGATAAACTTGAATTAGCTTCCATTTCAATTAAAGAGCCTTGTTTTTCGGTTATTTGAATAGCAGCATTTTGCTGAATTGCAGTTTGTCCTTGGGCTAAAGGATTAGGCTGTACTACTTCGTTTTGAGTTTGAATTGTAATAGTAATTCCGCCATGGGCAATAGCTGCAGGCATTAGTTTGGTATTTCCTCCTATAACAATCGTTCCTGTTCTTTCATTAACAACCACTTTTGCTTTTTCTGAAATTGCTCCGACAACCTGATTTTCAATTAAAGATAAAAATGTTACTCTGTCATTTTTATATCTTTGAGGAATTGTAACTCTAACAGCACCACCATCAATAGCTTGCGCCGGTGCAACTCTGGTTGAGATTGTTTTAGATATTCTGCTTGCCATAGTATAATCCGCTTTATCTAAAAGCAAAGTCAAACTTGTTTCATCACCTATTGTAGATAAAATATCACGTTCAACTATACCGCCATTTGGAACTCTCCCTGTAGTAGTAACACCCTTTGAAGCACTTGCTCCTCCTTGAGAGGCTCTAATACCACCAACTGTAACAGGACCTTGTGCTACAGCTACAATTTCACCATTTGGCGCTCTCAATTGAGTTTGAACCAAGACTCCGCCTGCAAGACTCTTAGCATCAGCCATAGCAGACACGGTAACATCAATTTTATCTCCTTCTTTAGCAAAAGGAGGAATATTAGCAGTAACAATAACAGCAGCAGAAGTACCCTTTTGAATATAGTTTGATTGGTCAATAACAGTACCCAACGCCAATAACATTTGCTGGCTTGTCATTTGAGTATGACGAGAATTATCACCTGTATTTTGTAAACCAACCACAAGCCCATAACCCACAACTTGGTTTTCTCTAATTCCTTTAACATGAGTTATATCTTTTATTCTTAAAGTTTGCTCTGAAATTGCCTTAACTTCACTTGCAAATCCAAAGAAAATCATAAGAATTAATAATATTGCCGCTGTTATTTTTTTATTTTTCATATCTGTCATCCTATATATTAGAATATTGTTCTTATTGTTCTGTTTAAGATACCTTCATTTTGACCACGAGAAACAGTACCTGCACCATTCATGGCAAATTGAAGATTAGCTACTTGGCTTGAATAAATTTCACCTGACTGATTAATCCATTTAGGATCAACGATTCCTGAAATAATCAAATCAAGCCTTTCATTTTGATTAACTAAACTTTTTTTACCTTGCACTAATAAATTGCCATTAGGTAAAACCTGTACAACTTGTGCTACAACTACGTCTGATAATGTAAGACTTCTTGATAATTGAGTTTGTCCTTGGACATCCAAAGTGCCGTCTGTTCCGTTTAGCGCACCTTTTAATTTTGTTTTAAAAATTATGTTAATAGCATTTGTGAAATTTTCGGCTAAAGAACTTGATTTTTGGGTATTATAGGCTCCTGTATCCACCATATTAGGTGCTTCATCAATAACTATTGAAACTAAATCCCCAACTCCTCTTGCTCTTACTGATGAATACAGTGCTCTGGGTTCAATGACTGCATTTTGAGAAGCATTCAAAGAAAACAAACTTTCTGCATGCACCGATATTGTTGATAAAATTATTAAAGACACCATTAACTTTTTCATTTTTATATCCTTACTATAACCTCTGATGATGAATGCACTATTGCATTATATGTTTTATTGTACGTATTTGAGCGAACAGGTATAGATTCGCCCATTGCACCTTCTTTAAGAGCTTTGCCTTGCAATCTGATTTTTAAACCTTTACTTGATAAAAATACAATATCTACCATAGAATTTTTTGCTATAACAGACTTTTCTTTAACCCCGTTAGACAAAATTATGCTCCCTTTTGGAAAATTTCTTTTTGCAATAAAATTTGAAATATTAGAACTATAAGTATTTCCCAAAAATCTTGAAATTTCTTTTTTAGCTAAGATTGTATTTTTATTATTTATCTCACCATTAAAAGGAATTTGTTCATTAGCTACTAAAACATCTTTATATATAAGAGTTTGAACATTTATATTGATAACTTTAACAACATTATTAAAGCCATCTTTTATAACCACTCTTTTATATGAATTAGGATTAAATGTTGTTTGTTGATTAATTATTTCAACTTTAGGAATTGAATTATCTCTTGTGATTATATTTTCTTTTGGAATACCTTGAATGTTAACCTTGATTTCAGCATTATATGAAGACAGTGCCTTTTTTGCTTCATTTAAAGCTTTTGTTTTTACAATTGAATTTAGATTGTCATAAGTTAAACAATAGCAAAAAGCGCTCTGTGTCATTAAGATAAGAGTTAAAAATAATATTAAATTTTTAAACATCTTTTTCATGCTTCAATTTTCAACCTAAACTATTTGATTTGTTTGCTGTAATATATTAGATCCGGCTGTAATTACTTTTGAATTTGATTCATAAGCACGTTCGGTTTTAATTAGCCCAATCAATTCTTCGACAGTTTGAACATTCGACCCTTCAATAAAACACTGTTCTATTGTTCCATAACCTTCTTCGCCCGCTGTTCCTTGTAGCGGCGTTCCTGAAGCCTGTGTTTCACGATATAAATTGTGTCCTATTGCCAATAATCCTGATGGATTTTGAAATTTTACAAGCTGAATTTGACCCAATTGAGTTTGTTCAGAATTTGTTCCTGTTGTGCAAGATACAATCCCCGCTTGTGAAACTGAAATATCTTTGGCGTTAACAGGAATAGTTATGGGTGGTTGCAGTTGGTAACCATCTGAAGTTACTAATGAACCATTTGAATCCATTTGCCAAGAGCCATCACGAGTATAGGCAATTGAACCGTCATCAAGAGTGATTTGAAAAAAACCATCACCTGCTATTGCCATATCAAGCTGCCTGTCTGTAGATTGAAGTGTTCCCGGAGTAAATATTCTTGTTGTAGCTGAAGTTTTAACACCAAGACCAACTTCTAAACCAACCGGCTGATATGTACCTTGACCCATTTGAGCCCCAGGAGTTCTATGAACTTGAGATAATAAATCTTGAAATTCCGCTCTAACTTTTTTATATCCATAGGTAGACAAGTTTGCGATATTGTTTGAAATAACGTCTAAATTATTTTGTTGTGCAATCATCCCTGTTGCTGCTGTTGTAAGTGCTCTAAGCATTATATCCTCTTTCTATCGTGAAATATTTCCTAAACTGATGGCTTGTGAGACAGTATCACTTTGAGTTTTTAAAATTTTACTCATTGATTCATAGCCTCTTGATACATTTATAGAATTCAACATTTCTTGTATTGTATTAGCATTTGACATTTCGACCATACCCTGTTGAATATTATATGTTCCGTCTGCCATAGTATAGAGTCCTGCATCTTTACCGTATATCGGAAGAAACTTACCCTCTCCTATTGCTGAAACATTTGTTTTATCCATAAAATCACACACTTGAATTTTTTGAAGCGTTGCTCTAAACAAAGGGTTATTTATCTCAATTAAACCGTTTTCTCCAATAATTAAATCTTTTTGAACATCAAGTCTGTTCATTTCTCTTAAATTATCGGCATCCGGATCTCTTGTAATTCTAATCCTGCGATTTTGAACATCCATTACATAATCGCCTTCTTTATTAACAAGATAATTATCTGATGTAAGAGCAAAATTGCCCGTTCTTTGATAATAATAATTTCTTTCATCATAAGGCGCATCATCAGGAATATCACCATATCTAACCTTAAAAAATCCGTTTCCCTGAAAAGCTAAGTCCAGTTTATTGGCTGATTCTTGTAAACCGCCCTGAGAAAAATCAATATATGTTCTATCTGCTCTTGTGCCATTACTCAATAGACCGACATTTTTATATACGCTATTTACATCTTTTGCTTGCACTTGCGCTTTCATAATATCTTGAAAAGTTATGTTAGTTCTTTTAAAACCGGCTGTTGTAACGTTAGCAAGATTATGTGCTGTTACATCTTCAAAATCAATTAACGCCTGCATGCCCTTTGCAACAGTACCTATACCTCTTGTTATCATATTTTTGCCCCCTTAAGTTTTTCATAAGTTGACATTATAGATTTAACATAATTTTGTGTTTCTTTATAAGGAGGAATACCACCATATCTTTTAACTGCATTAGGACCTGCGTTATACGCTGCAAGAGCTAATTTTTCATCATTATTAAATCTATCCATTAAACCTTTTATATATTTAACTCCGCCCTCAACATTTTCCCAAGGATTATAAGCATCAACTACCCCAAGACTTTTTGCCGTCGAGGGCATTAATTGCATTAAACCCATTGCTCCTTTTTTACTTGTAGCATTAGGGTTAAAACCTGATTCTTGTTTAATCATAGCCTTTATGAAATCGCCGTCAATATTATATTTTTGAGCAAATGTTTCAACAATTTCATCAATATTTGCCTTTTGGCTCATTAAATCAATTTTAGATTTTAAATCAACATTTTCTTTTTTATTTGCTTCAATTTTTTTTGTATATTCGTCAACTGGTCCAAGTTCAATTTCTTCAACTGGATTTTGTTCTTTTTTAATATCTTCTTTAATTTTTCCGTCCAAAACAGATTGAAAACTACCCTTTTCAATATTAGCTGTACTATTATTATTTATAGAATTAATTTGACCCATAACATTTTCTAAAGCTTGAAAATTACTTTCTATAGCATTCAATCTTGCAAGCGTCAAATTAAGGCTGGAAGATATGCCTTGTGTCATCCTTACTAATTCTACCTCTTACCATTATCTAGTTTTTTTGTGAAATTTAAACCTTCACATCAATAATATAGACTAATTTTACCTAAAAGCTCATCAATCAAAAGATGGAATTTAATAAAAAAACTAAACCTTGGGGTTTAGTTTTAATTATATTTTATAAAATTTATTTTTAATATTTAACTAATGATACAACTTTTATATCTTTTGGAAGTTTTTTTCTGCCATCTAAGTCTTCCAATTCAATTACAAAAGCAATTCCTATTGGTTCAGCCGCTTGAGAAACTAATTTTATTGCAGCCTGAGCAGTTCCTCCTGTTGCCAATAAATCATCAACTACAAGCACCCTGTCGCCTTTTTTTAGTGCATCTTTATGCATTTCAATTTTATCAGTACCATATTCAAGCTCATATTCTTGAGAAATAACTTCACAAGGAAGTTTTTTAGGCTTTCTTATGGGAATAAAACCACAATTTAACTTATATGCTAAAGGCATGCCATAAATAAAACCTCTTGATTCAATTCCTGCTACATAATCAATCTTTTCATCTTTAAAGGCTTCATATATTTCATCAACCGTCAATTTTAGAGTTTGCGCATCTTTTAGGGCAGTTGTAATATCTCTGAACATTATTCCTTCTTTTGGAAAATCAGGAACATTTCTTATCATGGATTTAATCTTTTCAATATTTGAGCTCATCTTAAATTCCTTTATTTTTTAACCATTAATTATTTTATCAAAAACACAATAAAATGACTATTTTTATAGTAAAATTATTCTATGGATAATCTTTTAATTGATGAATTAAAACAAAAAATAAGCGCCTTATCTGATAGATTTAATTCTATAGAAAGGTGTCTTTGACAAAAATAATCTTGATTTTCGCCAAAAAGAAATCGATGAAGAACTAAAAAAAGAAAATATCTGGTCTAATCAAGAACTATCTTCAAAACTTTTAAAAGAACAAAAAGAAATTAAATCTAAACTTGAAAATCTTCAAAAATGGAATTCAACCCTTGAAGATTCAAAAATTGCTCTTGAATTAGAAGATGAAAATTTAATTTTAGAATGTCAAAACAATCTTAATCTTTTAGAAAAAGAATTTGATAAATTTGACCTTGAAAACATGCTAAACGGCGAATACGATAAATCTGATGCCATTTTAACCGTTAACTCAGGTGCCGGCGGAACTGACGCTCAAGATTGGGCAGATATGCTTTTAAGAATGTATTTAAGATGGGCACAATTAAAAGACTACAAAACAGAATTATTAGATAAATCTGATGGAGATGAAGCAGGGATTAAATCCGCCACAATTAAAATCTCCGGACTTTATGCTTACGGCTACATAAAAGCAGAAAAAGGAGTCCATAGATTAGTCAGAATTTCTCCTTTTAATGCTAACGGAAAAAGACAGACAAGCTTTGCTTCGATTGAAGTTTCTCCTGTTATAGAAGATTTTGAAAAAGAAATAAATATTCCTCCTCAAGATATAGAAGTTGACACCATGCGCTCAGGAGGTGCCGGCGGTCAAAACGTTAATAAAGTTGAAACAGCGGTCAGAATTAAGCACATTCCAACAGGCATCGTTGTAAAATGTCAACAACAACGCTCTCAATTACAAAATAAAGAAACAGCCATGCAAATGCTTGCTTCAAAACTTCTTTTAATTAAACAGCAGGAACACGAAAAAAAATTAGGTCAATTAAAGGGTGAAGTTATGGACGCCAATTTTGGCTCTCAGATAAGAAGCTATGTTTTTCATCCGTATAAAATGGTTAAAGACCATAGAACAAATTTTGAAACAACAAATGTTGAGGCAGTTATGAATGGCGAAATTGATGACTTTATTGAAAGTTATTTAAGAAAAAAAGATTAAAATTTACTATTTGTTATTGTCTGGCAATTGAAAATATTAAGTTCTACTTTAATTTAATAAAAAAATAAAATTTATATGATATAATGACCCTGTAATATAGATGGGGAATTAAAATGAAAAAGTTACTTTTAATTTTATCAATAATATTAATAAGTGCAACGGTTGCGTTTGCAAATGATGATAAAACTGACGTTTTAAACACTTTCAACAAATATATTAATGATGCTAATTCATATTCAGAAAATTTAGCAAGCTACTACATCAATAATGCCAAAATTGTTCGTGTAGTAAACCGCAAACAAGGCGGACAAAAAATTGTTGTAATTCCTTTTGATAGATACGTAAAAGAACTAAAACAACATGCAGCACTAGCTAAAACAGTAAGATATAAAAACACATACACAAACAAAAAAGTTGAAAAAATAGATAAAGACTATAAAGTTAGCGCAAAAAGAATACCAAGAAACGATAAGACAGGACTTGATTGCTACTTTATTTTCACAAAAACTAATTCAGGATGGAAAATTAAAGAAGAAAGTATGACAACTAACGTTCAAACTTTTATAAATGCAAAATAATTAAAATAAGAAAGCGAGAGCAAAAACTCTCGCTTTTTAGTATAATAGCGCAAAATTAAGCCATAATATCTAATTTTTGACCATTTCTTGATAATGAACGACAATCATTACAATCAATGTTCAATTTTTCCCCACGGAATGCAAAATTTGTATTATTTTTGTATGCCATTTGAGGATTTAGAGCAATAGGATTAGACATCATGGTCCTATTTGCGATTGCTTTTATAGGTTGTATCATACTAACCTCCTTTAAGCACACACTACATCTATATTATACCATGAATAATAAACCCGCTCAATATAAAAAATTGCCATGGGTTTTTAAAATATTCCTTTTATATTATAATTTTTCTATGAAAGAAAAAGTTATAGCCGTAATAGGACGTCCCAATGTCGGAAAATCAACTCTTGTTAACAGAATAGCCGGTAAAAGGCTTTCTATAGTTGATGATATGCCAAATATAACAAGAGACAGAATTTATATTAATGCTTCTTGGCAAGATAAAAATTTTATTTTAATTGATACAGGCGGTATCGTCGAAGGTAATGAAGATGAATTTGTTAAAAACATCAATGCTCAAGTTGACCTTGCAATTGAAGAAGCAGATTTGATTTTATTCATTGTTGACGCTAAAACAGGTTTAAATCCTTATGATTATGATATAGCCAATAAATTAAGGCAAATTAAAAAAGAAGTTTTGCTGGTTGTAAACAAAGTTGATTCTAAAGCTCAAAAGGATTTAGCAAACGAATTTTGGGCATTAGGATTTAGCGATATGCACCTATTATCAGCTCTCCATGGCGATGGCGGAGTGGGTGATTTATTGGATATAATAACAAAAGACATTAAAAATGAAGAAATTGAAGAAAATAAAAATGACACATCTATAAAAATCGCAATAGTCGGAAAACCGAACGCAGGTAAAAGCTCTATTTTAAATAATCTTCTAAAAAAACAAAGAGCAATTGTTAGTGATGTTTCAGGTACCACAAGAGATTCAATAGATGAAGAAATAATCTTTGAAGACAAAATTTTTAGATTGGTTGACACAGCCGGCATCAGAAAAAAATCAAAAGTGGACTACGGAGTTGAAATGTTTGCCGTAGATAGAGCCATAAGAGCAATAAGAGAATGTGATGTTGCACTTTTAGTTATAGACAGCACCCAAGGGCTTTCAGACCAAGATAAAAAAATTGCAAGCATTTGCGAAGAAGCAGGCTGCGGCTTAATTTTGGCTTTTAATAAATGGGATTTAATTAAAAACGTACAAACTCATAAATTTGAAGAAGAAATTGAAAAAGATGCACCTTTCTTAAATTACGCAAAAAAAATATTCATAAGTGCAAAAACAGGTCAAAGACTGGATAACATTTTTAAAGCCGCTATTGAAGTACAAAATGAAAGAGAAAAAAGGATTTCCACAGGTCTTTTAAACAAAGTTATTAATGAAGCATATAACCTTAATCCGCCTTCATCAATTAAAGGCAAAACGCTTAGAATTTATTATTCAACACAAGCAAAAAATAACCCTCCGACATTTGTTATTTTCATTAACAACAAAGATTTAATCCAAGACCACTACAAAAGATATTTATCAAAAAAATTAAGAGAAAATTTTGGCTTTAAAGGTACGCCTATAGTGGTTTCATATAGGCAAAAAGGAGATAAATAATGAACTATTTATATATTTTAATTTTTGCAATTATTGCTTATTTAATCGGCTCAATTCCAACAGGCTATATAATTGTAAAATTAAAAACAAATCAAGACATTAGAACTATAGGTTCAGGCTCAACAGGCGCAACAAACGTCAAAAGAGTTTTAGGGAAAAAATGGTTCTTTATTGTAATGCTTTTAGATGCTCTAAAAGGAGCTTTGCCTGTTGTTTTAGCAAAGACTCTAACAGTTGATATTTATGGAATTTATGCTGTAGTAAGCGCGATTTTTGTTATAATAGGTCATTCTAAACCAATATTCTTACAATTTAAAGGCGGAAAATCAGTTGCTTCAGGAGTAGGCACAATTTTAGCCCTTAATCCTCTTGTTGGGCTTTCAATAGCAGCCATCTGGGGAATTATAACTTATATTTCTAAATATGTTTCCTTGGGTTCAATTATTGCTTTAGTTTTATCGCCATTTTTAATGTATTTATTTAAAAATCCTATAGGCTACATTGCATACTGTGCAATAGCAGCTATATATATTGTTTGGCTGCACAGAGAAAATATTGTAAGACTAATTAAAGGCGAAGAAAACAAAGTTCGCTAAATTATCTTGACTTTATAAATAAAAACATTAAAAAATCAATAAAATACATTATAGAATTTCTCTCAACTATCTAATAAACTATATATTGAGGTAATTATGTCTTACAAAAATGACCATGAATTAACAATTGCAAACAGATATAGCGGAGCAAGCTCCGCAGCCAAGGCTGAATTATATGAAACTTATGATAGGTTAAGGGATTTAACTGTTTCAGGTTCAACTGCAACAGGGGCAGGCTTTGGAACAGCAGGTGGTTTTTTGTGGCAATTAGCAAACTTATTTTCACCATCCAGCTTTATGACAACTCTGGGCGGTTCATCTATGATGAACATCCCCGGAACTTCATACTGGTCCCCTAATTATGCTTCTAAATCATACTATGACTCAGGGACAAATTCTTTTGGAGTTTCAGGGCTTTCAAGCTACTCAGGCTTCCCGTCTGGTGCTGCAGGCATATCATTAGGTTTTGGCACAGAAGGCTCGCCCACAGGTGGAGCAGCAGGAATGGCAACCTGTTATGCTGTATCTGCCGCAGGTATTGCAGCACTAAACAGTGCATCATACGCCGCAGGGGCAACTTCAGGCTTTGGTTTTGGACAAAATATTCTATTACCTATTGCAGGTTTAGTATCCGGATGGGGCGGCATTTTACAAGCAATAGCGCCATATGCAGGCGAATTTGGCTTAGGGGCAATTGTTGCAGGTAACTTAATGCAAGGTACAGGTTCAGCTGCTTTATCAGCCTATCAAAATATTACAGGCAACATTACAAATAATGCCGATGTAATATTGGAAGACAAAGTAAGAAATATTGAAACAATATGTAAAATGCTTGATACACAAGCAGATATTGTTCGTCAAACCTTGAAATCCAATATGGAATCTGATTCAAAATTAGTTGATGAATTATAAAAATTTATAAATTAAAACCCTAAAATCTATTTTTATTTTGTCTGATTTTAGGGTTTTAATATATTTATGCTTTTTAAATCATTTTATAAACTTTAAACTCACCTGGGCGAAGTTCATTAAAAGTGATTTCTTTTGTTATATCGTTTTCTAAAGGTTTTTCAACAAAAAGACATTTATTTAATTCATCCAGTTCAAAATCAAAATAAGAAACAAGCTTTTTGCCTTTTTTGATTTTTACGGTATTGTTTCTTGTAATTGTGCCTCTTACATTTTTCTTTTCAATATGACCTAAATTATCTTGGACATCTTTAATCTCATAAGGTGCAAAATAATTAGCTACAATTAAATAAGTTGCTTGTTTTTCGCCTTTTTTCGGTTTTTGTTTATCATAATCAGGGACAACCTCCCAACATACAAAACCGTTACTTTCCTGATTGTGTAATACGGCTCTGCCTTGATTTAGAAGTTTATCGTGTTGAGCAAAATAATTAATTGCATTAAACTTTTCAAAGAAATTCCAATCATAATTTCTTACCATAGAAGTTTCTTTTGAAATTACTCTTTCAATACCGACTTTTGTAAAACTTTCATCACCGTCAATCAATAATGTAGGACGAGATGCAAACTTGCCCCCTGGGATAAATTTCAATTTAAACCATTTAAACAATGCCCCTTGAGCGCCTAATTGCCCCGGATACTGATTAATATCTCTAAATTCACCGTCTTGGTTATTATATCCTTTTAAAATAGACAGAGGATTAGTTTTTGCATTTTTTTGATTGTATGTTGATAGTCTTAAATTATCATTAACTATTTGCTCGGGAGTCTTGATGCTTTGAGCAACAATGTCATCGCCCCACAATACATCAAATTTCATATCTTTATGATATTCCTTAAAATATCCGTCCCAAAGCATATATTCAGCTAATGTTGCAAAATAAGGAACTTTCTTTTTAAGGTTAGAATTGATATTACCCAGAACTTTTGCAGGTATTCTGTAGCTTAAAGGCTGCCCTTTTTTATCTTGCGATACTTCATCCACAATATGATCAATATGATCTACCCTAAAACCATCAAAATTAAATTCTTTTTGAAGATTTTCGGTATAATTTTTATAAAAATCAACAACATCACCATTATATTTATTTAATTCAAAATGATAGAAATAATATGGCGTTTGACAGTCTAAATTTGCAAAATGAGTTACATCTTCACCTTTATGATTATAATGTTTAGAAATAGGATATTTATTTCCCTTGCTCATCTTATCAAAAACAGGAACTCCTGCTGAACACCATGCCCCGCCTGACATTGTCCATAAACCTTGTTTAATTAGTTCTTGCACTATTTCATCTTGATTTTCAATGTCTGACTCTGTTTTTATATGTTTTTTTGCAACTTTTGTAATTATTTCTTCAGCTCTTTTTTGCAATTCATCTTGTTTTTGAGCAAAACTCATCTTATAAGAAACTAAAATTTTATATTCTTTAATGTCGTTTTCAATTTCATCAACAATTTTTTGTTCAATTGCATTATATTTTTTATAATTTCCTTTTAAATTTTCAATATACAATTTTTGAACATTTAAAACATCTTCGTCTTTATAGGTTCTTTTTTGCATAAGTTGAGCACACAAAGCATTAAAATAACCTGAAATACTTTGAATTAACTCATTTACATCCATCCACCTTGCAACATAAGGCTTTGATAATACAATTTTAGAAAATCTTGCAGTTTGAGGTAAAATGTCATAAATTACAGGATGATTGCATAATTGAGCCAATTCAATAAACAATTTTACTTGACTTGTTGCATCAAGCCCTAAAAATTTCATCAAATTATCGTCTTGTAAATTATCGGATACTTCTGATGATTTTGGAAGATAAGCACAATCAAATTCACGTTTAAAAAACGGAATTAAATATAGCGTTGCAGGTAAAATTTCAAGTTCATCATTACCAAAGTCAAGAGTAATTAAACATTTTACCCAATCGATAAAATGCCCCGGATAATCTGAAGAATTTCCATCCCCTAAAGCACTTAAAGATAGAAGTTTTATATTATGACCTTCTTTTTTAAACCAATTAGAATTTTTGATTTTTCTTCTTGCTAAAACAGACGGATTAGAAAAATCTATAAATTTACCATCAACAAAAGTTTTAGCTTTTTTTAATTTTTCAATAAGACAAAATATGGTTTCAGCATTTGTTAACTCTTGCAAAACCTTAAATTGAGGATATGGTAAATAGCCATATTTTTCTATTGTTTCAGATAAATATTTTTTCCTATCTTCATTTATTTCTTCTACTCTATAAATTTGTGCCATTTTTGCAAGCAATACATTAAGCTCGCTTGGCTTAAAATTTGCTTCGTGCTTGTTTTTCTTCGCTAATAAATTCAACATAAATAACCTCTATCCTAATAGAATTATTGTATCAAAAAAATGTGTTTTAATCTGCATTTGAAACAATAATTAACAAAAAAAATGGTAAAAGACTAAAGTCCTTTACCACTCAAATTTCACCAATTTAATCTATTTTTTTCTTATAAAATCCAATACTGCATTGATAAATGTCAAAGGATGAGTCGGACATCCTGGGATATAAAGGTCAATTTTGTATTTATCAATAAATTCTCGATTTATTTCTTGCGAATTTTGGAAAATTCCACCGGAAATAGCACAAGCTCCGCACAAAATCACAACCTTAGGGTCAGGGCAAGATTTATAGCAATCTTCAAGAGCATATGCCATATTTTTTGAAATCGGACCTGTTACAACAATTCCATCGGCATGACGAGCAGAAGCAACAAAATCAATACCAAATCTGCCCATATCAAAATTTGCATTTCCTGCCGCATTCAATTCCATTTCACAACCGTTGCAACCGCCAGCTGAAACTTGGCGAAATTTAATTGAACGATTAAAAATAGAATAAATTTCTTTTCTTACTTCAATTGCTTTTTTGTGATATTCTTCAGGAGTCATTTCTTCAGTTACTATTAACTTTTCTCTTTTATCTGCTCCTAATTTATAATAATTTGTAAAATCAATTGCATGGTTTTCGCAAAATCTTTTACATTTACCGCACAAAGTACATTTTCCCAAATCTATTGATAAAGGATTAACATTTAGTGCTCCTGTCGGACAAATTTTAGCACACTCTCCGCAAGAACTACACTTAGAATTATCAAGCTTAGGCAGACCTCTAAAAGCTGTTCTCATCGGCGCATTTTTAATATCAGGTATAAACTGATTTTTTTGCCATAATTTCATTTTTAAAGTATCAAACATAATATTTTTTCCTTAATTATAAATCAAATCCACAATATGAAAGGTCAAACCCCTTGTTACACAATGGAAAATCGGAAATACCATTTCCTCTTACTGCCATAGCTAAACCATACCAATTATTAAATGACGGATCTTTTATCTTATAGCGAGTTAGTTTTCCTGTTTCATCAGTTGTTGCAATATGAACCAATTCCCCTCTCCAACCTTCAACTATGCTGAGCGCAAAAGAATTAGGGATAAGACTTTTTGCTTCAACTTTAATTTCTTCATCTTTATAATTTTCAAGTTTATTGAGCAATTTTTTAATATATGAAATAGATTCAATCGTTTCTTTGTATCTGATTCTAAAACGTGAATAAGCATCATTAGTGGCTTTAAATTGTTTGCGTTCAAAATCTTTATAAAATTCATCGCAAAAATCAAAACGAGAATCGATCTCTAATCCACAGGCTCTGCCCATTAAACCTACTAAATTTAATTCTTGAGCTATCTCTCTACTTACTGTACCGGTTTTTTCAAATCTTGACATAACGGTTGCACTTTTAAACACCGCTTGAGTCATTTTATTGACTGTCTTTTTAACGCCATCAAGAACATTAATTATTTTATCAGACATTTCCTTATCTATATCAAAATTTACACCGCCAAAAGCAATTAAACCTCTGCCAAATCTGCTTCCTGAAATTTCAAGCATAGTATTAATTACCAAAGTTCTTGTAACAGCATAAACTTCTTTACCCATCAAATAAGCAATATCACCCAATATTGCGCCCATATCACCAATATGTATCGCGCATCTTTCCATTTCAAGAGCAATTCTTCTTATTAATTTTGCTTTTGTGGAAATTTTTGTGCCTGATAATTCTTCCATAACCTGTGAATAAGCCATATTATAGGCTATAACACTGTCACCGCAAATTGATTCAGCCAATTGATTAGAAGGATTTTTAACCATCAAATCTTCACAGCCTCTGTGTTGATAACCGAGCATAATTTCAAGGTTATAAACTTTTTCGCCCTGACACATAAATCTAAAATGTCCGGGTTCAATAACACCTGCGTGAATTGGACCAACAGCCACTTGGTGAGTTGCTTCGCCATCCATTTCAAAAAATTTATAATCATCTTGATTTTTTCTAACAGGTTTCAACCAAGGATGTCCTTTGGGTTCAATATGAAACTGTTCGTAAAATTCACGCTCGAACATATGATATTGAGGATTGTCTTTTGTAATAGATTCATATTCTTTAACACTTTTATTAATTAAAGAGGATGTTAAAAGAATTTCGCCTTTTTCATCATCAGCTAAAGCAACAAATAATTTAATATTTTCGCCCCAATCACAGCCAAAAAATGATAAAGGCCTTAAATTACTTGCAGCCAAGCGGCTTCTTAATGCACCAAGCTCTAAAGTCGGAATATCCAACAAATTAACTCTTTGATTATTTTTTACAGTATAGTAATTCATTTTATCTCCTAACCCTTTTAAATTAACCAACAAGGGTGTTTCTAATAATTACATCTAAAAATTTTGGTATGTAAACCCCTAAAATAAATGCCAAAGTAAGCATTACAACCTGAGGAACATACATTGTTTTTGAAATCTTTGCAATATTTTTCTTTGCAAGAGCAAATTTTTCATCACTTTTTTTGCCATATACCATTTTAATTACTACTCTTGCCATTCCAAAAAGAACAATGGTCAACAATAACAAAAATAATGCACATAATATAAAGTGTTTTTGTATTAAAAATGCTTTTACAACTAAAAATTCACTTAAAAACAACATACTTGGAGGAAATGCGCAAATTCCAAGGAAAGACACAATCCAGAGCCAAGCTGTTTTTTTATCAATCAAACCCAATGAACGGATAGATTTAATTCTTTTTGTTTCAAAAAGTTCTAAAACATTTCCTGATGTGAGGAAAAAAGATGCTTTAATTAATGAGTGGCCGATTAAATGAAGAATTAAAGCAAAATATGCAATTCCGCCTAACGCAGTCGCAATAGCCAAAATACCCATATTTTCAATTGACGAATAAGCAAGCATTCTTTTGTAGTTTGTTGTGTGATATAAAAATACTGCAGTTACAAACAATGATAAAAATCCCATTGTCATTAACATTGTTCTTGCAAAAATCACACAATTAGCGCAAAGCATTACTTTATATACATTTAAAATAACCAAAAATGCGCAATTTAATAATGTTGCTGATAATAAGGCTGAAATCGGACTTGGAGCTTCGGAGTGTGCATCAGGAAGCCAAAAATGAACAGGCGCAAGCCCCATTTTTGTGCCAAGACCAAACAATATAAACACAAAAGAAACATTTAACCAAAAATGACTGAAAGACTTTGCATTATTCATTAAATCCGAATAATTAAGAGTGTTTACATCGCCTGTTGCAATTGTAAGTAAAATTATACCCACAAACGCTAAAGCAATTCCGATTGAACAAATAAACACATATTTCCAAGCAGCTTCAATTGAATGTTTTGTTTTATTGAAATAAATTAAATAAGCACTTGCTAAAGTTGTACCTTCAATAAATATCCAAGCCAAGCCCAGATTGTTTGATAAGATACCGCCTGTCATAGAAAAGACAAATATCAATATCATAACACTATATAACATCATCTTTTGAGATGGAAATTCTTTAGCCAAATTCTTGCTATAGCCGCAGTTATAAACTGCAACTGCAAGGAAAACTATTGATAATACAAGGTAAAATACAATATTTGATGCACCCAAATTAAAATAATTACATTCACCTAAAAGCTCGGGTTTTAGAAAATAAGCAACCCCCAAAATTGAATGTACAAGTGCATATAAAGTAATTAATGTATTGTTTAGAATATTATTTTTAAACAAAAACAATATTAAACAAAAAACTATAGGTAATATTAAAACTAAACTAATCATTGTTTTCACTGTCCTTTAAGTCTGATAAATGAGCTACTTCCATATCTCCCAATTCTTTATTTATTTGTGAAACAAATAAACCTAAAATATAAATTGCAATAAATACATCTAACAAAACGCCTATATTTACCAACATCGGCATTTCTTTTGCAACAGATAAAGATAATAAAAATATACCGTTTTCCATTGTAATAAATTCAATAACATTTGATAAAATCTTTTGCTTGATTGTAATTAACCATAAGCTGATTATTATTGTTGAAAGAGCAATACCAAAACACATCGGATTTATCATAGATAAAGATGGAATATCTAAAACACTAATCATAAATCCGCCAAACAATATTGCACTTGAAATAAATAAACAATAAAAATGTGCAACATTAGCGTCTGTATCTCTTTTTAAATGAGTTTTTCTTAATACTTTATTTAAAAACAAAGGAATTAAAATTGCTTTTACAAGCAGCGTTTCGATTGTTAAAAACAAAATAATAAACCAAGGCATATGATGAAATCCTGCCGCACAAATTAAAAACAGCAAAATACCTTGTGCAATAAGTGCGTCAACATGCGCTTTTAATCTACTCGTTGTAGACAAATAGAGCATTGTTAAACCAAATAATATTATAAAGCCGTTAACCATTTTTATACTCCATACATTTTTACAGCTACTAAAGAAGCAATAACAAGAGCAAATGAACTCATAACAAATACAAACTCAAATACATGGCTCATTCTTAATCTTGCTATTCCTGATTCAATTGTTCCGACTAAAACAGAAATTACAAACATCATTAACAGAAAAGCAATCGTTGATACACCCAAACTTAAATTTGAAGGTAAAATCAAGTTTGATATTAATGAAGCAAGTAAAAACATTTTCATATAAGCACTCCAAGATATAAGTGCTAATTCAGACGAACAATTATCTAATATCATAACTTCATGAATCATTGTTAATTCTAAGTGTGTTGCAGGGTCATCAACAGGAACTCTGCAGCCTTCCGTTAAAAGCATAATTAATAGCGCCAACACAGCAAAAATTACAATTAAATAACCTATACTGCCGGCATTTTGAATAACCAAAGCTAAACTATCAAAAGTATAAATTTTGCACAATGCCATTATTGAAGCTATAACAATAAAAAATGCGGGCTCAATTATAGTTGTAAAGCAAGCTTCACGAGATGCCCCCATTCCTTCAAAACTGCTTGCCGTTTCCATTGCAGCCAATAAAGAAATAAATTTTGATAAACCCAGCGCATAAGCAAAAATAATCAAACCGCCTTGGATGTTTATTATTGTAGTTCCATTAACAATTGGAATAAAAAGACACGCAAAAATAGTGCAAGCTAAACCAATTAAAGGAGCAAATCTAAAAATCCAAGTTGTAGTGTTTGAATAAGTTGAAGTCTTTTTCATTAATTTGACAAAGTCAAACAACGGTTGAAAAACACTTGCACCTTTTCTTCCTCCAAAAAACGCTTTTGTTTTTCTGATTACACCTGTCATCAAAAAAGGAATAATCAACAAAAATAAAATATTTAAAATTTTCATTATAATTTCGTTTGACATAATCTATTTTCCTACACTACCCTAAAATCAATGCGGCAATTAAAGCTATTGCCAAAAATATTAATCCGACACGAATATATTGTTGAATATCTCCGTTTTGTATTTTTTCAAATTTAGATAAGAATTTTTCATCCAATTTTATAATCGGATTAATAACATAAACTTCTTCAATATCATCAAATTCAGCTTCATAGTGAGCTTCTTTCGGGAATAATCCTTTTGCTTTTCTAACATCAGTATTCCTTTTAAACAAAGGTTTTAAGATACTTGAAAAAGGACTAACATATGAAGCAGCGCTATATTGAACTTTACTTGTCAATTTATTATATCCACAGCCCCAAGTTGAATATATTTGAGGTGTTTTTGATATTAACTTTTTAACTATTGAAATAACCAAAATTAAACCCACAAGAATTAATATATATTTTGAAATATTTGATAAAAACGCAATTGTTTCAACTGCTTGAGGGTTTTCAATTAAAACTGAAGCCGGTTTCAATACATATTTAAACATATATTGAGGAAATAACCCGATAATAAAACAAGCTGTTCCCAATAAGCCCATCGGAATTAACATTGATCTTGGACTATCATTTTCAACAGCTTCCGCTTTTTCACTTCTGGAAGCTCCCAAAAAAGTTATGCTTATTGTTTTTGTAAAACACAATATAGCCATTGTTCCAACCAAAGCTAGAGCTGAAAAAGCAAACAATATTGCTATAAATACTCCAAAATTATCAATAGCCAAAGCTTTAATAAAACTCAAATATATCAAAAATTCGCTTACAAAACCGTTAAAAGGAGGTAGAGCACATATTGCAACACCACCAACGATAAAACATAGCGCAGTCATTGGCATTTTTTTAATTAATCCGCCTAAAACTTCCATGTCTTTTGTATGAGTTTTAACATATACACTGCCTGCGCTTAAGAATAATAACTCTTTAAATATTGAGTGATTTAATATATGAGCCAAACTTCCGCACAAAGCCAACAGCGCCATTGTCGGATGATTATAATAAACAGCCAACATATAAATTGAAATACCTATACCGATAATGCCTATATTTTCAATTGATGAATAAGCAAGCATTTTTTTAATATCTTTCTGAACTGTTGCATAAGCAATGCCATACAACGCAGTTATTGCAGTTAAAACTAAAATAGTATATATAACTGTAATTTTTGGAATTGAGCTGAATTGAATTGCCCTTAAAATTCCATAAATACCTGTTTTTATCATAACACCACTCATCATAGCGCTAACATGAGAAGGCGCTTGAGGGTGAGCATCAGGCAGCCAATTATGGAAAGGAACAAAGCCTGCTTTTATACCAAAACCTATAAAACCAAAGATAAAAATTAAATTTGCTAAATCTGCATTGTTCAATAATGATTCTTTAAACGTTGCAAAATCAAGACTCATAGCATTTGTTGAAAGCAGTACAAAGAATAATATTATAAATATAACTGACACATGCATATAAACCAGATATTTAATACCTGAATTAATAACTTCTTTCTTTTCGTGTTCGAATATAACAAGAAAAAATGAAGATAATGACATTAATTCCCAAATAATTAAAAATAACAATGCATTTTGACAAGTTACAACCAAAAGCATTGAAGCCATTAATAATGCTAAAAATATGCAATGAGCAGAAACATCTTTTCCTTTGTTAATATAAGGTGCAAGATATCCGTTTGAATAAATAATTGCCAGAGTTGACATAATCGAAATAAAAATTACAAAAAATGCGCTCAAATCATCAAGCACAAATCTTACATTTTGAAATATTGAACCAAGATGCAATATACATTCTTGGTTTGAAATAATTAATGCTTTAACTGCGGCGCTCACTGTAGCACAAGAGGCTAAAACCGCCCCTATTGATACACATTTTAACTTTGCTGCTTGATTTTTAAAAAACAAGCTGATAATTGCACCGCAAAATAAAATTGCTATTCCTATAAAATAGTTTTCCATTGTTTCCTCTTTTTTGTTAATAGTAATTCAGCTAACTTTTTAATTTTGTATCAAATAAAAATCATAATCAAGAAGAAAATATGTCATAGAAAAATTATTTTTTTGAATATATGTTTTTTTAAAAAAGCATAGCTATAACTTCATCTACGCTTTTATTTAAGGTATTTATATCATCATTATTTTCAATTATTATATCCGCTTTTATTTTATTGTCATTTTGACAATTCATTCTTTTGAGAGCAGTTTTTCTATCCATATTGTTTCTTTGCATTAAACGATTTAATCTTATTTCTTTTTTAGCATCAACAAAAATTATCTTATCAAACAATCCGTCAAATCCTGCTTCATAAATCAATGCACCTGAAACAATAACAGCTTTTTTATCTTTATTAATTTCAAAATAATTTACAATATACTCTTTTAATTTAGGATAAATAATATTTTCTAATTTTTTTTTCTTATCTAAATCACTAAAGACAATTTTAGCCAATTCATTTCTTTTTAAAGTTTTAAATTCAGCTAAAATTTTATTTTTTACTTCATTGTCTTCTTCTAATAATTGATGCGAAATTTTATCCAAATCAACAACTAAATAGCCTTTTTTAAAAAGAATGTTTTCAACTTCTGATTTACCTGAAGCAATATTACCTGTTAAACCTATTTTTATCATGGCTTTATTTTAACTTAAAATTATTGTATAATTCAAATTGATATTTTTATTAAGGAGGAGAAAAAATGACATCTAATCCGATGTTAAACTCAAGAGTCCAAGAAAATGTTATCTTAGACGCCAAACCTATGACAGTTCAAGGCGCTGTTAATAAAACACTGGTTTTATTGGCTGTTGTTGTTCTTTCCGGTTTCTATACTTGGTATTTATGTGCTACGGGATTTGCAGATAAAGCCTCATTGTTATCCATAGTAGGCGCCATTGCAGGTTTTGTTTTAGCTATAATTACCTCATTTAATCCAAAGGCTTCTAAATATACAGCTCCTATTTATGCAATTTGCGAAGGACTTTTAGTCGGTGCCGTAAGTTTTATGTATAACGCATTATATAATGGCATTGTGGTTGATGCCATAAGCATAACTTTTCTTGCGTTATTTGCAATGCTTATGTTATACAAACTGAGAATAATTCAAGCAACACCTACATTCAGAAAAGTTATTTTCATTTCTACTGTTGCAATTGCCATTTTTTACCTTGCAGGACTTATCGGTGCACTTTTAGGTCACCCTATGACAATATTTAACGGCTCTATGGTAGGCATTGGTGTTAGCCTTGTAATTTGTATTATTGCAGCCTTAAATTTTGTTTTAGATTTTGACTTTATTGAACAAGGTGCAAACAATAATATTCCCGATTATTTTGAATGGTATGGCGGTTTTGCACTTTTAGTTACAGTAATTTGGTTATACTTTGAAATTTTAAGACTACTGGCACAACTAAGCCGCAAAGATTAATTTAAAAAATGCAATACAGAAAAATAAAAATAAAAGAAAATACGAATAAAATCAAAAGCTCAACTAAGGACTCATTCTTAGATGAGCTTTTGGCATTAAGAAATTTAGTTAACGAAAAAGATATAAAAAAGTTTTTAAATCCAACCAAACAAGATTTAATTTCACCTTATGCTTTTTTAGATATGGAAAAAACAAAAAACCGCATATTTGAAGCCATTGAAAAAAAACAAAAAATCCTAATTTGGGGAGATTTTGATTGTGACGGAGTAACTTCAAGCGCCATATTATATAAAGCTTTAAAAAAATTAAACGCTGATTTTATTAATTTTATACCTGACAGATTGCTCCACGGGCACGGGCTAAATTCAAAAGAACTTTTAAAATTTATATCAAAAGAAAAAGTAAAACTTGTTATAACTGTTGACTGCGGAATTTCAAATGTTTCTGAAGTTAATCTTTTAAAAGGATTAAATGTTGATACCATAATCACAGATCACCACTCAACAGACACAGAACTTCCTAACGCTTATTGCATAATAAATCCTCAGGTTAAAAATGCCCTAAAAGAAGATTTATCTTTTGAAGAAATTCAATCTCTGAGCTCTAATTGCGGAGCAGGAATTGCTTATAAACTTGCTATGGCGTTATTGGAAAATATTGATGACAATAATCTAAAAGATGAATTAATGTTAATTGCAGCATGTGGCACAATTGCCGATGTTGTTTCCTTATTAGGAGAAAATAGGGCACTTGTGAGTGAAGCTCTTAATATTTTAAACACCAAAAAAGAAAATTCTCACAAAGGCATCTATCAACTGTTATCTAAAAATATTAATTCCGAAATTACAAGCTACGATATTGCTTTTATTTTAGCACCAAGAATTAATGCTGTTGGAAGATTAGCTAATGCAAAATTATCTTTTGATTTTTTAACTACGGATGATGACACAAAATTATCTATGATTATTGAAAAATTGGATAATTATAATAAAATCAGACAATCAAAATGTTCTGAAACTTTTGAAGAAGTTAACGATTATTTAAAAAAACATAAAGATGAACAAAATAACCCTGCAATTATTCTTTTAAACCCCGAATGGCACATTGGAATTATCGGGATAGTTGCAGCTAAAATTGTTGAAGAATACAATAAACCCTGTTTTTTAATGACAGTTGATGAAAACAACAATGCAAGATGTTCAATAAGAAGCAACGATTTAATTAACGTTTATAGTGTTTTAAAAGAAAATGAAAATTTATTCTTAGGCTTTGGCGGTCATAAATTGGCAGGAGGATGTTCATTCAATAAAGATGATTTTGAAATTGTAAAAAATTCTCTTTTAAAAACAATAAAAGAACAAATGCCCAATGAAAAACAAGAAAACATTCTTTATGCTGATATGGAGTTAAGACCAAACGATATTGAGCTAGACATTTTAGATAGCATAAATAAACTTGAACCCTTTGGACAAGATAACCAAGCTCCGATATTTGCAATGTTTGATGTTAACTTAGACGAATTTAAATTAATCGGCAAAGAACAAAACCACCTGAGGCTTGTTTTTTCAAAAGATGATAAAAAATTTCAATGCGTAAAATGGAACGAAAATGAAGTAAAAATCCCTCTTAAAGCAAAATGCGACATTGCTTTTTATCCGAGATTAAACGAATTTAATGATATTAAAAATGTTCAACTGGAAATAATTGATATTTATTCATCTCAATATACTAACCAACTGCAATCTAAAATTAAACTGTTTGACCACAGAAAAAAAACAGGAATTTTATCTCAAATTTCATCCTATTTAGAAAGAGATAACGTAGATGTGGCGATTTGGGCAAAAAACCCATTAACCAAAGAACTATTATCTAAATATCAAAAAATAAAAGAAAATATTATAGATAAGCTAAACTCCCACAATGGCTTAATGTTTTTTGATTATCCCAGCTCCTATGAAGAAATGTCGCAAATTTTATCTCAAATTCGTCCTGATAAAATTCATTTTATGAACTATAAAATCGATGAAAATCTTGAAAATTATATCAAACAAATAAACGGAATGATTAAATTTTGCCACAATAAATTAAAAGGCAATATTGAAATTTCCAAAATTGCTCAAGCTTTAGGCACTAGCGAAAGTTTTATACAAATTTCACTTGAAATCTTAGAAGATATTAATTCAATAAAAATTTTAGACATAGATAAAATTGAATATTTAAAACCTTTCAACTATGAAGATTTTAAAAACAATTCACTGTTTGAAGTATTAACCGAAGAATTTGAAAATATTATCAACTTCAAAAAAACAATGCTAAATTGCGATTTTTCAGAAATTGAAGAAATGGTGATTTCTGTTTTTAAAAACTAATGTTAAAAAATGTAATAATTAGGCTATATTATAATTCTATGTTATAAATAATATTATAAAGGGGATATAATGTCGCAAAATATCACTAACGACAGTACTATAGAAAATTTTAAAAACATCTCTAAAGTGAAAAACGTAGAAGTTACGCTTTGTGCTGAACTGGGTAGAGCAAAGGTTTCTCTTAGAGATGCAATAGAATACGATGAAGGTTCTGTTGTTATGCTTGATAAATTTGAAGATGAACCCGTTAACATTTATGTTGATGATATTTTAATTGCAAAAGCAAAAATAGTTGCAATTGAAGACACATATGGAATTAAAATAGTCGAAATAATTGAAAATAAAAACCTTGGAAAACAAGAAAAATGACACAACCAATCAGATATAAAAGAAATATAGAACAAAACGGCATCACACAACAAGCGCAAGAAAAACTTTTTAACGCCAGAGTTCTTGTTATGGGCGCAGGCGGGCTTGGTTCAGGTGTCATTATGAACTTGGCAGCCCTTGGTGTAGGTCAAATAAAAATAATCGACGGAGATATAATTGAAGAAAGCAACTTCAACAGACAAATTATCCATAAATATAGAAACATAGGAAGAGCAAAAGTAATTTCCGCTAAAGATTGGGTGCAAGAATACAATCCCGATATTAAAGTTGAACTGGATAAAATAAAAATTAACGAATTAAATTATTTTAACATAATTCAAGGGTATGATATAATCATAGATTGTTTTGACTCTTATGAATCAAAATATATGTTAAATGAAATCGCCATAAGACACAAAAAAATCTTAATCCATGGCGCTACGCAAGGTTTCTGCGGACAAGTTACAACCATAGCTCCCGATAAAACCGGATGCTTAGAGTGCGTTATGCAAAAACCAAAAAACATAAAAGAAACTGTTTTAGCTTCTTTATCTCCGGTTGTAAATACAATTTCAGCTCTGCAAGCACAAGAAGCGCTTAAAGTCATAACAGGCATAGGTTCGCCCTTGTTAAACAAACTGCTTGTGTTTGATGGTCTGACATCAGAGTTTAAAACCCTCAACTATTCCAAAAATCCGGCTTGCTCAGCTTGCTCAATGACAAACATATACTAAAATGAATCATCCAAGTCTTAAATATGCCAAAATATTATTATTTTTTTCAGTAGTTATAGCAATAATGTCTATAACTGCAAAACAAAGTATCATGGCAGAAATAAAAAACAACAAAACAGTCATCCGGCAACAAGAACAAGAAATTATAAAACAACTTACAAAAGAACAAAATTCTATAGTTGAACAAGTCCCTATTGAACAAGCCCCTGTTGAACAAGATACACTTTCTAGGCAGCAGCTGGCACAAGAAGAATTCAATAAAGGCAATATAGATAGCGCAATTGCTATTTACCAAGATTTACTAAACCAACCAAATGTTAATCAAGAAGAAATCAAACAAAGCTTAATAAAGTGCTACGAACAAAAAGGGCTAACTGAAGAAATAGATAAACTTAATCAAGAAGAAAAAACTAATCTAAACGAAAATAATCTTCAATAATTTTTTCTATATAACAACAAGCTTTGCCGTCCCCATATGGATTTACAGCCTTAGACATTTTTTCATATGCCGCTTTATCTATAAGTAATTCATCGACTTTATTGACTATTTTTTCTTTATTTGCACCGACTAGACAAACTCCGCCATATTCAAGAGCTTCAGGACGTTCCGTTTCGTCTCTTAAAACTAAAACAGGAATTCCTAAAGCAGGAGCTTCTTCTTGGACCCCGCCCGAATCTGTTAAAATAATATGAGATTTTTTCATTAAATTACAAAATGGAACATAATCTAATGGTTCAATTAATTTAACTCTTTCAATATTTTCTAAAATTGGTTTAACTGTATTTCTAACGTTGGGATTTAAGTGCAAAGGATAAACCACTTGAATATCTTTATGTTTTTCAATTAATTCTTTTATGGCATAACAAATATTTTCCAGCGGTTTTCCAAAGTTTTCTCTTCTGTGTGAAGTTAATAAAATTGTCTTTAATTCAGGATTTAAACCAATAAAATCTAAATCTGCCTTTTTGTTTTCAACAACATACAACAAAGCATCAATTACGGTGTTGCCTGTTTTATATATACCCTTTTTAATTCCTGATTTTTCTATATTTTTACAGGCCCTATCAGTTGGACAAAACATTAAATCAGAAACAGAATCCACGATTACACGATTAATTTCTTCAGGGAAAGGGTAATCCTTATCAAAAGTTCTAAGACCTGCTTCAACATGACCTATTTTAATTCTTGAATAAAATGCACTCAGCGCACTTATTCCGGCTGTTGTAGTATCACCATGGACTAAAATTAAATCCGGCTTTTCTTTTTCAAAAACTTTTTTTGTTTCCGATAAAATCTCGCAAGATAAATCCCAAAGATTTTGATTAGGCTTCATTAAATTTAAATCATAATCAGGCTTAACATCAAAAAGCTCTAATACACTATCAAGCATTTGCCTGTGTTGAGCCGTAACTATGGTTAAAACTTCAAAACTATCATTTTCCTTTAATTTCTTAACTAAAGGACACATTTTAATTGCTTCAGGACGTGTTCCAAAAACTAATGCAATTTTAATTTTCTTATCTGTCATAACGCTATTATTTTACTATAAAAAATTTTATTTAATACCAAATCTTGAATAGAAAAATTCAACCAAAGATTTAATGGCTTTCATTCCCCTAACATGTTGAATTGCAATATTTTTGCCATATATAAAATCATAAGTACTCAATTGATAATTACTCTGCATAGCTAAATCTACCCATATATTATCTGTTATTCTTCCTTTTTGATACTCAGGTATATTTTCTCTATAATATGGAATAGAATCAATAATCGTGTTTACAAAATTTTTTCTTCCGTTATATTTTAAATAATTTTTCCTTGGAAGATAATTTTGAGGATTGTTTATAACCTTGTGTATAGTATCCGCTAAAGCTTCAGGAGTATATGAAGGCACATATTCGCCGCTATTTTCAAAAAATACCGGATAATCTCCTCTTGAATATTTATTAAAATCTTTAAAAACAATAACAGGAGTATTACAGCACATTGCTTCTGATATAAATCGATTTTTACCCTCTAATAAAGCAGCCAAAATACAACATTTTGCACCTGTATAATATACAGGCAAATCTTTGTAATCAATAAAAGGGAAAAACTCAATATATTTTGTATAATCTCCCAAAATTTCCATAACTTTTTTCAATTGCTCTTGAGCATCAAATCTCAATTTTGAAACATCAATAGTTTTATCCTGATGAACTATTAAATCTCTTGAACCTATTGCATATTTAACTTTTAATGATATGCCGTATTTTTTTTCATATTCTTTTATTCCTTTTGCAATCATAGGCATATTTTTAACGGGAAATGCCGTAGACACGCAAAAAATATCAAATGTTTTTCTAACATTAAAAGCAGGCGCCATTTTATATTCATTTGTAAAATCAGCATCTTGCAAAGGAAGCATTATAATATCTTTTTTATTCGGATATTTTGTTTTATAGTAATTTTCTCTTTTTTCATTTTTATAACAAGTAAAATACAAATCAGCATGCTGACTTTGAGGATAACTTGAAAACATTGAATTTGCTATAGGAAAAAATATCTCTTTTAAACGAGGAAATTCTTCAATAATTATATCTACGCCTTGAGAATAGAAAAAACCTTTTAAAACCTTTGAGTCATATTTTAGAGGAATAAAAGGAATCACAAAATCAATCTTATCAATTTTTTCAGGGTGCTCAAACTGAGATTCAAAAGTATAGCCGTCAATATCATCCCAAATTTGCTCAATCGGCTTATCGGAATTTGGATTATGAAAATATTCAACTGGCCATTTTGCACCTTTCATAAAAAAATAATACCATATATTGTCATTTTTTAAATAATGCTAAGCTAAATTAATCCTTTTGCTTTAGTTTTGCTTTTATTGTAAAATTTAATATTATATAGACTATTTGGAAGGAGTTTTTTGTTTTGGCTCAAACTAGCTTATTTGATGACGGAAAAATAATCCCCGTTAATATACGCGACGAAATGAAACGTTGTTACATTGATTACGCTATGAGCGTAATTGTAGGACGCGCATTACCTGATGTTAGAGATGGTTTAAAGCCTGTTCACAGACGTATTTTGTTTGCTATGAATGAACTCGGAATGACACCTGATAAACCATTTAAAAAATGTGCAAGAATAGTTGGTGAAGTTCTTGGTAAATATCACCCCCACGGTGATAGCTCCGTTTATGAAGCTCTTGTTCGTATGGCGCAAGATTTCTCAACAAGATATTTAACAGTAGACGGACACGGCAACTTTGGCTCTGTTGATGGTGATGGCGCCGCTGCAATGCGTTACACGGAAGCAAGAATGCACAAAATCACAACCGCAATGCTTGCTGATATCGACTGTGAAACGGTTAATTTTATACCTAACTTCGATGGCTCACTGGAAGAACCCTCCGTGCTTCCTACAAGACTACCAATGCTATTATTAAACGGCACATCAGGTATTGCTGTCGGCATGGCAACAAACATCCCTCCGCACAATTTAAATGAAGTTGTAGATGGGGTTATAGCTTTAATCGATAACCCGAATATAACAACAGAAGGCCTAATGCAATATATTAAGGGACCCGATTTCCCAACAGCTGCAACAATTGTTGGTACATCAGAAATCAAAAAAGCTTATGAAACAGGCAGAGGTTCAATTAAAATGCGTGCTGTTTCATCTATTGAAGAATTGCAAGGCGGAGGCGGCCGCCAAGGCAGAAGCGCAATAGTAGTTACAGAAATTCCATATCAGGTAAATAAAGCCGAATTAATCAGAAAAATAGCTGAACTTGTTAAAGATGGCAAAATTCAAGGCATTTCAGATCTTCGTGATGAATCAGACAGAGAAGGTATGAGAATAGTCATTGAATTAAAACGTGATGCAAAACCTGATGTTGTAAGAAACAACTTATACAAACAAACCGCACTTTCAACAAGCTTTGGTTTTAATATGGTTGCTTTAGTCGGTCAACAACCAAGACTGTTAAATCTTTACGAAGTTTTATCAGAATTTATTGAGCACAGAGTTGAAGTTATCACAAGAAGAACAATGTTTTTCTTGAAAAAAGCCAAAATGCGCGCTCATATATTAGAAGGCTTAATGATTGCACTTAATTCATTAGATGAAGTCATTGAATTAATCAAAAAATCTCCTAATACCGAAGCTGCCCGCACAGGCTTAATAAACAGATTCGGTCTAGACACAGAACAAGCAAATGCAATCCTTGAAATGCAATTAAGACGCTTAACAGGATTGGAACAAGATAAAATCAGAGCCGAACACGCTGAATTATTAAAGAAAATTGCCGAATATGAAGAACTGTTATCTTCAAGAGATAAAATTTTAGCTCTAATCAAAGTTGAACTAAATGAAGATAAAGAAAAATACGGCGATGAAAGAAAAACCCAAATTGTTCCTGAAGAAGGCGAAATAAGTGTTGAAGACTTAACTCCAAATACTCAAATGGCAGTATTCATAACTCGTCAAGGTTACATCAAAAGAATTTCTCTTGACACCTTTGTTCGCCAAAACAGAGCAACAAGAGGAAAAGGCGGCATGAAAACAAAAGAAGATGATGATGTGGCGCATTTCTTTACTGCAATGATGCATGATAAGGTTCTGTTCTTCTCCTCAAAAGGACTTGTTTATTCTCTATCTGTTTATGATTTTCCTGAAGGCTCAAGACAGTCAAAAGGACTTCCTATCATAAACGTTCTTCCTTTGGAACAAGATGAACAAATAACCGCAATTGTGCCTGTTTCAGAGTTTAAAGAAGATTTAAATTTAATCATGCTAACTAAAAAAGGCTATATTAAAAGAATTTCCCTTGATAATTTTACATCAATTCGAAGAAACGGTTTAATCGCTATAGGCTTAGAAGAAAACGACACTTTGAATTGGGTAAAATTAGCCAAAGGCAATGATGAAATTATAATCGGAACATCTTGCGGTATGGCAATAAGATTCCCGATTGAAGATTTAAGACCTTTGGGACGCTCAGCTCGTGGAGTTAATTCTATGAAATTAAGAGCTTCTGATGAAATTATCGGCTGTGATGTCGTTCCAAAAGATTATGACGCCGATTTATTGGTTGTAACATCAGACGGTTTTGGAAAACGTTCTAAAATTTCTGAGTTCAGAACACAAAACAGAGGCGGTATGGGTCTTATTGCAACTAAATTCAAATCATCAACTTCAAGACTGGTTGATTTATCAATAGTTAAAGAAGAAGATGAAATTATGGTTGTAACCGCAAATGGTGTTGTTACAAGAGTCAGCGCTTCTGATATTTCTCGCCAAGGCAGACCCGCCACAGGTGTTAGAGTTCAAACTCTTGATGGCGATGATTGCGTTGTATCGGTAAATAAAATCATAAATACCGATGATGAAGAAAAAGACAAAGACGCCATACAAGAAGCAAAAGAAGAAATTGCAAACTCTGTTGAACAAGGCAACATCTTTGAATAAAACAAATTAAAAGAGGGTCAATTGACCCTCTTTTAATTTAAACTATTTAATTTCCCCGCTATTTAATAATTTTTCTACTTCATTTTTAATTTTTTGATGAATTTCATCTTGGCTCTTTGTACCGTCAAGCTCAATAAAACCATATTCTTTAATTAATTTTTTATATTCATCAAGACATCTTTTTTGATATATTTCAAAACTGTTATAAATATCTGTCGATAAACCAATATCACGCCCTGATTCAAAATAATCAAGCGCTCCATTTTTAGCTATAAGTCTTTTAATTAAAATATCCGGTGCAACATTTAAATAAAAAACTAAATCAGGCTTAGGAGCAAAACTGTAGAGATTTTTAACCCAATTGATGTCATGACCCCTAACCGAATCACGCACAAATGCAGTATAAACATATCTGTCCATTAAAACAACAAAACCCGCCTTAAGAGCCGGAATTATCTCGTTTTCCAGTCTGTCCGTATAATCAGCCGCATATAAAAGAGAATATGTTGTTGTATTTAACATATTTTTTTCTTTTGCTTCATTTATTATTCCCGAAATCAATCTTGAAGTTTTCCACTCAGAAACAGTGCAACCGTAACACCTGTCTATAACATATTTAGATAATAAATTAACTTGTGTAGATTTACCTGAGCCGTCTGTACCTTCAATAACAACCAACAAGCCGTCATAACCGTGTTTTTTATTATTTTTCATTTTGTTCCTTTAAAATTTTTCTTGATTTTAATAGTTCGGATACTTTTTGCCTTATAAATTCTTGTTTAGTATGTATGGTTTCCATAGCATCAATTTTAATTAAACCAAACTCGTCAATCATAGCTTTATACTGTTCAACTATTCGATTTTGGAATAAAACATAGCTTTTATAAGGATTATTAGACAATTTCATATCCATGCCCGCTTCATAAAATTTTGGCTGCCTGTTTGAACAAATTCTCTCTAAGCTATCTTTCGGGCTAACATCAAAATAAAAAGTCATATCAGGTTTAATTGCAAAACCATACATATTTCTAACCCATTTAGGGTCAACTTCTCTGGCTACATCTCTTGCAAAAGCAGTATAAACGTATCTGTCTGCCAAAACCACAAACCCCGCTTTTAAGGCAGGTTTAATTGTTCTTTCTAATCTATCCGCAAAATCAACTGCATGCAACAGAGAAAAAGTTCTTCCTGATAAAAGATTTTTCTTTTTTGCCTTTTTGGTTGTATTTGAAATCAACTCTGAAGAATTCCATTGTGTTAAAATTACATCTATTCCTTTTGATTTTAGCCAATTATGCAATAATTCAATTTGTGTAGATTTACCCGAACCGTCAATACCTTCTACACAAATTAGTACACCTGAATAGGTATGTTTTTTTGAAAATCTTAACATTTTTTACCTTGTTTTTTTAGTTGCACGTAATATATTAATAAT
>CALVHD010000013.1 GCA_944327245.1 Candidatus Gastranaerophilales bacterium
AGTTTGCCCTGCAAACTAAAGCTCGTTTGCTTTTATGGTACGGTATCCGCTCTGTCCGCCAGAGCTCAACGCTCTGCCGTCACGAGCTTCACACACCTTTGCCTTTCTTGTTTTCGCTAACTCCAGTCGGAGTAAAGCTCAAACTTCAAAAGATATGCTCCTGTAAAATTTCTGCATTAGCAGAAATTTCTACGTCGCCCCAGTCCAGTGTCGGGCTGTCTGTCAAAGCTCGACGCTTTGACATCACGCCCTCACATCCTTTTGCCTTTTCATTCTCGTCTAAGTCCGTCGGACTAAGACGAGAATTGCAAAGGTTCTGCACTCGCTAAGTTTGCCCTGCAAACTAAAGCTCGTTTGCTTTTATGGTACGGTATCCGCTCTGTCCGCCAGAGCTCAACGCTCTGCCGTCACGAGCTTCACACACCTTTGCCCCAAGCTGCACTCGCTAAGTTTGCCCTGCAAACTAAAGCTCGTTTGCTTGGGGATATTAACAAATGTAACATTTTTTATTCAATAACTAAACTTAGACTCTTACTATGCCGATATTAAGAATATCCAGAAAGGTGATGTAGGTATATGGGAAAAGAAAAATTCACAATTGAAGAGTCCAGATTAGCGGATATTTTAAGGCAGGAAATTCTAAAAGATTCTCAAAATATAGTTAAACCTGATTTAAATCAAAAAGATTTAACTAATTTTGAATTAATCTCAGAAGTCAAAAAGCCTTACGTTTCTCCGATTTTTTCAATGAACGAAGATGAAATATTAGCATTCGTTGAAGAATTCGACGTAGGCGAACTAGCAACCTTATCAGTTGCCGAATTAAATCATATTGGAAAGGTTTTAGGAGTTGATCCTAAAATTTTGGTCGAAGGAGAGAACTAATTATTTTTTTCAATTAGTTCAACAGCATTTCCATCGGGGTCAAGCAAGAATGCTATTCTTGTCTTGACTTCTTCCATATAAAAGGGTTCAACTTCCCATTTATAACCCATTTCAACAATTTTTTTATTTATTTCGTCAAGATTATCACACAAAAATGCAAAATGTCCGAAAGAATTCCCAACGCTATATCCGCCGACAGGAGTTTCATCGTTGATTGTTAATTCAATTTCCGTCTTTGTAATCTCATCAGTCAAATATTGCAAATAGCAATCTTCAAGACGTATTCTTTTGCCTCTTTTTAGGCCCAATAAATCACAATAAAATTTTATAGATTTTTGTTCATCTTTTACTCTTATCATTGAATGTAAATATTGCATTTTATTTTCTCCTTAAATTAAAGACTTTATAGCTTTTTCGATATTATCTGAATTGTATATATAATTTCCTGCAACAAGGCAATTTGCCCCTAAATCAATGCAAATTTTTGCTGTTTTATCGTTAATTCCGCCATCAACTTGAATAATTAAATTATCATTTTTAGAATATTTTTTAATTTCAGTTATTTTTTTAGCACTTTCATCCATAAATTTTTGTCCGCCAAACCCCGGTTCGACTGTCATAACTAAAATTAAATCCACAAGATTAATATAATCTTTTATTTCATCCACTTGAGTTTTAGGTTTAATTGATAAACCAATTTTTTTATTATTTTTTTTGATTTTTTCTATTGTTTCAATTGTTTTATCTTTAGCCGCTTCATAATGAAATGTAATTAAATCAGCGCCGGCAGACGAAAAAGCATCAATATATTTAATCGGATTTTCTATCATTAAATGAGTATCTAAAAATAAATCGGTTATTTTTCTCAAAGACTTAACAACAGGAACACCAATCGAAATATTTGGTACAAAATGTCCGTCCATAACATCAATATGAACCCAAGTCGTATATGGCTCAATTTTTCTTATTTCATTTTCTAAATTAGCAAAATCGGCAGATAAAATAGAGGGTGAAACAATAGTTTTCATTATTCTTCCTTATTAATTCCCAAATTATTAATTGCATCAAGGGCAGCTTCTGCTTGCGCCTGTTTAATGCTTTTAGCTGAACCTTTACCTATAATTTCATTTTGAAATAAAACCTCAACATAAAATGTTTTATTATGTTCTTTACCTTTTTCATCAACTAAGTTATATATAGGTAATTTTTGATTAATACCTTGAGTATACTCTTGCAAAATTGCCTTAGGATTTAAAATAGAAATATTTTTTTCTGTTGATAAAATATCCTCTAAAAAATTTTCTTTAATAAATTCATAAGTTTTATTATAACCTTGTTCGTTATATTCAAGAAATATTGCACCAAGCAAAGCTTCAAAAGCACAGGCTAGGATTGATTCTTTTTTTTGTCCGCCCTGCTTTTTTTCATTTTTTCCTAACACTATTAAATCTTCAAAACCTAACTGTTTTGCATATTCAAATATGTGTTTATCTGAAACAATTTCAGCTCTTAACTTTGTTAATTTACCTTCCTTATAATTTAAATTTTCATTAAATAAAATATCGCTTATAATTAATTTCAATACAGCATCGCCCAGAAATTCAAGTCTTTCATAAGAATTTAAAATATCAATATTATTTTCGTTTGTATATGAAGTATGAATAAATGCTTGATTTAAAAGCTCAATATTTGAAAATTTTAAATTATATTTTTTTTGGAATTCTTCAAGAGCAACAATCCTCTTTTTAGAAATACACATTAATTGCACCTTTTAAATAGTTGAAAAATTCAATAAATACATTTGTTCCGTTACAAAAATGAACAAAGAAATAATATGCAACAGGAATTGCAAATATATACCCGTCAAACCTGTCTAACATACCGCCATGACCGGGGAGAATATCTGATGAATCTTTAACTCCGGCATCTCGTTTAATCAAAGATTCCGATAAATCACCCAATTGAGCGGATAATGTTATCAAAACACCGCCAATAATCGCTTGACACAAACTTATATCAATATAGAAAATTCCTAAAATTGAAACCAATATAGCGCATGCCGCTCCGCCAATTGCACCTTCAATAGTCTTTTTAGGGCTAATTACTTCTGCAAGCTTATGTTTTCCAAAACGCACGCCAAAATAATATGCTCCGATATCGGTTAGGGCAACCGCCAAAAATACAAACATTAAAAAAGATAAACCTTCAGACGGCGCAAATTGAAAAGCGGCAACTCTATCAAGCCCAATTTGCCTTATCAACAATATATGACAAGGAAGCCAACCGCAATAAAGCGCTCCTAGGGTTGTTGTTGCAACATTAACAATATAGGGTTGCCTTCCTCTAAACAATACCGTTAAAAATGATGCCATAATAGTTAAAGTAAGCATAGAAGGCACCATATCGAATCTATGGAAAAAAGTCAAAGTTGCAAACACAACAGCCGAAAATAAAATTATAGAAAGGCTCGGATGAAAACCTTTATACCTTAAAATTTTTACAAATTCACGACTGCAAAGGGTTATTATTATAATCAAAAGCACAAATAAAGGAATAGAACCCAATATTATAGCCGCTATTGATATAAGAGAAATAATTGTCCCTGTAATAACACGTGATAATTTATTCTTTTTTGCAACTTCGTCTGCCAAACTATATCTCCATTACTTCTTTTTCTTTCGCACTAACTGTTTCGTCAACAAGTTTAGTAAATTTATCCGTAATTTTTTGAATTTGATCTTGTCCGTCTTTTACCGCATCTTCAGGAAGATTATCAGTTTTTTCAAGTTTTTTCACTGCATCTGTTGAATCACGTCTTACATTTCTGATTGCAACTTTTGCTTCTTCGCCTAAAGCCTTAACTTCTTTAGCTAATTCTTTTCTTCTGTCTTGAGTTAACGGCGGAAATTGAAGACGAACTACAACACCATCAGAATTGGGTGTAATTCCGATTTCAGCCTTAACAATGGCTTTTTCAATTTCTTTTATGATTGATTTATCAAAAGGAGTAATAACCAGAGTTGTTCCTTCTGAAACTGAAACTTGAGCTAATTGTCTTAAACCTGTTGGAGCTCCGTAGTAATCAACCAAAACTTTATCCAAAATAAGAGGGTTGGCTCTGCCTGTTCTAACAGTTGCCAATTCTTTTTTTAATTGTTGAATACATTTATCCATTTTTTCATTTGTCTGTTTTTTAATTTCTTCAATTGACATTTTTATCTCCTAATAAATAACTTTTAATTCACTATTGTTCCTACGTTTTCACCGTTTAAAATTTTTACAATGCTGTCTTTTAGATTAAAATCAAAAACGCAAATCGGAATATTATTTTGTTTACATAAAGCGCAAGATGTTAAATCCATTACTTTAAGACCGTTAACAATAATATCGTCATAACTTATATTATCATATTTTTTAGCATTTGGGTTAGTCTTTGGATCATCATCATATACACCATCTACACCATTTTTTGCCATCAACATAACATCAGCTCCAATTTCGGCCGCTCTAAGCGCTGCTGCTGTGTCTGTCGTAAAGAAAGGATTTCCTGTTCCTGCCGCAAAAATAACTACTCTATTTTTTTCTAAATGTCTTATTGCTTTAAATCTGATATAAGGTTCGGCTATTTTTTCAATATCAATTGCAGATTGAACTCTGCATTCTACACCATTTTTTCTTAATTCTGATTGAAGCGCTATAGCATTCATTACAGTAGCAAGCATACCGACATAATCACCGGAAGCCTGATCCATGCCCAATTTAGAAGAATTTTTCATTCCCCTGAAAATATTTCCGCCGCCAACAACAATCGCAATTTGCGCACCCATTTGATAGGCTTTTTTAATTTCAGAAACAATATTTCTAACAGGTTCAGGGTCAATTCCAAATTGTTGATTGCCCAAAAGAGCTTCTCCTGAAACTTTTAGAAGAATTTTTTTATATTTTAAATCATTCATTTAACACCTTTTTCTAATAAATTATAAAATATTAAAAATAATATAAATCAATTATACACAAGAATTAATGAATATGTAATAATTAAATTATGCCATCTGAAAATTTTATCAAGAACATAACATCAAAAAATAATTCGCTTTTTGAAGCAACAATTAAAAATCTTATAAAATCCGCTGATATTGCAGATTTTAGACTATTATGCGAAAAAAGTGATTTCATTTTCCCTTTTTTGAAAGAAAAAATTATTAAAAACTTTGTAAAGTTAATTAAAGAAAATGAACTAAATTCCGTTTTTGAGTTTTCAAAAGTTTACAGTTCCGATTTTGAAGAATTAATTGTTTCTTCTTGGGTTAAATTTGCTAATGAAGATTTAACTGACAATATACTTGAACTTTTTGAAAACGGAACAGATGAACAAAAAGCATATGCCGCCAAATACTTTAGTTATATCCATGATATTTGTGCTATAGACTATCTAAATAAATTTGCTTTTAGCAATTTTGAACCTCTAAAAATTAATTGCGCTCTGGCTTTGTCAAAATTCAACGATAAAATCGCACTAAACAAAGCAAAAGAAATTGTTTTAACTTCAAAAGATGATTTTGAAATCATAGGCGCATATTCTTTTATAACGGCCTATGGAGATGACGAAGCAATAAAATTCATTATTGAAAATTATAAAAAAAGCGCTTTTAGAGAAAATATAATCATTTCACTTTTTGATTTTTATGACTATGACAGATTAACAAAACTTTTATCCAAAGATGAAATTATTGAAATTTTTAACATATTAATACAGGCATATCCTGAAAACATAAGTTTAAACACAATTATTTATTACCAAATTTATGATTATATAAAATTAATTTCAACTTACAACAATCAATTTGCAAACAATCTTCTTTTAATTGCAAAAACCAAGTTTGATGAATATAATTCATCGGATATTTATTCGTTTGATCTTGATAAAGATACAAAAAATGAATTAAAAAATATTACTCAATTCTTAGATGGCTTAAATCTTTCTTTTGACAATATTTTAGATGAATTAGAAAAAGATAATTTCAGAATATCTTTGGCACTTGACGTTATCAAAGAACTGAAATTAAACAATACCGTTGAATTTATTGCTAATCTGATAAACAACAATAAACTAGCGCTTGATTTATGTGCCAAAAGCGCTATGATTTTAAAAGAATTAAACAAAACATCATTAATTAACAAAGAAAATATTAAAAACATTCAAAATGAAAACATAAAGGCTTTAATTGAAAGTTTATTAATCTAAAATTTCATCTCCGTGAGTATGAGCTTGTTCTTCTTTTTGTATTTTTTGTTCTTGATTTTGTTCTTTAATTTGCTCTTGCTTTGGAGTAGTTTCCTGTGCTTGCGGTTTCATCTCTTTGGGTTTTTGTTTTTCAATTTTATCATTTTTAATTTCTTTAGCACCCTCAAGTCTGAAATATTGAGAATCATCCCATCTTAAATCAATATATTTAATTTTGCCTTCTACACTCCTTGCTTGAGGCAAAATAGATGCTATCCATTTAGCTCTTTTCAATGCAGTATCGTTAATTTCACCAAAACGAATTAAATATTCTTTTAACATTATATAAACATCGGAGTTATTTCTTAAATCAATATATTGCACTTCTTGACCGGAATATGCTTCAATTGCCTTAACCAATTTAATTATTTCTTCTACTCTTTTTTTATCCCAAACCTCATCAAATCCATCCCTAACGCCATATGTAAGAAGCTTTTTAGTCTTAATTGAAGGATTTAGCGGCAAATAATCATGGTCTATTAAAGTTCCGTCTGTACACAAAGCAGAATTAGGCTCTGATTCCAAATTCGGCGCCAATAAGAAAATCGGCGTTCTTTCATCCAGTGCAACAGTTAATCTTGCCGGAAACCAAAAACGTCTTACATAAACCTTTTTTATTGGTTGAAGTTGAGAAATATTTTTTTCAAGCTCTTTTGTATTAAGTCTAAAAATTTGGGTATAAGGCAATTGCGTCTGTCTAATCATATTGATAATTTTATAATCAGGAGTTATGACATTACCTTGTATTTTAATAACAGAAGAATCGGCAGCAGAAAGCTTAGCAGAATCAATATACCATTGAGGCAATTTTAAAATCTTAATTCCGCCATAACAAATTGCAATTATCATAACTAAAGATAAAAATATCCTCATACGCTGCAAGTTTGCTCTTGTAGCGGCAATTTGCCTTTTAATTTTATTTACTTTAAGTCTTCTTTTTTGATAAAGTAAACCCAAAATCAGCCTCTTATTATATCTCTGCAGTTTTTAAAATTAATTCTACTAAACTATTATAATCTATACCCATTTCTTTTGCTTGAGCCGGTAAATCCGATGTATCTGTCATGCCGGGGTTAGTATTAATTTCCAATATATATGGTATGTTATTATATACCAAAAAGTCAACTCTTGAAACACCTTTGCATGAACATGCCTTATGAGCTTTTATAGCTAAATCTTGAATTTTTTTAGTTAATTCTTCGCTAAAATCAGCAGGTAAAATAAACTCTGTTAAGCCTTTTGTATATTTTGCCTCATAATTATACCATTGAGTTTTAGTTTTAAAACCTAAAATAGGTGTTGCAAAAATTTCAATTTCGCCATCATCTTTTTTTCTTTCTAAAACTCCGACTGTAGCAGATTGTCCTTGTAAATATTCTTCAATTAAAATTTCATCATCACATTTTAAGGCTTCAGCAATTGCACCATCAAGCTCATTTTCACTGTCTACTTTTGTCATTCCGATTGATGAACCTTCATTAGCCGGTTTAATTATAATCGGATAATTTAATTCTTTAATCTTCTTTTTATAATCATCTTTAGTAACATTTATACTTTTAATTAAAGGAACCTCAGCAACAGTTGAAAGGACTCTTTTTGTCATGATTTTATCCATGCAAATTGAACTTGCCTTAACTTTACAGCCCGAATAAGGAATATTTAAAAATTCCAAAACGCCTTGTATGCAGCCGTCTTCCCCATATCTTCCATGAAGCATATTTATTGCAAATTCGATTTTTGTATCAACTAAAACCGATGCAATATTTCTATCTACATCAATTAAAGTTACATCTTTATAACCTAATTCAATCAATGCCCTAAAAACATTTCTTCCTGAACGAAGCGAAACTTCTCTTTCATTTGATAATCCGCCGCATAAAACTGCTATTTTTGAATTTTTATTTATTTTTTTAATATCTTCCATTTTTCTTCTTCACCTCTAGTCATTTTTCCTATATAGATTATTTCAGGAACAAGCTCAATATTAAATTTTTCTTTAACCTTTGAATAAATATCAAAAACGATATTTGTATAATCAACGCTTGTTGCATTTCCTTTATTAATTATAAAATTGCAATGATTTTCCCAAACCTCACAATCGCCCACTCTATATCCTCTAAGTCCGCATTTATCAATTAAAGCACCCGCAGAAAATTCACAATCAGAAGGATTTTTAAATACAGAACCGGCATTTGGAAGTGCCAAACTCGGTTGTCTTTCTTTTCTGAAAATCAAATTTTCATCCATAAGCGCTTTGATATCTTCCTGTTTTGCTTTTTTAAGCTCAAATTTAGCGCTTAAAAATATATATTTTCTATCTTTTAAAATTGAATGCCTATATGAAAAACCAAGCTCATCTTTTTTAAGAATAATTATTTTTTTATTTTCAACATCATATAATTTAGCACTAATTAAACAATCGCTGATTGTCTGCCCATGAGCTCCAGCATTCATATATACACAACCACCAACGCTTGCAGGTATCCCTATTAAAAATTCCAAGCCTGAGAGTTTTTTTTCATAAGCATATTTTGCCAAGGCCTGTGCTTTTACTCCGGATTCAACTTCAATTATATTTCCCAAATAAGAAATAAAATTAATGTTTCCACTATATATTACAGGCTCATCAACTCCTTTTGATGAAAACAATATATTTGAACCATTACCTATAACAACGGGGTTAAAATCTTTATATTTCTTGAAAAGAGTAATCATTTCGCCATAATTATCGGGCAAAAAAAACAATTTTGCTCTTGATTTTATTTTAAGAGTATTAAAATTGGTTAACAAAAAATCATTATAAAATTTTATATCATTTTGAGAGCAAATCATTAATTTCTCCGCCTATTTTTGTTATATCTCCCGCGCCAAGAGTTAAAACTATATCTCCTTTTTTTAATTTTGGAGCAATTTTTTTAGCTGCCTCTTTAATATCACCTTCAATATATTGCGTGTCAATTCCCTTTTTGATAATTTCAGATACAAAATTTCTAGAATTAAATTGATTATCAAAATTATCGCCTGCACTAAATACATCTAAAACAAATAATTTATCAATCATATTAAAACTATCTAAAAATTCATTCCACAAGCCTTTTAATCTTGTATATCTGTGAGGTTGAAAAATTGCAACTTTTCTTCTTTTAATGTCTTTTATAGCTGACAAAGTTGATTGAATTTCTTGAGGATGATGCGCATAATCATCAATAATTTTAATATCATTCACATCTGCAACTATTTGAAAACGTCTTCCCATCCCGCTAAATTCAGAAAAATATTTATAATATTCACTATAATTAAATCCTAGGGTATCTAAAACCGCCAAAATAGCTAATGCATTATAAACATTATGAATTCCCGGAATTATAAGACTAATTTTTCCTATTAATTTATCTTTTTTATAAAAATCAAAAGATGAATTTAATTCATCAAAAACTATATTTTTAGCGCTATAATCCGCATTATTTTCTATTGCATAGGTAATTATATTTTTAAATTTTGTTTGTTTTTTAAATAGATTACATCCTTCATTATCAATATTTAAAAATAATGTACTTTTTTCATCCATATTATCAACCATTTTTTCAAATGTTGAAATAATATCCTCTAAGCCGTTTTTATAAAAATCAAGATGGTCTTTTTCAAGATTATTAACTACAACATAATCGGGCGAATATTTTTGTATTGTTCCGTCTGATTCATCTAACTCTGCTATAAAATATTTTGAATTTTTATCTGCTTTAGCATTTATATTTAATTTTGGAATAATTCCGCCTATTGCATAAGAAGGATTTTGTCCCATTTTTTCTAAAATAAAACTCAAAAGTCCTGATGTTGTTGTTTTGCCGTGTGTTCCCGCCAAACCGATAAATTTTGGAAATCTTTCAGAAATAAATTTAAGGCAATCGGACCTATGCATTACATCGAAGTTATTTTCCCTTGCATATTTTAATTCTGGGTTATCTTCTTTAATTGCCGATGAAATTACAATTTTAGGTTTACCCTTGATATTATCTTTACTGTGTCCTATATAAATTTTAGCTCCAAGAGAACTTGTTAATTTAGTATATTTGCTCTCTTGAATATCAGAGCCTGAAACCTTATAACCCAAACACAAAAGTATTTTAGCTAATGCGCTTTGACCTACTCCTCCAATAGCAATAAAGTGAAAATCAGGGAAATTATTATTATTCATTTATTAATTCCTTCATAGTAACACAAGAAACACCATGTTGAGTTTTACCCCAATCCATGGTCTTTTTTGTAAATATAATCTTAAATATTATCAACATTGCAATAGGAAACCAAATTGTAATGAAATATATTGAAGTTACGATTGATTCATATAATGCTTTAAAAAAACCGTAATTTGCATATTTTCTAAGACTATATATAAATCCGCAAGTAAAAAATATCGCCGTTGTAACTACTAAAATAATGGAAGATAAAATACAGTTTTCATAACCTTTTACAAAATGGAAAGCCTGAATAAAGATTTCGGCTATAAGCCAGAATGGCAATAAAAATTCAGTAATGTAGGCTATCAAATCAAATCCGACTCTTAAAGACATATCTTTTGAATTAAATACATCGTTTGCATATTCTAAATATCTTCTTATGGAACCTTCAACCCATCTTCTTCTTTGGCGAATTAAAGCACTAAAACAAATTACCCCTTCTTCATATACCTTCGCTTCAGGGCAAAAACGAATATCCCAACCTTTTACATGAAGTCTTGTTGACATATCAAGGTCATCAGTAATTGTTTCTTCGTTCCAAAAATTAATGCTCTTCAGCGCCTGAAGCTTAATTAATTCCCCGTTTCCTCTTAATTCAACAGCCCCTCTTACGGCATCTCTGCCTGCTTGCATGTGGGTATCAAGAATATATTCATTATATTGGCATTTTGTATAGAAATTTTGATTTTTATTTATTATTACTTTTTGAGCCTGAACAGCACCAACATCACAAGGCTCCAATTTTATAAGCATTTTATTTAAAAAATCGCTTTCAACTTTAGCATCAGCATCAAAAACTAAAATTGCATCACCACGGGCAATCTTCATAGCATCATTTAAAACTGCCGATTTACCGGCTGTTGCATTTTTATCTCTAACAAGAGCCTTTATTTTATCATATTTTGAAGCCAAATTTGTGATAATTTCGGCAGTATTGTCCGTACTTCTATCATCAATTAAAATAATTTCAAAATCTTTATAATCAAGATTTAAGATATTTACTGCAGTATCTTCAATAACTTCATGCTCATTATGACAAGGAATTAAAACAGAAACAAAAGGGTGAAAATCATAGTTAATTATGGGCGGATTTTTTCTTAATTTTCTTTTTTGATATTTTGTTGCAAGCCACATATAAACGGAATACAAAAACATAAAGCCAATTAAGAAAATAATTGCCCACATTGTATTAAAATAGTTTTGAAAAATAACTAAAAATGCTATCAGAAACGAAATTATAATTAATAGCGCTATTCTTTCTTTCATTTTCCGTATTTTTAATCCCTATAATACTATTTTGATTTTATCAAAAAAATATTAAAAGGTAAAATTATTAAAATTTCTTGGTTACAAGAGCAAAAATATCATTATAGCAAATGCTTACCATTAAAATTATCAACAAGAAAAAGAAGAAATTTGTAATTTTTTCGCTTAATTCCTTGCTCGGCTTTTTGCCTGTGATTTTTTCTATAATTAAAAACATTACATGCCCGCCATCAAGCGCAGGTATAGGCAAAAAGTTCATAATTGCAAGGTTAATGCTAATCATTGCAGTTAATAAAATTCCGTTTAGCATACCTTTTGAAGCTATAATATCACCGCCTACTTTTACAACGGCAATAACCCCATGCATATCGGAAGCAGAAACTTTTCCCGTTATTAATTGCCATAAACTGTATAACATTGTTACTGTTGTTGTATAAAGATAATCAAAAGACTTAACAACAACATCTTTAGGAGTCTTTACAGCTGCATAAACATCTTCAATTTTTAATAAAATACCCAATAAACCTTCTTTTTCAACTTTAATATTTTTGAATGTAATCTCTTTATCACCTCTTAAAACAGTAATGTCCATAGGTTTATATGTATCGGATAATGCATAAGCTAAATCGTTAATTGATGTATCTTTTGATAGAATTATACTTTTTTTATTATAAATTTCATTTCTCAGATTGATTTGATTTTCATCTAATTTAATGCCGTCTTTTTTATATTTTTCAAGACCCTTTAAAATATCTTTATTTACTTCCAGTTGATTTTCTTCATATATTTTCGGAAGTTTTATTAAAGTATTTTTACTGATTACATCTTCAATATCAGGATTTAATTTTTTTAACTCCTTAAAATTCTTTTCAATTAAATCTTTTTGAGCATAATCATCAAACATCTTGGAATTTTTCGCAAAAAAAGTTAATTGATAAAGATTATCAATTTTTTCATTATTAATTTTGAAAATTTTATCACCTTTCAAAATACCCTGCTGTTGAACATTAGAAGTAACTTTAGGCGAAAAACTATCTACAAAAATATTCTGATTAGATGTAGGAAGTTTATGATAATACATAGCGCAAAACATTACAAGAATAATTGCAAAAATAACATTCATAATAACGCCGGCTGAAACTATAAAAAGCTTTTGAGCTATGGTTTTATTTTCATATAATTCATCGGAATCTTTTGGTAAAATTTCATCTTCAACATCAAAATCAGGATTTTTTTCTTTTTCTTCTTTTATAAAATTTTCTTCATCATCAGCAAAAGAAACATACCCTCCAAATAAAAAAGCATGAATATAAAAATTAGTATGATTAATTTTAAATAATTTCCAACTCGGTCCTATAGGCATGCCTATCCCAAAACGAGTAACCCTGACATTACACAATCTTGCCGCAAAAAAATGACCTATTTCATGCACTAAAACAAGTAAGCTAATTAAAACAATCATTATTATTTGATTCATGGTATCCTCGTTTATTGTTTATTTGGGGGTACTTTTTTATAAAGTCCGAAAATGCTTGGCTTATATGAATTTAAATTTTTGTTTGACTCAGCCAACAAAAGTCTTAGTTTTCTGTTTTGTTCTTCTAAATTACGATTTTTTTGTTCAAGTCTTTTATTTTCTTCTTCAACATCTTCTAATTTTGCTTGAGATTTAGCATCTTGAGAACAAATAGAGCTGACATGTTTAGCTATTTTTTTAGCCATAGAACGAGCTATCATATTTAACGTACGCTCTGAAATATCAAATTTAAACTCATTTCTTGGAGTTAAATCAACATTTTTTTTGGTTAATTCAGAAACTACATATTCTCTGAATTTTTCTTGCGCTTCCAAGGATTCAGACAAAAGGCTAATATCATCAAAATCGCCGTTATTACTATTTGAAGATAAATTATCATTAGGTAATTCCACTGCAGAAGAAACATTATCTTCCGTTTTTAAAGCACCCTCTAAAATACCGATTTTTTTCTCTTTATAAACTGGTGTTTCGGTTGGTTCTATAATTTGAACACTGGGTTCATTTTGAATAAGGTCATCAATAGGAATTGACTCTTGCATTTTATCTATTAAAGGAGTTCCATCCGAAAGAGAAATATTATTTAATATTTGGCTCGTTTCAGAATCTGCAATTTTAAATTCCTCTTGCACGGGAGTTTTTTGTTCAATTTCAGGTTCAATTTTAACTTCTTGAGAAACTTCTTCTTTTTTTTCTTGCTCTTCTTCTTGCTTTTCTTCCTGTTCTTTATCGTCTTGTTTTTCTTCTTTTAAATTAAAAAGATTATTCAAAACAATATCAAGAGCATTTTTATCAAAAAATTCACTGCCCTGCTCATCTTCAAAAATAGCTTCTATTTGCCACTTTTTGAAAAAAGTATCAAGAGTATAAGAATCTATAAAATACCCTCTGGAAGCTAAATTCTGTAATATTTCATTTTTTGTATATACATTTGACGTCATAATTCAACCCACGAGTATTATAACAAAAAAGATTAGATATAGTCTAGTCAGTAAAGTTAATTATATCACCCGTGTTAACTTCAACAATATTAAAATATTTTGCCAAAAACATTTTAGCCTTTAAATCTACACAATGACAAGGATATAATAAATCAATGTTTTGCTCTTTTAAATAACAGGCTAATTCCTCTAAAACTTCTTGCTTTTCATTTATCAAATGAAAACCGCCTATTATGCTTTTAACTTTTTGAACCTGTGTTACTTTTTTTGCTTGTTCAATAATATTTTTAACACCGGAATGCGAACATCCTGTTATAATAATAAGCCCATCATTTGAAATATAAACCAAAGAAGATTCTTCAGGACAATTTGAATTATTGTTCTCAATTTCACCTATAAAACACAATTTTGAAGTAAGCCAAATCGGAGTTTTAGATAAATTAAAATTAAAAAGCTCCTCTAAACCCTCTTTTTTTAATAAAAAACCAACATTTCCGATATCTTTTTCTATTTTTGGTGAAAATATATCTTGATGAGCTATAATATTTTTCTTTTTATAAAGAAACCCTAAATCAATTAAAGTCTGATATTGTTGAATCAAATAATAAAAACCACCTGTATGATCGTTATGAGCATGAGAAAACACAATATCATCAACATCATTTAGGTTAATATTTAATTTATTCGCATTATTTATAAATACATTTGAATACCCGCAATCAAAAAGAACAGCTTTATTTTCCTCTTGAATATAAAAGCTTAAAGCAGGCTCGGCCAAAAAATATTTATCAATTTTTGTATTATTATCAGATAAAATTGCTATTTTCATATCAAAATTTCTATTTTTTATGTATTATACTTATACGATTATATAATAAAATAAGAAAGCATAAAATGTTAGCCGTCATTCCATATTACTACAAAGGGCAAAATTTCATAAAAACAAATATTGCCAATAAAAAAACTTCCGATAATTTTAATAATAAATCTCATAAGAATATTACTTTTACAGGCAGAGTTCCAAGCAGTATTAAATTATCCAAAGACCAATATGCATTATCTAATGCATTAACAAAATATGAAAGTTTAATAGTAAATAATTTATATCAAGGTTTACCTTCCATAAATCAGGTTAATATAGGCATTTTAAATTGTCAAAATAAAAAAATTAAAGAATTATCAGCACTAAAAAATGCTTTTTATGAAGGAAATTTATTGCTACCTACGCCATTTGATGAAGATATAAAATCTCTTTTAAATCAAGATGAAATTAATTTTATTCCTGATTTAAACAAAAATTTAGAAGAAACTTTGTTCAATATAGACCCTCTCAGTGCAACTTGTCAAAGTGAAATATTTCAAGCATTCAATAAAACAAATAAAGATGAACTAGATGAAAACGCCCTGATTGCTATTGAACTATCTAAATCGCACGATTTAAAAAATAAAGAACTTACTATTCTTGATGAAATAATTTCAAAACCATTTGAAAATTTAAGCCCTGAAGCAATTATATATTCAAAAGCCCTTGAAGAAATTTTTAGCAATTTTTCTTCAACAAGCTCAAATATGACTCTAAAAGAAAAAGCTCAAATAATGAAATTGATAAATCTATTAAATATAAACGGGGCTTGCTTATTAAAAGATTATAAACAACAATATAATGACCTATTGCAATCAGCTAAAAATAAAAAAGAACTGCTCGCATATGCTGATGAAAAAACTTGGACTGATAAAGACGTAGAAAACTATTTTAATCAAAATCAAGCAAAAATATTAAAAACAATCATAATTGCGGATTCTTCAACTTTAAATGCACAACTTGACCATAAAATTGATAAATTTGACAGAACGATAGGAATTATAAATGAATTAAATAATACAGAAGCTATTAATTTAATTCACCAAGTTATACAAAAAATCAAAGAGCCTGAAAATAAAATCAGAATAATTGAACTTTTAAAAAGTTACTCTGATGATAACAGACAAAATGAATTTATGGATGAATTAAAAAAAATTAACCAAGATAACAAAATTAATATAAATTCCATAAACTCAATTGCACAAAAATATATGCAAATTTTTGCTAAAAATGATGACATTAACGGGAAAAATTTTGAACTGAAATATGCTCACACACTAAGTGCTATGCTAGATAGATTAAATGTCTTAAATATGCCAAATTATAGAGAATATTTAATGGAATTATTAAGCACAATTTCAAATTCTTATTCAAAATATAAACAAAATTATTCTGATTTTTTATTAAACCCTCAAAGTGAAATCGGAAAAGCAAACCTTGATACTAAAAAACAATTTCTTGAAAATGGCTTAAATTTTGACACTTGGCTAAATTATGACGCTATAAAAGAATTTAGCACAAATGAGGACAAAGATAAAATACAAATCAGATTGTGGGATAGAAATGTCGGCTTTGATTTATTCCAAGGCAATTATACGGGTATATGCATAGCTTCTAACGGAAAAAATTGCTTTGGGGCTGTAGATTCTTTAATTAACAGCGCAGTACAAATTGTTGAATTAAGCACAAAAGATAAAGTTATAGGAAACGTATTTACTTATTGGGCAAAAGATAAAGATGATGATTCTTTGTGTTTTGTTATTGATGGAATAACGCTGGATAAGAAATTTTTAGAAAATGAAGATTTAAAAGAAAATTTGATTGATTTTATGAAAGAATATGCTAAAAATACAGCACCCGATAAAGATTATAAAATTTATGTCGGAGATTATTATAACGGTTTATCTTTTGACGAATGTAAATCTAAAAAAATGTCTGCCAAAATCCTTGGAAATACAGGGGATAGAAAATATTACCTTGATTCAATGGCAAAAGATAAATATGTTAAAATTGATGGCAATATTGCTCATAGAATAGATGTTAAAAGGATTTATCCCATATAAAAAGAAGCCTCTTTAATAAAGAGGCATTTATTGGTTGAGTATTATATTAAATTGATTGTTTTGCTTTTGAAATTGAATTTTTCAGTTCATTGGCTAAATCGCCTCTGCCTGATTGTTCATAAATTTTTGTAACTGATTCTAAAAATTTCATATTATCTTTTTTAATAGTATTTTTTTGAGTGTAATTAATTTTGTTTGAAGGTCTTTGAATATAAGGACTGTTAAAATTGTTATTTACGGCTTTTGGTTTAGGCGGAATTCTAAATGTATCAGAATTATTTTTATATGGAGCTTGAGTAAAATCTTTATTCATTTTAAGAACTTCTTGATTTTTATATGGATTTTGTGTGCTTTTTTGATATTGATTTAGCGCAATTCCTTTTTTAATCATATCCGTATTAACAGATTTTAATTTATCTTTGTAATTATCTTTATATTTATTTTGTAAATATTCCTGATATTTTTGATGAGCCTTTGTAAGCTCTAATTGTGCAGCTTTTAGGGTTTGACTTCTTTGAGAAATATCGTCTAAATCATCATTATTAGAAAATTGCTTTTGATTATTCAAACCAATTAAAGGTTCGGATTCTTGAGATAATTTTGTTGCAAGACTTTTAATTAAAACAGCCAATAAAGCAATAACAGAAAGAATAATTAAAACAATTCCGAGACTTCCTTCTTTTAAACTTGTAAATACGGAAGAGCCTAAATGTGCAAAATTAAATGAATTATCATTCCAATCTTGTATATCTTCATTATCTAAATCATTATTGCTTGTCGGTTGATATTCATTGATTGGGCGATTAATAACCACGTTTTTTACAGGAGCTTGTTTTTCTTCTTCTACAAAAGAATCCGTAAAAACAAGTTCTGTGTTTCTTGCATTTTTTCCTTCAACGTATATTCTAACTTTATTTTTGTCTAATTGTTTTACTACAACATTATCTATATTACTAACATCATCATAGATAGTTCCTGCGCTATCAGCCAAAACGGAATTTTTTAAATCAAAATATATGCTATTGTCAGCTTCAATTCGTGTTTTATAACGAACAGGCTGAGATGAATTAATATTTAATTCATATTTTTGCGGATTTACTTTTGATTTTGAAATTATTACAGATGAAATTACATTTTCTTGTGCTAAAGACGGAGCACAAAATATAATACTTAAAACCAGTGTAATTAAAAAATTAATCTTAAAGGAATATTTTTTCATTCCCAAATACTCTCCCATAAACTTCAAGTCTTTCAATAATTAAATGATATTAGGTTTATGAAAGTTGGGCATTAATCTTTTGATTGCATTATTGAATAATTTTATAGACCTAAAGATTTATTTTTTTAATTAAATTAGCCATCTCAATAGCCGCCTTGGCACATTCTGAGCCTTTATTGCCGGCCTTTGTTCCGGCTCTTTCAATAGCTTGTTCTATTGTATCTGTTGTTAAGACTCCAAACAAAACAGGAGTACCGCTATTCATAGATACTGTGGCAATTCCCTTTGATAATTCAGCACAAACATAATCATAGTGTGATGTTGAACCTTTAATTATCGCCCCTAGTGCAACTATAGCATTATATTTTTTAGAATCTGCGGCATATTTTGCGCTTAAAGGAATTTCAAAAGCCCCCGGAGTCCAAATAACATCAATATTTTCTTCTTTAACATTAAGCCTTTTAAAGGTATCAATTGCACCATCCAATAATTTTGAACCTATAAAATCATTAAACCTTGATATTACAATACAAAATCTGTCGTTTTCTTGTGCGTATAAATTGCCTTCAAAAGTATTCACCATGATATCTCTCCTTATGCTATCATATTAACACAAAGAAAGAAAAATATAAGGGATATTTTTTGGTGGTAAATTTATCATACAAAGAGTTGAATTTCTAAATTTTTTTTAGCAACTTTTCTTGAATTGATATAATTATAATATATGGAATAACCTAGAGGTGGTAATATGGCAAATAATGAAGGAATAATCGTACAAATAATAGGTCCTGTAATAGACGTTAAATTTGAAGATGGTGTTTTACCTGAAATTTATGATGCATTAGAAATTTATAATGACAACGGAACAAAAGTTACCGTTGAAGTTCAACAATTATTAGGCGAAAACACAGTAAGAAGCGTAGCGATGTCTTCAACTGACGGTTTAAGACGAGGCATGAAAGTTATTAATACGGGCAATCCAATTAAAGTTCCTGTTGGTAAAGGAATTTTAGGAAGAATTTTAAATGTATTGGGTGAACCTGTAGATAACCAAGGACCTGTTGAAGCCCAAGACAGATTTCCAATCCACAGACCAAGTCCAAAATTAACAGAACAAAATACAAACATTGAAATTTTAGAAACAGGTATTAAAGTTATTGACCTTTTAATGCCATATCAAAAAGGCGGCAAAATCGGTTTATTCGGTGGTGCCGGTGTAGGCAAAACCGTTCTTATCATGGAACTAATTCACAATATCGCAGCAGAGCATGACGGTGTATCAGTTTTTGGCGGTGTTGGCGAAAGAACTCGTGAAGGAAACGACTTATACAACGAAATGAAAGAATCAGGCGTATTAGACAAAGTTGCACTTATCTACGGTCAAATGAATGAACCTCCGGGAGCTCGTATGAGAGTTGGCTTATCTACTTTAACATGTGCTGAATATTTCAGAGATGTAACCCATCAAGATGTATTATTATTTATTGATAATATATTCCGTTTTGTACAAGCAGGTTCTGAAGTATCAGCCTTATTAGGCCGTATGCCTTCAGCCGTTGGTTATCAACCGACATTAGCTCAAGAAGTAGGTGAATTACAAGAACGTATCACATCTACTAAAGATGGTTCAATTACATCTGTTCAAGCAGTTTATGTACCGGCAGACGACTTAACAGACCCGGCTCCTGCTACTACATTTACTCACCTTGACGCTTCTACTGTATTATCAAGAAATATTGCATCATTAGGTATTTATCCTGCAGCAGACCCTCTTGAAAGTTCTTCAAGAGCTCTTGACCCTCATATTATCGGAGAAGAACACTACTCCGTAGCTAAAAAAGTTCTTGAAATTCTTCAAAAATATAAAGATTTACAAGATATTATAGCAATTTTGGGTATGGATGAATTATCTGAAGAAGATAAATTAACCGTAAACCGTGCAAGAAAAATTCAAAGATTTTTATCTCAACCTTTCTTTGTAGCTGAACAATTCTCAGGTGTTAAAGGAAAATACGTTAAACTTGAAGATTCAATTAAAGGCTTTAAAGAAATTATAGAAGGCAAACACGATAATATACCGGAACAAGCCTTCTATATGGTAGGCACTATTGAAGATGTACTCGAAAAAGCTCGACAACAAGAAGCAGTCGGAGTTTAGATTTTATGAAAGATAAAATTCATTTAAAGGTTATAACCCATGAAAATATTGTCTATGAAGATGATATTGATGAGTTGTATGTACAAGCAACAGACGGACGTTTGGGAATTTTAAAAAACCATATTCCCGTTATATGTTCGCTTGCAATCGGTGTTACTAAAGTTATTAAAGAAAAAACACCAAGCTGTATAGCAACTATGGGTGGAGTTTTGCAATTTGCGAACAACAAAGCAACAATTTTAACCGACATTGCGGAATTGGATTGTGATATTGATATAGTAAGAGCTCAACACGCAAGACAAAGAGCTGAAGCTCGCTTAAAAGCACATGACGAAACAATCGACATAACAAGAGCACAATTTGCACTTGCAAAAGCAATAGCAAGAATTTCAGCCAGAGATAAAAAATATTAATTTATTTTATTGCTTTAATTAAAGCTGTATCCGAACTCACTCTTATTTCTCTTTTTGAAAGAGTGAGTTTAATTTCTTCAATATAATTATTGACTTTTTTTTCTTCAAAATATTCCATAAACCTTTCTTTCATGGTTTTTTGGTCAGGAGCAGGAGGAGTTATAAACCAGTTTTCAATAGTTTCTATTGTTGGGGAATATTTTGAAACAACTTTTTGAACATTTACTTCAACATTGCTAAACCCTGCCTGCTGCATATTAAAATCTAAACTTTCGGCACTGAAATTAACCAACGGATCATTCGGATTAGACATAAATTCCATTTCCGCTTTTTTAAAATCAAAATAATCAGATACTTCATCCGGAATTAATAATTGATAATATTTAGTATTTTGAGAAATAATCGGCTCAAAAGCACAATACATTCCTTGAGGTTTTAAAATTCTATATAATTCATTAAATGCTTGCTGTTTATCTAAAACATGAACTAAAACCGAGCGAGTTAAAGCTCTGTCAAGATAATCATTTTCAAGTTTAATATCACACACATCACTTTTTAAAAATTTTACATTGCTTCTGATTTCTGATTTTTTCAAAATATTTTGACATTCATCAAGACAATCTTGAAATTTATCCGAAAAAATAAGCTCAACCTTGTCTTCAAATCTTTCTAATACTCCAAAACCTAAAAGCCCTGAACCACAACCAAAATCGGCTATTTTTTGATTTTCATTCAAATCTGCCATATCAAGAACAATATTTCTAATATTCATTAGCCAATTTAAAGTTTGTTGAATTTGAACATCATTCATATATGAAAACCTTGTTTTCTTAAGCCAAGTTGACCAATTCTTACATATATCGCTCATTTTTCCCCCAAAAGTTGTATTTAATATTTTGATAAGTGATTTTTATATGTTAAACATTTATAATTAATTGTAGTCAGTATATTTTAAGATTTTATTATGTCATTTGAAAATTCTTTATCTATTGAAAACAATATAAAATATCTTAGCATGATGTTTGAAATTAGTACAATTGCCAATCAATCAGATGACGTTTATGAACTGTTATCTAAATTAAAAGATTATTGCACTAAATTAATAAATGCCGATGATATTACTTTCTATCTTTTAGAAGATCAACACTACAAGTGTATCTGCGCAAAAGAAAAAACAAGAAATAATGAATTTTTTGAATGTGAAGAAGGAAATTCACCTTTTTGGGATGCCGTAAACAAAGCAAAATTAACCGCTATGAAAGATAGCGCAGGCGCTCCGTTATTTAAATCATTTTTAGAAAATAATAATATCGCTTCGCTTGACCCCAGTCATGTCAGAGTATTCTTCAATAACCAAGTACCAATTTGTTTTTGTTTTATAAAAGAAAATCAAGAAAAACCTATTGAAATAGATACATTTAATAATTTAGACGCAATTTTTACATATATAGAACCTATTATAGCTAAATTTCATAAAAAAATTAAAAAAGATGAAGAATTAGCACAATTACAAAAGTCTTTGCATAATATTTCAATTCTTTATAATATTTCACAAGCCGTTAATTTCATTGATGACTTAAAAAGACTTTTACAGGTTATCATCCAAAAAGCACTTGTCACTCTTGACGCCGAAAAAGGGTCATTAATGCTTTATGATTATTCAATTAATGCCCTGCAAGTTAGAATTGTTTCAGGTCTGCAAGATAAAAAGCTTGAAGATGCAATTAACAATGGCGCTGTTCATTGCGCTAAAATAGGCATTGGCGAAGGTATTGCAGGAACAGTATTTTTAGAACGTAAACCCATTATAACAAACCTTGGCTCTGCCGACCCTCGTTTTATAGTAAAAGAAGTTTTGTCTAATACAAAATCACTTTTATGTGTTCCTTTAATTGCAAAAGGCGAAGTAATCGGCGTAATTAACATTACAAACAAAAAACACAATAAATTATTTAACCAAAAAGACCTTGAATTTATTACATCTTTAGCTAATCAAGCAGCCATTGCAATTGATAATGCTAAATTATATGAACTTGCAACAAAAGACGGTATGACAAAGCTATATATCTATCGTCATTTCTATACATTATTAGAAAATGAAATCAGACGCTGTTCAAGATATAAAAGAAACATGTCTTTATTGATGATGGATATTGATAATTTTAAAAGAATTAACGATACTTATGGACACTTAACAGGTGATACAATCTTAAAAAGACTTGCTGCTGTTTTACAAGAAACAGTAAGAAAAATTGATATTCCTGCAAGATACGGCGGAGAAGAATTTGTTGTAATTCTACCTGAAACAGATAAGAAAGATGCTTGTGTTATAGCAGAAAGAATCAGAAAGAACATATCTAAAATCGTTGTGAAAGTTAATGAAACGGAAAATTTATCTCCAACGGTTTCTATGGGTGTTGCGCAATATACAACAGACGGTCAAGACCCTAAAACACTAATCAATGCTGCTGATACTGCCTTATACTATTCAAAACATAACGGCAAAAATATGGTTTCAACATTTGAAAAAGACGGCTGCAAAAAAGTTGAACAGCTAAATGTTGATTTAGACAACGAAGAACTTTTAAGCAATCAAATTGATCAGGTTAATTTAGATAATTTAGAATAAAATAAATTTAAAAAGGGGCTTTCGCCCCTTATTTGTTATTCTTTTTCTTTTAAAACTCCCGCCCAATGATTTAATTCATTAATCAACGGTTGAATTTCGTTTCTCTTATTATAATTTACCCTGCCGTTTTGAATATCGTCATTAACTTTTGCATTAACAGACATTGAAATAATTTCAGGCATGTTCAGTGCAAAATCCTGATGAGATAAAGAATTATAATATGTATCTTCATAATTTGGATTTAATCTTAAAGTCCAATTTTGATTACCGACAGTTCCGGGTCTGTTATATTGTTGATTAATTCCAAAGAAATCCATAAATGATATTTGAATATTTTTCGTAGAACGCAATAAATCCGCAAATTTTGCTTTTACATATTCTTTTGGATTTGATTGGATTTTAGTTTGGAATTGATATCTTTCATGCCCTTGGTAATTAGCAGGATATAATGAATGAGCAAGATAACTTGCTTGCCAAGGTTCTCTTGAAGTTAAAGAACGATCATGTATCATTTGCTGAACAGGCGGATTATCATGACATCCGATATACGCCCAATTATCTTTTGGAGCTTCAGTTGCCTTATTCCACATCATGCCTGAAATGCCGTTTAAATGTTCTTGATTTCTAAACACATTTTGGAATACGCCTGTTTTATCCCATCCTAAATCTTCCCAAACAACTTCTTTTGGATTAATTCCATGTTCATTCATGGTAGGTAAAACAATTCTATTTAAAACTTTTTGAAAATTATGATTTCTGTCAAGACCAAGCTGGGAAATATGACCGGAGTGCAGTCTTTCTCTTATAGGATATTTAATCAAATTTCCATGTTCATCATATTTTTGCGCATATTGAACAGTATCTTCTTTATATAAATAAGGATTAACAAGTCCTATTGCATGATCTATTCTAATATTGCTTGAATCAGACAATGCTTTTTCAAGCTTAGCTTTTAAATAAAGTCCGGATGGACCTAAAGAACCATCATAATTAAATAATTTATCAGGATCTAATACGGAAATTCCCCATAGCTGAGGCGAATTGAAAGGTCCTCCGTCATCGCAGCCAAGTTTATAATCTTTCAAGAAAACATCTTCATTGGCTAAATCATCAAAAGACGAACCGCCGACCAATAAATCCCCAATATAAGAAATATCTCTGGTTTGTGCGTCTGCTTTTGCTTGTTTATCAACAAGGAATTGAGAAAATTTATAAACATTTGAATTATTATCTTCATTTAATATTTGATAATAACGATTTTTGGCATTTTCATCACCTTGTTTTGCTTTTTTTAAAAGCTCTCTGTCTTCTTGGCTCCAATTCGGATAATAATCTGTTCCATAATTTTTAGCTATAGAGTCAAGAACCGCATAATCATTGAGCCAAAAAGAGTTATCCTGTTGAAATCTTTGATATTCTTCATTCAATTTTAGGGCATTATCATCACCATTATTTAATTTTTCTTGAAAATTTCCCCAAGCAATAGCCAAAAGCGTATCTGAAACAGCGCTTGCTTCATCAAAATCAGAGAAAGTATAATTTTCATTCGGAATTTCAATATCTGAAACTTCGCTATCTATTTCTTCATCAGACAAAATTGAAGCATACTCAGGTGATTTTAACTGAGCCAAATCAATGAATAAAGGGTTTTTAGCAAAAACAGAAGAAGTATATGGAGATGTATCTTTTCTGTTTAATTTGCCGTTTGGTCCCAATTGAACACTATTAAATCCATGCATTTTAATAAAATCCATAAATTCATTCTGCCCATAAGGACTTCCAATTTTTTGATCTTCTCCTGAATTTAATTTAGCAGGAAAACTTGAACCATGAATAATTAAAGCACGATTTTGTATGCCAAGATAATCTAAGGCTTTATTTATTGACTCACTGTATGGCTTTTTTTCATCTTCCCTAAGTTTACGATTAAAAGTAAGACCTCGACTCGAATTACTTTTAGTAAACCCAACAACACTATTTATTCTCATGACCTTATTTTCACAAAAATAATTTCAAATTGCAAGTATTTATTTTTGTAAAATCTTTTTTTCTTTGCTAAAATATAGCCATGCAAAAAATATTTGAAAAAATAGGAATAATATACAATTCAGATATCATTGAAGCTAAAAATTTAGCAAAAAATATCAACAAAAAAATAAACAATTCCATAGTTTTTTCACATGACAATTTAAAAGATGATATTAACTTAGCAATAGCAATAGGTGGCGATGGTACATTTTTAAAATGTGCAAGACATTATTCAAACAAAAACATCCCTCTTTTGGGGTTTAATGTAGGTAGATTGGGATATTTAGCCCAAGCAAAACCTGATGAAATTGATTTTGTTATAGAAAAATTAAAAAACAACGATTTTACAATTGAAAATCGTCTTATGTTAAAAACAAATGATAAAATTGCTCTAAACGATATTGTCATAAAAGGAATTAATTGCGCAAGAACAGCAACCCTAGACCTTTATATAAACAATAAAAAACTATGTTCTTACGTTTCTGACGGGTTAATAATTTCTACTCCTACAGGCTCAACCGCATATTCATTATCGGCAGGCGGTCCGATTGTAAATCCTTCAATAGACTGTTTCTTAATAATTCCAATATGCGCCCACACTCTTAATATGCGCCCTATTATTGTTCCTTCGAATGAAAAAATAACCGTAAAAATACACGAAAATGAAGAAAAATTAAATGTATTTTGTGACGGTCAGGTTGATTTTGTGGTAGAAAATGAAATCACAATAGAAAAAAATGAAAATTACGCTAAGCTTTTAATTTTAAATCAACAAAAAGACAGATTTTATGATATTTTAAAAGAAAAACTTCACTGGTCACTATCACCCGAAAAGTAGAAAAATGTTAAAAACTTTATTTATTAAAAATTTTATATTAATAAAAGAAATTCGCCTTGATTTTACTTATGGTTTTAATGTTCTATGCGGTGAAACAGGCGCCGGTAAAAGTATTATTATAAAAGCTCTTGATGGCGTCTTAGGGGCAAAAATTTCAAAAGAAAATGCTTATGAAAAAGATAAACCGATTATAATTGAAGCTGTTTTTGAAAAAAACAATGAAGAAATAACAATCTCAAGAGAAATTTCATCTTCATCAAAATTTCGCCTAAATGGAATTTTATCATCCTTAGATGAAATTAAAGATTTAAGAGAAACCTTAGTTGATATTCATTCTCAACATCAAACATATTCATACATGGCTCAAAAACACCATATTCATCTTTTGGATGATTATATTATCAAAAAGAGTCCCGAATATTTTGAACTTTTAAAAAATTACAAAGAAAATTATCTTGAATTTAGAGAAGTTGAAAAAAAGCTAAACAATTTAAAAGAAAATTATCTAAATAATGAAAAAGAAATTGAATTTTTGCGCTTTCAATTAAAAGAACTTGATGACGCAGCTATTAAAGAAAATGAAGAAGAAGAATTAAAAAATGAGCTTGATATTTTATCTAATGTTCAAGAATTAAAAGAAGGTTCTTATTCGTCTTATTACGCTTTATATGGAGATAATCAAAGTATAGTTGAAGCATTAGGCAAAATTAAATATACAATTTCCTCTTTAGCTGAATTAGATAAAAATCTTAAAGATGTTGAATCAAATCTTTTTGATGCATTTGAAAATTTAAAAGACAGTGCAAATTATTTAAGAGATTATTCGTCTAATCTTGAATTAAATCCAATAAGATTAGATGAATTAAACGAAAGAATTTCTCTAATTCAAAAATTAAAAAGAAAATACGGAGCTGACCTTGATTTTGAAAGAAACAATATTCAAAAAAAATTAAATGAATTAACTTCAGGAGATAATAACCTTGAAGATTTAGAAGAAAATTATAATACACTGCAAAACACAATTAATCTTTTGGCTTCAAAAATGGATGAATACAGAAAAAATAATGCCAAAGAACTTTCAGGATTAATTGAAGAAAAATTGAAAACTCTTGAACTGAAAGAAGCAAAATTTGAAATTTTAGTTAAAGAAATCCAAAATAACGAATTTGGAGCAAATTATGTTGAATTTTTAATTTCGACAAATAAAAATCAAACTCCGATGCCGTTAGTTAAAGTTGCTTCAGGTGGTGAAATTTCAAGAGTTATGCTTGCTCTAAAAACAATTTTTGCAAATATAGATAATATTTCAACTGTTGTTTTTGATGAAATAGATACAGGTATTTCAGGAGTTACATCAAGCGCCGTAGCTCAATCTATATTAGAACTGGCTAAAACCACTCAAATTATCTGCATAACTCATCAGCCTATTATCTGCGCTAAGGCCGATAATTTTATCTGGATAGTTAAAACTCATCAGGATAATACAAATATTAAAATTGAAATTTTAAATAACGAAAAAAGATTAAAAGCACTGGCGCAGCTGGCAGGTGGCGAAGTAAGCGAAAAAACAATAGAATTTGCCAAAACCCTAATAAAATAGTTATAATCAAAATATGAAATTTTCAGAAATTTTAAATTTATCTAATCTTTTTGATATTTCAAGAGATTTATATTCAAAAATCAGTTATTCAAGATTTTTCGAAAAATCAGGCAGGGCAATAATGCCTTTAAGATACTTTTTTGAATTAACTCATTTGTGCAACTTAAACTGCCCTTATTGTTATATTGGGGAAAATCGAAAAAAAGAAGAACTTTCAACAAAAAATTGGTTTGATATTATTAATCAAATTCCTTTTTGGGGTTTTATAACTCTTGTTGGGGGTGAACCGTTAATTAGAGAAGATTTTTGTGAAATTTTAGAATATGCTTCAAAAAAAGTCCTAAGAAAAGTAAATGTTGTAACAAACGGAATTTTAATTGATGAAAAAATAATAAATAGTTTTATTAAATCAAAAATGCTTTTATTAAGCGTTTCATTGGATGGTTGGGATAAAAACCACGATAAAAACAGAAAAAAAGAAGGCATTTTTAAAAAAATAACAAATAATTTAGATGAATTAAAAAAACAAATTATTTTTTCAAATTCCAATTTAATGATTGATATTAAAACCATCATTTTAAAAAACAATCTGGAAGATATTTTAAAATTATACGAATATTGCACAAATCAAGGGTTTGAATTTTTATCTGTATCTTTTTTAAGAAACAATAATCTTAAACAAAATTCAATTTTATATGATAATTTTGATGAAATTTTTTATAAGCCAAATTATCCGATTGAATTATATTTTGATTTAGATGAATTTAAAAGAATTTATCTTGAATTAAATAAAATGAAAAAATATTCTAAAACAAAAATTCGTTTCTCGCCAAAATTTGATAATAAAAACCCTGAAATTGAATTAAAATTAATTGAAAATTTTTTCACAAAATACCCTAAAAAAAATATAAAAGAAATTTATCAACCTTGTTTATATCCTTTTTCGAACACAATAATAAATCCATCAGGGGATATTTATCCTTGTTTATCATATAAAATGGGTAATGTATTAGAACAAAAAATAATTGATATTATAAATAACACAAAATACAGATGTTTCAGAAAAAACTTAAAATACTCAAAAGTATTTTCATCATGTCAAATGTGTTGTGAATTAAAAGTCAGAAATATTGAGGAAAAACAATGAAAAAAATATCTATAGCAATTATGGTTTTAATTCTTGGCTTTAATATTACTTATGCTCTTGAAGAAGGCTTGAGTGTTAATAAACTTCCTTCAGGGCAAAAAGTTGTAATAAAAGAAGTTAAAGATAATCCTATTGTTAAAATTGATACTTGGATAAATACCGGTTCAATCAATGAAAATGACAAAAATAACGGCATAAGCCATTTTTTAGAACATTTATTTTTTAAAGGAACAAAAAAATACCCAACAGGCGCTATGGATAAAATCTTGGATTCTAAAGGTGCAACAGTAAACGCTGCAACAAGTAAAGACTATACTCATTATTATATTCAAATTCCATCTAAAGATTTTGAATTAGCTCTTAATTTACACGCAGATATGCTGCAAAATCCACTAATTCCAAGAAAAGAATTAGAACGTGAAAGACCTGTTGTTATTGAAGAAATTTCAAAAACAAAAGACAGTCCCCAAAATCGTATGTTTGACAATTTATATACTGCCTTATATTCAAAATCAAATCATCCGTATAAAAGAACAATAATAGGAAAAAAAGAAGTTATTGAAACAATTACAAGGGAAGAAATCTTAGATTATTTTAATAAATTCTACACTCCTGATGCATACACAACAATAATTGTCGGTGATGTTGATAGCGCTGAAGCTCTTAAAAAAGTAGAAGCTGCTTTTAGTCAAAGACAAAAAATGAAACAAGTAAAAATAAAATATCCGAAAGTAAAACCGCTTGATAAAATTGAGCGTGTTGATGAAGCTATGGATATTAATAAAACCCATATGTTGATTGGATTTTTAGCTCCAAAATTCTCAGATAATATTGATATGTATGCTCTTGATGTACTATCAACTATTTTAGCAAGCGGTAAAAGTTCAATTTTAAATTCTGAATTAAAAGAAAATAAACAACTCGTTTTATCAATTTCAGCGGGTAATTATTCTCAAAAAGACAGTGGAATTTTCTATATTTATTCTACAATGGAGCCTGATAAAAAAGAACTTGTTGAAAAAGAAATTATATCTGAGCTTAAAAAAATATTAAACGGCAATTTTGATGAAAATATCATTACAAAAGCTAAAAATATGATTAAAACAGACACATATTACTCCCGTGAATCAATTTCCAATATTAGTGATGATTTAGGCTATGATTTTACTTTTATACAAGATGAAAATTTTTATGAAAATTACCTAAAAAATATTGATAAAATTACAAAAGCTGATATTGTTAATGCTGCAAAAAAATATATTTTGCTCGATAAATACGTTATTTCAACAGTTCATCCTAATGGATTTAAAAAAGTCAGCAATGTTGAAAATAAAAAAGAAGATAATTATGTAAAAGTTCTTGAAACTAAAAATAACACTAAAAAAGTTCAATTTCCAAACGGCGCAACTTTAATCACTAAAAATAAAAAAACAAATTCTATAATTGCGCTAGATATTTCAATTAAAGGTTCAAAAGCAGTTGAAAAAAAACCTCTAAGTGCCATGTTAAGTGCGCTTTGCGCTAAATGCGGAACACAAAACTATACAAACAGTCAACTCGCTCAATTTTTAGATGAAAACGGCATAAAATTAGCTCTAACTGTAACAAACGATGTTTATTCAATTGTTCTTCAAACTACAAAAGATAATCTTGATAAAGCATTCATTGCGCTGGACGAAGTTATGAATAAACCCTTATTTATAGACAGTGAAATTGAAAAAATTAAACAAAGAACAATTCAAGAAACAAAAGGAATTTCAGATAATCCTTCAAGTTATGTTTTTGATGAATTTAAAAAATTAGCCTTTCCAAATACAATATACGGACAAAATTCAACATTTATATTAAATAATATCAATAAGGTTACAAGAGGAGATATTATTGAATATTATTCAAATATATTTAACCCTGAAAATATGACTATATCTGTTGTTGGAGATATTGACGAAAATTATTTAATTAATAAATTAAATTCTATTATTAAAAAACCAAAAAATGCTAAAAAATTCTCTTACACAGATTATAAATACACACCCTTTAGACCCTCTAATAATGTGCAAACAACCTTATACAAAGATGAGGTTCAAGCAAATTGGATGACATTAGGATATAAAATTTGTTCTGTTCAAAATAGAAAAGAAATTGCAACTCTAAATGTTATAAATGCAATTTTAGGCGAAGGAATGTCAAGCAGATTATTTCGAAAATTAAGAGAAGAACAAGGCTTAGCTTACACAGTAGGCTCAACCATAAATACAAATATGAAAGACGGAGCCTTTATAACCTATATCGGAACAAATGAAAAAAGTATAGATAAAGCAAAACAAGAAATTTTAAACCAGATTGAAATCCTAAAAACAGAAATGGTAACAACTCAAGAATTAACAGATGCTAAAAATAAAATTTTAGGTCAATTGTTGATGTCTTTAGAAACAAACATGGAAGAAGCAGACATGTTAGGATGGTATAATATTTTAGGCAAAAATTTAAATGGTTTTGATGAATATAAAGAAATGATAATGAATGTATCACAAAGCGATGTTATCGAAATAGCAAACAAATATTTTTCCAAACCCTATATTTACACCGTTGTAAAAGCTAAAAAAAATTCTAAATCATTAAAATAAGATTAATTTTAGAAGTTTTTTAAAAAAACCTTATAAAATGAAAATATAAGAAATATTTTTTGAGGTTTTTATTATGTTCGATAATTTCACTGATTCATCAAAAGAATTAATTTATAATGCCCAAAATACAGCCATGGAAAATCATAATACTTTGATTGAACCTGTGCATATTTTAATGAGTATGACACAAACAAATATTGATAGCGTTATAAATTTGTTTCAAGAATTAAAACTAAATACTAATTTATTTAATTCCGATGTTAAAAACGCCATGAATAATTTAGCTAAAACTGCTGAAATTACAGATAAAATCTTTTTTAGCCAAAATTGTTTAAAAATGTTTGAATTAGCAGCTAAAAAAGCAAAAGAAATGAAAGACAGTTTTGTTTCGCCTGAACATCTTTTATTAGCTATTGCTAATTGCGATGAATCAGACTTAAAAAGAATAATTGAAAAATATCAATTAAACGATACAAAAATATTAACCGCCATAAAAAAAATAAGGGGGGATAAAAAAGTGGATACAAAAAACGCTGATGAAGATTTTAAAATATTGGAAAAATTCTCTGTAGATTTAACAAAACTAGCTCAAGACGGGAAACTTGACCCTGTAATCGGCAGAGATGAAGAAATAAGAAGAATAATTCAAGTTCTAAACCGTAGAAGCAAAAATAATCCTTGTTTAATAGGTGAAGCCGGTGTTGGTAAAACCGCAATTGTTGAAGGTTTAGCTCAAAGAATTATAAGAGGAGATGTTCCTGAAAGCTTAAAAAACACAACTTTGATTTCGCTTGATATGGGCGCATTAATTGCAGGCGCTAAATATCGTGGTGAATTTGAAGAAAGACTTAAAAAAGTTCTAAAAGAGGTTGAAAAATCAGACGGTCAAATCATCATGTTTATTGATGAATTACACACTGTTGTGGGTGCCGGAGGAGCTGAAGGTACGTCCGATGCAGGCAATCTTTTAAAACCAATGCTTGCTCGTGGCGCAATAAGAACAGTAGGCGCTACTACAATTAATGAATACAGAAAATATATTGAAAAAGATCCGGCTTTAGAACGTCGTTTCCAACCTATTTTAGTAGATGAACCTTCAATAGATGATACAATATCAATCCTTAGAGGTTTAAAAGATAAATATGAAGTACACCACGGCATAAGAATTAAAGATTCAGCGCTGGTTGCTGCAGCTAAATTATCAGCAAGATATATTACAGACAGATTTCTTCCTGATAAAGCAATTGACCTTGTAGATGAAGCTTCAAGTGCTGTTAGGATTGAAATTGATTCAATGCCTGAAGAATTAGATAAATTAGAAAGACAAAAACTTCAATTACAAATTGAACTGCAATCCTTAAAAGATGATAATGATGAAGAAAAAATCCAAAAAGTTCAAAAAATGCTTGATGAAACAGATAGTAAAGTTCAAGTATTAAAAGCCCAATGGGAAAAAGAAAAATCATCAATAAAAGGTGAAACAGGCATTAAAACAGAAATTGAACAAACTAAACACGAAATTGAAAAAGCTCAAAGAGAATACAATCTTGAACTTGCCGCAAAATTAAAATACGGCAAATTGCCTGAATTAGAAGCACAATTAAAAGAATGTAAAAATCAAGAACATAAAAATACATTATTAAAAGAAGAAATAGATGAAGAAGATATAGCTGAAATTATTTCAAAATGGACGGGTGTACCTGTTTCAAAGCTGGTTGAAGAAGAAAGTCAAAAGCTTTTAGATATGGAAAACACTATTCACAGCCAAGTTATCGGTCAAGATGAAGCAGTTAATGTTATATCAGATGCTATAAGACGTGCAAGAAGCGGTTTGGCCGATCCAAAAAGACCTATAGGAACATTCTTGTTTTTAGGTCCTACAGGGGTAGGTAAAACAGAACTTGCTAAAGCTTTAGCTAAGTTTATGTTTTTAGATGAAAACAGCTTAATCAGAATAGATATGTCAGAATACATGGAAAAACATTCAGTAGCAAGATTAATTGGTGCGCCTCCAGGGTATGTCGGTTACGATGAAGGCGGACAATTAACCGAAGCAGTAAGAAAAAAACCATATTCAGTTATCCTTTTTGATGAAATTGAAAAAGCTCATCCTGATGTATTTAATATCATGCTTCAAATTTTTGATGATGGCAGATTAACAGATTCAAAAGGAAGAACAGTTGATTTCAAAAATACAATAATAATTTTAACATCTAATATAGGCTCAAATATTATTCTTGATAATGCTCTAAAAGGAAATACGGCAAATAAAGAACAAATAAAAGAAGAAATAAGTCAAAAATTAAGAGAATATTTTAAACCTGAATTTTTAAACAGAATTGATGAAACTATATTCTTTGATGCTCTAAAATTAGAAGACTTATCAAAAATTGTCGATATCCAAGTTCAATATTTGAAAAAATTACTTGAAGAAAGAAAAATTGAAATTGAAATCACACAAGAAGCTAAAGAACAATTAGCCATTGCAGGATATAATCCTATGTATGGTGCAAGACCATTAAAAAGAACAATAAGACAATTAATTGAAAACCCTCTATCAAAAGCTTTATTAAAAGGTGATTTTGATGATGGGGATAAAATAAAAATTAATTATGTTAATGATGAATTCAAATTCTCTAAAATATAATGATAAAAGGTTGGAAATACTTCCAACCTTTTAATTTACTTATTTGCCAGACCATAATAAATAATGTTATTATTTAGCCAAACTTTATGGAATTAAAAAATTTAACAAAAAATATTTATAATGGTTTTTTAGACATGATTTATAAGAAAAAATGTCTAATTTGCGGTTGTTCAAAAACCGATGATTTACTGTGTAAAACTTGTTTAAAAGATGTTCAATTCTTATCATATTTTGCACATAAATTTTACGAAAAAATTCCTATATATTCTGCTACGATTTATGATAAAAATGTTAAATCTTTAATTCAAATGTTAAAATTTAAACACAAAAAATCAGCAGCAAAACCCTTATCAAACATTCTTTTTAGCTATTTTAAAAAATTAAATTTAAAAGATGATTATATAATTGTTTATCCTCCGAGTTTTTTCATAAAATCGGCTCAAAGAGGCTACAATCATATGTTTTTAATAGCTAAAGAATTTTCAAAATTAACAGATTTTAAAATAAATAAAAATTTAATAAAAAAAATAAAACCCACAAAACCCCAATATAAAGTAAAAGACAGAAGAAAAAACATAAAAGGAAGTTTTAAAATCAATCAAAAAGAACTCTTAAAACTAAAAGACAAAAAACTTCTCTTAATTGATGATATAACAACATCAGGAGCAACTTTAGAAGAAATTATAAATTGTTTTTTAAAACTAAATTTTAATAATATAACTTGTCTTACAATTTCAAAAACTAAATAATTAATCTTGTGCATTGATTGTGGAAAAATTACACAAGTTATACACAAGAAAAAATTCAAGCATAATAACACTTTCAAGGTCTTTTGCACAAATATTTTGTCTTTATTATAAATTATTAATTTTATATATAAAAATATATTATTATATATAATATAAAGTTTTAAAAAAGTTTCAAATAGAAGTAATTTGTATCTTTTTTTGTTTTTATACTATAATTTTAGAATGATAAACTAAAATGGAGAAATTGCCAGTGGAAATAGTTTTAAATAAAGAAGATTTTTCAAACGGAATTAAAATTGTTGAAAAAGTTACATCACAAAAAGCAATTCAACCAATACTTTCTAATATTTTAATTGAAACAGTATCACAAGACAGAATAAGATTTTGTGCAACAGATTTAAATCTTGCAATAAATTATAAAACTCAAGCTGAAGTTATAAAAGAAGGTTCAATAACCTTAAGTGCAAAAAAAATATCTGAAATTGTTTCAAAATTATCATCAAGTGAAGTTAGCCTTAAAACAATTGAAGATGGTGAAAATATTAAAATTAAAAGCGGTAAAACAGAATTTGATTTAATAGGATTAAGTGCAAGAGAATTTCCAAAAGTTTTAGATGGAATTCAAGAAGAAGAATTTAAAACAGTAATTTTAAATAAAAATGAATTTGCAAAAGCTGTTAAACAAGTTATTTTTGCAGTATCTCTTCAAGAAACTCAGGCGGTTTTAACCGGCGTTTGTTTTAATATTGAAAATAATACTCTTGAACTTGCTGCAACTGATGGAAATCGTTTAACAAGGGTTCAAAAAGAAATTGAAACACCAATTGACGAAGCTTGTAATTTTATTGTTCCGGCTAAAACCCTGCAAGAAGTTTTAAGAATTTCATCAATTATTGATGATGAAAAAATTACAATTAAAATTCAAAAAAACAAAATTCTTTTTGAATTTGAAAATTTAGCTTTTCAATCAAGATTAATTGATGGTGTTTATCCTAAATATCAACAATTAATTCCTTCTGAAAGTGAAAAGAAAATAATAGTAGATAGGGTTGAGTTAATTAATTCTATTGAAAGAGTATCTGTTATGGTTAATGATAGAACAAATGTTGTAAGGTTTAATTTTAGCCAAGGACAACTGGAAATTATGGCAGATACACCCGAAGCAGGACGTTCTAAAGATTATATTGATATTCAATATGATTTTGATGATATGTTGACGGCTTTTAATTATAAGTATGTATTGGATGGTTTAAAGAATATGGATTCTAAAAAAGTTGAAATAGAAATTTCAGATGTTTTAGCAGCTTCTATTTTTAAACCGCAAGAAGATAACAGTAATTACATTTGTTTAATTATGCCTGTTAAAGTTCAATAGGAAATATTATGAAAGTCAGTGTTAAAACTCCAGCAACAATAGCAAACCTTGGACCCGGATTTGATTCTTTTGGATTAGCTTTACCTTTGTATAATGTTGTTTCTGTTGAAGAAACAGTACTTCCAGGGTCAGGTATTGAAATTAACATAATAAACGAAAAAAATAATGAAAAATCAGAGTTGGCTGATGTTCCTACCGATAAAACAAATATAGTCTATAAAGCAATTGAATTATTATATAATTTTATAGGTCAGGTACCAAACGAGTTAAAAATAACAATTAAAACTCAAATTCCTATTTCAAGAGGTTTAGGTTCATCATCATCTGTTATTGTGGGTGGTTTAATTGCAGCAAACGAGCTTTTAGGCAGACCTGCAGATGAAAAAGTTTTGATGTCAATAGCAACAGAAATTGAAGGACACCCTGATAATATTACTCCTGCTTTTATAGGCGGAGTTACAATGTCATCTTGGGAAGAAGACGGATCTGTTGTATATAGAAAACTGCCTTGGAATGATGACTGGAAATTAATGGTTTGTATTCCTGATTATGAATTAAATACGGAAATTTCTCGTTCCGTTTTACCAAAAGAAGTTCCAATGTCATCTGCTATTCATAATTTAAAAAGAAGCGCTATGTTTGTTGATGCTCTTTATAATAAAGATGAAGAACTTTTAAAATTAGCACTAAAAGACAAACTGCACCAGCCATACAGAGAAAAATTAGTCCCCGGATTATCTGATATTATGAATAATTTAAAACACATAAATGGTGTTATAGGTACTGTTTTGTGCGGTGCAGGACCTGCAATTTTGGTTATTTATAATGGAATCGGTGTTGGTGATATTAAAGAAGTTGTTTCAAGCAGCTGGAGTTATTTTAATGTTGAGACAAATTTCTTGAATTTGCCGATTGAAAAACAAGGTGCTGTCATTTTGTAAGATATTAAGGAATGGTTAAATAATGTCATATAACGGTTTTAAGTTTGATTGTATTGTCGTTGGCGCCGGTCATGCGGGCGTTGAGGCGGCAATTAGCGCTTCAAGGTTAGGACTTAAAACACTTTTAACTACTTTAAATATTGATAATATTGCTCTAATGCCTTGTAATCCTGCTATAGGAGGTCCTGCAAAATCTAATTTAGTGAGGGAAATTGATGCTTTAGGCGGTGTTATGGGAGAGCTTGCCGATTTAACATATATGCAATTAAAAACTTTAAATTCATCTAAAGGTCCGGCTGTTAGAGCCTTAAGAGCGCAATCTGATAAGAAAGAATACAGATATAGCGCAAGGCATTTTGTAGAATCGCAAGAAAATTTAACTCTAAAACAAACTCAAATTGTAGATTTAATTGTCGAAAAGAATGAAATAAAAGGTGTGGTTGATGAATTAGGGATTGAATATTTTGCTCCAAGCGTTATTTTAACAACAGGAACAAGTCTTGAAGGAAGAATTTTTATCGGTTTAAAATCTTTTCAAGCAGGAAGACTGGGTGAAAGAAGTGCCAACGGTTTATCTAATAAACTAAGAGAACTTGGTTTAAATGTCAGAAAATTAAAAACAGGAACACCAGCCAGAGTTGACGGAAGAACAATAGATTATTCAAAACTTGAACTTCACCCAGGGGACGAGGTCATTGACGGAATGCCAAGGTTTTTTAGTTACAAACCCAATCGTCCTATAAGAAAACAATACCCTTGTTATTTAACAAAAACAAACGAAAGAACTCATCAAATAATCAGAGAAAATCTTCAATATTCTCCTTTATATCGAGGTTTAATAACGGGAGTTGGTCCAAGATATTGTCCAAGTATTGAAGATAAAGTTGTAAGATTTAGTCATAATCCTTCTCATCATATTTTTATTGAACCGGAAGGCGTTGACACTTATGAAGTTTATATTCAGGGTTTTTCAACAAGTTTACCTATTGAAGCACAATTTCAAATGATACATTCACTTCCGGGGTTAGAAAATGTATCTGTTATAAAACCTGCTTATGCTGTTGAATATGATAGTGTGTGTGCTCTTGAGCTTGACAACGGTTTAATGACAAAGAAAATTAAAGGGTTATTTTTAGCCGGTCAAATAAACGGCACATCAGGTTATGAAGAAGCAGCAGCTCAAGGACTTGTAGCAGGAATTAATGCTAAAAATTATCTTGATAAAAAAGAATATATTGAATTAACCCGTTCAAATTCATATATTGGGACTTTAATTGATGATTTAATTACAAAAGATATTGATGAACCATATAGAATGTTAACATCAAGAAGTGAATACAGATTAATTTTAAGGCAAGATAATGCTGATTTAAGATTAATGGAATTAGGTTATAAAACAGGGCTTGTTAGAGAATCTGATATTTCAAGAAAAAGGTTAAAAGAACTAGAAATAGATAACTTAATTGAAAATTTAAAAGAATTTAAAATTAGCGCAAACGAGAAAAATAAAGAAATTTTATCAAAATATAATGAAGCGCTTGAACTTGGAACGAACGGATTTAATATATTAAAAAGACCTAATGTTGATTTTAAGGTGCTAAAAGAGTTGGGTTATAAATCAAGAATAAAATCAGACGATACTTATTTAATCCGAGATATAGAAGAACAAGCTGAAATTTTAATTAAATATGATGGTTATATTAAACGTCAATTAGATCAAATTGATAAACAAATTAAAACCGATGAAATAAAAATACCTGATGATATTGACTATAATGCTATTAAACAAATATCAACAGAATCAAAAGAAAAATTAAATAAAATAAGACCCAAAACAATAGGTCAAGCTCTTAGAATAGGCGGAGTTAAACCTGCTGATGTTTCTGTTTTAATGGTTTTAATAGAACAGCATAGAGTGTCAAAAAGTCTAATTCACTAGTTTAAAAATTTTATTGCAAATATCAAAAACTTCTTCACAACTGTCTAATTTAAGCATATTATCACCGTCACACAAAGCGCATTCAGGGTTTGGATGAATTTCGAAAAATAAACATTTTGCCCCTGCTGCAATTGCTGCTTTAGCTAATAAAGGCACAAATTTTCGCTCTCCTGCAGAACTTGCGCCATGACCTCCGGGGATTTGTACGCTGTGAGTAGCATCAAAAACCAAAGGATAACCCAGTTCGTCTTGGATAATTTGAACACCTCTCATATCAACTATAAGGTTGTTATAGCCAAAAGATGTTCCTCTATCTGTAATTAAAATTTTATCGTTTCCGGAATCTATTACTTTTTGAGCTATTGATTTCATTTGATAAGGTGATAAAAATTGACCTTTTTTAATATTTACAATTTTTCCTGTTTTGGCAGCTGCTACAAGTAAATCTGTTTGTCTGCATAAAAAAGCAGGTATTTGAATAATATCAGCAACTTTTGCAGCTATATCAGCTTGGGATGGTTCGTGGATATCGGTAACGATAGGCAGATTTAGTTCTTTTTTAACTTTTGCTAAAATTTCTAAACCTTTTTCAATTCCTAAACCACGATAAGAATTTAGCGATGAACGATTTGCTTTATCAAAAGATGTTTTAAAAACAAAATTTATATCAAGTCTGTTGCAAATTTCTTTTAATTTTTTAGCGGTTGTGAGTGTAATTTCTTCACTTTCCACCGCGCATGGACCTGCTAAAATTGTAAGTTTATCTTTTCCTATTTCAAAATTATTAAGTGTTAGAGTTTTCATGAGTTTTATTATATAATAATAATTAATATTAGGGAAGTGAGGATTTTTTTATGTGCGCAGCACCAACAAAAGAAATTGATGAAAAAGAACAAAAAGCCATCCAAGAAGGTAAAAATAAAGCGTTAAAATTAGCATTAGATAAAATTGAAAAAGATTTTGGAAAAGGTTCTATCATGCGTCTTGGTGATAAATCAAGCGTTAATTGTGAATGTATTCCAACAGGTTCATTAGCCCTTGATATTGCGCTTGGAATAGGCGGAGTGCCCAGAGGAAGAATAATTGAAATTTATGGCCCTGAATCATCAGGTAAAACAACTTTAGCTCAACATATTGTTGCAAATGCACAAAAAAAAGGCGGAATTGCTGCTTTTATTGATGCTGAACACGCACTTGATCCTGAATATGCAAGAAATTTAGGAGTTGACGTTGATCAATTGTTAATTTCTCAGCCTGATACAGGTGAACAAGCACTGGAAATTGCCGAAGAATTAGTGCGTTCAGGCGCTATTGATGTTATTGTTATAGATTCTGTTGCAGCGTTAGTACCTAAAGCTGAAATTGAAAAAGCCATGGATGAACAACAAATGGGTTTACAAGCTCGCTTGATGTCAAAAGCATTAAGAAAATTAACAGGTATTGTAGGTAAAACAAATACGACTGTTATTTTTATTAACCAACTAAGACAAAAAATCGGTATAATGTTTGGTAATCCGGAAACAACAACAGGCGGAAATGCTCTAAAATATTATGCTTCAGTTCGTCTTGATATAAGAAGATGTGATAGTGTTAAAAATAAAGATAACGAAGATATAGGTAACAGAGTTCGTGTTAAAGTTGCTAAAAATAAAGTAGCACCTCCTTTTAAGGTTGCCGAATTTGATATTATTTATGGTAAAGGTATTTGTGCTTTAGGTAATATTATCGATGTTGCGGTTAATTTTGATATTATTAAAAAAGCTGGTGCATGGTTTAGTTATAATGATGAAAAATTAGGACAAGGCAGAGAAAAAGCAAAAGAATTTTTAGAACAAAATCCTGATATTTTAGCTGAAATTGAAGCAAAAGTCAGAGAAAAAATAGCTGCTAAAAATAAACCTCAACAAGATATTGAAAATAAGGAAGAAAAATAGATGAAAGGTATTATCCTTGCTGCAGGAGCAGGTTCAAGACTGTATCCTGCAAGTTTACCTATTTCTAAAATATTGCTGCCTGTATATGATAAACCTATGATTTATTATCCTATAACAACTTTATTGTTAGCAGGTATTAGGGATATTTTGATTATTACAAGTCCATATGATATTGATAACTTTAAAAAAGTTTTAGGTGACGGTAGTTCAATCGGGGTTAAATTTTCTTATGCTGTTCAAGAAGTTCCTAAAGGAATAGCAGAAAGTTTTTTAATAGCTGAAGAATTTATTCAAAATTCGCCTGTGGCTTTAATTTTAGGGGATAATATTTTCCATGGTTTTGGTTTTTCATCTATGTTGAAAGAGGTTGGAAAAAGAGAAAAAGGTGCAACAGTATTCGGCTATCAGGTTCAAGATCCTGAAAGATTTGGTGTTGTTGAATTTGATGGAAATAATAAAGCGATTTCTATAGAAGAAAAACCTAAAAATCCAAAATCTAATTATGCTGTTACAGGGTTATATTTTTATGATAACCATGTGGTTGAATATGCAAAAACTTTAACACCGTCTGCCAGAGGTGAATTAGAAATTACCGATTTAAATAAAATTTATTTAGAAAAAAATAATTTAAAAGTTGAAATTTTAGGCAGGGGTTTTGCTTGGCTTGATACAGGGACTTTTGAAAGTTTATTACAAGCTGCAAATTTTGTACAGTCCATGGAAATAAATACAGGTATGAAAATAGCTTCAATTGAAGAAGTTGCGTACCGCATGGGTTATATTTCAAAAGATAAATTAATTGAATTAGCTAAGAAATATAAACAAAACGGATATGGAAAATATTTAATTAAAATTTCTGAAATTACATAGAATCAAACGAATCATAGATTTCATTCAGTTTTTTATTTAAATAATTTGTAATTGTATTTGTATTAATTATATTTCTTTCTAAACATAATTTTATGTACATATATAAAAATTCAGTGGTTGAATTGATTGGAACATCGTTTTTTGGACGAAGTGCGTTTTTATATATATCAAAAATCGGTACTTTTGTATTTAGACGCAATATTAACGACATAAGTATTAATCTTACATCATCATTATCTTTTATTTCTTCAGGTAAAGAGTCTGAATTTTTTTGTAAATCTTCATAAAATTCGTAAATATTATAATGTAGTGCCGTAGCTATTTTATCATCTTCTTGAGGATGGAGTTTTGAATATAAATTAATATATTTTTGAGCTTTTCTTATTATAGGTTTTATTTTTTTATGTTCATTTTCTATATCCAGATTACTGATATAAGTTATTCCTATATATTCTTTCGATAAATTTTCTCCGTTATCTTTGGCTAATTGTATAATTCCGTTAATAACCTTTTCAGGAAGGCAATTAACAGCAACCAAATTTACACCGTCCGTATTATTAGGGTTGATAATTCTAAGAGTTTTTCTTGCTTGCCAGCCCTTTTTCATGGCGATTGAAAACTTTTCTCTTGCCCAAGCGTTGATTTGCCAAAATTTTTCCATTAAATTTGTTTGTTCTTTTGAAAAATTAGACGGGTTGTCCAGTTCTTTGTCTGAAATATTCATATAATGCTTTTTGAAAAATTTTGAAAGCTGTTTTTTAACACTTTTGCCTTCATGGGTATTATTAAATGCAAAATCTAATACTTCTGAAAATTCTTCTGCTTTATCCGGATTATTTTTATAAAATTCCTTTTGTCTTTCAGACATTTTGTAAACTGCTTCAGGATTTTCAGAATAATATTTTTTAAGACTTTCTGAAATATGTTGTTTATGGGATTCAGAAAGATGTCTTGTCGGAATAAAAACAGGTTCACCATCTCGAGCTTGTTGTTTTGCTTCTTTTGCTTCTTTTAGTTTTATGGATAATGCTTGAGTGAATTTATCATTGTATTCTTTATTTGATAATTTTAAAACATTTGCATAACGTGAATTCATTAAAGGAATGTTTAATTTTTTGGTCATTGTATAATAAAGATTTATTCCTTTATCTTCATTAGAAATATTTTTAATTTGTTTTGATAAATCATTTAATGAAAAGCCTTGTCCCCAATATAATTTAATTAATTGTAAGGTTAAATCTTCGTCAGACGGAAAAAGTTCACTTTCGTTATTTTGCCATTTATTAAGAAAACTTTTATCTTTTGTATCCGCATCATAAGCAGAAATTACACCGTTAAATTCGGGATATTTTTCTTTTAATTCTTCTAAATCAAAACAATCATTTATACCTTTGTATTTTTCAAAGTGGACATCATAAAGAGTTTTAGTATTATCTGGATTTTCAAGAGTTTCTTCAACTTTGGCTTTAATTCCTCCGGGATAATCATTTTCTGATAGATGATTATACGTTTCTTTTAAATTAATGCTGTAACCTCCGCAAAAAATAGGGTAGTTTGTGTTTTGGAGGTTTAAATTTGTTGTTCGGATTGGACTACTTGTGTTTATTGAATTTGTGTTTTTTCTTTGAGTGTTGTTGTTTTGTATTTTAAAAATATTAAAATTAGGTGTTATTTTCATAATTTTTCCTGTTTATATAAAGACCTAATATACAAAACTCCTAAAGAACAAAAGTTGTAAAATAATGTAGAATATTAAGAAACATTAAGAAAAATAAATATTTACTACAATAGTAAAAACTATTATACCCAGTAACTTTTCCTAGTTCTAATGGCTTATTTTTACTTTGTTAGGCTTACAAAATATTTTTTTTGTGGTATAATGCTTGCAAAAGTTGTTAGTTGTATTAATATCGTTAGGAGGTTCTTATGTCACTTTCTACTCAAAAAACGGAAACTCAGATTTCTATTAAATCTAAGTTCAACGATGAATTCCAACACTATTTGAAAAAACAATGTTTAAAAACAACATTCAATGGACTAGAATTAGAAACCTTCAGTTGGTACAAAAAAGTTTTAGGGTTGGTTTAAAACAAAAGATTTTCAAAATAAAAAAAGCGGAGTTGAGTTAATCCCGCTTTTTTTATGTTTTTATATATTTACATCGAAACTTCTTTTTGTTTCTGCTGCTTTTAAATTCATGCCGACAATCATAGCCTGACGAGAATACATATTTATTTCTTTTGCAACGTCGCCGTTAAATACATTTTCATTTTTTATAAAATAGTTTGACATAGAATCAAACAAATTAGGAGATTCAGGATTGATATCAAGCTCTTTTTTTGGTGTTTGATATGATTTTGTTTGAGGGGTAACATTTAGCCCAAATCTTGAACCTAAATTATAATTTTGAGCCATAAAATTCTCCTTTATTGTTCGACCTTATGTTTTAATTTACGACATTTCGTCATTTTAACTTTAATGATTTATTCTGTTTTGTAAAGAATATTTACAAATATTATTCCATTTTTTCAAATTTAATAAACAAAAAGGTAATGTTAATTTTTAAAAAATAATTCAAAATGGATTATCTAGTTTATTAAAAGGAGAAAATAATGCATTTTAGTATTGTGAAAAGAGAACCCTCATATTTTTTTGAAAATATCCACGAAGACCTAAACAGATTTTTAAAAGATACTTTTGGAGATATTGAATATTTAGATAAAACCAATAATTCTGTTTATAAAGCATTTCGTCCTGCAATTGAAGTGAAAGAAAAGAAAAATGAATATAAAATAAAAGTTGAATTACCTAATGTTAATAAAGAAGATATTGATGTTGAATTATCTGAAAACTATATTTCATTAAATGCGGAATCAAAATTTGAAGAATGCAAAGAAGAAGAAAATTTAAAAACAACAGAATTTAGATATGGTAAATTTACAAGAACAATTCCTTTAGAACATGCTATTAATATTGAACAAGCAAAAAGTGAATTTAAAAACGGTGTTTTACATATTGAATTGCCAAAATTACACCAAGACAAAAAAGAAGACATTAAAAAATTGAAAATAGATTAATTATTGCCGTTCTTTTGGTATCATATTTTCTTTATTTTATATATAAACCACCATAAAAAAAGAACTTATTTTATAAGTTCATGGTGGTTTTTATTTTTCTTCCATAATTTCACAAATCATATGTCCTATTGCAATATGAAGCTCTTGGATTTCACAAGTAATATCAGACGGAGCATTTATTTCTACATCTATATTAAAATCTGTTTTATTTTTTCCTGTTAAGAAAATAACTTTTAAGTTATTTTCTTTAGCATATTTAATAGCATTTAATACATTTTTGCTTTTAGCGCTGGTTGAAATTGCAATTAAAATGTCATTTTCATTTGCTAAACCTTCTAATTGGCGAGTGAAAATATTTTCAAAAGAATAATCATTAGAAATTGCTGTTATTATTGAATTATTGGAGCTTAATGAAATTGCAGGCAAAGATTTTCTTTCTTTTTGAAATTTTGAGATAAATTCGCAAGCTAAATGATTACAATCAGAAGCAGAGCCCCCGTTTCCGCACAAAAAAATTTTATTATTGTTTTTAAGGGCTTTTTTAATTAAATCGGCTGCTTTTTCAATATCTTTTTTGCAATTTTTCAATAATTTAAAATTTTCTATTCTTTTTTCAAATTTTTTGTCCAATTCTATTCCCTCTCTAATAAAACAACTGATTCAATATGATAAGTATATGGAAATAAATCTACCCCTTGAATAAATTTCGGTTTAAAATTTTCTTTTTCAAGTTCCATAATATCTCTTTTCAGAGTTTGAGGATTACAAGAAACATAGATTATTTTATCTGTAACTTTTGAAATAGCTAAAAGACCTTCTTTTTCACATCCTGAGCGAGGCGGGTCTAAGATTACATAGTCAAATTTTTTATTTTCTTTTTGAAAATTAATAAAATGTTTTTTAGCGTCACCTTTTAAAATTTCATAGTTTTCAATGTTATTCAATTTGAAATTTTTTTGTGCCATTAAAATAGCATTGTCATTTTCTTCTACAAGGGTTATTTTTTTAGTTTTTTCATATACATAAATTCCAATTGCACCTACTCCGCCATAAGCATCTAAAATTGTTGAATTATTTTTGATAGAATTTTTTACAACATCAAATAAAAATTCTGCAGCATAAGGATTAATTTGAAAAAAAGAGGTTGCACCAATGTAATATTTTTTATCTTTTAATTGTTCTTTTATATAATCCTCTCCTAAAATTTTTATTGTTTCTTTTCCTAAGATATTATTTGTTTTATGAGGATTAAAGTTAATAAAAATACCCTTTAATTCCTTGAATTGAGCGGAAATTTTTTTGCTGAATTTGAAAATCTTGCTTTCAAAATCAATTAATTCATCTTGTTTTAAATTTAATACTAAGGTTAATAGAATTTCATTATCAGATGAATTTATTCTAAATAAGACATTTTTTAACAAACCTTTGTGATTTTTTTCATCATAACAATCAAGAGGAAAGTTTTCTCTTATGAATTGAGCCATAGAATTAATTATTTCAGGCTGTGTAGGGCAGAATTTTATGTTTGTTAAATTGTGAGAATTATCTTTATAATAACCCAATAAAATTCTTTTAGAATTTTTTGTTTGTCTTGCGCAATATTGAATTTTATGCCTATAGTTAAGGGTTTTAGGGCTTTTTATTATTGGGTAAATTAGTTTTTCATCAATAATATTTTTAAAAATATCTTTTAAAATTAAGGTTTTTTGTTCAATTAAGTAGTCATAATCGCAAATTTGATTTTGACAGCTTCCGCAAGCATTATATAACGGACAAAATGGTTTTATTCTATATGGTGATGGTTTTAGTATTTCAATTATTTCAGCGCGCGCGAATTTTTTATTCAGGGATGTGATTTTGACTTTTAATTCTTCATCGGGAAGCGCGCCTTTAACAAAAATAACAAAATTATCTTCGCCAAAACGAGCAAGAGCCTCTTTTCCATAAGTTAATTTTTCTATTTTTATATTTATAATGTCGTTTAATTTAATCAATATGAAAAGTACCTGTCAAAATCTACATCATCAAACGAACACAATAGTTGATAAATTTCATCATCTTCATCAAGTCTTTGATAATTGTATTCGTCAAATTTCCAATATCTTGGATTTATTCCGCTACATCTTATTATAGAATGTTCATATAAAATTTTTAGTTTTTTCTTAACAACATCAAGGTTTAAATTAACTCTTTTAGACAATTCAACGGCAGTTATTCCTTTAGGGTTTGAATACTTTTCAGGCGTCAGAAACATAAGCTCTAAACCTACGAGCTTAAGTTCTTTATCTTCATTTTCATAATCGTATTCAAACATACTTCTATAATACCTTAAATTGTGCTAATATTTAAGTATGAAAAAGATTTTTTTAACCTTTTTATTTCTTATTTTTAGCGTCTATCCTGTGCTAGCGGTCAATTTTGGTTCATATAAAACCGAAACCGATTATGGTTTAATAGACGGCTTTAAATGGAATTTCTTTAATCGAGAAAAAGGTCAGCCTTTAGTTCAATTAAAATCAGAAACAAAAGAAGAACAAATTCGCCTTGAAAAAGAGAAAGATAAACCTAAAGAAGTTCAAGATGATGTTCAATTATATCGTTTTATGATAGATGATATTGTTGCTTTTTAATTAATTTTTTTAAATTTTATTCATATCTTAAAGCGTCAATAGGGTTTAATAGTGATGCTTTATAAGCCGGATAATATCCAAACCCTATGCCGACAAGTCCTGAAAAACCAAAAGATAATAATATTGGTGCAATTGAAATAACAATTGCTGTTTCAAATAAAACTCCGATTAAAAGAGCAATTATAATTCCTGCTATAACACCAATTAACCCGCCAATTAAAGATAAAACCAAGGCTTCGATTAAAAATTGCATTCTAATATCTTGAGCTCTTGCTCCTATTGCCATTCTTATACCGATTTCTTTTGTGCGTTCTGTTACAGATACAAGCATAATATTCATAATGCCAATTCCGCCTACAACTAAAGAAACAGAGGCAATAGAAGCCAATAAAATAGCAAAAGTTTGAACAGTAGATTTCATTTTTTCTTGAAATTCGGCGCTGTTTCTTATTTCAAAATCATTTTCTTTTAATTTACCAAGGTTATGACGTCTTCTTAAAATTTCTTCTATATCCTGCTGCGCTATTTCAGCATCTTCTATTGATGAAGCTTTTACAATAATTTGATTAACTGAGCCGGGGAAGTCTGTACCAAATATTTTTCTTTGTGCTGTTGTTAAAGGAATAAAAATAATATCATCTTGATCCATAGGGCCCATTTGACCTTTGGATTTAAGAGTTCCTATAACCTTAAAAGGAACGTTTCCAATTCTTAGAGTTTTACCAATTGAATTAACATCACCAAATAATTCTTTTTCAACGGTTGAACCAATAAGAGCAACTTTTGCAGCACTTCTGTCATCTTCTTTAGTAAAGGGTCTGCCCAAGTTAATTTCATAATTTTTTACGTATAGATATGGTGTTGTAACACCGTAAATTTGAGTTTGCCAGTTTTGATTTCCATACATAACTTGCTTAGATGAACTCATCAAGGGAGCAACCGCTTCAATTCCTCTTGCTTGTTTTTGAATAGCTTCAGAATCTTTAACGCTTAGGGTTGGTTTTGTACCCATACCCATTGATACACCGCCTGTTTTAGCTGTGGCCGAACGAATGGTCAAGAGGTTTGAGCCCATAGATTCCATATTTTCCTGCACTTGTTTATTAGCGCCTGATCCTATTGCAAGCATTATAATAACAGCGCCAACGCCAATAATTATCCCTAAAGAAGTCAAAGCTGAGCGCATTTTATTAACTTTTAGAGAATTTAGTGCTATAGATAATGTGGATTTAAAATCAATCATTTTAAGTTTCTCTATTTCTATGTTTCATCCATTCTTCTTTTAACATATCAGAAACAATTCTACCGTCTTTGAATTTTATAATTCTTTTTGTATATTCTGCTATATCAGGCTCGTGGGTTACTAAAACAACAGTTTTCCCAAGATTTTTATTAAGATTAACAAAAAATTCCATAACATCAATACTTGTTTTAGTATCAAGGTTTCCTGTCGGTTCATCAGCTAAAATTAAAGGAGCATCATTTACAATAGCTCTTGCAATTGCAACTCTTTGTTGTTGACCGCCTGACATTTGAGAAGGCATATTATTTTCTTTTTTATCCAAACCTACAATTTTAAGTGCTTCTCTTGCTCTTTTATATCTTTCTTCTTCGGGAATTCCTTTATAAATCATAGGTAAACACACATTATCTATGGCTGATGTTCTTGAAATAAGGTTAAAACCTTGAAAAACAAAGCCAATTTTATTATTCCTAATATCAGATAATTCATCACTTGATAGAGAAAATACGTCTAACCCGTCAAGATGATATTGTCCTGATGTAGGTCTATCAAGTGTTCCAAGCATATTCATACAAGTTGATTTACCAGAACCTGATGTACCCATGATTGCCACAAATTCACCTTTTTCAATTGAAAAAGAAACATCATGGAGTGCATAAAATGTTTCATCACCCATTTGATAAGTTCTTATTGCGTTTTTTACTTCAATTAATGCCATATTATATCATTCTTCTCATTGATTTCGTTTGTTTTTTAACTTTATCACCAATTGAGCTTATAATTACCTTATCGCCTTCTTTTATTTCGTTTGAAATAATTTGAGTTTTATTTTCATCTGATAAACCAAGCTCAATATTATATCTTTTCGGACCTTGTTTTTCTAAAATCCAAATGCCTTGTTTATCATATTTTTGTTGATTGTCAGCAGGTGTAAATTTTAGAGCTTTATTATCTACGCATAAAACATTTTCAGCTTTTCCGACAATAATTGAAACATTTGCACTCATTCCAGGGATTGCAAAACCGTCTGCATTATCCACAGATACAATAACAGTATATGTCACAACATTGTTTGTTGTGGTTGAAGCAAGTCTTACTTGGGTTACTTCACCTTCAAAAATTTTATCTTGATATCCGTCAAGCGTATATTGAGCATGCTGACCTACTTTAATTTTACCTATATCAGCTTCAGATACGCTTGTTTCAATTTGCATTTTTGTTAAATCTTTAGCTACTTCAAATAATGTTGGAGTATTGAAGCTGGCAGCTACTGTTTGACCTACATCAACCGCTCTTGAAATTACTGTTCCATCAACAGGTGAAGTTATTTTTGAATATCTTAAATTTGTTAAATTATTTTCTAAAGACGCGCTTGCTGCGCTAACTTCAGCTTGATTGGCCGTAACATCAGCCTGTGCTTGAAGATAGTTAGATAATGCTAATTCAACATCATCTTTTGAAACATAATTTTTTTCATAAAGATGTTTATATCTTTGGTAATTATTCTTCTTATAAGCCAAGGTTGCTTTTGCTTTTGCAAGGCTTGCTTTTGCATTATTTAATTTTGCGCTTGATTGGTCAACGTTAGCTTGAAATAAGCTTGGGTCTAATTCAGCCAATAATTGCCCTTGCTTAACTGTTGAATTATAATCCACATAAATTTTAGCTACAGTACCTGAAACTTGTGTACCAACTTCAATGGTATTTATTGGTTTGATTGTTCCCGATGCTTCAACATATTGAGTTATGGTATCCTTTGCAATTGGTTTTGTTATATATTTTACAGAGCCCTTTTTAATTAATAAAAACGCTCCTATTATCACGACTGCCGCTATAATAGAAATTATTATTATATTTCTTTTGTTCATTTAACCCCCATTGATTTTAATAAGGTTTCTCTTGCTACATTATAGTTAAACACAGCTTCAACAAAATTCAATTGCGAATTGTTGTAGTTAGCCAGTGCATCTTGAAGTTCAACATAATTATTTAAACCAACACTGTATCTTCCATCAGCCAGTTCGAAATTTTCCAGTGTTGCTTTAACTTTCAAATTCATTAAAGGAATTTTTCTTTCCAATTGGCGCATATTAACATAATTTGTTTGAACTTCCCAATATATATCTGATTTTGCAACATTAATATTTTGCAAGGCAATATCTAAGAAGCTTTCACCCTCTTTAACCTGATAGTGTATTTGATATGGATTTATTGAGCCAAGACCGATGCTTGCACCTAATTGTAGAGGGCTTGAATATGTTGATTCACTTTTTGTATAGCCCCAAGTTAAATCTCCAGTGATTTCAGGAGCATATTGTTTTTTAATTGCTTTTAGAGATTCTTGTTGAACCAATGCAAGCATTTCGTTAGATTTTAAATCAGGGCGTAATTCAAGAGCCTGATTAACTGCTTCTTGTTTTGAAATTGTTAAAGGATGAAATTCAAAGTTTTGAATAATATCTTTATGCTCAATTCCTGAAGTTAACATAATAAGCCCATCGGGAGTTTTTTTGATACCTTCTCCTGATGGTTTAATTGTGGTTAAACTTTCAATTTTTTTCTTATAGTCTGCTTTTAAAAAGCTAAAGTTTTCCGTATTTTTTACTATAAAAGGAGTATCTTCCTGATAATACATTGAGTTTTTGAGAGCAATTATTGAAGTTTGAAGATTGTTTTGACCTTCAACCATTTGAATTTTAGCATCTGTTAAGTTCACTTGCGCATTAACAACATCAATTTTAGATTTTAAACCCTCATCAAACATTGCTTTTGTTCTTTCATAGTTAAGGGTTTGTAT
>CALVHD010000014.1 GCA_944327245.1 Candidatus Gastranaerophilales bacterium
GCTACTGAAGAAAAGAAAACAACCGAATTGGTTGAAACTGTTGAACAGTTAGAAGCTCTTATCGACAGAGTTGCCGCAGCTCAAAAAGAATATGCAACATTCTCTCAAGAACAAGTTGATAAAATTTTTAAAGCAGCAGCAACTGCAGCAGACAAGGCTCGTATTCCTCTTGCTAGAATGGCACATGAGGAAACAGGAATGGGTATTGTAGAAGATAAAGTTATTAAAAATCACTTTGCATCTGAATACATATACAACAAACATAAAAACACTAAAACTTGCGGTGTAATTGAAGAAGATAAAGCAAACGGAATTAAAATTGTTGCTGAACCTTTGGGAATTTTAGCAGGTATTGTTCCTACTACTAACCCGACTTCTACTGCTATTTTTAAATCTTTGATTGCTCTTAAAACAAGAAACGCAATTATTTTTTCACCACACCCAAGAGCAAAAGAATGTACAATTGCAGCTGCAAAAATTGTTTTAGATGCTGCTGTTAAAGCAGGTGCTCCAAAAGATATCATCGGTTGGATTGACGTACCATCAATTGAATTATCAGGCTACTTAATGAAAGATAAGAAAATTTCTTGCATTTTAGCAACAGGTGGTCCTGGTATGGTTACTGCTGCTTATTCATCAGGTAATCCTGCACTTGGTGTTGGTCCTGGTAATACTTCAGCTGTTATAGATGAAACTGCTGATATTAAAATGGCCGTATCTTCTATATTAATGTCAAAAACTTTTGATAACGGTATGATTTGCGCTTCTGAACAATCAGTTGTTGTTGTAGACAGTGTTTATGAAGAAGTTAGAAAAGAATTTGCATATAGAGGTGCTTATCTTTTAAGTGATTCTGAAATGCAAAAATTGATTGACCTACCTTTCATTGATCCTCAAAGAGGTACTGCTCATCCTAAGATTGTTGGTCAAAGTGCTCACACAATTGCAAAATTGGCAGGTTTTGAAGTTCCTGAAAATGCGAAAGTGTTAATTGCTCAAAGACCAAATGTTGATTGGGCTGACCCATTTTCAAGAGAAAAATTATCTCCAATTTTAGCTATGTACAGAGCAGAAAACTTTGAACAAGCTGCAGATATGGCTTATACATTGGTTTCTAAAGGTGGCGCAGGTCACACATCTGTTTTATACACTGACGATCGTAAAAAAGATAGAATTGATACTTATGCTAAGAAAATGCCTTCTTGCAGAGTATTGATTAATCAACCATCAAGCCAAGGCGGTATTGGTGATTTATACAACTTCCGTATGGAACCATCTTTAACTCTTGGATGCGGTTCTTGGGGTAAAAACTCAGTATCTGGTAATGTTGGCGTAAAAGACCTATTGAACTACAAAAGAGTTGCTGAAAGGAGAGAAAACATGCTTTGGTTTAAGGTTCCTCAAAAAGTTTATTTCAAACGTGGTGCAACTGATTTAGCTCTACGTGAATTACAAGGCAGAAAAAAAGCATTTATTGTTACAGACAGATTTTTATTTAACTCAGGTGCTGCTGATCAAATCATTAAAGTTTTAGACGAAATCGGAATTGATCATGAAGTATTCTTTGATGTTAAACCGGATCCGACATTATCAACAATAGAAGATGCTTTTGCTATTATGAAACCATTTGAACCAGATGTAATCATTGCTCTTGGCGGTGGTTCACCAATGGATGCAGCTAAAATCTTGTGGTTAAAATATGAACAACCTGATACAGTATTTGAAGATATCGCTATGAGATTTATGGATATCAGAAAGAGAATTTGTCAACTTCCTGAACTTGGCAAAAAAGCTCTTATGGTTGCTATTCCGACAACATCTGGTACAGGTTCAGAAGTTACACCTTTCTCAATTATTACTGATGATAAATCCGGTGTTAAATATGCAATTGCTGATTACGCATTAACTCCTTCAATGGCAATTGTAGACCCGAACTTTGTTGACGGTATGCCAAAAGGCTTAACTGCTGCATCAGGTATTGATGCTTTGGTTCACGCAATTGAAGCATATGTATCATGTATGGCTACAAACTTCACTAATTCAAATGCTTTAGAAGCAACTAAATTAGTATTTAAGTATTTAAGCCGTTCATACCATGAAGGTGCAAATGATCCTATTGCAAGAGAAAAAATGCACTATGCTGCAACAATTGCTGCAATGGCATTTGCTAATGCATTCTTAGGATTGTGCCACTCAATGGCTCACAAACTTGGTGCTATGTTCCATGTACCGCACGGTGTAGCTAACGCATTATTAATCAGACAAGTAATTAAATATAATGCAACTGATTGTCCTAAAAAACAAGCTACATTCCCTCAATATAAATATCCATGTGCAGTTGAAAGATATGCTCAAATTGCAGATGAATTAAAATTGGGCGGTAATACAAACGAAGAAAAAACTCAATTGTTAATTGATGCAATTGATAAATTGATGTCAGATGTACAACTTCCTAAATCTATCAAAGAATTTGGCGTAACTGAAGAAGATTTCTATGCTAAATTAGATGAAATGGTTGAATTGGCATTTGATGACCAATGTACAGGTGCAAACCCTGTATATCCTCTAATGGAAGATATGAAAAAATTGTATATTGACGCATTTAACGGCAATGTATAATTAACTTTAATTTAAAGCAAGGCTTGATATTATTAAGCCTTGCTTTTTTAATTATGTGGTATTTATTATGAAAAGCACCCTGTCGCAAAGAACAATAAATAGATTAACTCAATACTATACGATACTCAGAGATTATTCTAAAAAAGAAATCAAGAATATTACATCATCTCAAATTTCACAGCTTTTGGATATTGATGAAACTCAAGTCCGAAAAGATATTAAGAGTATAAATTGTAAAGGCAAATGTAAAGTAGGATATTCCGTTTTTGAGCTGAAGTCTATAATTGAAGATGTTTTAGATTATAATGTAATCAAAAAAGTATATGTAATTGGCGCCGGTAACCTTGGTGTTGCACTTTCAAAATATTCTAAATTTAGTGAGTTCGGATTGGAAATTGACGGACTTTTTGATTGCGATAAGTCTAAAATAGGCAAATTTATAGATGATAAAGAAATATATGATATTAATCAGTTGAGTAAAAAAATCAAAGAAACAGGAATTAATATTGCCATTTTAACCACTCCAAACAAAGTAGCACAAGATATTTGTGATTTTTTAGTTAAATCCGGTATTAAGTATATATGGAATTTTGCTCCAAGTATTTTGATAGTTCCAAAGGATGTTAAAGTGTGGCACGAAAATTTAATCGGGAGCTTTATCCAGTTTTGTGCTATTGAAAATATAAAATAAATTAAATATAGTGATATTTTAGCGATTTATTAAGTAAAGTTAAAAAATAAAATTTATTCTTGCAAAATTATATTTTTCAGATAACATAGATAATGCACCTCATAAATAATGAGGAATAAAAAAAAAACCGAATTTGAATATATTTCAAAACCGGTTACATAATGAGTCTTGTATCGTTAGTAAATCTTAAAGCCCGATCTTATATTGGGCTTTTTTTTACAATAATAATTATACTACGCACTACATATATAGAAATACTACATATATACTATTTATATTCTATTTCCCTTTTATTGTGCGGTTTTAACAGTATCATATCCCATTTTTTCCCATGTCCTGTAGCCTCCGGACAATACTACTGTCATATATCCTCTTTTGGCAACCTCATAGGCAGTTTTGTGTGCTAACTGGCATAATTGACTATAGCAATATATAATGTTTAGTTTATGTTTTTCAAACATAATTAAGTGTTCTTCAAGGCTTTCATAGGGCACATGAATTGCATAGGGAATATGCCCGTCTATGTAATCATCATATTTTCTTACATCAATTATGTTTATGTTTTCAATATCGTGTTCAATTTTTCTTTTTAGTTCAAAAGGTGACATAATAAATGATAGTTCATTTAAGAAAAATTCTTCAGCCTTTTTTGTATTTTCGGTTAAATATTTAATTTCCATTTTTTTCTCTCCAATTTATGTCTTTTCGATAGGTATTGATAATAATAATAATAAAAGCAATCAATTAGATTGGTATTGATAATATTTACACAATACCTTCTCTAATTGCTTTAACTGCTGCTTGTGTTCTGTCATCAACTACAAGTTTCTGTATAATATTACAAACGTGTGCTTTTGATGTATGTTCAGATATATTTAATTCATCAGCGATTTGTTGATTAGACTTTCCATCAACGACAAGTTTTAAAACCTCATATTCTCTTGCTGTCAGGTTTGCATGGGTTTGCTTAAAATTAGATCGGCTTACTTGCGTATTTGGAACAACATTCGGATTTAATTCTCTTAAAATCTGCACTGCTTTTTTATCAATCCACATTGCTCCTCTTGAAACAGATTTAACAATTAAATCCAGTAGTTCTGTGTTTATATCTTTAAGTATATAACCGTATATCCCCATTTTCATTGCTTTATTTATGACATGTTCATTAATGTGTGAAGTTAAAATAGCAAATTTTACGTTTGGTTTTTGAGACGATACCTTTTCAATCAAGTCAAGACCGTTGATGTCGCCAAGTTCAAGGTCAAGCAAAACTACATCAGGATTTTGTGCAACGATTTTACTTATTCCTTCTTTACCATTAGAAGCTTCAGCAACAACACAAACACAGGGCGAGTTTTTAAATAATGACTTTATTCCGCAGCGAAATAACTTGTGATCATCTACAATCATTAATCTGATTTTTTCTTCGTTATTATTTAAAATAGTATTTTGCATAATTACTCCTTAATTTTTTTATTAGGTTAACAGTTTGTGTTTAGAAATTCATTGCATAAACAAAATTAATGTGAATAGTTATAGTAAAAATTTAAATTTGAAATATGCTTTATATAAAATATTTAATAGTCACTAAGCCTAAAATAACTCTTTTTATATTAGCTTTTAAGCTTTATATTTTGATTTATATGTTATTATTTATCATAGCGGTCAATTATCATGCTTTTTACATAATATACATTATCAAAACCAATCGTATATTATGAATATCGATATTAAATTCAATAATATCAATAAATATGATTTTGAATAAAATTACTATAAACAATTGTATTTTTAAAAAACTCTCAATGTTATAATTATGATATGGAACAAATGGCAAAATATGATGTTATAATAATCGGCGGCGGTACATCAGGATGTGCTGCAGCTTATATTTGTGCAAAAAATAATTTAAAAACATTATTGGTCGAGAAAAATAATTTTCTTGGCGGATTAATGACAGGTGGTCTTGTCATTCCTGTTATGAAATCATCAGTTAAAAACTATAATTGCGAATATTATAATAAGCTTGTTGAAACTGCTAAAAAATATTCTTCACAAATTACTTATAAAGATAATAATGATGGCTGGTTTAATCCTCAGCTTTTAAAAATAGTCCTTGATGAAATGTTATCAAATTTTTCAAATCTTGATATTCTTTTTGAAACTGAGGTTCTTGATGTTATTAAGCAAAACAAAATTGTTAAATCAATAATTTTAAAAACTAACTTATTATCATTACCCATCGAAGCGAAATATTATATAGATGCGACAGGCTCAGCTGAATTTTCTCAATTATGCGGCTGCAGTTTTTTAGATGACGAAAACATAAAACAACAAAATTCCCTACGCTTCATTGTTGGGAATGTTGATATTGAAAAATTTTGCAAGTTTATAACTAAAGTTGATAAAAATGAGGATATTACCAATACCTATCGAAACGAAACAAATACAAATAATGAACTTCATTTTACAACTGCATCTACATGGGACACTAATAAGTATTGGGCATTAGATGAATATTTAAAAAAAGGCGTTGAAAAAGGTATATTAAAAGAATTTGACAGAAGTTATTTTCAGCTTTTTTCCGTTGCAGGAGCTAAAGGTGAAGTTGCTTTTAATTGCCCTCGAATTCATAATTATATTGATAATCCTTTTAAATATTCTCTTGAACTGATTGAAGCAAGAAGGGCAATTTATAGACTATACAGGTTTATAAAAGAGTATTTTGAAGGCTTTGAAAATTCAATTATAGTAAATATTGCTACTCAAACAGGAATTAGAGAGCAAAAAAGAATTAAAGCAAAATATGTTTATACTAACGATGACATATTGAGTGCTAAAACGTTTAACAATCCTGTTCTTCAGGCTGATTATCCGATTGATATTCACTCTGATAGTATAAATAATTCAGTATTAATAAAAAATATTTGCTATCAATTACCTATAGAATCTTTAATGAGCGCCGATGTTGACAATCTCTATGCAATTGGAAAATTGGTAGGCGCGGATTTTCAGGCACACAGTGCTCTAAGAGTTCAAAAAAGTTGTATGTCTATGGGCGAAGCTGTTGCAAAACATATTAGGCAAAGATTATTTCCCGATGCAAAAATTTGAGAATATATTATCTAAAATATCATCTGTTAAAACTTCACCTGTAATTTCATCCAGCGCCAGTATTGCAGCTTTTAAATCTATTGCATATAAATCGGCTAAATCACTTTCTGTTGAAGTATTAATAACATTTTCAAGAGATTCTTTTGCTCTTAAAAGACAGGTTTGCTGACGTTTATTTGTTGTATAGTCTGTATCAATATGTATAAGATTTTTTATTGCTGATAAAATTTTATTTTTTAAATCTTCAATTCCAAAACCACTTTTTGAGCTAATTTCAATAGAATCAGTATCATCATTTTTAGGTATAATATCTGTTTTTGTTTTGACAAAAATTACTTGTTTGTTTTTCGCCAAATTTATTAATTTTTCATCAATTTCAGAATAATTTTTTTCATATAAAAATAGGACTATATCAGATTGTTCAATTGATTTAATTGAATTATCAATTCCGATTTGCTCAACTAAATCTGCATTGTTTTTATCTCTTATTCCTGCTGTATCAATAAAATTTATAATGTAGCCGTCCAAATTGATTGCTTCTTTTATGGTATCTCTTGTTGTTCCTGCAATATCGGTTACAATTGCTCTTGAATAATTTAAAAGCGAATTAAACAATGAACTTTTACCAACATTAGGAACTCCAATTAAGCATACACTTAAACCATCTCTTATAAAATCATGGCTTTTTGCATTTTTAAGTATGTCATTTATTTCATGGATTTTATCATTACATATCGATACGATTGTTTTGTTGTCCACTTCAGCGACATCTTCAGGAAAATCAATTGAAGCTATGACTTTTGAATAAATTTCAATTAAATCTTCTTTTATGAGATTAATTTTTTCTTTTAAATATCCGCCAAGATTATTTAGCGCATTCTGGGCAGATTTTGTGCTTTTTGCTTCAATTACATCTAATACAGCTTCCGCTTGCGATAAATCTATTCTATGATTTAAAAATGCACGTTTTGTAAATTCGCCTTTTTGGGCCATTCTGGCACCTTTTGATAATATTAGTTCTAAAATTGAATTTATAATTTGCGGGTTTCCATGACATTGTATTTCTATAACGTCTTCGCCTGTGTAGCTGTGCGGCGACACAAAAGGCAACAATACAACCTCATCCAGCTTCTTTTGATATTCGTCAATAATAAAGCCATAGTTGATTTTTTTGGGTGAAATTTCTTTAGAAAATATTTTATTTGCTATATTAAATGCACTATCGCCCGATATCCTTATAATTCCAACTGCTGATAGTGCTTGTGGAGTTAATGTTGCGCAAATTGTATCAAAATTATTTTCCATATGATAATTTTATCATGTTTATAGTAAAATTAAACTTAATTAATTTAGATTTTTATTCAGCGAGGAGAATATAATGGATTTTGTAACATTAACAATAGAAATTTTAAGCAAACTGGCCTCATTTGCAGGGTCCTATGGTATGGCAATCATTATTTTTACAATTATAATGCGTCTTTGTTTGTGGCCAATTAACGTCTCTCAACAGCGATCAATGAAAAACATGCAAACGCTGACTCCTAAAATGAAAATGATACAAGAAAAATATAAAAATAACCCTCAATTAATGCAGCAAAAAATGATGGAATTTTATAAAGAACATAATTTTAACCCGACTGCTGGGTGCTTACCTATGTTAATTCAAATTCCTGTATTTATAATGCTATATAGCGCCCTAATGAGCCCTCAGTTTATCCAAATGGCCGGAAATACCAATTTCTTATTCATAAATAGATTAGATGCAACAATTAAATCAAATGCGGGTGTATCTTTAGATGGAAAATTTTCTGTTGGAAGAAACGCTCAATTCCAAGCTGCAAAAACTGCAAAAGTGATTTTATCTAATAACCAAGTAATTGATAATGTAAAAATCGAAAAACCTCAAAAAGCTATCTCTATTCAAGGCGAAATTGAAAAAGACAAACCAATTGAGCTTAAAATTTCACTTGATAGTTTAAATCTTAAATTTGCTCAGTTAGACAAAATTCAAAAAGCGCAGTTGTCTGTTATGAATATTATGACTAAGGAAACAGAAAATGTTGAGTTTAGTCGCCGCGGTGATATTTTAATGGCATCTGTTCCTACAATTCCGGCTCAAAACGCAATACATTACGATGTTATTTTATTAGTTGCACTATTTGGTTTAACAATATGGCTTTCTCAAAAAGTTATGATGGCAACAACAAAAGCCAAAGGCCAAGATGCAACTCAAGAAGCTATTCAAAAATCTATGGGTACAATAATGCCTGTAATGATTATTTTAACTTTTGTATTTATACCAATTCCTGCCGGTGCGTTATTATATCTTGTAACAAGCAATATTTTCCAAATTGCTCAAACTGTAATAATCAACAAACAGCTTGAATTTGAAGATAATAAAAAAGAATCTCAAAAAAATGAACAACAAGGAATAATAGACGCTAAAGTTATAGAGTCAAAAGTTGTTGATGACAAGAGTGATAAGCAATAAATATCCTACAAAAATTTTATTTTTTGCCTGTTAACTTTAAAATATAATTATTTTATAATAAAATCAGTTAGAAAAGGGTAATTGCTTTGAGCGAAAAACTAATAATTAAAGGTCAAATTCCAACTAAAGGTGAAGTTTCAATCAGTGGTGCAAAAAATTCTGTACTTAAACTGATGGCTGCTTCACTTTTGTGTAAAGATACTTGTGTTATCTATAATGTGCCTTGTTTATCTGATGTTGAAATAATGCTTGAAGTTTTATCTGAACTGGGTGCAAAATGCGTATATGACAAGCAATTAAAAAAAGTTGAAATTGATACGACTAATGTCACTAATTGCACGGCTTCTAAAGAATTTGTTTCTAAAATGCGTGCCAGTTTTTGTGTGCTAGGTTCATTGGTAGGAAGACTCAAAGAGGCTAGAGTTGCACTCCCCGGCGGTTGTAAAATCGGTGAAAGAAGAGTTAATTTTCATATAAAGGGGCTTGAGGCACTTGGTTGTACATGTAAAATTGAAGATGGGTATGTCATAGCAAAAGCAAATAAATTATCAGGTGCAATGGTTTGTTTTGATATTCCTTCCGTTGGTGCAACAGAAAATGTCATGATGGCAGCAGTTTTAGCCGATGGTGTAACAATTATCCAAAATGCGGCTCAAGAACCTGAAATTGTTGATTTAGCTAACTTTTTAAAATCTATGGGAGCTCAAATAGATGGAGCCGGCACAAACCAAATAGTAATAACAGGTGTTAAACAAGAAGAGCTAAGAGGCTGTGAATATACGACATTGCCGGATAGAATTGAAGCAGGTACATATATGAGTATTATTATAGCTTCAAGAGGGCAAGGTATTATAAGAAATATTTTTCCAAATCATTTAACATTGTTCACCGGAAAACTTCTTGAAATGGGAGCAAAGATTAAACTTGTTGATCCTAATACTATGGAAGTTTCTAACAATCAAAGATTAAAAGCGATGAATTTTATAACTCAGCCTTATCCCGGCTTTCCAACTGACCTTCAGGCATTAGCTATGGCGCTGTTGTGTTGCGCTGACGGTATTTCCGTTGTAACTGAAAGTCTTTATGAAAATCGATTTATGCATATACCGGAATTATGGAAAATGGGCGCAAATATTATCGTAAATAAAAAACATGCTATCATAAAAGGGGTTGATTGCTTAGTTGGAACACAAGTTCAATCTACCGATTTAAGAGCCGGAGCTGCATTAGTTACAGCTGCAGTTATGGCAAGGGGCGAAACAGAGATAGGTGCGCTTAATCATATTGATAGAGGTTACGAAAATTTTGTAGAAAAACTCAGAGGACTTAATCTGGATGTTGAGCGTGTAAATGATAACCAGACTGATTTAAAAACAGGAGAAATCAATGGTACAAGAATATAAAAGATGGTATGACCATGATCCTTTGTTATTAAAAGTTATTAACATATTAAAAGATTACCAATCTGAACTTAAAGAACAGGCAAAAGAATTTTTAGATTCTATAGAAAAAAAGGTTTCTAAAGAAGCTATTGAAAAATTTTATCAATTAGTCAAACCTATAAACGGAGGCTCAAGGTGGTATGATAAAGACCCTGTAATTTCAAGAACTGTTGAATTACTTAGAGTTGTTCCTCCCGATGTTCAAAAAAAAGCTGCTCAGATGTTCATAGAAACGCTTAAGAAAAACGGAATTAACATTGAAGAATAGTTCATTTTGAATTTGCGAAAGTACATTTTCGGTTGTTTCTTTTGCCTTTTTTTCCAGTCTTTTTTTTGTCTTTTTAATTGAATTTGATATTTTATAATATTCAAAACATCTTTGATATGTGTATTCTTTAATTAACAATGAATTTGCTATTCTGGCTTCATAGCTGATTAATTGTGAACTGTTCATCTGCTCATCATAATATTCATTAATTTTGTCTTCTAAAGTACTCGTTGAAATCATATTAACCCCTTGAATATTTATTTATGTCATCTTTAATTATCGCTCTTGCTCTTGCAATTCTTGATTTTACGGTTCCGATTGTTGTATTTGTAATATTTGAAATTTCATCATAACTCAAACCTTGAATTTCTCTAAGTGTTATCGGGATTTTGTAATGCAAAGGAAGATTTTCTATAGATGTTTTGATAATCAAATCTAATTCATTATTTAAAATTGCTTCTTGAGGGTTAGAATCGTAATCAGGTACTTCAATTGCGGCTGAGTCATCATTTTTAATCAATGGAATTTCTGTCGATTTTTTCTTGTTTTTTCTTAGATAATCATAATATGAATTTATAATAATTTGGTTTAACCATGTTTTGAAATATTTTGGGTTTTTAAGTTGAGTTATTTTTTTGCTAAGTTTAATTAATACATCCTGCATTATGTCTGAAATATCATTTTCATCTTTTTTCAGATAAAAAAGTGTAGAATAAATATTATTTTGTTCTTGTTTTATAAGCTCTATAAGCGCAAGCTTATCTTGTTTAATAGCTTTTTTAATTGTTTCAATTTTATGTTCGTCCATAAATTTAGACTATTAAATTTTGTCTTGTTTCGCTATAATCTAATATATATAGTCATCAAGGTAATATTTATGTTTTATAGAATAATAGATGCTAATTTAAATAGAGCTACAGAAGGTCTTAGAAACATTGAAGAATATACAAGATTTATATTGAATAATAAAGAAATTTCAACTCAATTGAAAAATCTTCGTCATGCAATTACAATGTTTTTTGAAAAAGACTATAATAATCTTATAAATTCAAGAAATACCAAAGATGATGTTGGAAAAAACATCGAAAATATTACAAAAAAAAGCAATAATCAAAATGTTCTAAGAGCGAACATAAAAAGAACCCAACAAGCCCTGCGCGTTTTAAATGAATATGGTTCACTTGATGACAGTTACAGATATAAAATGTACGAAATAGAAAAAGATATTATGAAAATTGTAAACTATGATAAAAAAACCAATATAAAAAATGCACTTTTAAGAAATAGAAATATCTACCTTATAACTTCTCAGCAAGGTTTTGAAGATGATAATGATTTTATCGATAGAATTGCTCAAATTTTAAACGCAGGTGTTAAACTAATTCAATATAGGGAAAAAAATAAATCTGCTAAAGAAATAATTAATACAGGTAAAAAATTAAGACAATTATGTTCAATGTATGACGCATTATTAATTATAAATGATAGAGTAGATATTGCAAAAATAGTCGATGCAGATGGTGTTCATTTAGGTCAAGACGATATAGATATAATTTCAGCAAGAAAAATCCTAGGGGAAGATAAAATTATCGGAATTTCAACCCATAAACCAGAGGACGCCATTTTAGCCCAAGAACAAAATGCTGATTATATTGGAGTTGGGCCTGTATTCAAAACACCTACTAAACCGTCAACAATTCCTGTTGGGCTTGAATATGTTAAATGGGTAAAAGATAATATCCAAATACCTTTTTATGCCATAGGTTCAATTGATGAAAATAATATTTTTGATGTTATTAATGCCGGAGCAACTAAAGTAGCAGCAATAAGAGCATTAATGAATTCTCTAAATATCAATGAAACTATTAGAAAGTTTAATGAGGCACTTAATAATGGCAATTATTAATTCAACAAAATACCTTGATTTTAAATCTGCAATTTCACCATCGGGCCATGATTGGTATTATGTTAAAAGAACAAATGATAAACCGAACCAAGATAGCGCAGTTGCGATAACAACATTAGTTAAAATTAATGATGAATACAATTTTCTTTTTATTAAAACAAACAGGCCTCCGATATCTTTTGAAAAAAAAGCTAAGTTTTGCCTTGAATCACCGGCAGGTTTGATTGCGGATACCGATAAAGATGAGACACTTTTAGAATGTGCTAAAAAAGAACTTCTTGAAGAAGCAGGTTTGGTTGCGGATGAAATATATATTGAGCTGAAAAATTCATCAACAAGCGCAGGTTTATCAAGCGAAACTTTAACTTATGTTACGGCAATTTGTAATTCATATAATGTAATACAAAAACCGATTTCTGATGGCGGTATCATTGTAGAAAGATTTTTTATTCCGGTAAATGGTGTTGATAAATACTTAAAAACAATAAATCAAGAGGAAATTTCAGTCGCAGCAGCATTAGTTTGCGGTGTTTATTATGCGCTTTTGAGAATTAACAATCGTTAAAAATAAGCAATTTTTCAATATTAACATTTAGATATTTAGATAGTTCGTATATTTTAGCTAAAGACATGTTTGCCTTGCCGCGTTCTATATTTGCAATGTAATTTTGAGAAACATTCATAATTTCTGCAAGCTGTTCTTGAGTTAAATCTTTTTTTATGCGTTCTATTTTAACATTTTTACCGAATTTTTTTAATAAAGATTGTTTATCCATATTTATAAGTATATAAATATTGACTTATAAATTTAATAATGCTATAAGTTATATATTATAACTTATAAATTATACTACTTGGAGAATCATGAAAAATAACATACTTATAGGCCACAAGATTGGCTTTTCTTTGGTTGAACTATTAATCAGTTTAATTGTAATTTCTTGTATAACCGCAGCTTTTACTCCTTTGATAACTAAAAAGTTTTCAAGTGGTGTTTTTGGTGGCGGCGGTTCAGTTTCTGATATTAGTGCAGATTGCGATAAATTTGGTCCTAATTGTAATCTTTGTACTAGTAACTTTTGTCTATCTTGTACAGGCTTAACTTGTGTTAGTGATGAATATAAAGATAATAAAAGCTGTACTTGTAAAAAATGCACTGAAAAATACGGTGATTATTGCACAAAATGCACAGAAGAAAAATGTTTAACATGTTTGGATGGTCAATATTTGGACGAAAATCAAAACTGTAAACCTTGTACTAATAAATTTTCCAATTGTTCAAGCTGTACTCTTTATCAATGCAATGCTTGCAAAGATGGATATATTTTAATTGATCCTACTTCAACATCTTCATGTACAGAATTTAACTGCTCGAGTCCCAATTTTATGCAAATAGGTAATTTGTGCATAACAAAATACAATATGGGAGACAGCGTTTCACTGGGAATTCCAAGTGAAGTCAATATTGTTGAATCGTCCGAAACTTGCAACCCAGGGAGCGCAATTATGTGTTGCTGGAAAGGCAATACTTCAGGAGGTTGCGATAACGGAAATGGCGGAGGGTATTCAGGATGCAATCGGACAGTGTGCGATCATAATGCAGCAGAATACATCTGCGAAAATTTCAATGGCGGCGGATACGATTGGAGATTACCAACAAGCACAGAGTTATCAACTTGGAATATATACTCTTTAAATTTAGGAACAGATGGAATACAATTATGCGATTATTATTCAGGATATAACTCAGCACAATGTCTTTCTAAATCCTCATGTATAGGTAGTGCAGATGTATGCAGACCACATGACGTATGGTCAAGCACACAAAATTCAAGCGGACTATTTTATATTTATTATCTGCAAAAAGGTGCATGGAAAACAATAGCATTTAAAAATGCAAATGCTATTTCGGTTCGCTGTGTTGCTGTAATGCCGCAAACTTGTGCTGAAAGAATTTCTGAAGGCTGTTTAACTTGTGAAGGTGATAATTGCCTTTCATGTGATACAGGCTATATTTTAAAAGACGGTAAATGTAAAATAGATTGCGCAACAAAGTTTGGAACCAATTGCACAGAATGTACACAAGATAAATGCACAGCTTGCGCTGATGGATATATATTAGACGAAAAAACAAAAGCACTGCCAGTTTGTAAAACGAGCCCTGTTATGCAAATAGGAAGTCTGCTTGTTACAAAATACAATGTTAATGATCATCCTGATTTAGTTGTATCAAGTAATTGTACGAGAACCGGCATGGGAGGTTGTGATAACGCTAATGGAGGTGCTTATTCAGGATGTAACAGAACAGTATGTTATTGGTGGGATGCTTCAAGTGTATGCAGTCAAATAAAATATGGGGGATATTCTTGGAGATTACCGCGCTCAAGAGGCGAAGTGAGCAGCTGGGGCGGTAATTCAATAAATCGAGGTGTAAATGGACTTCAACTATGCGATCCAAGCGCTAACAGGGGCTCAGCAAGGTGTGTCGCCACATCTTATGTTATATGGACTTCAGAATTTTATGATGGCAGTAAAATATACTCATATTTACTTCAAAATGCCTCGTGGATAGAAAATATCAGTTTGCAAAATAACCTGTATTCTGTTCGCTGTGTAGCAAATATTTAAAATTTTTATGTTATTTTTGTGTTTTGATATCGTGGGAGTAACATTACTCCCCTTTTTTTAGATTTTCAAAATCTGTGTGCTATGTTATCATAAAAACTATGGATAAAATAAAATTTAATATCAAGGGTGATTTTTTTGGTGCAATTACAGCTTCAATAATTGCCTTTCCGCAGGCTTTGGCTTTCGGTGTTGCAAGCGGATTGGGAGCCTGTGCAGGATTATGGGGAGCGATAATTTTATCATTATTTACGGGAATATTTGGAAAAAATTTTCCTGTTGTTTCAGGTCCTACAGGGCCAAGTTCAATAATAATTGCAACTATAATATTGTCATTAAATAATGATATAAAATCGGTAATTTTTGTATTAATGTTTGCAGGAATATTACAAATAATTATCTCGTTAACATCTATTCCAAAATTAATCAAATATGTGCCATATCCTGTTATTTCAGGTTTTTTAACAGGAATTGGATTAATAATTATAATTCTTCAAATTTCACCGCTATTAGGTGGAAAAATATATGCTTCAACCATTGAAGCTATTAAAAACTATCCTCTTTTAATCGAAAATCTAGATTTAAATTCTTTAATATTGGGAGGTTTGACTCTATTAATATTATTTTTTATGCCGAAAATAATAACAAAAATTCTTCCATCCCAATTAATTGCGCTTGTTTTAATGACAATTGTTTCAACTGTATTTCATTTTGATGTTGAAAAAATATCGGCTGTAACTTTCAATATTCCTACAGTTCAACTGCCGCATTTTTCTTTAAATTTAATTTCAACAACATTTACTTTAGCACTGACTTTAGCTTTCATATCTTCAAGCGAAAGTCTATTAACAGGAATTATTGTCGATTCGCTCACAAAAACAAAACATAATCCAAAAAATTTGATTTTAATGCAAGGAATTGGCAATATTTTTTGTTCTTTAACGGGTTCAATGAATGGAGCTGCTGCAACAATGAGAAGTGTTGCGGCAATTAAAAACGGCTCAGAAACTAAATTAACTCAAATTTTCAGTGCTTTAATTTTAATTTTAGTTCTTTTGAAGTTTAATAATTTTATATCTCAAATTCCAATATGCGTTTTAGCAGGTATATTAATCAAAATCGGCTATGACATATTGGATTTAAAAGTAATAAAAATTCTTAAACATGCCCCTAAAGACGATTTATTTGTCCTGTTAACTGTTTTATTTTTAACTATTTTTTATAATCTTGTTTCTGCCTTGGGAATCGGAATTGTCTTAGCTTCACTGTTATATGCTAAAAGATTAGCGGATAATACGAATATTAAAAATAAAAACAACATACAAAACTACACAAATGATGAAATTCAAACCGAAAAAGAGAGTCATTATAAAATCAGAATTTTACACATCGACGGACAATTCTTTTTTGGTTCAATCAGCCAAATTGTATCTCATTTTGATGAACTTTTGGAAACTAAATTTGTAATTTTAACCTATTCATCTAATTCATTATTAGATATGTCGGCAATTTTTGCACTTGAAGATATAATTATTCGTCTAAATTCTCAAAAAATTAAATTATATTTTGTTTTAGAAAATGAGGACGTCTACAATCAAATAAAATCTATGAAAGATATGGTTGGTTATATTGGCGAAAATTCAATATTCAATAATGAATATGATGCAATATATCTGGCTAAACAAAATCTGAAAAAATAACTTGACTTGAAGTTACTATCAGGTTGTAAAATATAATTATTAAGGAATAAATAATGAAACGCAGAGACTTTATTATAATAAAATAGATATGGTTGAACTAGATAAAATGGTTGCTTATGCAATGGAGCATGGTGCAAATTATTTCGATACTGCTTATATGTATGTTGATGGAAAATCAGAAAATGCTATAGGCGAAATCCTTAAAAAATATCCAAGAGAAAGCTTTATTTTAACAGATAAAAATCCTGCATATTTAGTTAATTCACCTTCAGATGTTCATAAGCTTTTTAATGAACAGTTAAAAAAATACAATATAAGCTACATCACACTCGATTTAGAGGGCTTAAGAACAGGTTCAATGGATATATAGTTAGCCTAAATATTCAATTGAGTGCCTTTTTTGTGCTCTATCAATTAAATTAACGTATCTTTTTTCAGGCATAATCCAGTTTCCGTATTTAGATTCTGAAAAGCCACTTTTTTTAAGCTCCGGATTGTCATCTGTCTTAAATGAAGTTAAAATAAATTTATCGCCGTGTTTTATAGCATCCACAGCAACAACCGATAACAAAGGCAATCCTGAATCCATATAGTCATGACTGGCATTATATTCTTCTATGACCGTATTCACTCCGCAGTATTTATCGCTATTTTGAGAAAAATGTCTGCTAACTTTTGCTGCGGCAATAAATTCGTCAGATCCATCAGGAATTAAACCGTAAACTTGTGAATAAGAAAGAACATTTAAACTTTTTGCATCGCGCTTAAAGTCATATGGTAAATTCGAATTTAAAATTTCACCTACATCGTTAGGATTTTTATTGTCATAAAGATAAAGTGTTGCTTTTTGTTTATCATTTGTCGTTTTGTTTTTTAAACTACATCTTAATATGGGTAGTTTGCCGAATTTACAATTGTTATTTTTTAGATTTACTTTCATACTTAGCTCCAATAAATTTATATTAATACAAAACAAGAAAATGAATAAATATGACACTATATTTGTAAACATATGTAAAATATATTAAATTTCAGATAAAAAATGCCGATTTATATAACTGTGTGTATATTTTTAGCGTGCATTTATGGAAATAAATAAGAACAATCTAAATACCGAAAATGTATATTCTAATCTGTATTCAAATTATGCATATAATTTTAATACAGATAATTTAAGCAATGAAAGCATTTTTTATAATAATACCGATAACACTGATAATAATAACATTAACTATGAAACTTTGGATGAATTTGATACAGAATGTATTAAAAAAGAACTAGAAAGATATATTGATAAATTAAAATCTGATTTAGAATGTACAAAAAACTCCAGAGGATTTCTAACTTCATTTACCAATAGTGTGTCTGAATTATTTGGCATGGGGGATAAAGCAGAAAAAACAAAGATTGAAAATTATGAAAAACTTATAGATGAATTAGAACAAAACCCGCAAAATATATTAAATGTATATGAAGAGGTAGTTGGCGAAAAACTAACAAACAATGCTTTAACTTCGCTTAAAACAAGTGCAAACAGTGCAAAATCATTAGATATTAATTCTCAAAACGCTATTATATTAGAACTTGAAAATCAGGTTAGCGAAATTGAAAAAAACTTTGAAACAGCAAAAAAATCCAACGGATGGATTTCAGGTGCTTGGGATGCAATAAAAAATGCAACAGGAATAGGCGCAAGTGCTAATAAAACTCAAACTGAAATAGACTACTTAAAAGAGCAAATTGAACTATTAAAAAATGGTAAAAGTAATCTTGAAAATGTCTATAAAAACATCACAGGAAACGATTTTACAATTGATGAAATCGATTCTTTGTTAAATAAAGAAAACACGCTAAGCAATCTGACAAAAGCCGGAAAAGCAGTTGATAATTATTCAGAAGGTCAAAAAATGGCAGTTGATACTGTTGCTGATATAACTTCCGGTATTGCTTCGGTTTGTATAGTTGCAGCTTGCTCTGCTGTCGGAATATGCGCAACTCCATTTACCGCAGGTGCATCACTAGGGATGGTAGCTGCTGGGTTTGGTATTGCTGCCGGTGTTGGTGCAGGTGTTAAAGTTGCGCTAAAAGCTTCTGATTGCATTGGAAACGACAAATCATATTCATTTACTGATGGTGCATATGATTTACTAACAGGCAGCGCAAATGGTGCAATGGGAATTTTCTCAAATGGGCTTGGTGCAACTGCAGGTAAAGCAATTATGAAACAAGCCGGAATGGAAGCACTTGAGACAACAGCAAAACGTACATTCGGACAGTTAGCTATTAGTGCAGGTTCTAAAGCAGCCGATATGGCAATTGATGGCGCACTTTCCGGTGCAACAGATGCGTTAACAAGAGACATTGGTGAAAATTTATTTTATGGTGAAGATCATGAAATAAATGAAATAATCTCAGATACGGCAGTTGGGTTAGCAGGTGGTACAATAGCCTCACCAATAATAGGCGGAGGAATGATTGGAGCCGAAAAACTTGGCTCATTTATAGGTTCAGAAATTTCTGAAAGCGTGGTAGGTAAAGCCATTGAAGAAGTTGGTGAAAATTTATCCGATAGTATTTCAAATTCAACAACAAGAGAAATTAAAGAGTCGCTTTACGAAAATTTTTATAAATTTTCAAACGAAATTACAGACCAAAAAGCAAGAAATTTACTCAATTTATGGGGCAAAGTTGAAATTGGAGATGAACTAATTGACGCAGATTTTGTTGCAAAATTAGTTGATGGTGTTGATGTGCAATATCAAGAAGAAGTTTTAGCTAATTTTATTAAACTAAGAAACAATGGATTTGAATTAGGAGATGAAATTATTAATTTATCAAAATCCGATTATAAAAATAAAATTGCAGAACAAACCGATATTCCGGAAGATATCCCAAATATTATTGAAACGCCTGTTGAAAAAGATACCGAAATTGTATCAGAAAGACAAGATAATAAAACACAAATTGACGATTTAGCAAAAACTAATGAAGAAAATTTAACCATTGATAAGCCTGAAATCACAGATGAAAACAGTGCTATAGCACCAGAAAAAATAGAAACCAATGATACAATTAATGATACAATTATTATTGATTCAAATAAAAAATACTTAACAGAAAATAAACACATTAAAACATTACTTGAAGATGGCAATCTTAGTGAAGACAAGATTATTGCTATGGCAGAATTAGATGAAAGCAAATTTGCACAATTGAAATACCTGCTTGAAAATGAAAATTTAATGGAATCTGTTGAACAATTTGATTTTATTGATTCATTTTTTTCCAGCAATAACAATAAAGGTATAAAACTTGATGAACTGATTGAATTAGCACTTCTTGATGAAAATAGCTTTAATAAATTAAGTGCTCTACTGGAAAACGACACTATAAACTTACTTGTTAAAAAAGGGCAAATAAACGGCAAAGACTTTATAGAGCTGTGCAAACTGGACGATTTAGAACTAAATCAATTAAACGATTTATTAACAAATGATAGTTTTAAATCATTGATAAACAGCAAAAAATCAATATTTGCATTTGGTGCAAAAAAAGAAACAACTAACATAAATTTACGCGAACTGGCCAAACTTGGCGAAGATAAATTAAATAAGTTAAACAGATTGTTAAATAATGACGGATTAAGAACTTTAATTGAAAAAAATAAACTCAATTATGATAATTTAATTGAGTTAGTAAACTTTAGTGATGATAAATTTAATCAGTTAAATATAGTAATTAATGAAGACAGTATTAAAACACTTATCCAAAAACAAGGTGCATTAAAACGAAAAGTTTTTGGCGCTCAACCGAAAGATAAAATAAATTACGGCAACATAATTGAATTAGCAAAACTGGACGAATCAAAATTTAATCAAGTAATTTCATTATTTGAAAACAATAATTTTAAATTATTAACTGAATATGCAGATATCACTACCGATGACTTAAGTAAAATTGTTCAATTTGATGATACATATTTAGAACAGTTTATTGCATTATTCCAAAATAAGAAAATAGGCGATGTAATACAAAATAACAAAATAAATTTGAACGAATGGTTTAATCTTGTTCAAATAGATAATGCCCAATTTAATCGAATTAATTCATTAATTCAAAATAAATCAGATATTCTGAATACAGATAATCTTGAAGATTTATTAAAATTATATATGAATTTAAATTACTACCAAGCCAATAAAACATCATTAACCTTTAAAGACAAGGTAAAACTTTTAACTGAAATAAATAGAACAAAAAATGTTATCGAAATCGATGGTCTATTCGCTCCTGAAGAATTAAACAATCTAAATGCAATAATTGATTCTGCTTCAGATTCGCTAAAGCACACCATAACTCCGACAAATGTCACAGCTGACGATGTAAGAACTATGATGAAAGGCTTTTTTGCAAATAATAATAGAACACTAGACAACATACTTTCTACTGCTGATTATACTCAGTTTGGAAAAAGCGGATTACCATTATCATATCCAAGAGCTTCATTTCTTGAAGATTTGTCTAAAGTGCTAAAAGGTGTATCTCAAGAAGAGCAGGAATTAATTACAAATAAATTAAACATTTCATTAATACAAGACGAACTTGGAAACATTACAGGATATGACGGCATAATAGATTTAAGCAAATTATCAGATTGCGGTATAGAGGGTGATGTATTATCCTTAGCAAATAAGTTTATTAAAGAAAATTCAATTATAACGGGTAATGAAGAGTTGGATAATGCACTAAATGCCTTAAGCAAGGGTATGCCCGAGTTTATTAATGTTATTGGTAAACAACAACACGAAACCCAAAATTATTCAGTTGATGTACATATACTAACTGTATTAAAAAATGCTATTGGAAATCCTGATTACCAAAATTTATCAGAAATAGATAAGACTTGTTTGAAATTTGCAACTATACTTCACGATATAGCAAAATCAGAGGGCGTTGTTGACAGTGTTCATCCGGAAGCATCTGCATTATTTGCAAGAAATATTATGGAAAAATATACATTTCCAAAAGAAATAAACGACAGAATATATGAGCTTGTTAAAAATCATCACTGGCTTGAATTATTTAACAGCGGAAAAGTTGACTCTGGTTATATAGCATCCCTTTTTAGGCACAAAGATGACTATGCTATAGGAAAAATAATGGCCGATTCAGACCTAAAAGGAGTAAGCGATGAATTTTATGAAAAGTATTCAAATGCGCTTAACCCTCAAAATCAAATGCCAATTTTGCAAGCACTGGAAAATATCAATTCAACAGGTCAAATGGTATTTACAAGCAAAATTATAAGAGAAGATTTAATACCACAAGTTGAATATAATGGTGTAGAATATAAAGTAATCGATTTTACAAAATTAACCAAAGATACAGACTTTACACAATATGGATTTAGTCCTGATGTTGACTATAATTCATTTAGACTTTACATACATATGACAGACAGCATAGAACAGGTAAAAACAGTAGATTATCTGTCAGATGTTGCTAACGGAGGGTTCTTATGTGCGTCATATATTTCACTAAAAAATTGCGATACTTATAGAAACAGAAAATTTGGAGTAAGTCTGGAAGTTGAAAATGTAAATATAGCAAATGCTGCAAAAGAAAACCAAAGCTCAGGTTTTCAAAAAGAATTTGATAAATTTAGTAAAATTATTACAGGTGAAAATCAAATTTTAAGTCCACATCGACAAACAATACCATCAACAATTAAAAAAGAACTAAATTTAACCGATGATGAATATTCTGAACTATACCAATTACTTGCTTCAAAAAAATATTTATCTCAAATACAAGATGGCAAAACTTACACAATTGGAACAAGGTCAATTGATGGCAGCGAAATAAAACAAGCTATAAAAAAAGCTAATGATGAATTAATAAATGTTGGTCAACATAATGAATCAAACGTATATAATCCTAAAATTAATGCAATTGTTGCAAAAGTCAACTCGATAGAAGAAATACCTGAAGACTTTTTAAAATTTGCTAAAGAACAAAATTTAACAATATACATTCTGGGAAATAAATAAAAAAGACCCCAAAAAGAGGTCTTTTATTTGGCTGGGGCGGAAGGATTCGAACCTCCGAAATGCCTGGACCAAAACCAGGTGCCTTACCACTTGGCGACGCCCCAAGGACAATTATTATATTAATATATAAATGGAAATTGTCAAGATAAATTTAAAACTATAATGATAAATGTTTGTCAGAAGTAACACTAACTATAGCTTCAATTAATTGATGAATAAAGTCTTCAATATATTCTTGTGTAGTCATACCATTAATAACAACATCAGCTATATCCATTGTAGGTCTTATATGTCTAAACGCTGTTTGATTAACATCGTGGAATTGCATTTGAGCCGCAAGACCGGTTTTTCCTCTGCTGGCCGCACGAGCAAACCATCTGTCTTTTATAACTTCAAACGGTGTATAAACATATATTTTTACATCAATAATATCTCTCAATGATTCATGTAAAACATATAAACCTTCATTTAATATCAATTTTGCAGGTTTTTTTAATACTGAATCTTTTTTGCTTTCGCAAGTAACAAAATTATACAATGGAGAATAAATTTCTTTTCCTTGCTTTAGCAATTTAAGATGCTCTTTCATAAGAGCTAAATCAATTGCATCAGGAGTATCAAAACTAAAACCCGATTCAAAAAGTTTTTCATAGCTGCCTGCTTCACTCAATTCTTTTGAAGCATCTTTATAATAATCATCACAACAAACAACATTATAAATGCTATCAGTATCAGATTTTAGACAAGCTTTTGCAGCATTTTTAACAAGTGTTGTTTTACCGGAAGCACTTTCACCTGCTATTGACATAATAAAAGTAGAATCTTTTTCAGATATAGCTTTTCTTGCTATGTTAAATATAAATGCTTCATTTATTCTTAAAATAAGAGGCTGCTTTTGCTTTCTGTCAATTGCAATGACTTCTCTGATATTTTCTAAAATTTTTGAAATTTTAGACATATTAGCAATTTTTTTAGCTTGTTCTATTTCATTTTTATTTAATTCAGTCATAATTAATCCAAACTTTATTCTTCATTATCAGAGCCAAAATCAAAAGCACCGCCCTCATTTTCAAGCAGCTTATAAGCCATATAAGCACCTGTTGCAACGGCTTTAGGGTCTAGTTGAGTCTTTTGTGCAATTTCAATGATGGCACTATTTAATTCGGGGTTTTCATCTTTTATATAATGAATCATATCTTTACGCCAAGCGGAAATATCAGACAAGATTTCATTAACTACATTTTCTACATTTTCAGATGAAATTAAAGGTTGCATACAATAATTATATTAAAAGTATGCAACCTCGTCAATTTTATTTTTATTTATCAAAATGTTGTTTAAATAATTTCATAGAGCAATATGAGCCGCACATTGTGCAAGGTTTTCCTTCTTTTGCAACATCAACACCGTCAAAAGCATTTCTGTCAATACAATTTTCAATTTGACCTTTCCAGTCAAGGTCAACTCTTGCTTTAGATATTAAGAAATTTTTCTCAACTGCGTCTTTGTTTCCTCTTGCTAAATCGGCGCAATGTGCTGCTATTTTTGCAGTTATTATCCCTTCTCTTACTTGCGCCGAATTAGGCAAACTGATATGTTCAGCCGGAGTTACATAGCACATAAAATCAGCGCCATGGTATGCAGCTAATGTGCCGCCGATTGCAGAAGTTATATGATCATACCCCGGTGCACAATCGCAAGCTAATGGCCCAAGAACATATAATGGAGCATAATCGGTTAATTCTTTTATTGTTTTTATCATAGATGGAATTTTATCTAAAGAAACGTGTCCGGGGCCCTCTACCATAGCTTGAACACCTGCTTTTCTTGCACGTTTTACCAATTCGCCCAACACAATTGTTTCAGCAACTTGAGCTCTGTCGCCGGCGTCTGCGGTACATCCCGGTCTTAGACCATCACCCAGTGAAAGAGTAACATCATATTTTTTTACTAAATCTAAAAGTTCATCATAATATTCATATAAAGGATTTTCTAAACCTGTTTTTTTAATCCAGCAAGCAAGCATAGAACCGCCTCTTGATACAATACCGGTTAGTCTTTTTTGCTTTTCAAGCTGATCTATAACAAACCTTGTAACACCACAATGCACAGTAATAAAATCGACACCGTCAAGACATTGCTTTTCTATATCTGAAAATAACTTATCTTTTGATAATTTTGCTATATCCTTAAATTCATCAAGCGCTTCTTTTCCTGCTTGATACATTGGCACTGTGCCGATTGGAAGCTTTGTTGCAGCAATAATTGCTTGTCTTGTTTCATCAACATAATTTCCTGTAGATAAATCCATTAAAACATCGGCGCCTGCTTGCTCAATTACTCTTGTTTTATCTAATTCCTCAGCAATAGACGATTTTTCATTAGACGTGCCTATATTTGCATTTATTTTTACTTTTAGGCCTTCTCCAACTGCAACAGGAATTGAGTCAGTTCTTAAATTATTTTTTAATATAACAACTCTGCCTTGGGCAACTTTTTCTCTTATATATTCAACATCAACCTTTTCAATTCTTGCAACTTGATACATTTCATCAGTTACAGCTCCCTTTTGAGCTTCCAACATTTGCGTTGTCATATAGTTCTCCTATTTTTTAATATATCGTTGTCTAATTTCAGCTACTTGCTTTTTATTTAAATATTTGGCACTTGAAATAACCTCAGCACCAAAATATGTTTGCACATAAGCTCTTAATGATTCTATTTGATAAAAAGCATTTTGCAAAGTATCTGCACCTAATACTACGCCATGGTTTTGCAGTAATGCCACATTGTTATTTTTTTCAAAACAAATTCCGACTGCTTCTGCCAATTCAATTGTAGAAGGGCAATAGTAAGGAATAAGCGGAATTTCATCATAAATTAATGCAAAATCCGGTAATATCGGCTTATTTATAGGTCTTTGAGCAACACAAAAAGCTGTAATCAAAGGACAATGACAATGAATAATAGCATTAATGTCATCTCTTTTGGTATAGATTTCAGTGTGCATAATCTTTTCACTGGAAGGTTTCTTTGTGCCGTTAATTACATTACCATCATAGTCAATTAAAACAATATCATCTTCATTCATATCGTTAAGACAAACGCCGCTCGAAGTAATTAAAATCCCTTCCGGAGTTTTAAGAGAAATGTTACCGCTTGTCGAAGGGGACATATCTTTTTGATAAAGTCTTTTAGACCAATATAAAATATCATTTTTTGAACCTTGTTCACTAAATTGCATTTTAACTCCTCAATTTTATAATTTATATTGTACTAAAAAAATATTTATGTTTAAATATATTTAGCAATATTTATATAAAACAATATTGACTCTTTTAGAAAGTTGGTTTAAAACCATTAAAAATATTAAATTAGCCAAAAACGCGGGTTTTTGTTATGGCGTTAAAAGAGCCGTTGAAACCACAAAAAGACTAAAAAAAGAAAACCCTGATAAAAAAATTTCTGTTTTAGGTGAACTTATACACAATTCACATGTAATTTCAGAATTAGAAAGTTTAGGAATTGAAACAATCCATGCTCCTAAAGCAAATGCAGCCGGAATATGCATAATAAGAAGTCACGGCGAAAGTTGTGATGTTTTTGAACAAGTAAAAGAATGTGGGTATGAGATTGTTGATTTAACTTGTTTTGACGTTAAAAAAGTCCAATCAAAAGCTGTAAATTTAGCTAAAGATGGTTTTTTGGTAATCATTTTAGGAAAAAAAGAACATCCTGAAGTAAAAGCAATATGCGCCAATGCTAAAAAAGAAGCTCAAAATCCGGACTTTGTTTATGTTGCTTCCAGTGTTGAAGCATTAAAAGATATTGAATTGAAAATTAAATCTGCAAAAAAAGTCGGTGTTGTTCTTCAAACTACACAGACTTTTGAATATCTTTTAGACGTTATCGATTATCTGTCTAATATTTGCAAAGTATTAAAAATTGAAAACACAATATGCCCATCTACCTCACTAAGGCAAAATGAAGCAAAAAAACTTGCACTAGAGTCTGATTTAATGGTTGTAGTGGGTTCAAAAAAAAGTGCTAACACATCACACTTGGCTGAAATTTTAAAAAAAATTACAAACACAATCCATATTGAACATCAAGATGAATTAACAAATTATCTTGATGTAATTAAAAATGCAGAAAACATAGGTGTTACAGCAGGAGCATCAACACCTGATTCAATTATAAACGAAGTCATTAAAAAATTAGAAAGTATAAATTAGAAAGGAAAAAATAAATGTCAAACGAAACAATGACAAATGAAGAATTTGAACAATTATTGTTAAATTCCTACACTTACAAAATTAATGTTGCAGACGTTGTAAAAGGCGTTGTAGTAAAAAAAGAAAAAGACGGATATCTTGTTGATATCGGAGCAAAAACAGAAGCATTTTTACCAAACAGAGAAATTTCAAATTTCCCTGACAAAAATGTTGATGACATTATTAAATTATGGGACGAAAAAGAATTCTATATCATAAAAGATGAAGAAGATGATGAAGTTGCCATTCTTTCATTGAAAAAAGTTTCATGTGCACAAGCTTGGCAAAAGCTTGCTGAAATCAAAAACAACAATGAAAATTGCATGGCAAAAGTTTTATCATCTGTTAAAGGCGGTCTAATTGCTGAAATTGAAGGTTTAAGAGGTTTCATTCCATCAAGCCAATTAAGAACCGGTGCACCATCTGAAATGCAAGTAGATCAAGAAATCGAAGTAAAAATCTTAGAAGCTGATCCAAAAAGAAATAAACTTATCCTATCTCAAAGACAAGTTTACACTCAACAAAGAGAAATGGTTGCTGATGAAATTATCTCAAAATTAGCTGTTGATCAAATTGTTGAAGGTGAAGTTGTGAGAATTGCTGATTTTGGAGCATTTGTTGATATTGAAGGAATTGACGGCTTGCTTCCAATTTCTGAAATTTCTTGGGAAAGAATTAAACATCCGTCTGATGTTATTCAATTAGGTCAAAAAATTCAAGTTAAAATTATTAAAATTGACGAAGATTTAAAAAGAATTTCTCTTTCTCTTAAGAGAATGGGTGCAAATCCTTGGGAAGAAATTGTTGACAAATTCAAAGAAGGCGATGTAATTAAAGGCACAATTAATAAAATTACTTCTTTTGGTGCATTCATCAACATATACCCCGGCGTAGAAGCATTATTACCATCATCTGAAATAGCTGATGGTCAAGTTAATATCAATTCTATGTTTAATTTAGGAGATGAAGTTGAAGTGTTGATTAAAAAATTCACTCCTCAAGAACACAGAATTGGTCTATCAATGAAAGATATACAAAAATAATCGTATATTGATAATAAAAGAGCGGCATATTTTAGCCGCTCTTTTTTAGTCGAAATTATCATAATCTTCTTTTGCCTGTAAAACATCATATATTGTCTGTAAGGACATTTCAGGGTCTGACATATATTTATAAACTAACGGATTTTTTAGTCTTAAAAAATTCATCAAATATATGGCTGTAAAATCCGAATTGTTTGACAAAAATTCTTGTTCATCATCTAATAAACGCTTAACAACCTGAACATTTTGCTCATTAGCTTCTGAAATAATTATGGCTAAAGGAAAACTAAATTCCTTATCATAACCTAAATCTTGCGCATAAGCTAATACATCTGCTGCAATATGAGCTTTCTTTTCTGTTTCCACACCCATTAGAGCATTTACAATAGCATTATTATTAAAATTTCTATCATTAAGCAGTGCTTTTGCTATAGATTCATTATATTTATTTGTATAATGCAAAACTTCCAACATCATTCTTTTTGTATAACTTTTAGGCGAAGTTTTCTTTCCAAAATGAGCGTTTAAAGTATTTATGATTTTGCTTGTTTCATTTTGCTCTTCAATTACATCATCTGTAATAAATTTTTTCTTTAATTGTTGATATACTCTTATAACTGCTTTTAAATCATCTGCGGATTTTGAAGCATAATTAAACATTCGATTTTTAGTTTCGCTTGGGAGTTTAACAAATTCATCAATGTGTCTAGCTAGGTTTTGCACATCAACTTCCGGTTTAATATGCAATGTTTGAAAAATTTCAGCTTTTTTAATTTCCTCAGTTGTAAATCCATCTTGAATTAACTGCAAATATAAACTTACCACCGGATTATTTAAAAATGATCGCATATCAACGTTATAATAAGTTATTTGAGATTCATTATCTTGCTTATTTACGCCTTTAAATGATACTTGTTTTGCCTTAGAGCTTATTTTACTGATATTATCATAATTAAATGTTGCAGAATAAATTTGCATAGTACAATCCGTTTCTTTTTATTTAATAAACTTATAAAAAAGAAACGGACTATATATTGATATTCAATTATTTAATATTTACAAATCTAAATATTAAATAATTAACCTCTTTTAACAACTGTGGTTAATGGTTCACCATAACTGTCAAAATGACCTGATGTTTCTTCTATCGTATAAGTGATTGTTTCATCTTTTGCTTTTAAATCATTTGCCAATTTTATTGCGTCATTAATATTTGAGTACTCCCCAACTAAATCCGCATTGTATGAACCGCTTTTTTTAACAAATACATTATACATAACATACTCCTTATTTATAACTTTAAAATATCACTCAATTATAACAAATGCAATTGACTTATTTTTATCATGTGAAATTGAAAGTAAAATTTTATATTTTTTTAATTCATCGATTAAAATATTAACCCCAACAGAGCCATTGTTGTTTTTAAAAATTTCAATTTTAGAATATGGAATTAAATTATTGTAAATATTGCTAAATGCTTTTACAACAGCCTCTTTGGCACAAAATCGTGCGCAAAGGTGCGGGGCCGGAAATCTTTTGTTAAAGCAATAATTCAACTCAGTATCCGTAAAGATTTTTTTTAGAAATTTTCCATCCTTATTTGGAGTCTTATTTTCAAATCTTGAATTATCTTCTATATCTACACCAATTGCTAACATAAAAAAATAATAACATAAATAACAATATATATAATAAATAAATTTTACATTTAAATCAAAAAGTCCGGCATTCACCGGACTTATTGTTAATTAATAAAGAAAATTAATTGTCAAAAACATATGCTAATAATCCTGCTTCTCTTGCCTTTTTAACAGCATTTGAGAGCATTCTTTGATGTTTTGCACAAGTTCCAGTAATTCTTCTTGGAAGAATTTTACCGGCTTCAGATAAAAATCTTTTTAATTTAGACACATCTTTATAATCTAAACATTCGATTTTATCATTGCAAAAAGAGCAATTCTTTTTCTTTTTAACATCTTTTAAATCTTTAGCCATTTTAATTAGTTTTTCCTTTTCTAGTTTTTTCGACCACCGTTAAAACGGTATTTCATCTTCATCTATCAAATCTTGAGCAATTTCATCCTGATTAAACGAAACAATATTATCAGACTTAACTTCAGATGAAACTGAGCTATTTTGAGAATTTTGACCAATTTTTTCAACAGCATTTGCATTTATCTCAAAAACTTTTTTATCTTTGCCGTTTGGTAATTTATAAGTATTGACCTGCAATCTGCCTTCAATAGCAACATTATCGCCTTGGGCTATTGTTGCTGAAATATTTTCAGCCAAATTTCCAAACGCCACTACTCTCAATATTGTTTCATTCTGTGAATCAATATTAACACTAAACCCTGCGATTGCCATATCGTTCTGAGTAAAACGTTTTTCAGGTGCCTTAACAACTACACCCGTTACAAATGCTTTTGCAAATGACATATTATGCACATTCCTTATTAGTAAACATTACGCGAATAACAGAATCTGTCAACTTCAATTGTCTTTTTAAATCAACAACTTTGTCTTCAGGTAAAGTTATAACTTGATTTACCATAAAACCGTCAGTAAAACCTTTAACTTCATAAGCAAGTTTCTTTCTGCCCATTTTATCGCAATTAACAACTTCACCGCCCAGTGAAGAAATAATTTCTTCTACACGAGCAACAACTTTATCTGCTTCTTCATTATCTAAATTTGGTTTGATTATTGTAAATAAATCGTATTTTTTCATAGTTTCTCCTTTGGTGATTATATATGAAGGATAATATCACGAACATGTCTACAATACAAGAAAAAAATGTATTAGAGTTAATATATTGGATTTTTATGATAATTTAGTCAAAATATTCACCGCAAAAAACGCATTTTGCTGGCCCTTGCATATATACATGGTTATTTTCATTGTAGTCAATATTTAATACACCGCCGGGCAATACAACATCGCATTTTCTTGATATTAAACCTCGTTTAACGCCAGCCACAACACTTGCACAAGCACCTGTGCCGCAAGCAAGGGTAATTCCGCAGCCTCTTTCCCAAACATTCATTTTAATCCTATTTGGTGAAATAATATTAACAAATTCGACATTTGTTTTTTCAGGAAACATAGGATCAATTTCAATTGAAGGACCGAATGCGCGCGCTTGAATTTGCGCATCTTCTTCACAATATATAACACAGTGAGGATTGCCCATAGAAACAGCCGTTGCATCATAGCTTTGTATCTGAAAATTAAGAGAATTTTCGCAATTGACCGGAATTAAAGATGGTTCTAATACTGGTTCACCCATATCAACCAAAACATTTCCATTAGGTAGAATTTCAGGTGTGATTATACCCGCCAGAGTTTCAACGCTAAATTTATCTTTATTTATGAAATTGTGTTTTCTGACAAATTTTGCAAAACATCTTATCCCATTTCCGCACATTTGTGCTACCGTTCCGTCAGAGTTATAAAACTTCCATCCAATATCAGCAACATCAGACTCTGTCGGACAAAACAGACCGTCAGCACCGACACCAAAGTTTCTGTCACACATTTTCAAAGCTAAATCAGATGTAGCAACATCGTCAAATAATATTACAAAATCATTTCCCAAACCCTGCCATTTTTCAAATTTTATTGACATAATTTTCCTTTTATTTATTGTATTCTAAAAAAACTTCTTTAATAAAATCATACCCCTTTTTAAGGCTTTCAATGCTTACTTTTTCATTTGGTGAATGCATTGAATAAATATCTGCAACGCCAACCAATACCGGTAAGAATTTTTTATTATATTTGTTTAATTTATTTGCATAAATATGTGTTTCTGCACCAGCGTGAAATGATTGAACCTTGACGGGTATGTTTAAGTTTAATCCGACTTTTTTTGCAATTTGAGCCATTTCTTGGTTTTCAGATTTTTCAAAAGGAAGCATATGGATTGAAACTTTCATAGCTGCATTTGCCCATTCTTTATATTTAGCATTAAACTTATCAATTTTCTTTTGAAATTTATTTAGTAAATCTTGTTCGTATTTTTTAACGGAACTACGAAGAGAATAATGTGCATAAGCTTTAGTATTAATCACATTATCGGCAGAAAGCGAAACCAAAGTTTTAGAATAAGGTTTATCAATCTCTGTTTTATCTAACAATCTTTCAATACCAATGTCGGTAGCACCGGCAACAATTGAACCGAGATTACAAGATGTTATAGTGGCATTGTTTTCAGTTTTATATACACCGTTTGGAAGCTTAGAAACCAAATCAGCAATTAATTTAGCAGCATTATAACGTTTTTTGTCCTGAATATCATTGCCGCTATGACCGCCTAATTTTGTAGTAACTTCAATATCAATTTTTGTGTAGCCGGCACCTGCAATCTCAAAATTACCAAGCTTATCAGAATCAAGAACAAGTACATTCTCGCTTTCCAATTCATTAAATTTAACATTATTTATACCGCTCATAGATGTTTCTTCATCTCTTGTAAAAACAATTTCAAGTCCGCCGTGTTTGATTTGCGGATTTTTTGCTATATAAATTGCAACTCCAAGCGCAACCGCAACGCCAGCCTTATCATCAGCACCAAGAGTTCTTGTTTTATCGCTTTCAAAAAATTGCCCGTCATCACTCACTTTAATGTTTACGGGCGAACTATTTCCAACAACATCCATATGAGCTGAAAGCAGTATTGGCTTTTTACCTTCGCAATTGGCGGGTATCTTTATAATTAAATTTTGATAATCATCATAATATGCATTTATGCCGTTTGTGTAGGTATATTCTAAAATCTTGTCAGATACTTTTTTTTCTCCCAATGATGGAGATGGAATTGAAACTAAATCCTTAAAAATACTAATAACATCCATTTTAAAATCCTCTTATTTATACATTTTAACTACATCAATAACGCCATCAAGAACTTCTTTAGCTTTTATTCTTGCTTTGCTGGAGCCATCATAAATAATTTCTTTAAGTAATTTGTCGTTATTTTCGTATTCTGCACGTTTTTCTCTAATTGGGCGCAAAAATTCATTTATTTTTGCTGCTAATCTTTTTTTACAATCAGCACAACCCATTGTTGCATTTTTACATCCTTGACAAATTTCACTTATATCATTTTCTGCACCAAAAATTTTCCAATAATCGAAAATAACTTCGCAGTTATCAGGATTACCTTTATCATCTTTTCTAATTCTGTTTCTGTCTGTAATACCTGTTTTTATTTTCTTTTCGGTTACTTCTTCGCTGTCTGATATTTTAATATCGTTGTGGAAAGATTTACCCATTTTATTTCCGTCAAGACCTTTTAGTAAAGAAATTTTGGTAAGAAGAGGCTGCGGTTCAACAAAATAATCGGTTTTATATATATTGTTAAATCTTCTGGCAATATCTCTTGTAAGCTCAACATGCGCTACCTGATCAATTCCAACAGGCACAAAATGAGTATTAAAAGACAAAATATCAGCTGTCATCAATACAGGATAGCCAAATAAACCATAAGATAAGTTGGACATGTTTTCTTGCTTATCTTTCATTATTTTTGCCAAATCTTTTAGTGTTGGATCACGCTCAACCCAATTTTGAGGAGTAATCATAGATAAGTATATATGCAGCATTGCTGTTTCAGGGACAAAAGATTGTAAATATATGGTAGACTTCTCAGGGTTAATACCTGAAGCCAGCCAATCAAGAAGAACATTTTTAACATTATCTTTTAAATCGTCTGTTTGATTATATTTAGTTGTTAGTGCATGCCAATCAGCAATAAAAAAATAGCTTTCGTATTTGTCTTGCAGTTCAACCCAATTTTTCAAAACGCCGAAATAATGACCCAGATGCAGTTTGCCTGTTGGGCGCATACCTGACATAATTCTTTTTTTACTTTCCACAATTAATTTCCTCCAGTAAATCAAGTGCTTCTTGATAATCATCAAAAATCAACAACGCTTGTCTAAGATGCTCTTGTGCTTCAGCTTTTTTATTACATTTTAATTCACACTTTGCTAAATTTGTAAGCAGTATGTGGTTGTTTGGATAGCTGTGTGCCAATTTATAAAAAATTCCCATTGCATTTTCGTATTCATTTGTTTCCATATAACACACAGCCAGCATATTCATAGTTTCGTCGTCTTTTGTTGTTTGAATAATATCTAGCAAAAATTCTTTTGCAATATCATATTTACCGTCTTGAAAATATGATTTTGCGATATAACTTTTTGCAAGAAAGTTATTTGCGTCTATTTTAAGTGCTGTTTGAAGAGTATTTAAGGCTTTTTGTTTATCTCTTTCCAATAAATAAATATATCCTAAATACGCATAAGCATCGGCATTTGCTGAATCATATTTTATTGCATCGCAAAAAGCAGTTTTAGCTTCATCAATTTTGCTTAACATCATATAAGCGACACCAAGCGAATAATGAAATTCTGAAACATCACCTTCCAATTTAATTGCTTCAAGCATTTCATCAACAGCCCAATCATAACAGTTCATTTTTAAATATAAAACACCCAAATCCTTGTGCGCATATGGATTTTGAGGTTCAAGCGTAATACATTTTTTAAACATTTCTTTAGCGCCGTCATAATCATTCATTTCAATGTAATTAAATGCCAGATTATAATAAACCTCAACATCAATTTTTCCTCTGTTAAGGAGAATTGTAAATGTATCTATTGATTCTTCATAGCGACCAAGCTTTCTTAATAAAGTTCCTTTTTTCTTTATTAAATCTATATTTTTTTCATCTAAAGAAAGCAATAAATTAACACTTTCAAGGGCTTTATCATATTCAAAAGTATTCATTAAACACTCAACATAGCTGTATCTATATTGAGAATTATTTGGATAAGTCATAACCAAATTTTGATAAAGCGCAGCAGCCATTTGGTACTGTTCAGCCTTTAGTGCGCAATTTGCTAATGTTGCAAGCATAGTAATAGATGGGTCTAGCGAATATGAAATTTGTATATATTTTAATGCCTGATTAAAATCGCCCAATGTCTGATACAAAATTCCAAGATTATAAACAGTGAGGGAATTTTTTTCATCCAACAAGAAAGCCTTCTTTAAAACATCTAAAGACTTATCAAATTCTTCCAAATTCATATAACAAACACCAAGGCTGTTCATTACAGCAATGTGTTGAGGATTGAATTCAAGGGCATTTTCAAGATATACAGCAGCATTTTTATAGTCTTTTTTCATCATATACGATGTTGCTAAGATATAATAAAACGAATAATCAAATTCAAGCTCAGAATTTTTTTTAGCATTTTCTAAAAGCTCAATAGCGCTGTCAAATTGACCAAATTCAATGTATATCATTCCAAGACTTTTATAAACATCTAGGAAATTGGGACGAAGTTTTAAAACCTTGTTAAAATTTTCAATTGCTGTCTTTTTATCACCAACTCGACTATTGCAATTTGCTAAATAAAACAATGCAGTAGCATCATTTTGATCTAATTCAATCACTTTATCAAAAGCTTGTATAGCGCCTTGAGGATTATCGAGATTAATTTCGCATAAGCCCAGATTTTTATATGCCTCAATGTTATTTGTATCTTGTTTAATTATAGCTTCGAGTATTGCTTTTGCTTGAATATAATCTTCATTGTTGATTAAATCAAGCGCTTCATTCATTTTATTATTTTCCATAAAATAATTATACTTTAAAATACAAAAACCACAAATATATTAAGTACACAAAAACAAGACTCTTAAAAGAGCCTTGTTTTTGCAATATAGTATTTTATTTATTTTCAATAACAGCTTGCGCAGCTGCAAGTGCTGCTTGAGGTATTCTAAACGGAGAACAAGAAACATAGTTCAAACCGATTTTGTGTGCAAATTTAACACTATCAGGGTCTCCACCATGTTCACCGCAAATACCGCCGATTAGGTTTGGATTAACAGCCTTGCCTTTTTGCATAGAAATTTCAATCAGCTGACCAACTCCTTTGAAATCCAGTGTATCAAAAGGATTATATGGAAGAATTTTTTGTTCAACATATCTTTTTAAGAATTTTCCTTCCGCATCATCTCTTGAATAACCAAAAGTCATTTGTGTCAGGTCATTAGTACCGAATGAGAAGAACTCGGCATATGGAGCAATCTCATCAGCAGTTAATGCAGCACGAGGTATTTCAATCATCGTACCGAATTTATATTCAACTTCGATACCTTTTTCTTTCATAACATCTTTTGCAACTTTTACTAAAATTTCTTTAGCTGTTTTAAGCTCGTTAACATGTCCGATCAAAGGAATCATAACATAAGGCATAACATTGATTCCTTCTTTTTTAACATCACAAGCAGCCTCAAAAATTGCCCTGACTTGCATTTCGTTAATTTCAGGATAAGTTAATCCTAAACGACAGCCGCGAAGTCCCATCATAGGATTTGATTCAGATAACCCCTCAACAATTGTTAAAAGAGCTTGTTCTTCTGTGTAATCTTGTTTTAAAACCTTTTTAGCTGCAACTTCTGCTATCAATTCTTCCTTTGAAGGTAAAAATTCATGCAACGGAGGATCTAAAAGACGAATAGTAAGAGGTTTTTCGCCTAATGCCTTGAACATTCCGTAAAAATCTTGATATTGCATCGGAAGAAGTTTGTCTAAAGCTTCTTTTCTGGCTTCTTTTGTTCCTGCAATAATCATTTTTTGAACCCACGGAAGTCTGTCCGGATCCATAAACATATGTTCGGTTCTACATAAACCAACGCCTTCAGCATGGAACATAAGAGCATTTTCCACATCTTTAACAGTATCAGCATTTGCTTCAATCGTCATTGTTTTAATTTCATTTACCCAAGAGAAGAAAGTCTTGAAATTGTCATCAATTTTTGCATCGGCCAATTTAACAGCTCCATCCATTACAAGACCCTTGCCGCCATCTAAAGAAATTATATCGTCTTTATGATATACAGTGCCATCCGCACCGGTAAGCGTTTCTTTTTCAAGGTCAATTTTCATGTCCTCGCAGCCTGCCACACAAGGTTTACCCATACCTTTAGCAACAACGGCAGCATGTGAAGTTGCACCGCCTCTTAGTGTTAAAACACCTTGAGCAACGGCCATACCGTGGATATCATCAGGACAAGTTTCAATTCTAACTAAGATAACCTTTTCGCCTTTTTCTCCTCGTTCAGCTGCTTCATCCGTATTAAATACAATCTTACCAACCGCAGCACCCGGAGAAGCATTAACACCGTGAGCAACTACATGAGCTTCTTTTAGAGCTTGAGCGTCAAAACAAGGTAAAAGAATTTGATTTACAGTGTAGGGATCAACCAGTTGAATTGCTCGCTCTTTTGTAATAATGCCTTCTTTTTCCATTTCAACGGCAATTCTAACTGCAGCAGTTGCAGTTCTTTTACCGCTTCTTGTTTGAAGAATATATAATTTACCTTTTTCAATAGTAAATTCCATATCTTGAACATCTTTATAGCCGTTTTCAAGTTTTTTTGCTATATCAACATATTGACGATATAAATCAGGCATTTCTGTTTCCAATTCGCAAATAGGTTTTGGAGTTCTAATACCGGCAACAACATCTTCACCTTGAGCATTAGTTAAATATTCACCGTAAAATTTATTTTCGCCGGTAGCTGGGTTTCTTGTAAAAGAAACGCCGGTAGCGCAGTCATCGCCCATATTACCAAATACCATTGTTTGAACATTAACAGCAGTACCAAAGTTATGATCAATTTTGTTCATTGTTCTGTATGCAACCGCACGAGGAATGTTCCAAGAACGAAAAACAGCTTCAATAGCTTCTTGAAGTTGAACAAATGGATCTTGAGGAAATTCTCTGCCTGTAACTTCTTTAATAACATTTTTGTAAACAGGAATTAAAGATTTCCAACCCTCAGCAGAAATTTCAGTATCTTCTTTAACGCCTTCACGCTCTTTTAATTTTTCAACTTCAGATTCAAAATATTTTTGTCTGTCCATATCCCATGCAACAGAGCCAAACATAGTTAAAAATCTTCTGTAGCTGTCATAGCAAAAACGTGGGTTATTTGTTAATTTTACCATTGCCTCAACAGTTTCATCATTTAAACCAAGATTTAAAATTGTTTCCATCATACCCGGCATAGATACTCTGGCGCCTGAGCGAACAGAAACCAATAAAGGATTTTGGCTATCTCCAAATTTTTTGCCTGTTTGATTTTCAACATCACTAAGAGCTTGTCTAACTTCATCCATTAAACCATTTGGCATCATATTTCCGTTGTTGATATAATCCATACATACTTCTGTGGTAATTGTTAACCCCGGAGGTACAGGTAAACCTAAGTTTGTCATTTCAGCTAAGTTAGCACCTTTACCACCAAGGAGGTTTCTCATATCTGCATTGCCTTCTCTGAAAAGCCATACACGTTTTTGCATTAATTTCCTCCAATTTCTATAATAAATTTATGACAACTTAGGATGATTTTAACAAAAACAAATTGGTTTTACAAATAAATCTTAATAAACTTTTACTTTATTAAATTAAAAGAGCCTTAATGGCTCTTTTAATGAAAATTTTTAATTATTTAACTGTTTTTCAATTACATCCAATAAATCATAAAGTTCCAAAACCTGAGCTTCATTTACTTCGACCAGCGGACGTCTTACTATATTTTCAACTATTCCCATCTTTGACAAAAGCCCTTTAATTGGTGTAGGATTTGGCGCCATAAATATCTTTTTAAATAATGGATATAAAATCTTATGCATATTCATAGCGGGAATTACCTGTCCGGCTTTAAAATTATGTATCATTGATTTGATTTCATTTCCAACAACATGAGATGCAACAGACACGACACCATGGGCACCTAAAGACAACATCGGTAAAGTTAAACTGTCATCGCCGCAATAAAGAGCAAAATCGTCAGGTACCAACATTTTTATTTCTGAAATTAAATCTAAATTTGCGTTTGATTGCTTTAGCGCAACAATATTAGAATATTCTTTAGCTAAAAAAGCTATTGTTTCAGGAGTCATATCTATTCCTGTTCTTGAAGGAATATTATATAGAATAATAGGAATATCAACACTTTTAGCTATTGCGCCAAAATGCTCTATTAAACCCTGTTGAGATGGTTTATTATAATATGGTACTACCGATAAAATAGCATCAGCACCCAATTCCTGTGCTTTTTTAGATGATGAAATAGCTGTATCTGTAGAATTTGAACCTGCCCCCATTATAACCTTGCACTGACCCGAAGTTATGCTTTTAACACAGTATAGCATTTCATATTCTTCATCAAAGGTCAAAGTCGGACTTTCACCGGTAGTTCCGGCTACAACAATTGCATCAGTATTTTGATTTAATAAATGTTTTGAAACCTTTTCCAGCGCCTTGTAATCAACTGCTCTATCCTTATCGAAAGGCGTAATCATTGCAGTAATTACTTCACCCAAATCAATTCTTAATGTCATGAGGTTTCTCCTTTATTAATATAATTCCATTTCTATAACTTTTTGCGCCAATCGAACGGTATTAAGCGCAGCGCCGATTCTTAAATTATCGGCAACACAGAAAAATTCAAGCCCGTTATCAAAAGCAATTGATTTTCTAATTCTGCCGACATATACAGGATTTTTTCCCGCAGCATCTTTTGGAGTTGGATATGTAAATGTAGATATATCATCTCTTACTTCAACACCCCAAGTATTTTTCAGTAACTCTCTTGCTTCATTTTCGTCAACTTTGTTTTCAAATTCAACACTAACTGCCTCAGAATGACCAATATACACGGGAACTCTTACAGCAGTACAAGAAATTTTAACAGAATCATTCAAATGAAGAATTTTACGTGTTTCATTTGTTACTTTCATTTCTTCTTTTGTATATCCGTTATCGCAAAAAACATCGATTTGAGGTATAACATTAAAAGCAATTTCATATTTGAATGCACTTGGTTCATAAGGCATACCAACAAGATTTGTTTTAACATTTTCAGTTAATTCATTTATTGCTTTTAATCCTGCGCCTGAAACCGCTTGATATGTTGATACTATTAATCTTTTTACCTTATATTTATCATCTAAAGCTTTTAAAGGCAGCATTAATTGACTTGTAGAACAATTCGGATTTGCAATTATACCTTTATGTTTCTTTAAATCATCATCATTAACGCCCGCAATTACCAATGGTACATCTTCATCCATTCTAAAGGCGGATGAATTATCTATAAATACGCATCCTTTTTTAGCAGCAACAGGGGCAAATCTTTTACTTGTTTCACCTCCGGCTGAAGCTAAGCATATATCCACATCATCAAACACATTGTCTGTTGCTTCAATTACAGTATGTTTTTGACCCTTAAATTCAATCGTTGAACCTGCACTGCGCTTAGAAGCCAAAAATTTAATGGATTGGTATTCAACCTTATTTTCGTCCAAAATATTTAAAATTTCTCTTCCCACAACTCCTGTTGCACCAAGAACAGCTAAATTTGGCAATTTTTTTGTCATAGTATGTTCTCCAATCCATATATAAAGCTATTACTGTTAAATACATTTTTAATTGCTAAGGCAACACCGGACATATAACATGCACGGTTTATTGTATCATGATGTATTTTTAAAACTTGACCGTCAGAGCCGAAAATTACCTCTTGAGAAGCAACAAACCCAGGCATTCTAACAGAATGAATTTGAATATGTCCTTTATTATCTTGAATAAATTCTCCGCCTCTTGAGCCTTGTATATTTTCTGTTTCAGCACAATTACCCAATTTAAAATCAGAGTTATTTTCAATCATTAACTGAGCAGTTTTAATTGATGTTCCGGATGGGGCATCTTTCTTTTGATTATGATGATATTCAATTATTTCTGCATTTGAAAAATATTTAGATGCTTCACGTGCAAATTTCATCATTAGTATTGCACCAATTGAAAAATTCGGTGCAATAATAATACCTGTATTGTTTTCTTTTGACATTTTTTCAATTTCTAATATTTGGTCTTCTGAAAGTCCAGTAGTACCAATAACAGCTTTGGTTTTTAAATTTAAATATGTTTTAATATTCTCAAAAATTGAACTAGGCTGAGTGAAATCAACAACAACGTCCGGTTTAGATTTTAACAAAGCCAGCTCAATATCACCTTCTATAGCAATATCTTCAGCAACGTTAGTTCCTATATTATTCTTATCAACGGCACAAACTAATTCAAATTCGGGACTATTTAAGGTCATTTTAACAACCTCTGAACCCATTTTACCCAATGCGCCGACTATTGCAACTTTTATCAAGATACCTCCTATAAATTTTGATTAACCAAGTATAACATAGCTTAAACAAAAAAAGCAAAAAAATTAATACACAAAAAATATTACTTGTATTATTAAATTTATGTAATAGAATATATGTACGTGTTGTTAGTTATATTTTGAAAGGTAAATGCATGAAAGTAAACGGCATTAACTCAGTTCTTTTAAAGAACAATCTTGGAGAATTAAAAAATAATTCTCAAAAATCATTTCATCAGACATCACCGATGAAACTTGATTATTATTCGCAAACTGCAAGCGAGTCTTTAAAACTTAACAGTTTAAACTTAGCAAGAAGCGTAAAATTTACAGGCTCGCTATTAGGTGCATTTCAAGAATTAAATACTGCAATGGTTACTTGCAAAACAAAAGACTCAAAAGGTGAAAGTGTAGGCTCCAGAGCAAGTGTTAACAAACTGTTACACGATTATCAAAATGAATTTGCTCAACCAAACGATTCAATTAAAACAACCATCCAAACCGGAACAAAAAAAATAAACGGAAAAAATGTACCTATAAAAGCTAGGGCACAAATAAAACTTCTTGATAAAGACGATAAAAAAGCAAGACAAACTCTTCTTTTTGAAATGGCAGTAAGAGAGCCATCTGAACAAGCAAGCAATTTTGATAAAAGCGTAGACTTAAAACAAAAAATAGCAATTGCCCTTACTCCAATTAACTACAAAGGTGAAGGCGTGCTTGAACAAGCATACATATTAAACACAAAAGGAAACCTTATGGCAGTCGTTGAAGACGGACAAGATGTTCTTTTAACAAATGCCGGAAATATTACAAAAAAAGACGAAAAAAGCGGCAAATTGAACATTTCTGCAACAGAAGCAAAAAACAATTTCATTCCTTTTGTTACAACTCCTCAAACTGTTGAAAAAAGAGAACCGATGCCTTCTATAGGAGAAGGAACTGAAATAGTAATCGGCATGGAAAACGGAAGATTTGAAAAAGAAATTAAAGATTCAATAAAAACATTTGTCCAAAAAGTTAAAAATGGAGAAATTGTATTAGAACAGTTCCATGCAATGCCTAATGCAAAAAACACGCAATTAATTATGTTAGCAGGCGGTTTTGGTTCACGTGCGGAATATACAAACGCATCATCAAGCTCTATTTTCCATGATAAAGAAAACGGAACACAATCAACAAAAGGCGTATTTAGAACTGCCACAGGCTTAACACCGATGGAAACAACTTTTGTTACACTCCACAAAGCAGGACTGTTAGACTGTTCTAAAGATGCACTTGAAATAAATAAGAATATTAAATTCTACCTTAATAAAGATATAAACAGAGGAAACGGCGGTTATACCGTTGGTCTTGAAAAGAAAATGGCAAGACCTGACAGAAAATCAGTAATGATATTTCCTAATGACTCAATGAGCAGAATGACAAATGCTGTTATTGAAGCAAACAAAACAATGTCTGACGGTAATGCCGCAATAGCTATTATTGCAAAAGAAGTTCCATCTAAAGACTGTATAAACAATTTTGGAATTATGAGATTAGGCGAAAACAATGAAATTCTTGAATTCGCCGAAAAACCGCCGGTTATCCCTGAAGGATATGAAAAAGACGGTAAATGCCTAACTAATACATTCCAGTTTGCAGTTTCAAATGAAGCATTTGAAGTATTAGATTTAGTTGAACCGTTTTTCTCAAAATCCGATAAATCAAAAGAAACAAGAGATTGGTCTAAACAATATATCCCTATAATCAAAACTCTTACTCAAGAAAATGATTATGACACAATCAGAGAAAAATTAGCGCCCGTATTCGGACCTGATTCAACTCCGATTGACGATGAAACAATCGCAAAAGCAAAATCCATCTTAAAAAATCAAAAATTAGTTGCCATTCCGACAAGTGAGCCTTGGGCAGACTGCGGTACGCTAAATCAGCTCTACCACACTACAATGCAAATTGCCTCAGGAGATTTTCCTCTGGAAGACTTTGAAAGAGCACATTTACTATCTTGCATCAATACCCAAACAGGCTTGGTTGCTTCAACTCCGGAACAAAAAGAAAGAATTGAAGAAAAATACGACATAGATGGACAAGTTATGGTTGTTCCTCAAGCAAAGAAAATAAAAAATGATGAAATTGCGGATATTCCCGTTACAATAAATAAACCTGTATAAAAAAATAAGCCCTCAAAACTGAGGGCTTATTTTTTGATTATTTTTTTTAGTTTAGAGCTAATTCTCTTGAAGTTCTTACAATTTCACGATTAATAGAGTTTCTGTGAGCAACAGAACTTACAATAGACATAACAGTAGCACTCATAGCAACTTCAGAATCCAATTTGTTTACTGCTGAACCAACACCAACCGCGCTTGCACCTGATGCAAATGCTAAAGGAGCAGTTTTTGCACTAATTCCAGATGAAGTCATAACAGGAAGTGCAGTATGTTGAGTCAATTCAATTGTGTTCGCAATTGTAGCTTGAGCATAACTTACGAGATGTGCAGAAGGATTTGTAGAAGTTGTATCTTTCTTTAAACCTTCTGTTTGAATTAAATCAACGCCAAGCAGTTCAAGTTTTTTAACTAATTTAATTTGATCTGCTATATCAACATTTCCAGGAATTGTAACGCAAGTAAATACATCATATTTGCTTATTAAACCAAGAGTTTCCAGCACAATAGAATAAACTTCGTCTGCAGAAAATTCTTGACCTTTACGATACAATGCATCGAAATTACCAATTTCTATTGCATCTGCACCCCATTTAACTGCTTCAAGCAATTCAAAAGGATGAATTGAAGAAACAAAAACAGGTAATTTAGTATTTTTTCTGGCAGTTTCATAAACATCTTTTTTGCAAGCAACGTCTACTGCGCTAGCATGTCCTGCTTGAGCTGCTCTACAAACTTTTGCAACGTTATCTAAATCAAAATTATCAATACCTGAGATAATCTTAACAGCTCTTTTTTCTCTTAAATGTTTTTTAAAAACTTCAATTCCCATTTGTTTTTCCTCTTTTCTATTACAGTTGAATTTTATCACAATTAGACATTATGTGCAATTAAGCAATTAAGAATAAATGATAATATTTATCCATAACCATAAACAATAAAGGCATATAAAATGTTTAAACATATAAAAATAATTTTTTTTGTTATTATTTCATTAATGATATATAATCAAAATTCAACTGTTATGGCTTATACGCCAAATACTCAGGAAGAAAAAAGCTATATTGAAGTCTATGAAAAAACCCTACCATCTATTGTATCTATTGAAGCAGACATAGATAAAGGCACATCCGGTGGTACAGGTTGTATAATTTTAAAAAGCGGCGTAATTTTAACAAGTTCGCATGTTATTGAAAATTCCAGAAACATACAAGTTACAACACACAGCGGTAAAAAATATACAGCCAAAATACTTGCTATACTTAAAAATAAAAACGATTTAGCATTAATCAAAATTGACACAAAAGAAGATTTAGCCTTGGCAAAATTTGGCAACTCTGATGAAATAAAAGTTGGTCAAAGAGTTCTTACGATTGGCTGTCCGTTTGGTTTTAAAGACACCCTGACAACAGGAATAATATCAAGAATAGACTATGAGAGAAATAAAATTCAAACAGACGCCGCAATAAATCCCGGATGTTCCGGCGGTCCTTTGATTAACTTAAACGGCGAAATAATAGGAATAAACCAATCAATATATAATCCAGACAACAATCGCTCAAATATCGGAATTGGTTTTGCCTTGCCGTCTAATTACGCAATAGATTTCATCAACAAAGCAAAACAAAAACTTGCAGCAACAAATACTAATACGCTTCGATAATCGTGGCGCCCCCTAATACTACATCACCATTGTATAAAACTACAGACTGAGCTGGCGCTATAGAAGAAATTTCGTTTTTAAATTCAACTTTTATTTTATCATCAAACGGATAAACGACAACATCGACAGGATTTGAAGCAGAGCGTATTTTAGCCGTTGCTTCAAACGGTTTATTAGGGTTATTTAATGCAATCCAATTAAGGTCATCAGCAACTAAATATTTGTTAAATGTTTCATTTTTCGTGCCGACTATAACGGTATTTGTGGATTTATCAATTTCAAGTACATACAATGGCTCGCTGTATGCAATTTTTAAGCCTTTTCTCTGACCAATCGTATAATTCCAGATACCATTATGAGTTCCAAGAACATTTCCTTTTCTGTCTGTGATATTTCCTTTTATTGGCTCACAATCAAATAAATCAGAATAATCACCTTTATAAAAATCCTGACTGTCGGTTTTTTTAGCAACAGGAATATTATTATCAAGAGCATATTTTCTAACTTGTTCTTTTTCAAATGCTCCCAATGGAAATAAAATATCTCTTAGTTCGTCTTGAGAAAGCTTATACAAAAAATATGTCTGGTCTTTTTTTGGATTTATTCCTTTTTTTAATTCATATCTGTTAGTTATATTGTTAAATTCATTTCTGGCATAGTGACCTGTAGCAAATTTATCAAATTTTAAGCCCATTTTTTTTGCCATATGAGGAAATAAACCAAATTTTACAAATTTATTGCACAACACACAAGGATTAGGTGTTAAGCCGTTTAAATACTGTTGTTTAAATTTAGTAAACACAATATCATTAAATTCTTTAGATAAATCTATAAGATGAAAAGGCACATCTGCTGAATTACAAACGTTTATAGCATCTGATATTTCCCTTTTTTTATCGGTACCATAGCAAGAATTGGCAATTGTTTTAATATCGCCATCATAAATTTTCATCATAGCACCAACGACACTATGACCTTGAGATTTTAAAATATTCAATACACAAGCAGAATCAACGCCGCCTGATACGCCTACTAAAATATTCATATAGAAGTATAATAATATAAACAAGAATAAAGTTACAATTTTTATCAAAAGTCTTGATTTTTTTTATTTATTTAATATTATTAAAATAATAATACTTATGAAAGGATGTAGAAATGTCAGTATATTGCGAAATCTGTGGTAAAAAATCACTTAAAGCAGCTAAGATTTCGTTCTCTCATAAACAAAATGTTCACAGACAACTTCCTAATTTGCAATCTGTTAAAGTTAGACTTGCTAACGGAACAGTTAAAAAAATGTCTGTTTGCACATCTTGTATCAGAGCAGGAAAATTTACAAAAGCTTAGTTAGCAAATAAAGCGTATTGCTTTTAAATAAAATTTAAAGACGGTTGAGATTATTAATTAAATTTTTTCATGCCGTCTTTTTTAATATTATGGGGAGTGCATTAATTGAAAATAGGTATATTTTTGGGAGATATCAAAAAACCTAAGTCGGTTGGCGGTTTAACTTTTGAATTATCATTTGTTGATGAATTATTAGCACACAAAACAGAACATGAATTTGTTATATATTATTTTGGGCAAAAAAACATATTCAAACCAAAACAAAATGCAAAATTTGTTTCTCTTAAATATTATAAAAAACCTGAATTTTCATTATTTCCACCGGATATAAAATTATATAAAACACCATTTATATCACTAAATCATAAGCTAAAAAAAGATAATATAAATGTTGTGTTCTTTTTAGCACCATATCTCCATGAGCACATTGAAATTCCGTATTATGCTCTAACAAGAGATGTTGCACATAGAGTTTTACCCCATTTTCCAGAATACAGCTCTAATAGTATAGTCGAAAAAATGGAAAAAAAACTAAACCTGTTTTTGGTTGGTGCTTCAAAAATCATAACTTGCAATTCTGTAGCAAAAAAAGATATCAAAACGCTCTACAGGGTAATCGATGAAAACATAATTACAGCAAATTTACCATATCCTAATTGGATTAAAAATGTCAAAGAAGATAAAAACACTCTAAAAAAATATTCCTTAAAAGAAAACAGCTTTATTATATATCCGGCACAATTTTGGGCACACAAAAACCATATCAGGTTAATACTTGCAGCACAGGTTATGCAGGAACAAAATATAAATTTAAAAGTTGTTTTTTGCGGGATGGACAGAGGAAACAAAAAATATTTACTCAAACAAGTTGAAGACTTAAAATTAAATGATGAAATTTTATTTTTAGACTACATTCCGCAAGAAGAATTGGTATCTTTGTATAAAAATGCTTATGCTACGGTTTACCCATGTTTAGCCGGACCAGACAGCATTGTAGCACTAGAAGCAATGTATTTTAATTGTCCGGTGCTTATTTCAAATCACCTTGGCTACAACGAACAATTAAAAAAAGCAGCATTATATTTCAATCCGCTTGATGAAATTGATATAGTTGAAAAAATTAAGCTCCTGAACGATTTAGCAATTAAAGATGACATAATATCAAAAGGAGAAGTACTAATCAAAGAAAATACCTGTAAAAAATATATTGATAAATTTATAAACGAGATGGATACTTTTTATTTAACCAGACAATGCTGGTCATTAGGAGAAAGCTATAATAACAAATGATATTACTGATTATTCTTTTAATTTTGGTTTTACTTTGTTTAATTGTCGGCTCTACAATATTTATTCTTAAATATTCAAAAGATATTAAAACCAGAACAATTGAACAGGCCAATTTCATACTAAAATCTAAGGGTTTTAATGCCAAAGAGATATTACTGGTCAATCTAAAAACAATTATTGCACTAAATGATAATTCTTCCATGCTTGCAATAATTAAAAACTTTAATTTAAACATGCCGACATTATATGAATTTGAGATATTTGCTACAGCTTTTATTACTTCCATAGAACAAAAAAGCTGTTTCTTTAACATTCACTATATTAAAAACGGACTTCAAAAAACATTTCATATAAACACTATCAACAAAGAGATTAAAAATTTTTTCTACCTTGTATTAAAAGAAATGTGCCTGAAAAAAATCAGACAAAAATTTCCGCAATATAATTTTACACTCTCATCCTCAAGCGATTGGAGCTGCAGCTATGTATGGGCATACGATTGCAAAAAATCAATATTTGCATATTTTAAATCAATGGACAATCCTCGAATTTTTAAAATTAATCTTTTAAAAGAGCATTTCACAATTGATTTAAAATATAACTATTTTGAAGCGCCGATTTTAGGAGAATTTCAACAATTACTAATTTTTGAAAAAGATTTTTTATACAAACTTTTTAATGCAGTGCTTGATTCCATCAAAGAAAAAACATCTATAATATATGAAAATAACATTTATTATGATAATTACAAAGATATAGTTTATTTAACTTATAGTAACAATTCTCTTCAATCTATAAGATTAGATAAAATTGAAGAAGTCCTTTATCAGGAAAACAAATTAGCTTTTGTTCCATTTGGCAGAGAAAAAACAATTAACTTTTTTGCAAACAGAGAATTTATCCATGAATTTGAGGAATTTATAATAAGCTATAATTTAAGAAAAATTGCAGTGGATTTTGATTATAAAACAGACAAACTGATTAACACAACACAAAACACAAAATTCATTATCGATAAGACACGTTCAAGATTGGTTTATTGTGCAAACTTAAATTCATTATCGAAATTTAACTATATAAATATAGCATTTGAAAACATTTTAGATGCTAAAGCAAAAATTAACAACTTCAGTAATTTTGTGAGAATTTATACAAAAAATAATGAAATTATTGACGTTAGCTGCAACAAGCACGAAGTTGCCCAATACATATTAGCTCAAATTGATAATATAACTAATAAATATTAAGACTTTGAGTCATACAAAACGTTAGCGAGTATAACGAGCGATACGATTTGTTGACGAGCTTACCGTTGGTTCAACCTGGAAGA